>JANNNX010000024.1:0-39573 GCA_031398745.1 Actinomycetes bacterium
CCCGGCGACGATCATGACCGACCCCGACTTCGCTGACCGGACCTACATCGAGCCGCTCGATGTCGACGTGCTGACCGCCATCCTCGAACGCGAACGTCCCGACGCCGTGCTGCCGACTCTCGGTGGACAGACGGCGCTGAACCTGGCCATGCAACTCCACGAGGCCGGCGTGCTCAAGCGCCTCGGGATCGAGCTCATCGGGGCCAACGCCACCTCCATCGCCACGGCCGAAGACCGCGGCCAGTTCAAGGTGGCCATGCAGGAGATCGGTCTCGGCGTACCGGCGTCGGGCATCGCCCATGACATGGAGGAATCGCGTCGCGTCCTCGAGGACATCGAGCTGCCCGTCATCATCCGCCCCGCGTACATCCTCGGCGGCAAGGGCACCGGCATCGCCAGCACCCCCGAGGAGTTCGAGGCCATCGCCACCGCCGGCCTGGCCGCCAGCCCCATCCGCGAGATCCTCATCGAGCGCTCGATCGCCGGGTGGAAGGAGTTCGAGCTCGAGGTCATGCGGGACCGGGCCGACAACTGCGTGGTCGTCTGCTCGATCGAGAATCTCGATCCGATGGGCGTCCACACCGGCGACTCGGTGACCGTGGCCCCCGCCCAGACGCTGACCGACGTCGAGTACCAGGCCATGCGCGACGCAGCGTTCGCCTGCATCCGCAGGGTGGGGGTCGAGACCGGGGGCTCCAACGTCCAGTTCGCGGTCGACCCGACGACGGGCGAGCAGGTCGTGATCGAGATGAACCCCCGGGTCAGCCGCAGCTCGGCGTTGGCCTCCAAGGCCACCGGCTTCCCCATCGCCAAGATCGCGGCCCGACTGGCCGTCGGCTACACGCTCGACGAGATCACCAACGACATCACCGGCGAGACCCCGGCCAGCTTCGAGCCCACCATCGACTACGTCGTGACCAAGGTGCCCCGGTGGGCGTTCGAGAAGTTCCCGGGTCACGAGCCCGTTCTCGGCACCCAGATGCAGTCGGTGGGTGAGGTCATGGCCATCGGCCGGACCTTCCCCGAGTCGCTCCAGAAGGCGCTCCGGAGCCTCGAGCTGGGGCGTCTCGGCCTCAACTGCGACCCGGGCGAGGCCCCCTACGGGCCCGACGCCCTCGACGAGGCCGAGCTCGTCCGCCGGGCGGCCACCGCCACCCCCGAGCGGCTCTTCGAGCTCGAGGCTGCCTTGCGTCGGGGGGTGACCATCGAGCGGCTCTACGCGGCGACGGCCGTCGACCCCTGGTTCCTCGAGCAGATGGCCCGCATCGTCGACGAGCGGGCCGAGTTGGCCGAGGTCGGCCTCGACGCCATGACCCGCGTCCGCTGGCGGCGAGCCAAGCGGCTCGGCTTCGCCGACGCCCAACTGGGATGGCTGTGGGGGGTCGACGAGGGCGTGGTGCGGGCCGCCCGCCTGGCCGCCGGGGTGGCGGCGACATTCAAGACGGTCGACACCTGCGGCGCCGAGTTCGAGGCCTCGACCCCGTACCACTACGCCACCTACGAGGACGAGGACGAGGTGGCGCCCTCGTCCAAGCCCAAGATCGTCATCCTCGGCTCGGGCCCGAACCGGATCGGCCAGGGCATCGAGTTCGACTACTGCTGCGTCCACGCCAGCTTCGCCCTGCGCGACGCCGGCTTCGAGACGGTGATGGTCAACTGCAACCCCGAGACGGTGTCCACCGACTACGACACCTCGGACCGCCTCTACTTCGAACCGCTGACCCCTGAGGACGTAGCCAACGTGCTCGACGCCGAGCGCCGGACCGGGACCGTGGTCGGGGTGATCGTGAGCCTGGGTGGGCAGACCCCGCTCAAGCTGGCGGGCCTGCTGCCCCCCGAACTGGTGCTGGGCACGCCCCCGGCGTCGATCGACCGGGCCGAGGATCGCGAACGGTGGTCGGCGCTGTGCGCCGAGCTGGCCATCCCCCAGCCGCCGGGGGGCACCGCCCTCGACGCCGACCAAGCCCGGGAGGTCGCGGCCCGGGTGGGCTACCCGGTCTTGGTCCGGCCGAGCTACGTGCTCGGGGGGCGGGCCATGACCATCGTCTACGACGACGACGCCCTCGACGCGGCGATGGCCGAGCTGGCCACCCACGGCGCCGACGGCCCCGCGGGCTCGCTCGGTCGGGAAGGCGGACTGTCGGCCGAGCGGCCGGTGCTGGTCGATCGGTTCCTGGAGGATGCCGTCGAGGTCGACGTCGACGCCCTTCGCGATGCCACCGGCGAGGTGGTCATCGGCGCGGTGATGGAGCACGTGGAGGAGGCCGGGGTCCACTCCGGCGACTCGGCCTGCGCCATCCCCCCCCAGACCCTGACCACCGAGGAGGTGGCCACCATCGAGCGCCACACCCGGTCCATCGCCGACGCCCTGGGTGTCGTCGGCCTGGTCAACGTGCAGTACGCGGTGCGCGACGGCGAGGTCTTCGTCATCGAGGCCAACCCCCGGGCCAGCCGGACGGTGCCGTTCGTGGCCAAGGCGACGGGCGTGCCGCTGGCCAAGATCGCGGCCCGGGTCATGGCTGGCGCCACCCTGGCCGAGTTGCGCACCGAGGGCCTTCTGCGGCCACCGGCCAACGGCGGCCACGTGTCGGTCAAGGAGGCGGTGCTGCCCTTCAGCCGCTTCCCCGGCATCGACCGGGTGCTCGGGCCCGAGATGCGCTCGACCGGCGAGGTCATGGGCATCGACCGGACCTTCGGCCTCGCCTTCGCCAAGAGCCAGATGGCGGCCGGCGATGCTCTGCCCACCGCCGGCACCGTGTTCCTCTCGCTCGCCGACCGGGACAAGGCGTCCGGACTGGTCGCGGCCCGCCGCTTCGCCGACCTGGGCTTCGCGGTGGCCGCCACCGAGGGCACGGCCGCCTTCCTGGTCGAGCACGGGGTGAGCGTCGTCACCGAGGTCGACAAGGTGTCGCAGGGCGCCGACGGACAGGACCCGGCCGCGACCACGGCCCTCGACCTCCTGTCGGCCGGGAAGGTCGACCTGGTGGTGAACACCCCTCGGGGCCGAGGGCCGAGAGCGGACGGCGACTACATCCGCCGGGCCGCGGCCGACGCCGGCGTGCCCGTGCTGACCACGGTGGCGGCCGCCCTGGCCGCGGCCCAGGGGATGGCCGACTGGGCCGAGACGCCGCTGCGGGTCCGTACCCTCCAAGAGCACCACGCCAACGCCGAGGGCGAGCAGCTCGGCCTCGGGTTGTGACCTCGGGTTCGACCCCGGAGCCCTCGTCGCTCGACCTGACCACCACCATCGGCTCGGTGGTCCTCCCGAACCCGGTCCTCACGGCCTCGGGTACCGCCGGCCACGGCGCCGAGCTCGCCCGCTACGGCGACCTGAGCCAGCTGGGAGCGGTGGTGGTGAAGTCCCTGGCCGCCACCCCGTGGGCCGGCAACCCGGCACCCCGGGTGGTCGAGGCGTCGGCCGGAATGCTGAACTCGGTCGGCCTCCAAGGCCCGGGGGTGGCCGCCTGGCTGGCCGACGACCTGCCGCCGCTGGTTGCCACCGGCGCCCGGGTGGTGGCCAGCATCTGGGGCCGCACGGTCGAGGAGTTCGCGGCCGCGGCCGCCCTATTGGCCGACGCGCCGGCGGCGGTGGTGGCGGTCGAGGTCAACGTGAGCTGTCCCAACCTCGAGGACCGCCGCCGGATGTTCGCCCACTCGGCCGAGGCCACGGCTGCCGCGGTGGCGGCCACCGAGGCCTGCGGCCGCCCTCGCTGGGCCAAGCTGAGCCCGAACGTGGCCGACCTGGCCGAGATCGCAGGGGCGGCGCAGGCTGCCGGGGCCGAGGCCGTCGTGCTGGTGAACACCCTGCTGGGCCTGGCCATCGATCCCGAGACCCGGGCCTACCGCCTGGGTTCGGGCCCCGGCGGCGGGGGGCTGTCGGGACGAGCGGTGCACCCGGTCGCGGTCCGGGCCGTGCATGACGTGCACCAGGCCCACCCGACGCTGCCCCTCGTGGGCGTCGGCGGGGTCGACACCGGCGCGGCGGCCGCCGAGCTGTTGCTGGCCGGGGCCGGCGCGGTCGAGGTGGGCACCGCCTCCTTCGCCGATCCCCGGGCTCCCTGGCTCGTCCTCGACGGTCTGCGAGCATGGGGCCGACGACAGGGCGTGAGGACGATCGCCGAGCTCAGCGGAGCCGTCGGGTCGGCGCCGGTCACCGCCCACGATCCACCCAGTGAGAGGGAGCAGCACCCATGAGCGAGGGAGGTACCGCCCCCGGCGCGGCCGTGGAGGCCCGGGTACGCCAGCAATTGGCCCTGGCGCTCGACGTCGACGACCTGGTCGTCGCCCTCCGCCTGGCCCGCGAGCTTCAGCCCTGGTTCGGCGTGGCCAAGGTCGGCCTCGAGCTCTACTCGGCCGCCGGCCCCGATGCCGTGGGCACCCTCAACGCCCTCGGCTACGACGTGTTCCTCGACCTCAAGCTGTTCGACATCCCCACCACCGTGAACCGGGCGGCCACCGTCATCGGCGCTCTCGGGGTCCGATACCTGACCCTCCACGCGTTCGGCGGGGTGGCCATGCTTCGGGCCGGCGTCGACGGCCTGCGGGAGGGCGCCAACCGGGCCGGCCTGTCCGAACCGACCGCGCTCGCCGTGACCGTCCTCACCTCGGATGACGACGCCCCGCCCCACATCGTGCCCAAGCGGGTCGCCACCGCCCTCGAGGCGGGTTGCGGCGGTCTGGTGTGCGGCGCCCCCGACTTGCCCCTGGTGCGGGAGCTGGCCCCCCGCCTGACCCTGGTGGTGCCGGGCACCCGGCCGACCGGGTCGCCCACCCACGACCAGGCTCGCACGGCGACACCGGCCGACGCGCTGGCCGGCGGGGCGGATCTGCTGGTGGTGGGCCGAGCGGTCACCGCCGCCGAGGACCCTGCGGCCGCGGCCGCGGCCCTGGTCGCCGGCCTGGCCTGAGCCCCCCGGAGCGCCACCGGTGCCGGCCGGCGGGGGGTCGGTCAGGGACACGGGGCTTCTCGCATCGCCGCACCGGCGGGCCTAGGGTGCGCCCATGCCGTCACCCCCTTCTCTCTCTCCCGAACAGCGATCCGCCGCGCTCGAGAAGGCGGCGGCCGCTCGACGCCAGCGGGCCGAGCTGAAGGAGCGCCTCAAGCTCGGCACCGTGAGCTTGGCCGAGCTCCTCGACCTGGCCGACTCCGACGAGGTCGTCGGCAAGACCAAGGTGCTCGCCGCCCTCGAGTCCCTGCCGGGGCTCGGCAAGGTCAAGGCCCGTCGCCTCATGGAGGAGACCGGCGTCTCCGAGACCCGGAGGCTCCGGGGCCTGGGCTCCCAGCAGCGCTCGGCGCTGCTCGAGGCCTACGGCAGCTGATGCGCGCCGACCGCTGATCATCGTGGTCTCCGGCCCGGGAGGGGTCGGCAAGGGAACCGTGGTCCGCCAGCTCGTCACCCGCGATCCGTCGCTGTGGCTCAGCCGATCCTGGACGACCCGGGGCCAGCGCCCGGGCGAGGCCGACGACGCCTATGTCTTCGTCGAGCGCGACCAGTTCGAGGCCGAGGTAGCCCGGGGCGGCTTCCTCGAATGGGCCGAGTTCCTCGGCCACCTCTACGGCACCCCGGTGCCCCGCCCGCCCTCCGGTCGCGACGTGCTCCTCGAGATCGACGTCCAGGGCGCGGCCCAGGTCAGGGCCATCGATCCGGCGGCCCTGTTGGTGTTTCTCCAGCCCCCGTCGGGCGACGAGCTCGAACGGCGGCTGCGTACCCGCGGTGATCCCGAGCACCGCATCGCCGAGCGGTTGGCGGCCGCCGCCGCCGAGGGGGCGACGGCCGCGGCGCTTGACGCGGTGGTGGTGGTGAACGACGACCTCGACGCCGCGGTCGACGAGTTGCAGGCGCTCATCGCCGCCCGGCGGGCGGTGGCCGCCGAGTCGGCCCGCGCCGCGGCCGAGCGAGACCCGTCGTGAAGGCCTCGCCGGCAGCGAGGGCGCAGTCCTTCGGGGCGGTGGCCGACCTGTACGACGAATCGCGCCCGGGCTACCCCGACGATCTCGTGTACTGGCTGGTGGGGGAGGAGCCCCGCCGGGTACTCGACCTCGGCGCCGGCACCGGCAAGCTGTCGGCCGCCCTGGTGCGCTTCGGCCACGAAGTGGTGGCGGTCGAGCCCGATCCGGCCATGCGGGTGGTGCTGGCCCGCAACCTGCCCGGCGTGGAGGTGCTGGCCGGCCAGGCCGAGTCGCTCCCGGTGCCGACCCGATCCTTCGACGCGGTGGTCGTGGGGCAGGCCTACCACTGGTTCGACCGGTCCCTGGCGGTGCCCGAGATGGCCCGGGTGCTGCGACCCGGCGGCGCCCTCGGCCTCGCCTGGAACGTCTGGGATTCCCGCCGGGGCTGGGTCCGGGCGCTCGAGGCGTTGGTGGGCCAGCCGGCCAGCAGCGAGCGGGTCATGGAGCGCATCCCCGACGTCGACAGCCCCTGGTTCGGGCCCTACCAGCGGGCCGAGTTCCCCCACGGGCTCAGCCTCGACGCGGCCGCCCTGGTGCGCCTGGTGTCGTCGCGCAGCGACCTCATCACCCTGCCGGCCGACGACCGGGCCGAGCTGCTGGCCGCGGTGGCGGCGCTGAGCGGCTCCCACCCGTCGCTCGCGGGCCGGGACAGCTTCGAGCTCCCGATGGTCTGCCGGGCCTTCCGCTCGGTCGCCTTCGCCCTCAGCCCGGACTGGGAGCATTGATCGGGTAGCCTGTCGGTCTTATGTCGTGGCGCCAGGACAGCATGATCACCCCGCCCATCGAGGACCTCCTCGACCGCACCGAGTCGAAGTTCCTGCTCGTCACCCTCGGCGCCCGGCGGGCCCGGCAGGTCAACTCGTACTTCAACCAGCTCGGTGAGGGCCTCGGGGCCATCGTGCCGCCGCAGGTCACGACCACCGCTCGCAAGCCGCTGTCGATCGCCTTCGAGGAGATCGCGGCCGAGAAGATCACCTACGAGGTGATCGATCCCGACGCCGTGGTCGACGAGCTCGACCCGGTCGACGCCTGAACCAGCCGCCGGCCGTGCTGTCCGGCCGCAGGATCGTGCTGGGGGTCTCGGGGGGGATCGCGGCGTACAAGGCCATCGAGCTGTGCCGGCGCCTGGTCGATGCTGGCGCCTTCGTGAGCCCGGTCCTCACCCCCGACGCACTGCGGTTCGTCACCACCACGACCTTCGATGCCCTGGCGTCGGAGCCGGCTCGGACCTCGCTGTGGGACGGGCCTGAGCCGAGCCCTCACACGACGTTGGGGCGGGCCGCCGACCTGGTGGTGGTGGCGCCGGCGACGGCTCGCACCCTGGCCGCCTACGCGGTCGGGCTGGCCGATGACCTCTTGGTCGCCACCCTGCTGGCCACTACCGCGCCGGTGGTGGTGGCGCCGGCCATGCACACCGAGATGTGGCAGCACCCGGCGACCCGGGACAACGTGGCCACGCTGCGGTCCCGGGGCGTGCGCGTGGTCGACCCCGGCGAGGGCCACCTGGCCGGAGGCGACGTCGGTTTGGGGCGCTTGGCCGACCTCGACGACATCGTCGCCGCCTGCACCGCGGCGCTCGAGAGCGTCGCCGGGGGTACCGCAGCGCTCGAGAGCGTCGCCGGGGACCTGGCCGGGTTGTCGGTGCTGGTCACCGCGGGCGGCACCCGAGAGCCGATCGACGCGGTGCGGGTGCTGACCAACCGCTCCTCGGGCAAGCAGGGCCACGCCCTGGCCGCCGAGGCCCATGCCCGCGGCGCCTCGGTCACGCTGGTGACGACCGCAGAGCTTCCGGTCGACGACGGCGTGACCGTGGTCCGGGTCGACACTGCGGCGGAGATGGAGGAGGCGGTTGTCCCTCGGGCCGCCGGCGCCGACGTAGTGGTGATGGCCGCCGCGGTGGCCGACTTCCGACCCGCCACCGTGGTCGACCACAAGATCAAGAAGTCCGACGGCCTGACCGAGATCGCGCTCGAGGCGACGCACGACTTCCTGGTCGACATCGGCCGGGCCAAGCAGCCAGGGCAAACGATCGTGGGCTTCGCAGCCGAGACCGACGACCTCCGGGCCAACGCGGCGGCCAAGTTGGCGGCCAAGCACCTCGACCTGGTGGTGGGCAACGACGTGTCGGCGCCCGGTGTGGGTTTCGCCCACGACACCAACTCGGTCATCATTGTCGACTCTGCCGGTCGGGAATCCGAGATCGGCCTCACCGACAAGCGTTCGGTCGCGGGGGCCATCTTCGACGCTGTCGTCACCTACAGGAGCACTGCATGAGCCGCTACACGTTCACGTCCGAGTCGGTCACCGAGGGCCATCCCGACAAGATGGCCGACCAGGTGTCGGACGGGGTCCTCGACGCCATCCTGGCCGAGGACCCGGCGGGCCGGGTCGCCTGCGAGACGCTGCTCACCACCGGCCTGGCAGTGGTGGCCGGTGAGATCACCACCACCGCCTACGTCGACATCCCCAAGATCGTGCGGGAAACGATCTGCAGCATCGGCTACGACCGCGAGTCCTACGGCTTTGACGGGAACACCTGCGGCGTCATCGTCTCGATCGACGAGCAGTCGCCCAACATCGCCCAGGGCGTCGACACCGCCTACGAGCGCCGGGCGGGCTCGGCCGGCGAGGACCTGCTCGACGCCCAGGGCGCCGGTGACCAGGGGATGATGTTCGGCTACGCCTGCGACGAGACCGACGACCTGATGCCGATGCCTATCTGGCTGGCGCACCGGATGGCGGCCCGGCTGGCCGAGGTCCGCAAGTCGGGCGTCCTGCCCTACCTCCGGCCCGACGGCAAGACCCAGGTGACCTTCGACTACGAGGACGGCCGGCCGGTCCGGCTGCGCACGGTGCTCATCTCCACCCAGCACCAGCCGGGCCTCGACAGCGCCACCGTGATCCGGCCCGACCTCGAGGAGCACGTGATCCGGCCGGTCGTGCCCGACGCCTTCGCAGGGGACGACTTCGAGATCTACGTGAACCCCACCGGCAGCTTCGAGCTGGGCGGCCCGCATGCCGACACCGGCCTGACCGGGCGCAAGATCATCGTCGACACCTACGGCGGCATGGCCCGTCATGGGGGCGGGGCGTTCTCGGGCAAGGACCCCACCAAGGTCGACCGCTCGGCGGCCTACGCCGCTCGCTGGGTGGCCAAGCACGTCGTCGCCTCGGGGGCGGCCGCCCGCTGCGAGGTCCAGGTGGCCTACGCCATCGGCGTGGCCCGCCCGGTGTCGCTCCTGGTCGAGACGTTCGGCACCGAGCGGGTCGACCCGGCCAAGATCGAGGCCGCGGTCGACGCGGTGTTCGACCTCCGCCCGGCGGCCATCGTGCGCGACCTCGACCTGCGCCGGCCGATCTTCCGCAAGACCGCGGCCTACGGCCACTTCGGTCGCCCCGACCCCGACTTCACCTGGGAGGCCACGCCCCGGCTGGCCGAGTTGCAGTCGGCGCTCGGCCTCTGAGCGGCTCCGACCGCGAGCCGGCCCGGTCGGTGCGGGTCGTTCGGGTGCTCCCGGACGTACCCGCCATCGACCGGGCCTTCGACTACCTGGTGCCCGACGCCCTGTCCGACCTGGTCGGGGTGGGCACCATCGTGCGCATCCCGCTGCAGGGCCGGCGGGTGCGGGGATGGGTGGTGGCCGACCACGTCGAGGCACCCGCCGGCGTGCGGCTCCGGCCTCTCGGCGGCGTCACCGGTCACGGCCCGGCCGCCCCATTGCACGAGCTGGCCGCCTGGGCGGCCTGGCGCTGGGCCGGGCGTCAGGCGCACTTCCTGGGTACGGCCTCGCCCCCGGCCGCGGTCCGTGGGCTTCCGGCGGCTCGCCGCACGACGTCGGCCCCCGGGGACCTGGGCGCCGGCCGGGCCCGTTCCGGGCCGACCGAGGCGGCGGTGGGCGAGCTGGTCGCCGACGCATTGGCCCGGGGTGGGGCCGTGGTCCGGCTCCCGCCGGCGGTCGCCACCGGCGAGGTGGTGCTGGCCGTGGCTCGGGCCCTCGAGGGGGCGACGACGTTGGTGGTCACCCCCACCCATGCCGATGCCGAGCGGGTGGCCGCCACCGTGCGGGGGGGAGGTCGCCAGGTGGCGACCCTGCCCGGCGGGTGGGCACTGGCCGCCGCCGGGGTCGACGTGGTGGTCGGAGCCCGAGCCGCGGCCTGGGCCCCGGCTACCGGTCTCGGGGCCATCGTGGTCCTCGACGAGCACGACGAGGCCCACGCCTCGGAGGCGGCGCCCACCTGGCACGCCCGGGACGTGGCCATCGAGCGGGCCCGGCGTGCCGGGGTGGCCTGCCTGCTGGTGTCAGCCTGCCCGTCGCAGGAGGCACTGACCTGGGCGCCGACCATGGCGCTGTCGCGTCGGGCCGAGCGCCAGGGCTGGCCGATCGTGGAGGTGCTCGATCGCAGCGGCGAGGACCCCCTGCGGGCCGACCTCTACTCCGATCGGCTGGTCGACGCCCTCCGATCGGGCCGACGGGTGCTGTGCATCCTCAACCGCACCGGTCGGGCCCGGCTCCTGGCCTGCCGGAGCTGCGCCACGCTGGCCCGCTGCGAGGTGTGCGACGCGGCCGTGGGCACGACCGAGGAGGGGACGCTGGTGTGCGGGCGGTGCGGGGCCGAGCGCCCGGCCGTGTGCACGAGCTGCGGCTCGACCCGGTTGCGGGTCAGGCGCCTCGGCGTGACCCGGGCCCGGGAGGACCTCGAGCGCCTGGCCGGCACGCCGGTGGCGGAGGTGAGTGGCAGCCGGGCCGGTGGCGACCCGGCGGCGTTGGCGGAGGCCCGGGTGGTGGTGGGTACGGAGGCGGCCCTGCATCGGGTGGGCCCAGTGGAGGTGGTCGCCTTCCTCGACCTCGATGCCGAGCTGCTCGCCCCCCGGGCCCGGGCCGCCGAAGAGGCGATGGCCCTCCTGGCCCGGGCCGCCCGCCTTCTCGGGGGCCGGGACGGCGGGGGCCGACTCCTGCTCCAGACCAAGTTGGCGGGCCACGAGGTGGTTCAGGCCGCCCTCCAGGCCGACCCCGACCGGGTGGCGGTAGCCGAAGGCGCTCGACGCCGCGACCTGCGGCTCCCGCCGACCACCGCGGTGGCTCTGGTGTCGGGCGAGGTCGCCGAGACCTACGCCGAGGGCCTACGGGGCCGGCTCGGGGTCGAGGTGCTCGGTCCGGTCGACGGCTCGTGGCTGGTGCGGGCGGGCGACCACTCGCACCTGTGCGACGCGCTGGCCGCCAACCCCCGGCCGGCAGGCCGTCTCCGGGTATCGGTCGACCCCCTCCGGTTCTGAGCGCTCAGACGGCCGGCGCGCTCAGTTCGTCCAGGTCTGGCGGCGGGCCTCGTAGCAGGCGAGCGACGCGGCGTGGGCTACGTTGAGCGAGCCGACCCGGCCCAGCAGCGGCACGTAGCCGACGTCGTCGCACCCGGCCAGCACGGCCGCCGACAACCCGTGCTGCTCGTTGCCGACGGCCAGGCAGACGTCGCCCGTGAGATCGAGCTCGTGCAGGGGAGCGGCCTGATCGGCCAGCTCGACCCCGACCAGGCGAAAGCCGTCGGCCAGCACCGCGGCCAGCGCCGCCGCCGGGCTGTCGTAGGCGGTCCGCTCGAGGTAGCGTTCGGTGCCCAGCGCTGTCTTCGACACTGCCGCCGACCCCGGGGTGGCGGTGTCACCCACCAGGTAGAGCCGCTCGACCCGGAAGGCAGCCGCGCTGCGGACCACCGCGCCCACGTTGTAGGGCTGGCCGATCCCATCCAGCAGGAGGGCGAGGCGCCCGTGGGGGCGCTGGCGCCACGTCCGGTGCAGGCGCTTGAGCTCGGTGCTGCCCAACTGCTTCACCGGGCGCCACCCACCCGGGGCGAGACCGCCAGCACCCGGTAGCCCTGGCGGGCACACACCCGCTCGACCCCGTAGCCGACCTCGTTCAGGTGGCGGGCCAAGGAGTCGGCGCCGAGGTGTTGGTGGACGACCAGCCAGGCCCGGGCGGCGGGCGCCAGTCGGTCGAGCCAGCGCTCGAGCAGGGGGTGCAACACCGCCTTGCCCACCCGGATCGGCGGGTTCGACCAGATCCCATCGAAGCGCAGGTCGTCACTCACCTGGTCGTCGGTGACAGCGTGGACCCGGTCGCCGACACCGGCGGCCGCCGCGTTGGCGGTGGTCAGCTCGAGGGCGCGGCGGTTGACATCGAGGGCCCACACGGTGGCGCGCGGGGCTCGGTGGGCCAGGGTCACCGCCACCGGGCCGAACCCGCAGCCGAGGTCGAGGAGGTGCCCGCCGTCGGGCGGCACCGGGCTCTCGAGCAGTAGCAGACGGGTGCCGAGATCGACCTCGCCGTAGGAGAAGACCCCCCGATCGGTGGTCATGGCCAGGTGCAGGTCGGGAAGCTCGAGGACGGTGGCCCGGGGCTGTGACGCCACCGCCGGCTCGGCGTGGAAGTAGTGGGCCACAGGGCGCTCGACGCTAGCCTGAGCGGCCGTGAGCCCCTATGAGATCAGGGTCGTGGGCGACCCGGTCCTCAAGCAGCGGGCCACCGAGGTCGACCAGGTCGACGCCAAGCTGGTGCGCCTCGCCCAGGACATGCTCGACACGATGTACGAGGCGCCCGGCATCGGCCTGGCCGCTCCCCAGATCGGAGTTCAGAGGCGGCTCTTCGTCTACGACCTGCACGATGACCAGGGCCCCCGCACCGTCGTCAACCCGGTGATAACCGAGGCCCGGGGCGAGTGGGTCTACGAGGAGGGGTGCCTCTCGGTGCCCGGCCTGTCCTGGGAGATCGTTCGGCCCCGGGAGGTCCACCTCACCGGCTTCGACCTCGACGGCAACGAACTGTCCATCGAGGCCGACGAGCTCCTGGCCCGGCTGTTCCAGCACGAGCTCGACCACCTCGACGGCGTCCTCCTGCTCGAACGCCTCGACGACGACCAGCGCCGGGAGGCCAAGCGGGTCCTGCGCCAACGCCAGCTCTCGGCCACGGTCCTCGACGACGACCCGGCGCCGGTGGGGGCGTGGCGGGCACGCCACGCCCCGGGCCTCTGACCACCGCCCCTCCGCCGCCCGGGCGCATCACGGGGCCGCGCCGGCTGGTCTACCTCGGCAGCCCGGTGGCGGCGGTGGCTCCGCTGCAGGCCCTGGTGGCGGCCGGCCACGAGGTGGTCCTGGTCGTGTCTCGGCCCGACCGCCGTCGGGGCCGGGGCGCCGCGGTGTCGCCCTCGCCGGTCAAGGCGGCCGCCGTCGAGCTGGGCCTGGCCGTCTCCGACGAGGTCGACGATGTACTTCGGGCCGGGGCCGACCTCGGAGTGGTGGTGGCCTACGGCCAGATCCTCCGGGCCCCGGTGCTGGCCGCGCTGCCGCTGGTCAACCTCCACTTCTCGTTGCTCCCTCGCTGGCGGGGGGCGGCGCCGGTCGAGCGGGCCATCCTCGCCGGCGACGTCGAGACCGGCGTGTGCGTCATGCGGGTCGAGGCCGGTCTCGACACCGGGCCGGTCCTGGCCCGGGCCACGGTGCCCATCGGCGCCGAGCAGACCGCGGACGAGCTACGGGCCGAACTGTCGGCGGTCGGCGCGCGGCTGCTGGTCGGGATCGTCTGCGGCGAGCTCGGCCCCGGAGAGCCCCAGCGGGGTGAGGCGACCTATGCGGCCAAGCTGGAGGTGGCAGAGCTGCGGCTCGACTGGGAGCGCCCCGCGGTCGAGCTGGCCCGCCAGGTGCGGGTCGGGGGCGCGTGGAGCACCTTCCGAGGTCGCCGGCTCAAGGTCCACCGGGCGGCGGTGGCGACCGACGCCGGGGGCGAACCCCCGGGCACGTTGACGGGGACCGCGGTCGCCACCGGCGAGGGTGCCCTGGTGCTGGGGTCGGTGCAGACCGAGGGCCGCCCGGTGGTCGAGGCCGAAGCCTGGGTTCGAGGCTCCCGACCGGCGCCAGGTGAGGTGCTGGGCCGGTGAGCGGGCGTGCCGCCTCGGGCCGCTCGGGCCGCTCGGGCCGTCCCGGTGGCCCGGTCCGGGGTCGCGAGATCGTGACCAGCGCTCGGGGCTTGGCCCAGGAGGCCCTCGTCCAGGTCGACGGCGGGGCCCGGGCCAACGTGGTCGTGCCCCGGTTGCTCGAGACCAGCACCCTCGAGCGCCGGGACCGGGCGTTCGTCGTCCAGCTGGTGTACGGCACGACCCGCATGCAGCGGGCCTGCGACTTCCTGCTGGCCCCGTACGTCCTCGGCCCCCTCGATGCCCCGACCCGGGCCGCGCTGCGACTCGGCGCCTTCCAGATGGCCTTCCTCGACACCCCGGCCCATGCCGCCGTGTCGGCCACCGTCGAAGTGGTGGCGGGCCGGTCGCGGGGGCTGGTCAATGCCGTGCTGCGCCGGGTCGCCCATCGGCTCCAGACCCCGGTCGACTGGCCCGACGACGCCACTCGGCTCAGCTACCCCGACTGGATCGTCGAGCGCCTGGTCGCCGACCTCGGGTCGACCGACGCGCAGGGTGCGCTCGAGCGGATGGACGAATCGGCGTCGGCCACCGAACGAGACGACGGCTACATCCAGGACCTGGCCTCGCAGTGGGTGGCCGAGGTGGTGGGGGCGACCGCCGGCGAGCGGGTGCTCGATCTGTGTGCCGCCCCGGGCGGCAAGGCCACGGCCATGGCCTCGGCCGGTGCGGAGGTGGTGGCGCTCGACGTCGCTGCGGCGCGGATCGGCCGGGTCGCGGCCAACATCGCGGAGCTGGGCCTGCTCGGCCGGGTGCTGCCCGTGGTCGGCGACGGCCTGGCCGCGCCGTTCGCTCCCGGGCGCTTCGATCGGGTGCTGGTCGACGCTCCCTGCTCGGGGCTCGGCGTTCTGCGCCGCCGGCCCGACGCCCGCTGGCGGGTCGAGCCCTCCGCTCTCGAGCGCCTGGCCGCGCTCCAACGCCAGCTCCTGGCGGCCGCGGCCGAACTGGTCCGGCCCGGGGGGCGACTGGTCTACAGCGTGTGCACCCTGACCGCCGCCGAGACCGTCGACGTCGACGGGTGGCTGGCCGCGACCCACCCCGAGCTGCGGGCCGAGCCGCCACCATCCGGGCCGTGGCGTCCCCACGGACGGGGCGCTCTGCTGCTGCCCCAGGCGGCCGACACCGACGGCATGTTCGTGCTGGCCCTCCGCCGGCCTGACTGACCCCGTGTCGGAACGGTTCATTACGCCGGTCGCGTGACCAACGACCGTCGACAAGACGACCGGATCGCCGGTACCCTCGGGCCGTGGACGATGTCGCCGGGATGGGTCGAGCGATCGAGCTGGCCAGCACCGTGCGCACGTCCACGTCACCCAACCCCTGGGTCGGCTGCGTCCTGGTGGCCCCGGACGGCTCGACCTTCGAGGGGGCGACCAGCCCGCCGGGAGGACCCCACGCCGAGGCTTCGGCACTGGCGGCGGCCGGGGATCGGGCCCGGGGCGCCACCGTCTACGTGACCCTGGAACCCTGTGCCCACCACGGTCGCACGCCGCCCTGTGCCGACGCCCTGGTCGAGGCCGGGGTGGCCCGGGTGGTGGTGGCGGTGTCGGACCCCGACCCCCAGGTCGCCGGTGGCGGCCTCGCCCGGCTCCGCCAGGCCGGCATCGAGGTGACCCTGGGGGTCGAGGCCGAGGCGGCCACCCGCCAGCTCCAGCCCTACCTCACCCAGCGCTGCACCGGACGGCCGCTGGTAGTCCTCAAGCTGGCGGCCAGCCTCGATGGCCGGACCGCCGCTCCCGACGGCAGCTCCCGCTGGATCACCGGGTCCGAGGCCCGAGCCGACGCCCATCGCCTGCGGGCCGAGAGCGACGCCGTGCTGGTGGGTGCGGGCACCGTTCGGGCCGACGACCCCGACCTCCGGGTCCGCCACGTCGAGGGCCCGGATCCGTTGCGGGTGGTGCTCGGCCGCATCCCCGAGGGCGCCCGGATCCAGCCGGCGCTCGAGCTCGAGGGCGACCTTGGGGAGGTGCTCGACGACCTCGGTCAGCGCGGGGTGCTCCAGCTCCTGGTCGAGGGGGGGCCGACGGTGGCGGGTGCCTTCCACCGAGCGGGTCTGGTCGATCGCTACGTCCTCTACCTCGCCCCCCGGCTCTTCGGTGGCGACGACGGCCGTGGGCTGTTCGCCGGCCGCGGGGCCGCCACCATCGCCGATGTCTGGACCGGCCAGGTGGTCGACACGGCGCGGCTGGGGGCCGACCTGCGGGTCGACCTCGAGCCCCTCCCTCACGTTCTGGGCGCGCCTGATACGACATTCCGCACCACGCGCGCCGAGAACGAAGAAGGGGAGGGCTGAACGTGTTCACCGGCATCGTCGAGGAGCTCGGCACCGTCGCCGCGTTCGACGGATCGCGCCTGCGCATCGAGGCCCAGACCGTCCTCGAGCAGGCCGGCATCGGCGACTCGACCGCGGTCAACGGCTGCTGCCTGACCATCGTCGAGATGGGCCTGGGGTGGTGGGAGGCCGACGTCAGCGGCGAGACCCTCGAGCGGACGACTCTCGGCACCCTGCGTCCCGGCGACCGGGTCAACCTCGAGCGCCCGGTCCGGCTGGTCGACCGACTCGGGGGCCACCTGGTCCAGGGTCACGTCGACGGCGTCGCCACCGTGGTCGACCCGGTGCCCGACCTGCGGGTGACTCTCGGCGGCGACCTGCTGCGCTACGTGGTGGTGAAGGGATCGATCACCCTCGACGGCGTCAGCCTCACGGTGGCCGGGGTCGAGGTCGATGGATGCCGCATCGCCGTGATCCCTCATACTGCCGAGGTCACGACGCTGGGCCGGCGGACGCCAGGGGACCAGTTGAACGTGGAGGTCGACGTGATCGCCAAGTACGTCGAACGGCTGACCGAAGGGCACCGAACATGACCGAGCCATCCGACACCCGCTTCGCGCCCATCGAGGATGCGGTCGCCGCCATCCGGCGGGGCGAGATCGTCATCGTGGTCGACGACGAGGACCGCGAGAACGAGGGCGACCTGATCATGGCGGCCGAGGCGGCCACCCCCGAGAAGATCGCATTCTTCGTGCGCCACACGTCGGGCCTGATCTGCTGCGCCCTCAACGGTTCGCGCCTCGACGACCTCGAGCTGCCGCTGATGGTGTCGAACAACACCGAGTCGAAGGGCACCGCGTTCACGGTCTCGATCGACTACCGCCACGGGACGACCACCGGCATCTCGGCCGCCGACCGGGCCGCCACCATCCAGGCCGTCATCGACCCCGCCACCCGGCCCGGCGACCTGGCCCGACCCGGCCACATCTTCCCGCTCCGAGCCAAGGAGGGTGGCGTCCTCAAGCGGGCCGGGCACACCGAGGCCGCGGTCGACCTGGCTCGCATGGCCGGGCTCTACCCGGCCGGCGTGCTGTGCGAGATCGTCAATGACGACGGCTCCATGTCTCGGCGGACCGACCTCGACAAGTTCCGCGAGGAGCACGGGATCCTCATGATCTCGATCGCCGACCTGGTCCAGCACCGCCGCCAGTCCGAGAAGCTGGTCCGGCGGGTGGCCGAGGCCCGCATCCCGACCGACTGGGGCGACTTCACCTGCTATGCCTACGAGTCGATCCTCGATGGCGAGCAGCACGTGGCCATGGTCCGCGGCGCCGTCCAGGGCCGCGACAACGTGCTGGTGCGGGTCCACTCCGAGTGCCTCACGGGCGACGTGTTCGGGTCGCACCGCTGCGACTGTGGCAACCAGCTCGACGCCGCCATGCAGCTCATCGCCACCGAGAACCTGGGGGTGGTGGTGTACCTCCGGGGCCACGAGGGACGGGGGATCGGCATCGGCAACAAGCTCCGGGCCTACGAGCTCCAGGAGCGGGGCCACGACACCGTCGACGCCAACGTCGCCTTGGGGCTGCCGGTCGACTCCCGGGAGTACGGCATCGGTTCGCAGATCCTGGTCGACCTCGGCATCACCACCATGCGGCTGATGACCAACAACCAGAGCAAGTACGGGGCGCTGCAGGGCTTCGGGCTCGAGATCGTCGAGCGGATCCCGCTGGAGAGCACCCCCAACCCCGAGAACATCCGCTACCTGCGGACCAAGCGCGAGCGCATGGGCCACCTCCTGGAGGGACTCGATGGCAATGTCCTCTGACACCGGCCGAGCCGGCGAGACGTCCTCTGACACCGGCCGAGCCGGTCGCCGGGTCACCTACGAGGGTCGGCTCCGGGGCGATGGCCTGCGGGTGGCGATCGTCTGCGCCCGGTTCAACGACCTCATCACCGACCGGCTGCTGGCCGGGGCCCGCGACGGCCTCGTCCGCCACGGGGTCGACGAGGTGTCCATCACCGAGGTATGGGTGCCGGGCGCCTTCGAGGTGCCGTTGGCCTCGGCCCGGCTGGCCGGCTCGGGCGAGTACGACGCGGTGATCACGCTGGGGGCGGTCATCCGGGGTGCGACCGGTCACTACGAGCAGGTCGCCAACAACGCGGCCGCTGGCGTGCTCCGGGCCGGCCTCGACACCGGCGTACCGGTGGTCTTCGGCGTGCTCACCGTCGAGACCATCGAGCAGGCACTCGAGCGGGCCGGCACCAAGGCCGGCAACAAGGGCTACGAGGCAGCCGAGACCGCCATCGAGATGGTCGACCTCCTGCGCCAGCTCCCGAAGGGCGCCGAGCGCTCGTAGCGCCACCGGTACAGTCCGGCCCTGTGCTGCGCCTCGTCCTGCCCAAGGGCTCCCTCGAGTCCGCCACCCTGCAGCTCTTCGAAGACGCCGATCTGGCCGTGTCCCGGACCTCCGGGGTCGACTACAAGGCATCCATCGCCGACCCTCGGGTCGACGACGTGCGGATCCTGCGGCCCCAGGAGATCCCCACCTACGTGGCCGAGGGGCTCTTCGACCTCGGCATCACCGGACGGGACTGGATCGAGGAGACGGCCAGCGACGTGGTGAGCCTCGGCCGGCTGCACTATTCGAAGGTGTCGGCCCAGCCGATCCGGGTAGTGCTGGCGGTGGCCGAGGAGTCGCCCTGGCAGTCGGTGGCCGACCTCCCGGCCGGGGTGCGGGTGTCGACCGAGTACCCGGCGCTGACCGCCCGCTACCTCTCGAACCACGACGTCGACGCCCAGGTCCGCATCTCCCACGGCGCCACCGAGGCCAAGATCCCCGACGTGGCCGACGCGGTGGTCGAGATCACCGAGACGGGGAGGGCGCTGCGAGCGGCCCGGCTCCGGATCATCGACACCGTCCTGGTCAGCTACACCGAGCTGGTGGCCAACCGGGCGGCCTACGACGACCTCGACAAGCGCCACGCCATGCGCCAGATCCACACCTTGCTCCAGGGCACGCTCGAGGCCCGGGCCAAGGTGATGGTCAAGCTCAACGTGGCCGAATCCGACCTCGACCGGGTCATCGCCATACTCCCGGCCTTGAAGGAACCCACCGTGTCTCGGCTCTTCGGTGAGGGGGAGTACGCGGTCGAGACGGTGGTGCCCAAGATCGACATCAACATCTTGATCCCGGCCCTCAAGGACGCCGGGGCCAGCGACATCCTCGAGCTGCCGCTCACCAAGATCGTCCATTGACCGGGCGGGTCTCGGCCTTCGACCTGCACCGTGGATTGGGGACGGTGGTCGGCGACGACGGGCGCTCCTACTCGTTCCACTGCGTGGCCATCGCCGACGGCTCCCGAACCATCGAGGTCGGTGCGGCCGTCCGTTTCGTGGTCACCGCCGGCCTCCTGGGCGTCGACCAGGCAACCGACCTCCACCCGGCCTGACCCCCCGTTCTCGGCGCGCCCAGGCCGACATTCCGGACGGAGCGCGCCGAGAACGCTGCGGTCCGCTGCACTCCCCGTTCTCGGCGCGCCCAGGCCGCCAATCCGGACGGAGCGCGCCGAGAACGCGGAGGGGGTTACTCGGTGATGTCGGGCTCTTCGCCGGCGCTCGGCGCGGCCAGCTGCACGAACGCCAGGCGGAGCTGGGCCAACGCGTCTCGGAGGGTGGGTTCGTCGTCGCCGAGTCGTCCGCTCACGCCCTCGAGCATCCCCCCCAGGGCGTCGATGGCGACCTGGGCCTCGCCCAGCTGGGGTGGGCGTTGGTTGAGGTGGATGGTGGCCAGCTGGAAGAGTCCGATGGCGTGGTTGGTGACCACCACCGAGGCCGATAACCCGGCCAGCTCGGCCTGCACGTCGGCCAGCTCGGCCGCCAACGCCGGGTCGACCTCGGCCTCGGACGGGCTGGCCGATGGCTCTGATGCGTCGCTCGAGAACACGCTGGTACCCTACGTCGACCCATCGATCGGGAAGCGGGCCGGCCGTGCCGGAGCCCCACCTGTCCACCCCCGGGTGCGGCAGGTCTGTCCTCGCTGGCGGTCGTTCGTCGACCGTCACGCCGGGGCGGGGCGTCGTCTTCCCTCAGCAGCCCCAGGAGACGACGCAGGAGTGAGCTCCCATCACCGCCACCAGTAACAACGAGCCCCGCATCAACGACCGCATCCGGGCTCGTGAGGTCCGCCTCGTCTCGCCCGAGGGTGAGCAGATCGGCATCAAGCCCCTGCCCGAGGCCCTGCGGATCGCCGGCGAACTCGAGCTCGACCTGGTCGAGGTGGCACCCAACGCCGATCCGCCGGTGTGCCGGATCATGGACTTCAACAAGTTCAAGTACGAGGAGGCCCAGCGGGCCAAGGAGACCCGCAAGCGGTCGTCCCACCTCGCCATCAAGGAGATGAAGTACCGGGTCAAGATCGGCCGGGGCGACTTCGACACCAAGACGGCCAAGGTGGAGAAGTTCCTGTCCGAAGGCCACAAGGTGAAGATCACGATCATGTTCCGAGGACGAGAGGTGGCACACCCCGAGCTGGGCATGAAGATCCTCGACCAGATTGCCGACCAGGTCACCGACTTGGCCAAGGTCGAGGCCTCGGCCCGGCTCGACGGCCGCAACATGACCATGGTGCTGGCCCCCGACAAGCGGGCCCAGGCCGATGCAGCCCGCCGCCGGGCCACCGAGGAGACCGAGCCGGGCAGCGAGGCGAACCTCGACGGCGAGCCCAACGCCTCGACCGCGACTGCCATCCCGGCCGCGACCGCCACCCCGGCCGATGCTCCGGCACCGACCGTCCCCACCGTCCCTACCGGCGAGACCCTCGCCGCCACCAACGGCAGTGAACCTGCCCCGTCGGTCCTCAGCGCCGACACCGACCAGGAGTGACCGACCCATGCCCAAGGTGAAGACCCATCGAGGCGCGGCCAAGCGCTTCAAGATCACCGGGACCGGCAAGATCATGCGCCGCAAGGCGTTCAAGAACCACCTCCTCGAGAAGAAGGCCTCGAAGCGCACCCGTCGCCTCGGCCGCGAGGAGCAGCTCGCCGGCGGCGACGAGAACCGGGCGTTGCGTCTGCTCGGTCGGGCCTGATCACCCGAGTCGTCCCCGCCCGCCCGCCTCGTCGCGGGTCGCACCCCTCCTCCCATCCCCGAAAGGAACGCAGACCATGGCCAGGGTCAAGCGCAGCGTCCACGCCCGCAAGCACCACCGCGCCGTCCTCGAGCAAGCCAAGGGCTACTACGGCAACCGCAGCCGGTCCTACAAGTCGGCCAACGAGGCCGTCATGCACGCCCTGCAGTACGCCTACCGCGACCGGCGGGCCCGCAAGGGCGACTTCCGCAAGCTCTGGATCCAGCGGATCAACGCCGGCGCCCGGGCCCACGGCATGAGCTACAACCGCCTCATCAGCGGGCTCCGGCTGGCCGGGGTCGACGTCGACCGCAAGGTGCTGGCCGACGTGGCCGTCACCGACCCCGCCGCCTTCGGTGCCCTCGTGGCGGTGGCCGCCCAGGCGCACGACGACGCCGCGGCCGAGGTCGCTGACCGCGCCGCCTCCTAGGCCGGTGGGGGCCTCGGCGGCCCTCGGTCCCCGCCACCAGCGGGTCGAGCGACTCCGGCGGCTGCTCCGCCGCCGCAGCCTCCGGGCCTCCGACCGGGCATTCGTCCTGGAGGGCGCCACGCTCCTGGCCGAGGCCCTGGCGGGCGGGGTGGCGGTGGAGGCGGTGTTCGTCGCGCCCGGAGGTGCCGGCTCGCCGGGCGGCGCCGAGGTGCTCGCTCGGGCGCATGACGCCGGGGTGAGGATCTACGAGCTGGAGCCGGGCGTGCTCGAGCGGGTGGCGGGCACGGTCACCCCCCAGCCGATCATTGCCGTGGCTCGGTGGTGCGACGTCTCGCTGGCCGACGTCGAGGCTGCCGGTCTGGTGGTGGTCTGCGTCGACGTGCGCGACCCGGGCAACGCCGGCACCGTCGTGCGTAGCGCCGAGGCCGCCGGGGTGGGCGCGGTGGTCTTCTGTGACGGGTCGGTCGACCCGTTCAACCCCAAGTGCGTCCGGGCGTCGGCCGGCTCCCTGTTCCACGTGCCGGTCGCCCTCGGGGGACCACCCGATGACGTGTTCGACGCCCTGGCCGGCTGGGGCTACCGACGTCTCGGCACCGGGCCCCGGGGTGGGACCGATCACACCGAGGCCGATCTCACCGGCCGGGTGGCCCTCGTGCTCGGCAACGAGGCTCACGGGCTCGACGCCGATCTGGCCGCCCGGCTCGACGGCATCCTGACCATCCCGCTGGCCGGCCGCAGCGAGTCGCTCAACGTGGGCATGGCGGCAGCCGTGCTGTGCTTCGAGGCTCTCCGCCAGCGCCGAATGACGGCCGGTGCGGTCGACCCGGCGGCCTACCATCAGCCGCCCCCCGATCAGGAGCCGTCGACCCGGTGACCGCGCTGTCCGAGCTTGCCGAACTGTCCGACCTGGCCGCCGAGGTGGTGGCGGCCGTCTCGGCGGCGTCGACGGTCGAGGAGTTGCGGGCCCTCGACGCCGCCGCCCTGGGCAAGAAGGGGCCGTTGGCCCAACGCAAGGCCCAGCTCGGCGGGCTCGCGCCCGACGACCGGCGGGTGGTCGGCCAGGCTCTCAACGCGGCCAAAGAGGCGATCGAGGCGGCGGTCCAGTCCCGCCGCCGCACCCTCGAGGCCGGGGCCCGGGCGGCACTGCTGGAGGCCGAGCGCCTCGACCTCACCGAGGTGGGCCGAGCCCGGCGCCGGGGCCACCTGCACCTGGTCACCCAGACCCGGGACGAGCTCGAGGACGTGTTCGTGGGCATGGGCTTCCAGGTGGCCGAGGGCCCCGAGGTCGAGACCGACTGGCACAACTTCGAAGCCCTGAACATTCCCCCGGCGCATCCGGCCCGCAGTGCCTTCGACACGCTCTACGTCGATTGGGGTGAGCCCGAGTCGACGGTGTTGCGGACCCACACGTCGCCGGTCCAGATCCGGGTCATGACCACCCAGGAGCCGCCGATCTACTCGGTGATGCCCGGTCGGGTGTATCGCCAGGACACCCCCGATGCCAGCCACCTGCCCAACTTCCACCAGATCGAGGGCCTGGTGGTCGACCGGGGAATCACCTTCGGCGATCTGGCCGGCACCATCGACCTGTTCACCGAGGCCTACTTCGGCCGGGGCATCCGCTCCCGGTTGCGGCCGTCGTACTTCCCCTTCACCGAGCCGTCGGCCGAGTTCGACATCACCTGCCCGTTCTGTGGCGGCGAGGGCTGCCGCACGTGCGGGCGCACGGGCTGGATCGAGCTGGGGGGCTGCGGGATGGTGCATCCCAACGTGTTCCGGGCGGTGGGTTACGACCCGGAGGTGTGGTCGGGCTACGCCTTCGGGTTCGGCATCGATCGCTTGGCCATGAACCGCCACGGCATCGACGACATCCGCGAGCTGATCGTCGGCGACATCCGCTTCCTGGAGCAGTTCTGATGCGGGTGCCCCTCTCCTGGCTGCGCGAGCTGTTGGCCGACGCCCCTCCCGACGACGACCTCGTGAGGGTGTTGCCCACCCTCGGCCTTGCCGTCGAGTCGGTGGAGCGGGTGGGCGACCCCCTCGACGGGGTGGTGGTGGCTCGGGTGCTCGACATCGCCCCGATCGAAGGGGCCGACAAGATCCGCCTGGTCCAGGTCGACGCCGGTGGGGGTGAGGACGATCCGGTGGCGGTGGTGTGCGGGGCCTGGAACTTCGCGGTCGGCGACCTCGTCCCGCTGGCCACCGTGGGCACGGTGCTGCCCGGCGACTTCCAGATCGCCCAGCGCCGGCTGAAGGGCGTGACCTCCAACGGCATGTTGTGCGCGGCCGACGAGCTGGGCCTGGGAGCCGACCACGCCGGCATCTTCGTGCTCGGCCGGGGGTCGGTCGACGGGCTCGAACCGGGTCGGCCCTTCGTGGCCGCCACCGGCCTGGGCCCCGACACCGTGCTCGACCTCGAGGTCAACGGCAATCGTCCAGACTGCCAGTCGATGATCGGCGTGGCCCGCGACCTGGCCGCTCGCTTCGGCCTCGACGTCGTGCGACCCGAGGTGCTCTATCCGATCGTGGCCGAGGCCGACATCGCAGGCGGGGCTGCCCGACCCACCGTCGAGATCGACGCCCCCGAGGGCTGCGGCCGCTTCCTGGCTCGGGTCCTCACCGGGGTGAGCGTGGGGCCGTCGCCGCTGTGGCTGGCCCGGCGGGTCGAGCTGGCCGGGATGCGGGCCATCTCGAACGTGGTCGACGTGTCCAATTACGTGATGCTCGAGTGGGGCCAGCCCAACCACGCCTACGACCTGGCCGCCCTGCCGGGCCGGGGGCTGCGGGTGCGTTGGGCCCGGGGCGGCGAGCGTCTGGTCACCCTCGACGGGGTCGACCGCACGCTGTCGGACTCCGACCTGCTCATCTGCGATGCCGAGGATGCCCCGGTGGGCCTGGCCGGGGTGATGGGCGGGGCCAGCTCCGAGATCGGCGACGCCACCACCGACGTGCTGGTCGAGTTGGCCTGGTTCGACGCCATGACCGTGGCCCGGACATCCAAGCGCCTCAACCTGCGCAGCGAGGCCTCGGCCCGCTTCGAACGGGGCACCGACCCCGAGGTGCTGGAGGAGGCGGCCGACCGGTTCTCGACGTTGTTGGGAGCGTCCGGCGTGGCCACCGTGGAGGGCGACGTGGTGGTGGGGGAGGCCCCGGCCCGCACCCGGGTGACGTTGCGGCCGGCCCGGGTCAACGCCCTCCTGGGCACGACCATGGGCGACGACGAGATCGTCGGGCACCTCGACGCCCTGGGGTTCTCGGTCGCCGGCCCGTTGCCGGGCGCCGGTGGCGCGCCGGCCTCGGCCGGCGAGGTCACGGCCTACGACGTGACGGTGCCCTCGTGGCGGCCCGACTCGTCGGCCGAGATCGATCTGGTGGAGGAGGTGGCCCGCCTCCACGGTTACGACCGCATCCCCCGCACCGTGCCGGTGTCATCGCGCACCGGCCGACTCACCCACCACCAGCGGGCCCGCCGGGGCCTGCGCCAGGTGGTCGCCGGCACCGGCGCCTCGGAGGCCTGGACGACGACGTTCCTTTCGGCCGGCGACGTCGCCCGGGTCGGCCTCGACATCGAGGGCACCCTGCGGGTGACCAACCCGCTGGTGGCCGACGAGTCGCAGCTGCGGCCGTCGCTCCTGCCCGGTCTGCTGGCCGCGGCGGCCTACAACGCGTCGCACCGCCAGGCCGACCTGGCCCTGTTCGAGATCGGCCGCACCTTCCGCCGGCCGCCGGTGGCGCCCGGCGCCGAGGCCGACCGGCTGCCCGACGAGCGCGAGGAGCTCGGCATCCTGCTGGCCGGTCGTGACGCGGTGGCGGCCACCGAGGTGTGGCAGGCGGTGGCCGAGGGCCTCGGGTTGGCCGAGGTCGAGCTGGTGACTGCGGCTGCCCCGGGCCTGCACCCCACCCGCTGCGCCCAGATCCTGGTGGGGGGCAAGCCCGTCGGGTGGGTCGGGGAGGTCGACCCCGCAGTGGTCGAAGCGGTTGGTCTGACCGGCCGGGTGGGGTGGGTCGAGGCCCGTCTCGACCGGCTACTGGCCGAGCGGCCGCCAGTGCAGCTCCATCCGGTGAGCCGGTTCCCGTCGAGCGATATCGACCTGGCCTTCGAGGTGGTCGACGACGTGCCCGCCGCCGCCGTCGAGCGGACCCTGCGCCGGGAGGGCGGCGAGCTGGTCGTCGATACCTGGCTGTTCGATGTCTACCGGGGAGCGCCGGTAGCCGAGGGTCACCGGAGCCTGGGCTTCACCGTCCGCTTCCAGGCCGCCGACCGCACCCTCACCGACGACGAGGTGGCCACCGCCCGGACCCGCCTGATCGACTCCGTGACGTCGACCCACGGCGCGACGCTGCGAGGTTGAGCCGCCGGCGCCCTCGCGCCCTCCCGGTCGGGATGCATGCCTCCCGGAATCCGGCAGGCATGCATCCCGACCGCAGGGGCGGCGGGCGGCCGGGGGAACCATGAGCGCATGATCATGCAGGGCGCGGTATAGTCACCGGCATGGCGTCGGTCGGGATCATCGGAGCGTCGGGCTACGCCGGGGCCGAGACGTTGCGCCTCGTGCTGGGTCACCCCGACCTGGAGGTGGCCTGGGTCACCGCCGGCTCCAAGGCCGGCACCCCGGTGGCCGAGCTCTACCCCAACCTGGCCGCGGCCACCGCCGGCCTGACCTACGCCACCTACGACCCGGCCATGGCCGACGGCACCGACGTGGTGGTGGTCGGTCTGCCCCACGGCGTCTCCCAGACGGTGGTGCCCGATCTACTCGACCGGGGCGTGCTGGTGGCCGACCTGGCCGCCGACTTCCGCCTCCACGACTCCGCCCTCTACCCCCGTTGGTACGGCGCCGAGCACACCCGACCCGACCTCCTCGGCACCTTCGTCTACGGCCTGCCCGAGCTCACCCGGGCCGACCTGCGCACCGCCCGGGCCATCGCCGTTCCAGGATGTTTCCCGACCGCGGCCATCCTCGCCCTCGCGCCCCTGATCGCCGCCGGGGCCATCGCCACCGACGGCGTGGTGGTCGACGCCGCCACCGGCGTCTCCGGCGCGGGCCGCACCCTCAAGGAACACACCGCCTTCACGGTGGTCGACGAGGACTTCCGGGCCTACGGCCTTCTCGACCACCGCCACACCCCCGAGATCGAGCAGGGGGCCGGTCTCGGCCCGGTGCTCTTCACCCCCCACCTGGCGCCCATGAACCGGGGCATCCTGGCCACCTGCTACGCCCGCCCGGCCCCCGGCACCGACCCCACCACGGCCGACGTCCTGGCCCTCCTGGCCGACCGCTACGCAGAGGAGCCCTTCGTCGTGGTGAGCGAGACCCCTCCCGGCACCAAGGCCACCGCCGGCGCCAACACCTGCCACCTGTCGGCCCGGGTCGACCCCCGCACCGGTTGGGTGGTGGTCCTCTCGGCCATCGACAACCTGGTCAAGGGCACCGCCGGCAACGCCGTTCAGTCGATCAACCTGGCCCTCGGCCTGCCCGAGACCGCCGGCCTACCCACCGTGGGGCTGCTGCCATGAGCGTCACCGCCCCCCGGGGCTTCGTGGCCACCGGCGTGGCCTCGGGCATCAAGGCCAGCGGCGCCCTCGACCTGGCCTTGGTGGCCACCGCCGACCGCCGGCCGGTGACGGTCGCCGCCACGTTCACCACCAACAAGGCCACCGCCGCCCCCGTCCAGGTGACCAAGGCCCACCTGGTCGCCACCGGCGGTCGGGCTGCGGCGGTCATCCTCAACAGCGGTAACGCCAACGCTCTCACCGCCGACGGGCGGGCGGTGGCCGAGGAGATGTGCACGCTGACGGCAAGCGCCCTCGGCTGTCGCTCCGAGGAGGTGCTGGTCTGCTCGACCGGGCTCATCGGCATCCCGCTGCCGATGGAACCCATCCGAGCCGGGGTTCCATCGCTGGCTGCAGCCCTCGACGCCGGCCCGGCCGGTGGGGGAGCGGCGGCCGCCGCCCTCATGACCACCGACACCGTGGCCAAGGAGGTGACCGTCGCCGGCGACGGCTTCACCATCGGCGGCATGGCCAAGGGGGCGGCCATGCTGGCCCCGAACATGGCGACCATGCTGGCCGTGCTCACCACCGACGCCGAGGTCGACCCGGCCGCCCTGCAGCGGGCCCTCGCCGACGCCGTGGCCGACTCGTTCAACGCCCTGTCGGTCGACGGCTGCACCTCGACCAACGACACGGTGCTGCTGCTGGCCAGCGGCCTGGCCGGACCGCCGGCCGACCCCGACGCCTTCGCCGCCGCCGTGGCCGAGGCCTGCGCCAGCCTGGCCGCCCAGATGGCCGGCGACGCCGAGGGGGCGACCAAGGTGGTGCGCATCACCGTCACCGGCGCTGCCTCCGACGCCGAGGCCCGCCAGGCGGCCCGCAAGGTGGCCGACTCCAACCTGTGCAAGTGCTCCTGGTACGGGCAGGACCCGTACTGGGGGAGGATCCTCTCCGAGCTGGGGAGCGCCGGCGTCGAGTTCGATCCCGACACCACCAGCGTGAGCTACGGCGGCGTCACCGTGTGCCGGAGCGGGGTGGCGGCCGACCACGACCAAGAGGCGGTCCGCTTCGTCATGGCCGAGCGTCACATCGAGCTGGTGGCCGACCTCGGCCGGGGTGACGGCACCGGCGTGATCCTGACCAACGACCTCACCCACGCCTACGTCGACGAGAACATGGGAACGTCGTGACCGGGTCCGACGCCACCGCAGTGTCGACCCAGGCCCAGCTGCTGGTCGAGGCCCTGCCCTACATCCGCCGCTTCCAGGGCCAGGTGTTCGTGGTCAAGTACGGCGGCAGCGCGCTGGGCGACGAGCTGCCGCTGTTCGCTGAGGACGTGGCGCTGCTGCACTCGGTCGGCATCCGGGTCGTGGTCGTCCACGGCGGCGGTCCCCAGATCGGCGAGCTGCTGGCCCGACTGGGCAAGGAGTCGACCTTCGTCGACGGCCTGCGGGTCACCGACGCCGACACCCTCGACATCGCCCGCATGGTCCTCACCGGCAAGGTCAACCGCGACATCGTCGGCGCCATCAACGTGCACGGCCCGATGGCCGTCGGGGTGTCGGGGGAGGACGTCGGCATGCTCCGGGTGAGCCAGCACTCGCCCGAGCTGGGCTTCGTGGGCGACGTCGATGCTGTCGACCCGGCGATCCTCGAGCGTCTCCTGGCCCAGGCGATCGTGCCGGTGGTCGCCACCATCGGCACCGACGACGCCGGCCAGGCCTACAACGTCAACGCCGATGCCGCGGCCGGGGCGATCGCGGTGGCCCTGGGGGCGACCAAGCTGGTGTACCTGACCGACGTGGCCGGCATCCGCCGCCAGCCCGACGACCCCGACACCGTGGTGTCCCGGCTCGGAGTGGCCGAGCTCGAGGCGCTGGTGGCCGGCGACTCGATCCAGGGCGGCATGATCCCCAAGGTGCAGTCGTGCCTCGAGGCGGTCCGGGGTGGGGTGGCCCAGGCCCACATCCTCGACGGGCGCTCGCCGCACGTGCTGCTGCTCGAGGTCTTCACCGACGCCGGCGCCGGCACGATGGTCGAGCGGGAGGTCGGCGGCCCATGAGCATCTCGCCGCTGATGACGACCTACCCGCCGCCGCCGGTCACGTTCGTGCGGGGTTCGGGCACCGAGCTGTGGGACGACCAGGGCCGGCGCTACCTCGACTTCCTCTCCGGGTTGGCGGTCACGTCCCTGGGCCACGCCCACCCCGCGGTGGCCGAGGCCGTGGCCCACCAATCCCGCACGCTGCTGCACGTCTCCAACCTGTTCGCCAACGACGTCGGCCCCGAGGTGGCCCGCACCCTCGATCGGCTCATCGCCGGTTCGCCCGCGCCTCCCGCCCCCTCCGTTCTCGGCGCGCCAGGTGCGGTATCCCGGACGGAGCGCGCCGAGAACGAGGGTGGTGAGCACCGCGAGCCAGACGGGTCAGCCCCGGCGGGAGAGCTCCGGGGCCGGGTGTTCTTCGCCAACTCGGGGGCCGAGGCCAACGAGTGCGCGTTCAAGCTGGCCCGTCGCTTCGGGGGTCGGGGCCGCCACGTGGTGGTCTCCGCGCTCGGGTCGTTCCACGGCCGGACGCTGGCCACCCTGCACGCCACCGGCCAGCCGGCCAAGCACGAGCTCTTCCAGCCCCTGCCCGAGGGCTTCCGCCACGTCGAGTGGGCCGACCTCGATGCGCTCGCCGCCGCCCTCGACCGCTCGGTGGCGGCCGTCATCCTCGAACCGGTACAGGGCGAGGGTGGCGTGAACCCCGCACCCCCTGGGTACTTCGCCGGCGTCCGCCAACTGTGCGACGAGCGGGGCATCCTGTTCGTGGTCGACGAGGTTCAGACCGGCCTCGCCCGCACCGGCGAGTGGTTCGGCTTCCAGCACTTCGACGGCGTGGTGCCCGATGTCGTCACGATGGCCAAGGCCCTGGGCAACGGGGTCCCCATCAGCGCTTGCTGGGCCAAGGCCGAGGTGGCCGAGGTGTTCCAGCCCGGCGACCACGCCACCACCTTCGGGGGCCAGCCGCTGGCTGCGGCCGCGGCCCGGGCGGTGCTGGCCACCATGGAGGCGATCGATGCCCCCGGTCGAGCCCGCCACGCTGGCGCCCTCCTCACCGAGGCGCTCTCCGCGGTCGAGGGCGTCACCGAGGTCCGTGGCCTCGGGCTCCTGCTGGCAGCCCAGCTCGATGCGCCGATCGCGGCCGACGTCACCCGGCGGGCCCTCGACGCCGGGCTGGTCCTCAACGCGGTGACCCCGTCGGCCCTGCGGCTGGCACCGCCGCTCACGGTGGCCGACGACGAGATCGCCGAGGGCGTGGACCGGTTGGCGGCCTGCATCGCCGCAGCCCGAGCCGAAGCGGGCACCCCCGCATGAACGATTTCCTCGAGGTCGACGACCTCAGCCCCGACGAGGTCGTCGTCGTCCTCGATCGGGCCGGCGACCCCAACCCACCCCGTGTGCTGCAGGGACGGGGGGTGGCGCTGGTGTTCGAGAAGCCGTCGAACCGCACCCGCAACGCCACCGAGATGGCGGTCGTCCAGCTCGGTGGACACCCCGTCTCCCTCGGGCCCGACGAGATCGGTCTCGACACCCGCGAGACGGTGGAGGACGTGGCCCGCACCCTGGCCCAGTACCACGCGGTGCTCGGGGCCCGGGTCTTCCGCCACGCCACGCTCGAACGCCTGGCCGCGGCCAGTCCGGTGCCGGTGGTGAACCTCCTGTCCGACACCGCTCATCCCCTCCAGGCCTTGGCCGACCTGCTCACCCTGCGCCAGCACTTCGGCCATCTCGATGGGTTGACCATCGCCTGGGTGGGCGACGGCAACAACGTGTGCGCCTCGCTGGTGCGCTCGGCCGCGCTGGTCGGAGCCTCGGTGCGGGTGGCCACCCCCGAGGGCTACGAGCTCCCGCCAGCTGCGACCGCCGGTATCGACGTCGATCTGGTGGTCACCAACGACCCGAGCGACGCGGTGGCCGGAGCCGACGCGGTCGTCACCGACGTGTGGGCCTCGATGGGCCAGGAGGCGGAGGCCGTCGATCGGCGCCGGGCTTTCGCTGGGTTCACCGTCGATCGCGACCTCATGGCCGGGGCCGGCGGCGCGGCGGTGTTCCTGCACTGCCTGCCCGCCCACCGAGGCGAGGAGGTATCCGCCGAGGTGCTCGAGGGTCCGGCCAGCCTCGTGTGGGCGCAGGCCGCGAACCGCATGCACGCGGCCCGGGGCCTGCTGTGGCACCTCGTCGCCGACTGGGCGGTGTGAGCCGGTGGCCAACCGCCTGCCCAAGCCCCAGCGCCAGCACCGCATCGCCCAGTTGCTGGCCGAGCACCACGTCACCAGCCAGCCCCAGCTGGTCGAGCTGCTGGCCGGCGCCGGGGTAGCGGCCACCCAGGCCACGGTCTCGCGCGACCTCGACGATCTCGGCGCGGTGAAGGTCCGGGTGCCCGGCGGCGACACCGTCTACGCCATCCCCGAGATGGCCCACGAGCGCATCGCCCCGCTCGACCAGGTGCGCCGGGTGTGCAGCGAGTGGGTGGTCGAGGTGGCGGTGTCGGGCCAACTGGTGGTGCTGCGGACCCCGCCGGGATCGGCCCACGTGGTGGCCTCGGCGCTCGATCGGGCCGGTCTGGTCGACATCATCGGCACGGTGGCCGGCGACGACACGGTGCTGGTGATCGCGGGGGAGAAGGCGAGGGGGGCCACGGTGGCCCGGCGGCTGCGAAGCCTGGCCGGGATGGACGACGACGGGAAGGAACCCTGATGGCGAAGCGCGTGGTGCTGGCCTACTCCGGCGGACTCGACACCTCGGTGGCGGTGCGCTGGATGCGCGAGGAGCTCGGAGTGGACGTGATCGCCTGCGCGGTCGACGTCGGCCAGGGCGCGGATGTCGACACCTTGCGCGCCCGGGCCCTGGCCGCCGGGGCGGTCGAGGCGGTGGTGATCGACGCGGTCGACGAGTTCGCCGACGGCTACGTGGCCCCGGTGCTCGCCGCCAACGCCCTCTACGAGAACCGCTACCCGTTGGTCTCGGCGCTGTCCCGCCCGGTCATCGTCAAGCATCTGGTGGCCACGGCCCGCCAGCACGGTGCCGACGCGGTGGCCCATGGGTGCACCGGTAAGGGCAACGACCAGGTTCGCTTCGAGGTCGGCACCGCCGCTCTCGGCCCCGACCTCGAGGTCATCGCCCCGGTCCGGCACTGGGGCATGACCCGAGACGACTGCATCGACTACGCCGCCCGCCACGACATCCCGGTCACCGTCACCCGCGACAAGCCGTACTCGATCGACGAGAACCTGTGGGGCAAGGCCATCGAGTGCGGCGAGATGGAGGACCCCTGGGCCCCGCCGCCCCCCGACGTCTTCACCCTCACCGCGGCCACGGCCACCGAGCCCCGCGAGGTCGTGGTTGCCTTCGAGGCCGGGATTCCGGTGGCGCTCGACGGCCGCCCCCTCGGCCTGGCCGCGCTGGTGGCTGAGCTCAACCAGCTGGTCGGCGCCTACGGCTGGGGTCGGGTGGACATGGTCGAGAACCGGCGGGTCGGCATCAAGAGCCGGGAGGTGTACGAGTGTCCGGCGGCGTTGGCGCTGATCGCCGCCCACCGCGACCTCGAGGGCCTGTGCCTCGAGCGCGACGTGGCCCACGAGAAGGCGCGACTCGAGCCCCGCTATGCCGAGCTGGTCTACGACGGGCTGTGGTTCTCGCCCCTCAAGCAGGCCATCGACGCGTTCGTGAACTCCACCCAGGCCCACGTGACCGGCGAGGTGCGTCTGGCGCTCGCTCCGGGGTCGTGCACCATCGCCGGGCGCCGCAGCCCGGTGGGCCTCTACGACTATGGCCTGGCCACCTACGAGGCGGCCGACAGCTTCCGTCACCAGGACGCCGAGGGCTTCGTACGCCTGTGGGGCCTGGGCATCAAGACGTGGGCCGCCCGCCAGGGCGGTGGTGACGGAGCCGCCCGCCAGGGCGGTGGTGACGGATGACGCTGTGGTCCGGTCGGTTCGCCGACGGCCCCTCCGGCGAGCTGCTGGCCTACACCGTCAGCCTGCCCTACGACCGCCGGCTGGCGTCCGACGACATCGACGGCTCCCGGGCCCACGTACGGGCCCTGGCCCGAGCCGGGATCCTGGCCGACGAAGAGCTGTCGGCCGTGCTCGATGCCCTCGACACCGCGGCCGCCGAGCTGGCTGGTGGCACCTTCGCCTTCGTCGAGGCCGACGAAGACATCCACACCGCGGTGGAGCGACGGGTGACCGAGCTGGCCGGCGAGGCCGGGGCCAAGCTCCACACCGGGCGCAGCCGCAACGACCAGGTGGCCACCGATCTCCGACTGTGGTGCCGCCGCGAGCTGGCCCTGGTCGCCCGGCGCGTGCTCGACCTCCAGGACGTGCTGCTGGCCCGGGGACTCGAGGCGGGCGATGCCTACCTGCCCGGCTACACCCACCTGCAGCGGGCCCAGCCGGTGCTGCTCACGCACCACCTGCTGGCGCATGGCTGGGCCTTGGCCCGCGATGTCGACCGGATCCTGGCCACCCGGAACCGTCTCGACGTGTCGCCGCTGGGTGCCGGTGCGCTGGCCGGCTCGTCGATCCCGCTCGATCCCGACGCGACCGCGGCCGACCTTCGCTTCGCGGGTCGCTTCGAGAACAGCCTCGACGTCACCGCGGATCGCGACTTCGTGGCCGAGGCGCTCTTCGACCTCGCCCTCCTCGGCGTCCACCTGTCTCGCATGGGTGAGGAGATCGTGCTGTGGTCGTCGGAGGAGTGGGGCTTCGCCCGGCTCGACGACGCCTACGCCACCGGTTCGTCGATGCTGCCGCAGAAGAAGAACCCGGATATCGCGGAGCTGGCCCGGGGCCGAGCCGGTCGCCTGGTCGGCCACCTGGCCGGGTTCCTCACCACCCTCAAGGGCCTCCCGCTGGCCTACAACCGCGATCTCCAGGAGGACAAGGAGCCTCTGTTCGACGCGGTCGATCAGGTGGCGCTGGCCCTGGGGGCGTTGGCTGGTCTCTACCGGACCCTGACCTTCGACCTCGACCAGATGCGCCGAGCGGCCGATGCCCCGGCCGCCGCCGCGGTCGATCTGGCCGAGCACCTCGTGATGCTGGGAGTGCCGTTCCGGCGTGCCCACGAAGTGGTGGGGGGGCTGGTCCAGCGGTCGCTGGCCGGCGAGGGGTCCCTGGCCGAATTGGTGGCGGCCCACCCCGAGCTCGGTCAGGCGGCGGCCGCCCTGCTGGCCCCCGGGGTGGCCGTGACCCGTCGCAGCACTCCGGGTGGTGCCGGCCCGGGCCCGGTCGCGGTGCAGGTCGAGCGCTTCCGGGCTCGCCTGGCGGCCGACCGGCGGCGGGTGGACCGCCTGGTGGCCGACGGCTGACGGCTGACGCGGTGGTGCGGGCCCGCCGACTACCCCGCGCGACCTACCGGCACGACGCCCTCGACTTGGGGCCGGCCCTGCTGGGCAAGGTGCTGGTCTCGGGTCGACGGCGGGGCCGCATCGTCGAGGTCGAGGCGTATCGCTCCTCCGACGACCCGGCCTCCCACGCCTTCCGGGGTCCGACGGCCCGCAACGCCACCATGTTTGGGCCCCCCGGGCACCTCTACGTGTATTTCACCTACGGCCTGCACTGGTGTGCCAACGTGGTCTGTGGACCCGAGGGGCAGGGTCAGGCGGTGCTGCTGCGGGCGTTGCACCCGCTGGCCGGACTCGAGGACATGCGGGCGGCGCGGCCGGCGGCTCGGACCGATCGCGACCTGTGCCGGGGACCCGCCCGATTGACCCGGGCGTTCGGTCTCGACGGCACCCATGACGGCCTCGATCTGACCCGGGCCGAGCAGGGGGTGACGATCCTCGACGACGGCTGGGAGGCCGGCGGGGCCCCGGTCCAGACCGTCCGAGTAGGCATCACCCGGGCGGTCGAGCGGCCCTGGCGCTGGTACCTGGCCGACGATCCGCACGTGTCGCGGCGTTGATTTCGGCCGGCCGTCGCCTCAGCTCGAGTTGATCCAGATGGTGACCGTGGCCCCGGGGGCCACCTGGGTGTCGGCGGTCGGCTGCTGCTGCCAGACGGCGCCGGCGCCGACCGAGGCGCCGCTGTTCGTGGCCGGTCCCCGTTGCACCGACACCACCAGACCCTGCCCCTGGAGTGTGGCGGTGGCGGCCGCCTCGGCGGCGCCGATCACGTTGGCCACGGTGACCGCGGGGGCGCCACCGGTGGTGGAGACCACGATGGTCACGGTGGCCCCGGCACCGAGACGGGCGTCGCCGCCGGGGCTCTGGCGGATCACGTAGCCCGGCGGGTACTCGTTGTTCGCCTCCTCCTGGCGGACGGTGAGGTAGCCGGCCCGCTGCAGCCGTCCCTCGGCCTCGGTGGCCGGCACCCCCACCACGTTGGGCACCAGCGGGAGGTCGGTGTCGACGCTGCGGGGTGGGGTGCCGGAGGCGTCGTCGATCTCGCGCTGGCTCACCTCGGGGAACTCCGTCACCGGCGTGTCGGCCAGCGCGGCGGACATGTAGCGCTGCCAGGTCTCGGCCGGCCACGTGCCTCCGTAGACCCGATAGGCGGTGTTCGGGGGAGCCATCGACCGCTGGCCTTCGGTGGCGTAGCCGTACCACACCGAGGTGACCAGCTCGGGGGTGTAGCCGACGAAGTAGGCGTCCCGGAACTCCTGGCCCGTGCCGGTCTTGCCGGCCACCGGTCGACCGATGCGGGCCGCGGTCCCGGTGCCCCGGGTGACGACGTCGGAGAGGACGTCGGTGATGGTGTTGGCGATCTCGGTCGAGACCGCTTGGGTGGTCTGGACGCTGTGCTCCCACACGACGGTGCCGTCGGCATCGGTGACCTTGGTGATGAAGGTGGGATCCACCTGGTAGCCGCCGTTGGCGAAGGTTCCGTAGGCACTGGCCATCTCGATCGGGTGGACCAGCTGGGTACCGAGCACCGCCGAGGGGTAGGCGTTGAGCTCGGAGGTGATGCCCAGGCGGTAGGCCATGTCCACCGCCTTCTCGGGCGTCACGTCCCGCATGAGCTGGACGAAGACCACGTTGAGGGAGTGGACCATGGCTTCTCGCAGGTTGGCCGCCCCGCCGGCGATGCTCTCGTTGGCGTTGTTGGCCACGTGGTACACCTGCCCGGGGAACTGGACGTCCATCTCCGAGGGCGCCGTGTACACCTTCGACAGGGGGATGCCCTGGTCGAGGGCAGCCGCCAGCACCAGGGGCTTGAAGGCCGAGCCGGTCGGCCGGCGCCCGTCGGGTTCGCTGGCGTAGCCGGCGAGGTCGACCTTGGCCACCGGGTCGTCGGCAGCGTAGAAGTCGCGGCCGCCGACCAGAGCCCGCACGTACCCGGTGCCGGGCTCGAGCGACACCAGAGAGGCGTCGGGGTAGGTGCCGTCGGGTCGCCCCGCGTTGACCGCGTCCTCGGCGTAGCGCTGCTTGGTGGTGTCGAGGGTGGTGTAGATCCGCAGTCCACCCTGGAAGAGCTTCTGCTCCCGCTCCTGACGGGTGGCGCCGAAGGTCTCGTCGTCGAGGATCTGCTTCTTGACGTTCTCGACGAAATAGGCGGCCTGGGTGCGATCCCCCTGGGAGGCGACCGTGGGGGCCAATGCCTCGGCCTTGGCCACCGCCGAGCTCGACGGGTCGAGCCACCCGAGCTCCAGCATCCGGTCGACGACCAGGTTCCGGCGCGCGACCGCCTCGTCCGGCCGGTTGTAGACGTCGTAGCTCGACGGCGCATGGATGAAGCCGGCGAGGGTGGCGGCCTGGGCGACGCTCAGGTCCTTGGCATCGACCCCGAAGTACCGCTGGGCGGCCGCCTGAATGCCCGAAGCCCCGTTGCCGAAGTAGATCGTGTTCAGGTAGCGCTCGAGGATCTGGCGCTTCGAGAGTTGGCGCTCCAACTGCACGGCCAGGATGGCGTCTTCGACCTTGCGTCCGATCGTCTTCTCGGCCTCGTTGCGGGCCTGCTTCACATACTGCTGGGTGATGGTCGAGCCGCCCTGGGCGGCTTCGCCCTCCGACACGTCGGCCACCGCGGCCCGCAGGATGGCCCGGGCGTCGACCCCGGAGTGGCTCCAGAACCGGGCGTCCTCGATGGCCACCACCGCGTCGGTGACGTGCTCGGGGAGGGCGTCGAGGCTGATGCTCTCCCGGTTCTCGTCGCCAGCCAGGGTGATGAGCAGCGTTTGGCCGTTGTCCGCGTAGATCTTGGTCGACTCCGGCAGCGGGGCATCCGTGGTGTCGATGACGGCCGGCCGGTAGGAGCAGCTGGCCACCACGACCGCGGCCAGCGCCACCCAGACCGGCACCATGCGACGCATCGCCCCATTGTCCATCGCCGAGGGGGCCAAGGTGGTGTCATCACCGGGCAACGGGACCGTGCGCGAGCATGGCCGGGTGGACCTCTTCGACGAGCTCGATGCCCGCGGCCTGGTCCACGACAGCACCGATCGAGCCGAGCTGGCCGCCCTCCTCGGCGCCGGGCCGCTCACCTTGTACCTCGGAATAGACCCGACCGGTGCCCACCTCCACGCCGGCCACCTCCAGGGGCTGGTCGTCCTGCGCCGGTTCCAGGACGCGGGACATCACGTCCTCGCCGTTGTCGGCGGCGCCACCGGAATGGTGGGCGACCCCTCGGGGGTGAGCGACGAGCGCCAGCTGCTCGACGCCGAGACGGTGAGGTCCAACGTGGCGGCCATCACCGCCGAGGTAGCCCGATTTTTGGGGGCCGACGGTCGCGCCGGCCACCAGGTGCTCGACAATGCGACGTGGACCGAGTCGGTCTCCTTCCTCGACTTCCTGCGCGACGTTGGCAAGCACGTGAGCGTCAACCAGATGCTGACGAGGGAGTCGGTGCGGAGCCGCCTGGCCGGCGAGTCGGGGATCTCCTTCACCGAGTTCAGCTACATGCTCCTGCAGGCCCACGACTTCCTGGCGCTCCACGGAGGCCACGGGTGCCGTCTGCAGGTCGGGGGCTCCGATCAATGGGGCAACATCGCGGCGGGCATCGACCTCGTGCGACGACGTACGGGGGAGCGCGTCCACGGCCTCACCTGGCCGCTGCTCACGCTGAGCGACGGTCGCAAGATGGGAAAGACGGCCGACGGGGCCCTGTGGCTCGACCCGACCCGGACGTCGCCCTACCGGTTCCACCAGTTCTGGGTCCAGGTCGGCGACGACGACGTGGTGGCGCTGCTGCGCCGCCTGACGTTCCTCACCCTCGACGAGATCGCCGAGATCGCGGCCGATCACGCCGAGGCCCCCGAAGCCCGCCGGGCTCAGCACCGCTTGGCCGACGAGCTCACCACGATGGTCCACGGTCCGGAGGCGACCGCTGCGGCCGCCGCCGCCGGAGCGATCCTTTTCGGTGCGCCATTCGACGTTCTCGAGCCCGAGGCCATCGCCGGATTGCAGGGCGAGGTCGACACCCTCACCCTGGAGGTGGCCGGGCTCGAACCCGACGGGATCGGTCTGGTCGACCTCCTGGTCGACGCCGGTCTGGCCAGCTCCCGCAGCGATGCCCGCCGGGCGATCGCCCAGGGCGGCATCTACGTGGACAACCGCCGGGTCACCGACGACGAATCCCGGGTGCGCACCGGTAGCCTCGGGCCCCACGGGGCCCTCCTGCTCCGGCGGGGCAAGCGGGACCATCGCTTGGTGGTCATCGGACGGTCCCCACGTTGACACCCGCTCGGGGCGCCGCTAGAGTGCTCAACCCGCCCAAAGCGGCCGTTGCGGCTGCGAGGCGGTGGCACCACCCTCTCCCCGAGGTCCGAGCAAATCGGCACAGGGGCTGCGGCGTGCCCGGCGATGAGCCGCTCCTTGAAATCGGAACAGAGGAAGATCCAAAAGCGAGTGCGGGCGACCGCACGGGCGCTCCGCCCGTGTGTCGTCAGAAGTACAACGCATCGGATCTGGACGACAGCAGTCGTCTGACTGATGCCAGTCGATGTGGGCTAGCCAGCTCACATCGGCTCTCCAGATCACCTGTCAGCCGGTTCGCCGGAGGACATGCGGTCTCGTTGGAGAGTTTGATCCTGGCTCAGGACGAACGCTGGCGGCGTGCTTAACACATGCAAGTCGAGCGAGATCCATCCGGTGGTAACACCGGTGAAGATCGAGCGGCGAACGGGTGCGTAACACGTGAGAAACCTACCCCGAAGTCTGGGATAACCCCGGGAAACCGGAGCTAATACCGGATAGCCACATTTGATCGCATGGTCGGATGTGGAAAGAATTTCGCTTCGGGAGGGTCTCGCGGCCTATCAGCTTGTTGGTGAGGTAACGGCTCACCAAGGCTTCGACGGGTAGCTGGTCTGAGAGGACGATCAGCCACACTGGGACTGAGACACGGCCCAGACTCCTACGGG
>JANNNX010000006.1:0-30868 GCA_031398745.1 Actinomycetes bacterium
CCACCCGTCACCCCCGTACTCGAACTTTCCGCCGATGTCCTGCCAGTTCAACGACCCTGGACGCACCCACAGCTCCACCGAGAACACCGACGTCCCTGCGAAGTCATATACGTCCGAACCGCTGACTCTGCCCTCCGACAAGGTCATTTCCACCCACTGTGAGCGTAACTAGGTCTACTCTTCTACTTGGCGTATCCAATTCAGCGAGCGATTGATTCTGTCGAGGCTCATCTTCTACTACCGGACTTGGTCCGTCGCGACCTCTCAGCTCCATATCCGTGATATCAGCCAGCGAACTTACCTTCGCATCATCCCCCACAATATTGTATGTAAGAGCGCTCGTACACGCAATCATCGATAGGTCCACTCGGTCATCATCAATGACCGGTTCATCTAGGGAGAGCCGGAGTTGCCCAGAGTATGCCTCTGTAGAACGGTGACACTCCTGCAGGTTGCCATGGCCCCCGACATAACGATCATCGCTCGCCCCATAGAGTCCTTCACCGGACGAATATGAGTCACCGAGCGCCGCGTACTGGATATCGTCCCGCCACTGCACTTCCACCAACATCTGGCGTTCATTGGGGTCGCGGCTTCCGTCGTCATCGACGTCATCCCATATGCGGACTAGGTCGTCCCCTTCGGTATCGCTTTCATACCAGAGCCGCGCAGCGTTGAACCGACGGTTCTGGCCGCAGCGGTCTTCCAGCACGAGATCGCCGGGCTCGTCCAGTAGGTCGTTGGGGGCGACGCAGCTCAGCGAAGCACCAGTGTTGGGACCGGCGATGATCGCTGAGCGGGTAGACGGGAGTACGGGGCTCCCGATGACCGTCGGCAGCGTCGGGACGATCACCTCGGCATCGCCCACCCAGGCCTGCTGGACCGTTCTGACAGAGAGGTCCTGATCCGGATCGGCAGGATCGCTGGGTCCGTTCGGCCAGTTTGGATCTGTCTGGTTCTGCGAGTCAAAGGAAGGAGTGTAATCGCATGCCGTGGGAGACGATCCATCGCCTCCCGTCACCTCGGCGCGTAGCACCCAGTGCACATATGGGCCGTACTGGACCCTGACTTTGACTTCAACGTCGCGGGATTCGCCCTTGTTCTGCCAGGTATCGCCAAACCAGTCGTCGTAGTTGGGACCATTATGATAGTTCCCTACGCCCTGCCAACTTATCTCGACGTCGTCCATTTCGATGATCATGAGTGCTTCCCATCCCCAACCCCGGCCGACGACATCGGCGGCGCCATTCATTGTGACCCAGGCGCCAGCCGGGACCCACAGTGAGGCGGTTGACTCTCGATGGGAGTAACTAAAGTTACCTCCAATTGACTTCCCGGAGCAGAGCCTTGGCAATGAGGGATCGGCCGCTGCCGGAGGAGCTTGTGATGGCCAAGCCGCGAGTAACCCTGACAGAAGGACGACTGCGATTGCACCGCCGACCCCCCGAAACCAGCCCTGAGCCCTCATCCCCACTCCTTGGTCGCTGATCGTCTCGATCAGTATCGGGTGGATTTCGTGACTCCTTGAGTGCTTTTCAGGCCACCACTCGGAGGAGCTCGGCGAGGGAGGTCACGCCCGCAGCCACTTGGGAGAGGCCGGTCTCGCGGAGGGTCTGCATGCCCTGGGAGACGGCCACCTTGCGAATGTCCTCGGAGTGGGCCCGGTCGGCGATCATCATCTCGATCTCCTCCCCCACCAGCATCACCTCGTGGAGGGCGAAGCGCCCCACGTAGCCGGTCTTGTTGCAGGCCCCGCACCCCACCGGCCGGAACAGCTCGGTGGGCAGATCCATCCCGCCCAGGTCCCAGCCCAGCGCGTCGAGCTCGGCTTGGGTCGGCGGGTAGGCCTCCCGGCAGCGGTCGCAGAGCTTGCGGGCCAGCCGCTGGGCCACCACGCAGTCCAGCGCGCTCGACACCAGGTAGGGCTCCAGGCCCATCTCCACCAGGCGGGCCGGGGTGGTGGCGGCGTCGTTGGTGTGCAGGGTCGAGAGCACGAGGTGGCCGGTGATGGCCGCCTCGGTTGCGATCAACGCCGTCTCTCGGTCGCGGATCTCGCCCACCAGCACGATGTCGGGGTCGGCTCGCAGGATGGTCCGCAGCGCCACCGCGAAGGTCAGCCCGGCCTTGGCGTGGATCTGCACCTGGTTGATGCCGGCCAGCCGGTACTCGACGGGGTCCTCGACGGTGATGATGTTCTTGGCCGGGTCGTTCAGCTGGTTGAGGGTGGCGTAGAGGGTGGTCGACTTGCCCGACCCGGTCGGCCCGGTGACCAGGATCGTCCCGTAGGGCCGGGTGAACGACGTCCGGTACCGCTCGAGGGTGTGGGGCAGGAAGCCGAGGTCGGCCAGGTCGAGCAGGGCGGTGCCCTTGTCGAGCACCCGCATCACGATCTTCTCGCCGTAGACGGTGGGCAGGGTCGCCACCCGGAGGTCGACCTGGCGACCGGCGATGACGGCGGAGACCCGGCCGTCCTGTGGGATGCGCTTCTCGGCGATGTCGAGGTCGGCCATGATCTTGAGGCGGCTGATGAGGCCGGCCTGGACCCGCTTGGGCGAGCGCATCACCTCGTGGAGCACGCCGTCGACCCGGTACCGCACCCGCACATCGCGCTCGGTGGGCTCGATGTGGATGTCCGAGGCCCGGTCCTGGATCGCCTGGCGGATGAGCAAGTTGGCCAGCTTGACGATCGGCGCGTCTTCGGTGACCGAGCGCAGCGCCCCGAGGTCCTCCTCCTCCTCGGTGTCGTCCAGCGCCAGCGCGGCCACGTCCTCGACGTCGCCGTCGAGGCGGTGCTGGCGGCTGATGGCATCCGCGATGGCGGCCCGGGTCGACACCAGGGGGCGGACCTCGGCCCGGGTGATGGTCCGGATGTCATCGATGGCGAGCACGTTGGTGGGGTCGGCCATGGCCACCAGCAGGACGTCGCCGTCCCAGCCGACCGGGAGGGCATCGAAGCGGCGAGCCAGACCCTCGGAGATGGTGCTGGCCGCGCTCGGGTCGATGGCGTACTCGCCGAGGTCGACGAACTCCATGCCGACCTTGGCCGCCAGGGCCGCCAGCAGGTCGTTCTCGCCCAGCATCCCCTGCTCGATCAGGATCTGGCCCAGCACCTTCGGCGTCGTGCGCTGGATCTCGAGGGCCGCCTCGAGCTGCTCGGCGGTGATGGCCCCCCGCGAGACGAGGACGTCGCCGATGCGCCGGCGCGCCGCGCTGGACAGGTCGTCGGTGCCGGGCAGACCGATGTCGGCGGCGAGCGCGTCCAGACCGTCGGGGCCCTCGAGGCCGAGGTCGGAATCCGGGGTCAGCGCGGTCATGGGCTAGGTCCGAACCGAGGAGAGGAACTTGAGGAGGAGACCGCGGCTGATCGGGATGCCGTCGAGCTCGTCGGCGATGCTGGCCAGGGCCGCGTCGCGCGCCTCGGGGGTATCGGCCTGGGCGGCGGCAGCCACCGCCCGCGCGGCCTCGGGGCCGAGGGCCGCCAGCTGGCGAGCGAGCTCGGGCCCGGCGACGGGCTCGTCGGCCATGGGTTCGTCGAGCTGGTGCTCGGCCGCGTCGGCCGCCGCGGCCGCCAACGCGGCCGCCTCCACCAGGTCGGCCGACAGCGGGCGGACCACGGCCAGGGCCGGGGTCTCGACCTCGGCCGCGGAGGCCGCCGAGGTCGCCGCGGTGCTGGCGGCGTGGACCGGCGGGGGCCACTCGACGGGCGGGGCCGACGACGGCACCTCGTTGGGCGCCGGACGGTCGCTGATGCGCACCAGGCCCCGCTCCACCAGCTCCTTGACGGCGCGGCTGCCGGCCAGCTCGCCGAGGCCGAAGCGGTCGGCCACCGAAGCCACCGTGGCTCCGCTGCCGATGGCAGCCAGGAGTCGCCACTGGGCGGCGTCGACCTGGACCGACGGCTGGGTCAGCTCGGCCTCGAGCCACACCGCGGCCGACATCGACGGGACCACCGCGGCGATCGCCTGCCAGTCGGCGAGCAGCGCCTCGGCCTCGACCAGCAGGGGCTCGACCTCGACCGGCGCGCCGGCGTCCTCGGTCGACTCGTCGGCGTGGAACTCGAAGCCGCCGCGCTCGAAGCGGAGCAGCTCGAAGACGACCTCGGCCAACGGGGCCTGGGCCGTCGTCCGCTCGGTGTCGCCGGCCACCAGGGCGCCGCCGTCGATCCAGACGTGACCGACGCCGCGGTCACCATCGAGAGTCAGGCGGCCGGTCTTGGCGGTCGACGCCAGGAGCCGCAGGACCTCGGGAAGGGCAAACGTATCGAGAGTGCCCTGGAGGGACACGGCGAGACCTCCGATCGCTTCGCTCTCGTCGGTATCGGCACCTCACCGGCGCAGGTTCACCACTTTCTCGGACCCGCCAGGGCGCCCAGGGCGGCGGCTGACAGCACCGGCAAGGGCGCTTCGGCCCCGGTCCAGAGGCGGAAAGCGATCGCCGCCTGGTGCACCAGCATGCCCAGGCCGTTGACCGCTGCCACCCCCCGGTCGCGAGCGGCGGCCACCAGCGGGGTCGTCGACGGCTCGTAGATCAGGTCGACCAGCAGCTGGCCTGGCGCCAGGCGATCGGGGTCGATCGGCAGCGCTTCGCCCAACCCGAGCCCGGCGCCGGCCATCCCCACCGGGGTGGCCTGCACCACCAGCTCAGCGTCGGCGACCTGGTCGGCACCACCCACCTGTCCGACCGGCCCGGCCAGCGTCACCGCGGCGGCCGCCGCGTCGGCTCGACGGGCGACGACCACGACCTCGGCGGCCCCGGCCCCGGCCAGCGCCCGGATCACCGCCCGGGCCGCCCCTCCGGCCCCGACCACCAGGCATCGCCGGCCCTCGGGCTCGAACCCCTCGTCGGCCCGCAGGGCGGCCAGGAACCCATCGCCGTCGGTGTTCTCCCCGACCAGCTCGCCGCCCCGGCGGACCACGGTGTTCACCGCCTGGAGGGCCTCGGCCACCGGCGAGAGGCGATCGACCAGGCCGGCGGTGGCCGTCTTGTGGGGCATGGTCACCGACAGCCCGTCGATGCCGAGGGCCCGCACGCCGCCGAGGGCCGACTCGAGCCCGTCGGCCTCGACCTCGAAGGCCAGGTAGACCCAGTCGAGGCCGGCGGCCCGGAAGGCGGCGTTGTGCAGCACCGGCGAGAGCGAATGACGAACCGGGTGGCCGATGACGGCCGCCACGCGGGTCTGGGCCGTGGTCACAGGAGGCCCTTGGCGCGGGCTTCGGCCACGTCCTGGTTGAACTGCTCGGCCGTCTCCGAGAAGGCGTGGGTGCCGTCCTCGTCGGCCAGCACGTAGTAGATCCACTCGCCGTCGGCCGGGCGCAGCGCAGCCTCCAGCGAGGCTCGGCCCGGCGCCCCGATCGGCGTCGGGGGCAGGCCGCCGAAGCGGCGGGTGTTGTAAGGCGAGTCGACCTCGAGGTCGGTGGCGGTGAGCTCGCCTCCCCGGCGTCCGAGGGCGTAGTAGACGGTGGCGTCGATGCCGAGGGTCATCCCCCGGTCCAGGCGGTTGTAGATCACCCGGGCGATCTTGGCCCGGTCGCCGTCGACCTTGGCCTCGGCCTCGATGAGCGAGGCGATGGTCAGCACCTCGTAGGCCGAGTAGCCGGTGAGCGCCTCGGCGTCGTCGTAGCCCACCTCTTGGGCCACCAGGTCCTGCTGGCCGGCGAGCTGGGCCACCACGTCGGCCGCGGTGGCGGTGGCCTCGACCCGGTAGGTCTCGGGGGCGAGGAGGCCCTCCAGGTTGGTGGCCCCGGCCGGTCCGTAACGGGTGACCACCTGCCCCGAGGTGGCGGCGGCCGACAGGGCCTCGGCGCTGACCGCACTCGACTCCCCCACCCTCGCCGCGATCTCGGCCAGGGTCAGCCCTTCGGGGATGGTGACCATGCTGTAGGCCCGCTGGGGCCCGGCCTCGAGCACCTGTGTGACATGCGCCATCGAGTCGTCGAGGGCCAGCTCGTAGGTGCCGGCACCGACCGGACCGACGTCGTTGACCCGGAGGTAGGCCCTGAACACGAGGGCGTTGCTCACCACCCCGAGGTCGGCCAGCTGCTCCGCGATCTGCGAGGTCGAGGAGCCCTCGACGATCTCGACCACCACCACCTCGCCGGCCGAGCCGGGCGGGTCGAGCTGGCGCTGCACCCACACCCCCACCACCACCCCGGCCACCAGCACCACCGCCAGCACCAGAGCGACGACCCTTGGCCAGCGCCGGCGGGGCCGCAGGAGGTAGCGCTGCCCCACTCGCTCGTCGTCGTCGAGCTCGTCCCATTCGTCGGCGTCGAGCTCGTCCCACTCGTCGGCGTCGGCGTCGCCGTCGCCGGGATCGTCGTCGAACACCCGGCGGTCGTTCACCGGGTCGACTCCCGCAGGGCCCGCTGGTCGAGCCACGACTGCAGGATCACCGCCGCCGCCGACTGGTCGATGACCCGGCGCTGGCGACGGCCGCGGGTCCCCGACCGGCGCAGCGCCCCGCTGGCCTGCACCGTGCTCAGGCGCTCGTCGTGGAGCGACACCGGCACGGCCAGCACCGCGGCCAGCGCCTCGGCCTCGTCCTGCGCGGCGCGGGCCGCCGGCCCCCACGAACCGTCCATCGACAGGGGCAGCCCGACCACCACGTGGACGACCTCGAGTTCGGTCGCCAGCGCCGCGATCTCGGCGTGGTCGTCGGCTCGGTCGGGGTGACGCGCCACGGTGGCCCGGGGCGAGGCCAGGATCCCGTCGGGGTCGCTGACGGCCACGCCGATGCGCACCGTGCCGAGGTCGAGCCCCAGGGCCCTCACGGCCCGGCCGGCGCTCCCGCGGCCGTCCGGACCAGCTCGAGGGCCTCGTCGATGCGGCTGGCGTCGCGCCCGCCGGCCACCGCCAGCTCGGCTGCCTTGCCGACCCCGCCGCCGACCACCTTGGCCGCGTCGACCAGGAGGTCCGACGCCACCAGGCCGCTGTCCTTGCGCACGGCCGCCACCAGGGCCACCCCACCGCCCTCGGGCGAGCCGGCCAGGACCACGGCCCGCACCCCGGGCGACTCCCGCACGGCCAGGGCCAGCTCCCGCAGCTCGTCGCGGGTGGCGCCGTCGCGGCGAACCACCACCACCCCGTCGACCGCCTCGGCGGCGAGTGACGAGGCCCCCGCGCCGGCCGACGCCCGGCGCAGCTCCCGCACCTCGCGCCGCAGCGCCTCGAGCTCCGACAGTCGCTTCTCTACCCCGGTCACGACCTCTTCGGCCGGGACCCCGAGGAGCCCGGCGACCTCGTCCAGCCGGGCCTCCTCCTCCCGCACCCGCACCAGGGTGGCGGTGCCGGTGGTGGCCACCAGGCGCCGCAGGTTGGCCCCCACCGACCCCTCGGAGACGATCTTCACCGGGCCGATGTCGCCCAGCGCCCGGACGTGAGTGCCGCCGCACAGCTCGATCGAGTGCCGACCGGCCTCGAGCACCCGGACGATGTCGCCGTACTTGTCGCCGAAGAAGGCGATGGCCCCGAGGGCCTGGGCCTCCTCCATGGTCGTCTCGTAGTGACGGACCCGCTCGTTGGCCAGCACCTCGGCGTTGGCCAGATCCTCGATGGTGCGGATCTGCTCGGGGGTGAGCGCCTCGTAGTGCGAGAAGTCGAACCGGAGGTGCTCGGGCGACACCAGCGACCCCTGCTGGCGGACGTGGTCGCCCAGGACCTGGCGCAGTGCCCAGTGCAGCACGTGGGTGCCGGTGTGGTTGCGGCGGATGGCGTCACGCCGCGGTTCGTCGATGGCCGCGGTTGCGGCCTGGCCGGGGTGGAGCTCGCCGTCGATCACCCGGGCCCGGTGGCGGTGCAGGCCGGGCAGGGCCGAGGTGGTGTCGAGGACCTCGGCGGAGCCGGTGTCGGTGGTGATGGTGCCGGTGTCGCCGACCTGGCCACCGCCCTCGGCGTAGAACGGGCTGCGGTCGAGGAAGACCTCGACCTCGTCGCGGTCGGACACCGCCAGCACGGCCAGGACCGTGGCCGTGGCGGTGGGCTCCTCGCGGCCGACGAACTCGGTGGTGCCGTGCTGATCGAGGAGCTGGCGGTAGGCCTCGCCCGACTCGTGCGACGACGCCGTGGCCCGGGCCTGCTTGGCCCGCAACCGCTGGGCGGCCATGGCCGCCTCGAACCCGGCGGTGTCGACCTCGAGGCCCCGCTCGGCGGCGACCTCCTCGGTCACCTCGAGGGGGAAGCCGTAGGTGTCGTGCAGCTGGAAGGCCACGTCGCCGTCGAGTCGGCGACCGCCACCCGACTCGGTCCGGTCGAGGGCCTCGTCGAGGATGGTGGCCCCGGTGCGCAGGGTCTGGCGGAAGCGGGCCTCCTCCCGGCCGAGCACGTCGGTGACGAAGTCGCGGTTGGCCCGCAGCTCGGGGTAGGCCCCGCCCATCACCTCGACGGTGGCGTCGACCAGCGCCGGGGTCACCGCGGCCCGATCGACCCCGAGCAGGTAGGCGTGGCGGATCGCCCGGCGGATGATGCGGCGCAGCACGTAGCCGCGGTCCTCGTTGGAGGGAAACACCCCGTCGGAAACGAGGAAGGTCATGGTCCGGGCGTGCTCGGCCACGATGCGCAGCGACACGTCGGCCCGGTCGTCTCGGCCCAGGCGGACCCCGGTCACCGACTGGGCCGCCCCGACCAGGGGCGCCAGCACGTCGGTGTCGTAGACCGAGTCGACCCCCTGGCTGATGCTCAGCACCCGCTCGAGGCCGGCGCCGGTGTCGATGCTCGGCCGGGGCAGCGGGGTCCGCGACCCGTCTTCGGCCTGGTTGAACTGCATGAAGACGAGATTCCAGAACTCGACGAAGCGGGTCTCGGAACCGTGGGCCGGACCACCGTCGGCCCCGTAGGCCGGGCCCTTGTCGAAGAAGATCTCCGAGCTGGGCCCGCACGGCCCGGTGTCGGCCATCCGCCAGAAGTTGTCCTCCTCCAGGCGTTGAATGCGCCCGGGGGCGAGGCCGACGCCGTCGCGCCAGATCTCGGCGGCCTCGTCGTCGGTGACGTGGACGGTGACCCACAGCCGGTCGGGATCGAAGCCGAACCCCTCGGTGACGAGCTCCCAGGCCCAGGTGATGGCGTCGGCCTTGAAGTAGTCGCCGAAGCTGAAGTTCCCGAGCATCTCGAAGAAGGTGGTGTGGCGGGCCGACCGGCCGATCTCGTCGAGGTCGTTGTGCTTGCCGCCGGCCCGCACGCACTTCTGCACCGACACCGCCCGGGGGTGCGGCGGCTGCTCGTCGCCCAGGAAGTAGGGCTTGAACGGGACCATCCCGGCCACCGTGAACAGCACCGTGGGGTCGTGCGGGATCAGGCTCGCGGACGGGACCGCCACGTGGGCCTTGGACTCGAAGAACGAGGTCCACAGCGAGCGGAGCTGGTCGGCCTGCATGGTCCGACGAGCCTACCGGGCGGGCCTGGGGCCCTGGATCGCTAGGCCCGCCCCACCCGACCCTGGCGCAGCTCGGTCTCGCGCTCGCGCATGGCGGTGCGACCCTCGGCCGCGGCGGTGCGGAGGTCGGCGCGCAGCTCGGCTGCGGCCCGGCCGGCGCGGCGGGCCAGCGCCGGAGGGGCGTACCGGCGCACCCGGCGGCGCACCCGGTTGGCCACCCACAGCGAGGTGCCGGCACCGAGCCCGGCCCCGGTCACGAACCACCGCGCCCGCCGCAGCACCTCAGCCCCGACCCTTGTGGTGAGTGGGCTGGTCGGGCTCGCCCCGGTGCCGGAGCGAGCCGACGACCCGGCCGGCGCCGGCGGCCATCGACAGTCCCCGGATGACTGGGCTCGAGACTGCCCCCAGGGCCAGCCGGGAGGCGGTGCCGACCGTGGCGGTGACCGTCTCGGCCGAGTCGAGGAGGTGCTCGACCCGGTCGAGCTCGGTGTTGGCCGCCTCGACCGTCTTGGCCAGCTCCTCGACCCCGGGCAGGGTCGCCTGGAGCTGCTCGGCGGCCTGGCGGACCGCGGCCAGGGTGCGGTTGAGCCACACCACGCACAGCATCACCAGCACGACCGTCACCACCGCGGCGATCGAGACCAGCACCGCGGCCAGGTCACCGGCGCTCACGAACGGTCACCGTCCTCGCTGCGCTCGTGCATGCGCTGGGCGATCTCCTGCTCGTGGCCGTGGGTGGAGGGCTCGTAGTAGCGGTGGCCGGCGACCTCGGCGGGCCGGTGCTCCTGGGCCACCCAGCCCCTCGGGTCGTCGTGAGGATACCGGTAGCCCTTCCCGTGGCCGATGGTCGCGGCCGCCTTGTAGTGGGCGTCACGCAGGTGGGGCGGCACCGGGGCCCGGGGGTGGGCGGCCACGTCGGCCCGGGCCGCGCCGAGGGCGGCGGTGACCCGGTTCGACTTCGGCGCGGTGGCCAGGTGGACCACCGCGTGGGCCAGGTTCAGCTGGGCCTCGGGCAGGCCGACCAGCTCGACCGCGGCGGCCGCGGCGTTGGCGGTCAGCAGGCTCTGGGGATCGGCCAGTCCGATGTCCTCCGAGGCCAGCACCACCAGGCGGCGGGCCACGAAGCGGGCGTCCTCGCCGGCGTCGAGCATGCGGACCAGCCAGTAGAGGCCGGCGTCGGGGTCGGAGCCACGGATCGACTTGATGAAGGCGGAGATGACGTCGTAGTGCTCGTCGGGCCCGTGGCGCAGGGCCGGGGCGTCGGCCGCTCGCTCGGCGTCGACGAGGGTCACGTGGTGGCTCTGGGAGCGGGAGGCGGCCAGGGCGATGGACACCTCGAGGTTGGTGAGCGAGGCCCGCCCGTCGCCGGCCGCCCGCTGGACGAGGTGGGCGAGGGCGTCGTCGGTGGCGGTGGCGTCCTCGGCGTCGAGGCCCCGCTGGAGGAGGGAGCGCACCGCCTCGTCGTCGAGGGCCCGGAGCCGGAAGAGGGTCGAGCGCGACAGCAGCGGGGCGTTGACCTCGAAGTAGGGGTTCTCGGTGGTGGCCCCGATGAGGGTGATGGTGCCGTCCTCGACGCTGGGGAGCAGGGCGTCCTGCTGGGCCCGGTTGAAGCGGTGCACCTCGTCGAGGAAGAGGATCGTGCCCTGGCCCCGCTCGCCCAGCCGCTGGCGGGCCCGCTCGACCACCTCGCGGACGTCCTTGACCCCGGCGCTGACCGCCGAGAGGGGCTCGAAGGCTCGTTCGGTGGCGGTGGCGACCAGGCGAGCCAGGGTGGTCTTGCCCGTGCCCGGAGGGCCCCACAGGATCACCGACGAGAGTCGGTCCGACTCGATGAGGGCCCGCAGGGGCTGTCCCGGGCCGAGGAGGTGATCCTGGCCGACGACGTCGTCGAGGCGCTGGGGCCGGAGCCGGTCGGCCAGCGGGGCGCGGGCCGCCCGACGTTGCTCGGCGGCGGCGTCGAACAGGCTGGACATCGAGGCGACGCTACCCAGCGAGCCACTCCCCCATCCCGGGCCCCCCGCCCAGCCCGCCCCGCCCGCCCACCCGCCCGCCGACCCGCCGACCCGCCGACGTGGGGACGCAGCGTCACGCCCACACGGACCCGACGTCCCCACATGACGCTCACGGCCCACTCGCGGTCCGACCCGGCCCGCCGTGGGGACGCAGCGTCACTCTCCTCAGGACGCCACATCCCCACGTCCCCACGTCCCACTCGCCGCCCGCCGACGCTCGACGTGGGGACCCAACGTCACCCCAACACGGACCCGACGTCCCCACCTCCCCACGTCCCACTCGCCGCCCGCCGACGCTCGCCCACCCTGGACGTGGGGACCCAACGTCACGCCCACACGGACCCGACGTCCCCACTCGCGGGTCCGACCCGGCCGGACGTGGGGACGCAGCGTCACGCCCCTCAGGACGCCACGTCCCCACGTGACGCTCCGGAGTGCGCGATCAGGCCACCGCAGAGGTCGGTCCGGCGGCGCTCGCCGGGGCCCAGAGTCCGAGCCCGTGACTGACCGAACCGACCACGCCCGCTTCGGTCGACCCCGACGTGAACCGCAGCACCCGCCAGCCGAGGGCGACCAGCGCGGCGTCTCGGGCCCGGTCCTCGTCGAAGGAGGTCCGCACCCGGTGCACGGCGAAGCCGTCGAACTCAAGGTCCAGCAGATCATCCGGATAGGCGAAGTCGAGGAGGTACCACCGACCCCCCGCCCACACCGGGTACTGCGACACCGGGGTCGGGAGGCCGGCCCGCCGGAGCACGTCGGCGATCCACTGCTCGCCGGCGCTGTCGCCGAGGACCCGGTCGTCGGCGAGTCGACGCTCGAGCACCTGAGCCAGCGCCACCGGCAGCCGGGCGCCATTGATGCCGAAGCGGTGCGCGCAGGCCCAGAGCTCGTCGGCCCGGACGATCCCGTGGCGCTCGCCCTGGTCGAGTACCCGCCCCAGCTTCGCCGAGCCGAGCGGGGCGGCGAGGTCGAGCAGCGCCCGGGCCGGGGTCACCGTCGGGATCGGGCCATTGGTCGTGAGGTCGGGCGCCGTCAGATGTCGACTCCGGTGGAGGCGCACGGCATCGAGCCGGGGGCGGCGCTCGTGGGCGACCAGCACGTCGGCCCGGGCCATCGGACGGACCTCGAGGCCCCATCGGGCCGCCGCGCTGAAGTGGGATGCGTGGCCACCCACCGCCAGGCAGGCGGCCAGGAGCTGCTGGTCGGCGGTGATCGGTGCCCCCGCGATCCGGTCGACGCCGGGATGCACGGGTACGAGTCGGCCGGTGACTCGGCGCCGGGTCACCCGTTGGCGGTCGATCCCGAGACGGCGGAGGTCACCGGTGGTGACGAGCCCGAGCTGGCGCTCGGCGATTCGGGTGAGACGGCGGTCCAGGTCATCCATGCGCGGCATCTTGCCGACGCCCTGTGACAACGCGGAGGTTGGGGACGCAACGTCACCCTCCCGAGGACCCGACGTCCCCGCGTGGGCCCAGGTGGGCCCACGTGCGCCCGACCCGCCTCGCCCCGCTCGACGTGGGGACTGAACGTCACGACCTCACGGACCCGACGTCCCCACGTGGGCCCACGTGCGGTGGGCTGCCGGACGTGGTGGGATCTGCGGCTCATGCTGGAACGCCGCCTCCACGAGGCCGTCAACGCCGTCGCCCTCTCGGCCCTGTTCTCGCCGAAGGTCTACGCCGCCATCAACGACCTCGGCGTCCCCGACCGGATGCCGGTGTACCTGGCCGAGCGCACCGCCCCCCTGGGCGCCGCCCCGGCGGCGACGGTGACCGCGGTGCTGGCCTACTTCCAACCCGACATGGTGCGGGTGGCCATGCCCAAGGTGTGGGCCGCCACCACCCCCGACGCCCTGCTCGACGCCCGCGACGCGGCCATCGCCGAGCACCTCGACACCGCCCTCGGGGGCTCGGTCCCCGACGGCACCCTCGAGGTCACCACCCTCCTGCGCCGGGCCGTCGAGGCCGCCCCGACGGCCGGCCACCCCATCGCCAGCGCCCTCCGGGCAAGACCCTCGCCCGAGCACCCGTTGGGCGCCCTGTTCCGTGCCTGCGACATCCTCCGTGAGCACCGGGGCGAGTCGCACATCGCCGCCTGGACGGTGGCCGGCCGCCAGCCCTTCGAGATGCTGCTGCTCTCCGAGCGCAAGCTGGGGTGGATGCCCCTCGGCGAGATGGCCTACATGTACGGGTGGTGGCCCGACGAGGCGGCCGCCGGCTACCGGGCCCTCCATCACGAGGGCCTGCTCGACGCCGACTTCGAGCTGACCGAGCGTGGCCACGCCCTGCGCGACGCCATCGAGGACGCCACCGACGTGGCCGAGGCCCCGACGATCGCCGCCCTCGACGAGGCCGACCTGTCGACGGTCGAGGCCTACTTCGCCCAGGTCACGCCGCAGGTCATGGCCTCGATCCCGATGCCACCCCCGGACAGCCCCAAGGAGGGCGACGGCGGCGTGATGGGGCCGATGCCCCGCCGCTGAGCCGCTAGCCCTTCTTGGGCAGGAGCCCGATGCCGAGCTCGGTGAGCTGGCGGCCCCCGACGGTGCCCGGCGCACCGGTCAGCGGGTCGACGCCGGACTGGGTCTTGGGGAAGGCGATGACCTCCCGGATGTTGTCCTCGCCGGCCAGCAGGGCCACCAGCCGGTCGAGCCCGACCGCGAAGCCCCCGTGGGGCGGGGCTCCGTAGCGGAAGGCGTTGAGCAGGAACCCGAAGCGAGCCGCCGCGTCCTCCTCGGAGATGCCGAGGGCCGAGAACACCCGGGCCTGGATGTCGGAGCGGTGGATACGGATCGAGCCCGAGCCCAGCTCCCACCCGTCGAGCACCAGGTCGTAGGCCTGGGAGCGCACGGCCAGCGGGTCGGTCTCGAGCAGGTCGAGGTCGTCGGGGTGCGGCATGGTGAAGGGGTGGTGGGCAGCCACCGGGTGGCCGTCGTCGCCGAGCCCCTCGAACATCGGGAACTCGATCACCCACACCAGGCGGGGCGGCGCGCCGGGCGGCACCGTCGGGCGCCCGAGGTCGAGGCGGAGCTGGCCGAGCACGCTCGACACCGTCGCCACCTCGTCGGCCACCACCAGCAGCAGGTCCCCGGGCTCGGCCCCCAGCGCCGAGACCACCCCGGCCTGCTCGTCGTCGCTCAGGAACTTGGCCACCGGCGAGTCGAGGGCGCCCTCTTCGGTCACCTTCAGCCACACCAGGCCCTTGGCCCCGAGGCCCTTGGCCCGGTCGGTGAGTGCGTCGAGCCGTCCCCGGCCGTGGGCCTCGGCCGCCCCCGGCACCCGGATACCCCGCACGCAGGGGGCCTTGAAGGCGTTGAACCCGGTCGCCGCGAAGACCGAGGTCAGGTCGGTGAGCTCCATGCCGAAGCGGAGGTCGGGCTTGTCGGTGCCGAACCGGTCGCGAGCCTCGACCCAGGTCAGGGTCTCGATGATCGGCCGCTCGCCGGTGACCGCCTCGAACGCGTCGAGCACGGCCTCGCTCACGAACCCGAGGACGTCGTCCTGGTCGACGAACGATGCTTCGAGGTCGAGCTGCATGAACTCGTACTGGCGATCGGCCCGCAGGTCCTCGTCGCGCAGGCAGCGGGCGATCTGGAAGTAGCGGTCGACCCCGCCCACCATGAGCAACTGCTTGGCCAGCTGGGGACTCTGGGGCAGCACGTAGAAGTTGCCGGGCTGGCGCCGGGCGGGCACCACGAACTCCCGGGCCCCCTCGGGGGTCGGCGTCCACAGCATCGGGGTCTCGACCTCGACGAAGCCCTGACGGTCCATGGCCGCCCGCAGCACCCGGTTGACCGTGGCCCGCAGCCGCAGGTTGCGCTGCATGCGGTCGCGGCGCAGGTCGACATAGCGGTGGCGCAGACGGACGACCTCCTCGACATCGGCCTCGCCACCCCCGCCGGGTCGGTCGGCCACCGGGAACGGCGGCGGCTCGGCGGTGTTGAGGATCTCGACCCGACACTCGGCCAGCTCGACCTCGCCGGTGGGCAGGGCCGGGTTGTCGGTGCCCTCGGGCCGGCGACGCACGGTGCCGGTGACCGCGACCACGTACTCCGAGCGGACGTCGACCGAGCCGTCGACCACACATTGCACGAGCCCGGTGTGGTCGCGCACGTCGATGAAGGCCAGGTGCTCGCCGTGCTCGCGGCGCCGGGCGATCCAGCCGCAGACGGTCACCTCGGTCTCGACGTGTTCGAGTCGGAGCTCGCCGCTGTAGTGGGTGCGCTTCACGTTCCCTGCCTCTTCCTGACCTCGTCGACGATCTCAGCCCGGGGCACCGAGACCTGCTCGCCCGCACCCCGCAGCGGCCGGAGGGTGACCGTGGCCGACTCCACCTCGTCGGCGCCCACGATCAGCGCCAGGCTCGCGCCCGAGCGGTCGGCCGCCTTCATCTGCGACTTCATCGACCGCCCGTCGAAGGCCCGGTCGGCGCGGATGCCGGCGGTCCGCAACTCGGCCGCCAGCGCGGTGGCGGCCTGGCCGGTGGTGTCGACCACGAACACGTCCACCCGCTCGGACGGGGCGTCGAACACGGCCTCGGCGTCGCAGGCCAGCAGCAGTCGCTCGATGCCGGCGCCGAAGCCGACGCCGCTGGTGCCGGCCGGGCCGCCCAGCTGCTCGACCAGGCCGTCGTAGCGGCCGCCGCCGCCGATGGCGTTCTGGGCCGAGTCGAGCGCGTCGGAGGCGAACTCGAAGGTGGTGCGGGTGTAGTAGTCGAGGCCCCGGACCAGGCGGGGGGCCAGCTCCCAGGCCACGCCCAGGGCGTCGAGCCCCGAGGTCACCCGCTCGAAGTGGGCCGCCGGGGCCTCGCCGAGGAAGTCGACCATCCGAGGGGCGGCGTCGATGACCTCCTGGTCCTCGGGCCGCTTGGAGTCGAGGACCCGCAGCGGGTTGAGGTCGAGCGTCTGGCGGCTCTGGTCGGAGAGCTCGCCGGCGTGGGCCTCGAGATGGTCGGCCAATGCCTGGCGGTAGCGGGGCCGCGACTCGGCGTCGCCCAGCGAGTTGAGCAGCAGCCGTCGCTGGCGGAGGCCGAGGGCCCGGTGGAACCCGTCGAGCAGAGCGATGACCTCGACGTCGGCGTCGGGGTCGTCGGTGCCGACGATCTCTGCGTCGACCTGATGGTGCTGGCGGTAGCGGCCCGACTGGGGCTGCTCGTAGCGAAAGTTGGCCCCGACCGTCCACGCCTTCCACGGGTCGGTGGGACGGTGCTCGGCGTAGGCCCGCATCAGCGACGCGGTCAGCTCGGGACGCACGGCCAGGCGGCGGCCGCCCTTGTCCTCGAAGTCGTACATCTCCTTGCGGACGATGTCGGTCGACGCCCCCACCCGCTCGAACACCTCGACGTGCTCGACCACCGGCGTGAGCACCAGGCCGAAGCCGGCCCGCTCGGCGTGGGTGGCGAAGGTGGCGACCAGCGCCGCCCACCGGGCCGACTCCGGGGCCAGGACGTCGAGCATCCCCTTCGGCGCGCGCGGCGGGTGGACGACGGCGTCGGGCACGACCGGCGAGGCTACTCAGCACGCCCTGTCGGGCCGGGCTTGCGGCCTGCCTCGCTGGGAACGATCGACCAGGATGGGCCGATGCCGATCAGGACGCCTCCACGTGGCTGACCTCCTGTACGTGACCTGGACCTCGGTCGACGGCTACATCGAAGACCCCGACGGTCGGTTCGACTGGTCGGAGCCCGACGACGAGATCCACGGGTTCATCAACGACCTGATGCGTCGGGTCGGCACCCACCTCTACGGGCGGCGGCTCTACGAGACCATGGCGGTCTGGGAGACCGACCCCGCGTTCGCCGCCGAGTCGGCGGTCATGGCCGAGTTCGCCGAGCTCTGGCAGGGGGCCGAGAAGGTCGTGTTCTCCCGCACCTTGGCCACCGTGTCGACGTCCAAGACGCGGCTCGAGCGCCGGTTGGACGCCGACGCCGTCCGGCAATGGAAGGCGTCGGCCACCCAACCGTTGTTCGTCGGTGGCGCCAACCTGGCGGCCCAGGCGATTGGGGCCGGACTGGTCGACGAGTGCCACCTGTTCGTCGTGCCGGTCATGGTCGGCGGGGGCAAGCCGGCGCTGACGGTCGAACGTCGGATCGACCTCGAGCTGGTCGACGAGCGGCGCTTCGCAGCCAGCGGCGTGACCTACCACCGCTATCGCGTGAAGCCCTAGCGCTCGACGGGCGAGGTTCCCGATGCCAGTGCCGGCCAGGAATCGTTCAGCTCACGCGTCGCGACGCCTCAGGAGGTAGGTGGCCAGCAGCATCAGGGCCGCGGTCCAGAGGCACATGACGCCGAACCCTTGCCAGGGAGTGAAGAGGTCGTCGGGACCCTGTCGGGCGTTCACCATGAGCTGGCCGGCGCTGGTCGGGAGGTAGGCGAAGATGTGCTCACCGAGGGTGCCGGGGATCAGCTGGGTCAGGGGGGCCAGCACGAGGACGAAGGCGATGATGCCGGTGATGCCTCCGGCGGTGTGGCGCACGATGGCACCAATGGCCATGGAGAAGACGCCGAGCACGGCGCCGTAGAGGCCGGCGCCGAAGAGTGCGTTGAGCACGCCGGGGTCGCCGATGCCGACGGGGACCTTCGAGTGCAGGATCGGGGCGCCGACCACGAAGGCGGCGAAGGCGGCGATCTCGACCACGACGAACAGGACCACCGCGAACACCGCGGCCTTCGCCATCAACATCGGGGTTCGCCGGGGAACGGCGAGGAGACTGGCGCGAATCGTGCCGCTCGAATACTCACTGGTCACGACGAGCACGCCGAGGACGCAGACGGCGAGCTGGCTGAGCTGGAACCCGGCGCTCAGGATCAAGCGAGTCGGGTCGAGCTGATAGGTCAGCTCCGTGACCGGGTCGAGGTCATCCCATTGGGCGACGGTCAGACTCAGGAACAGGGCGGTGAACCCGACGGTGGTCACGACCAGGAGCACCAGAGCTGCGACCGTGGAGCGCAGCGAGCGGATCTTGGTCCATTCCGATCTGAGCAGCCCGCGGATGTCGAGCCCGGTGGGTCCGAGGCGAGAGGCTGGGAGTGGCGCAGGGTCGATGGTGATGGTCATGTATCGGCTCCGGTGGTGGACGGGACGGCCAGGACCGGCTCTTTTCGGTCGGCGTTGCGGCCACCGAACTCCGTGCTGGTGTGGGTCTGTTCCATGAAGGCGTCCTCGAGCGACGCGAGCTGTGGCGTGAGTTCGTGCAGCTCGAGTCCGGCCTTGGAGGCCAGGGCGCCGATGTGGGCAGCATCGATCAGCCGCACCATCAGATCACCGTCGGCATCGGCGTCGACCTGGCCGCCAGCGTCGGTGATCAGACCGGTGAGGGCGGCGGCATCGGGGGACTTGACCAGCACGGTCCGCTTCGAGGACCGTTCGATGAACTCCTCGGTGCTGCAGGCGGCGATGAGCCGGCCGCGGCCAATCACGATCAGGTCCGTCGCGGTGGCGGCCATCTCGCTCATCAGATGGCTGGAGATCAAGATGGTGCGACCCTCGCCGGCGAGGTGGGTCACCAGGTTGCGGATCCACATGATCCCGTCCGGGTCCAACCCGTTGACCGGTTCGTCGAGGATCAGCACCTGCGGATCACCGATCAGCGCGGCGGCCAGGCCGAGGCGTTGGCCCATGCCGAGCGAGAAGCTGCCGGCGCGTTCGTGGGCCACATCGTGCAGCCCGACGAAGTCGAGCACCTCGTCGACCCGTTGACGGGCGATGCCCTGGGACTGAGCGAGGTACAGCAGGTGGTCGTAGGCGCTGCGGCCATTGTGAGCCGCGCCGGCGTCGAGCAGGGCACCGACCACGTGCAACGGGCGCGCGAGATCCACGTAGTGGATGCCGCCGATCGTGGCATCGCCGCCGGTCGGCCGGTCGAGACCGACGATGAGGCGCATGGTCGTCGACTTCCCGGCGCCGTTGGGCCCGAGGAACCCGGTCACCACACCGGGCTCGACGGTGAAGGAGAGATGGTCGATGACGACCTTTCCGTCGTAGGCCTTGGAGAGGTCGCGAACCTCGATCACCTGTGGGGAGACGGTGGGCGTGATCACGACGCGAACCACGCGAGCTGCTGCATCGACTTCATCGACGGACTCCTTGGATGGATGCGGTCACACGACATCACGCTTGGTCACCGAGACGAGCCCGAGCGCGGCAGGTACGAGCGCCCACACCGTGATGGCGGCGATGGCCCCAGGGAGTGCCACCTCGTTGCCGACGCCGGAGAGGACACCGGCGAGCGTTCCGGGAATCCACGAGGCGGCTCCACTGGCGAACTGCGCGATGAGCGGCGGGGCGACCACGAGGACCAGGAAGGTGCCGGTGACCGCCCCACCGGTGTTGCGCACCACTGCGCCGATCCCAGCTCCGAGCACCCCGCCGACGGCTCCGGCGAACATCGAGGCCACCACAACCCGGGCGACATCTCCCGCAGGAACCAGGAAGGCGAACGCCGTCGTCGGGAGCGCGGCAGCGAGCGCGACGGTGTCCAGTCCGGCGCCGATCAAGCCGATCATCGCCCCACCCAACGCAACGGCCACCAGTTGAGCGAACACGGCGCGATGGCGACGGGGTGACAGCAGAAACGTTGGCACGACGGTGCGATCGCCGTACTCACGGGCGACGGAGACGGCGCCGAACAGGCCAGAGATCATCATCGCGTTGGTGGCGAAGGCGATGAGCGATTGCTGATCGGCCGCGGTGGAGATGAACGCCTTGCTGCCATCCATGTCGGTCCCGAAGATCACCGCGGCACCCGTGGCGGCAGCCAGCACGACGAGCACCGCCACGAACGACCAGGGCATCCGAGTGGTTGTGAGCTTGCGGATCTCGGACCTCACGAGCTTCGGCCAGCTCATGACGCACCGACCTCGCGCTCGACGCTCGCGGGGTCGAGCGGTGGAGTCTCGCTGGTCCACGCCAGGAAGAGCTCCTCGAGCGAGCCAGCGCCCGGTGAGAGCTCGTGGAGCACGACACCGGCGTCGAAGGCACGCTCACCGATGTCGTCGATCGACATGCCGCGAACGACCACCCGGTCGCCACCCATCAACCGCGCCGTCCCCCCGGCGGACACCACGAGGTCGCGGACCACCTCTGGCGAATCGGTACGAATCAGCGTTGCCGCCTGCTGCAGGTCGCGCAGGGAACCGGTCCTCACCAGGCGCCCTTCGTTGACCACGACGAGGTCGTCGGCCAGGTGCTCGACCTCGTCGAGGAGGTGGCTCGATACGAAGACCGTTCCCCCGTTGGCGGCGTGTGCTCGGAGCAACGTGCGAAGCGTCAGGATCCCCTGAGGATCCAGACCGTTGCCCGGCTCGTCCAGCACGAGAACCTGCGGTTCGCCGAGGAGCGCAGCGGCCAACCCCAATCGCTGCCGCATGCCCAAGGAGTAGGTGCCGACGTGCTTGTGGGCCGCCGCCGCGATGCCGACCAGTTCCAGCATCTCGTCGACCCGTCCAGTTGGGATGTCGGCGGCGTCGGCCAGGACGAGGAGGTGGTTGCGGCCGCTCCGCCCGGGGTGGAAGGCGTTCGGCTCGAGAACGACGCCGACCGTTCGGGCCGGATCGGGCAAGTCTCGATAGCGGAGACCGCCGATCGTCGCCTCGCCGCGGTCGGCCGCGGCCAGACCCAGCAGGATCTTCATCGCGGTCGACTTGCCCGCACCGTTCGGCCCGAGAAACCCAGTCACGCGACCGGGCTGCACGACGAAATTCAGGTCGTCCAAGACCGTCGTGCGGCCGTACCTCTTCGAGAGGTGATCGATCTTCAACGCGTAGGACCGGTGCCCGCTGACCGGGCCACCCGCGGCGGTAGTGCCCAAGGCGATGGTCTCGCCATTGCGCCTGGTGGGGCGTACCGCGTCGATCGTCATGGTCGCACGTCGAGCGTCGGGCGGAGCCGAGCCATCCGCGGATACCGCCGGGCGGGGGCGAGGTCGTGGAATCCCGCGGCGGCGGTGCCGAGCATGATCGCCCCGGCGGCCATGCCGGTGATCGCCGCGAGCGCAGCACCGGACATGAGCGTGATCAGCCCCAGCGGGCCCACGATCAACAACCCGCCCGCGTACCGGTAGCGAGGGATGTGGACTCGGTGGTCGAGCCACAACAGCAGCGGCCCGATCGTGAGGGCGATCGATGGGAGGAGCCACTCGGGCTTGCCGGCGGCCACGACGAGGGCGGGCAGGGTGAACGAGGCGACGAGCTGGACGACCGTCGCGATCGTCACCTCCCGCTCGACGCGCTTGGCCTCGGGGCTGGTGGGTCGCGGCGCCGCCCCCGCGGTGACCCGCCTGCCGTACTCGACCACGCCGAGGACCACGACGGCGAAGCCGAGTCCGAGCACCAGCCCGATGGGACCATCGAGGCTGAGGCCGCCGCGTACCAGCCAGAACGCGGCGAACGCGACCTGGATGAAGCCGCCCACGAAGCGGACGCGCCTGGACCACGCGAGCACCGCGGCCTGCTCGGCACGTTCGGCTGAGGCGACGCTCATGGTGTCGCCGCTCGTGTTCGGTACCAGGCGACCGTGTTTGACACCGCGGTCGTCAACGGTGTCCCGGCGGCCCCGAAGGTGGACGTGAACTTGGTCGTGTCGAGGACGAAGGCTTCGTCGAACTCGTAACTCATCTCCACCAGTCCTCGCATCAATGGGTTCACCAGACCCATCGCTCGAACCAAGATCTTGGGAACCGAACGGATGCCCACGTGATGGCCGACCTCATCGGAGATCAGGTCGATCAGCTGCCGGGTCGTGACGGTGGCGGGTCCCGGCAGGTGCCAGGTCTGGCCGACCGACCGCTCGTCGGTACCGAGCGTCGCCAGCCCGGCCGCGACGTCGGGGACATAGCTGTAGGTGTGGGCCAGGTCAGGGTTACCGATGAAGTCGGCGCGTTTGCCGGCCAGCGCGTTGGCGAACACCCGCGGACCGAGCGTCGACTCGACGACGCCGGCGCCGAAGAAGTCCGATGCCCGACCGATCGCGACACGCACCCGACCCGACTCGGCGGCCTCGAGGAGTTCTCGGGTCATCTCGGCGCGCACGCGACCCTTGACCGTGGTCGCCGCCAACGGGAGATCTTCGGTCATCGGCCGGCCGTGAGTGGGCCCGTATCCGTAGACGTTCTCCAGGGTCACCAGCAACGCGTCGGCTTGTTCGGCGGCAACCAGCACGCCGCGCTGCAACGGCGGAAAGCGTTCGGGCCACTCGGCGTAGGGGGCATTGAGGCACTGATAGACCACCGCCGCGCCCTTGGCCGCCGCGATCGCCGCCTGGGCGTCGGTCACGTCGGCGGAGCACCAGTCCACCTGCGGGGACAGTGTCGCCGGCTTCCGCAGCGAGACGGCCCGTACGGAGACACCTGACGCGACGAGATGGTCGATGAGGGCGAGGCCGACCTGCCCGGCCCCGAACACCACGTGCGTGTCTTCGGACGTCATGGAACTGCCGATCGGTTGCCGGTCGCGGCTGGTGTCACTGAACGTGCGCTACCAGGGTCCGGAGCAACGCTCCCCGAAAGGCGCCGAGGGGAACTCGGCCGATCCACGCGAGCGGGGGGGCACCTCTCGCGACCCGTTGACCCTACCGGCGGATACCAGCCCCGAGCGTCACACCGCCAGAAGCGGCGATTTCGCCTCCTGACCTAGCGGTCGCGCAGGCCTTTTCCGTCGAGGATCTTCGGGGCGTACTTCTCGACCCGATCCTCTCGGGTCTTGGCCTGCTTGGCCTCGGAGATGTGAAGGTTGTACTCGCGTTGGCGGCCGGGGGTCAGCGCCGAGAAGGCCGCGTCGAGCTCGGGGTCGAGGTCGAGGCGGTGCTGGAGTTCGGCGGCCAGGACCAGCTCGGGGGCCGGGCCCACCTCCAGGCCAGCCTCCTCGACGTCGACGGCCTCCTCCACGTAGGCCGTGACCACGTCGGCCAGGCGGGTCACGTCGTCGACCGAGGTGAAGCGCATACGCAGCGCCGAGCGGGAGTTGGGGCCCTGCTCCTCGAGCACGCCGGCGGGGTCGTCGAGGAGGGCGCCCTTGAAGAACATGAGGGCCAGGAAGTCCTTCATCTCCTGCATGATCACGATGTTCTTGGCGCCGTGGCTGTAGCAGGGCTTGGCCCACTTGATCTCTTCGGTCAGCCCGGCCGCGAGCAGGATCGGGCGCAGGGCGCCCATCTCCTCGGGCCACTGGGATGACCGGGCGATGTAGGCGTCGACCTCGGGGTTGGTGGCCACGACGAGCAGCGTAGGAGCGCGGGTCGGGTCAGGGCGACGGCGAGGACGCCAGGAGCGCGACGGTGTCGCCGTGGAGTGCCGCCAGCCCCTTGTCGAAAGTGGCGAGCTGGCCGCCGTGGTGACGACAGAGCGCGACCAGGTAGGCGTCCGTCACCTGGCGGTGCCCGATCACGCCGACCAGCTGGCGAGCCTCGTAGGGGATGGCGTCGGACCAGAACCGGTGCCACGGCTGGCGGGCCAGGGCGTCGAGCACGGCGGCGGCGTCGACGGCCGACCGGCCATGGCGGATGAGGAACCGCAACAGGGTGCCCTCGGTGATCGGGCAGGTGGCCAGGTCGGGTTCGGTGTCGGCGAACCAGGCGGTGGCCACCTCGTGGTGCACGTGGTCGGCCACGGTGAGGGCGACGAGCAGGTTGCCGTCGGCCAGGACCACCGTCACTCGTCGTCGTCCAGCGAGCGGACGTCCCCGGCGGTCACCGGGTGGCCGAGGGTCACGACCGGCAGACCCCGTCGGCTCGTTGCCGGCTGGTCGGGCCCGCTGCGCAGCCCGAGCCGGATGAGCTCGGCGATGACCTCGCTCATCGACCGGTTGCCGTCGTGGGCCAGCTGGCGGGCCAGATCGTGGAGGTCAGCGGGCAGATCGATCGTCGTGCGCACCACGGCATCGTATCGTCACTGCATCATGATGACGCCGCGGGCTTGGATTCCGGCGGCGTCCCGATCAATGCCGCGAGAATGCGCTTCGTGCCAAGCGACGAGCGGGATCGACTTGTGCGCCTGGCAGCGTTTCAGTTCCTCGAAGAGCAGAGCCGGATCTGGGGTGACGTACTGCCCTGGCGAGTCCTCTCGGTCGGCTTCGAGTTCGACGGGCGCCGAGTGCCCCTGGTCAGCCAGCAGGGGATCTTCAAGCCCGCCGTCATTTCCGACGTCCCGCTCAGCATCCGCACGACCCCGCCGAGCCAAGGGCGCGACCGTCCCTACGACGACGGCATGACGGCCGACGGACTTCTCCTCTACCGCTACCGCGGGACCGACACCTCCCATCGTGAGAACGCCGGGCTCCGCCAGGCATTGGCCGAGCAGATCCCGTTGGTCCATTTCCAGGGAATCTCGAAGGGCCAGTACCTCGCCTCGTGGCCGGTCTTCATCGTCGGTGACGATCCGGGGGCACTCGCCTTTACCGTCGCCGTCGCCGAGCCCGAGGCATTGGCCCCCGATCTCAGCCCCGCCATCGCCGAAGACGCCCGCCGCTCGTACTACCGAAGCGTGACCAAGCGGCGCCTCCACCAGGCGCTGTTCCGCGAGCGCGTGCTGCAGGCCTACAAGCGATCGTGCGGGATCTGTCGGCTGAAACACGCAGAGTTGCTCGACGCGGCCCACATCCTTCCCGACAGTCACCCGCGTGGTGAGCCAGTGGTGCCCAACGGGTTGGCGCTCTGCAAGCTCCACCACGCTGCGTTCGACACCAACATCCTCGGCATTCGACCCGACCTCGTGATCGAGGTGCGTGACGAAGTGCTGCTGGAACACGACGGCCCCATGTTGCGCTACGGCCTGCAGGCGATGAACGGGACCACGCTCACTGCACCTGACCGCCAGGAGTGGAAGCCGGGCACCGCGTTGCTCGAGGAACGCTACGAACAGTTCCGCGAGGCCGGATAGCCACCCAGTGATGGGGGGCTCCCCGCCGCTCCGCCCGTCACATGTCGGGCGTGGCGTGCGTCAACAGACTGTGACCATGGACCTGGCGGACTTCGAGACGGAACGACCTCGTTTGACGGCCATCGCGACCCGCATCCTCGACTCGCAAACCGATGCCGACGATGTGCTGCAGGAGGCCCAGCTGCGGTTCTCGGCGGCCGACGACGTCGAGGACGCGCCGGCGTGGCTGACCACGGTCGTGACCCGGCTGTGCCTCGACCATCTGCGGAGGCGCCAGACCCGGGCCACCGCCGAGGAGGCCTCGTTCGCCGACCCGGCGCCCGTCGACCCGGAGGCCGACGCTCTGCTGGCCGAACGGGTGGGAGGCGCCCTGCAGATCGTCCTCGGCACCCTCGCCCCGGCCGAGCGTGCCGCCTTCGTGTTGCACGACGTCTTCGGCTACCGGTTCGACGAGATCAGCGCCATCCTCGGTCGGTCGGGGACGGCCGTGCGCCAGCTGGCGAGTCGGGCTCGGCGCAAGGTGCAGGGCGCCCCCGAACCTGCGGCGGAACGCCGCGCCCGGGAGCAAGACGAAGGCGTGCTCCGGGCGTTCCTGGCCGCAGCGCGGGGCGGCGACCTGGCCACCCTGCTGGCGCTGCTGGCACCGGACGCGATCATGCGCGCCGACCTGGTCGGCCAACAGATGGGAACGGAGCCGACCTACGAGGGGGCGGAGGCCGTCGCCGGACGCTTCAACGGCGCCAAGGGAGCGGTGCCGGTCCTCATCGACGGCGTGCTCGGCGCGGCCTGGATCGCCGACCACGATGTCAAGGTCGCCTTCGTGTTCCACCTCGACGCCGGCCTCGTGCACGAGGTCGAGCTGATCGCCGACCCCGACGTTCTGGCCACCCTCGACGTGGTCCGGGACCGTTCCACCATCACCCAACCCGAGGAGACCTCATGAAGACCATGACCTGCGCCCAGCTGGGTGGACCCTGCCAGCTCGAGCTCCACGGCGACACCGCCGACGACATCATCAACGCTCAGGACACCCACCTGAAGGAAATGGCGGCCAGCGGCGATGTCGACCACGAGCCCGCTCGCCAGGCCATGAAGGCCCGGTGGAAGCGCCCGGTCTCGGGGCTGCGGTGGTATCGCAGCGTCAAGCGGGACTTCGCCGCCCTTCCCGACGCCTGACCGTGTCCGGCGTCGGGGCTGAGCGCCCTTACGCTGGCACCTCGTCGCGTGCGGGTCGAGGCGTTGTTGCAGCGCCCGTTGCCCCGACCCAAGAGGAGATCGTCCGACGCCGATGCTCGAGAACCTGACCAACTGGGCCACTGATGTGGTGGAGAGTCTCGGCTACCTCGGCGTCGCGCTCCTCGTCGCCATCGAGAACGTCTTCCCGCCGATCCCCTCAGAGGTGGTGCTCGGGCTCGCGGGCTACACCGCGTCGCAGGGCGAGGCGTCGGTGATCGGCATGATCATCGCCGCCACCATCGGCTCGGTGTTCGGGGCCTGGGCGCTGTACGGATTCGCGGCCGCGGTCGGTCCCCTGCGGCTGCGGGCCATCATCATCCGGTACGGCTCGTGGATCGGCTTCTCGGAGTCCGACCTCGATCGGTCGGAGGCGTGGTTCGATCGCCGGTCGCGTTCGGCCGTGTTGATCTGTCGATGTGTGCCGCTCATCCGGTCGCTGATCTCGATCCCGGCCGGCTTCCGTCGAATGCCGCTGGGCACGTTCACACTCTTCACCCTCATCGGCAGCCTGATCTGGAACACGGTCCTGATCGTCGCCGGGTACCTGCTGGCCGAGCAGTGGGAGAGGGTGCTCGACTACACCGAGCCGTTCCAAACCCTCGTGGTGGCGCTCCTCGGCGTGCTCGTCGTGGCGATCGTGGTGCGCAAGGTGGTGCGGACCAGGCGTGAGCGCGCCGCCGAGGAGTTGGCGCATGCCAACCTGGCGCATGAGACCCTCGATGAGGTCGTCCACGAGCTCGAAGAGCAGGCCGAGCACGATCCCATCCTGCGGTCGAAGCTCCACGACGCCTGACCGCGTCCTTGACGTTATGTAGTCAGTCTGTTAAATAACCAACCTGTGAAGTACCCGCAGGAGCGACGGCGACCATGACCGTGACGGCCCCCGATCGGTTCGACGTCGTCTTCGCCGCCTTGTCCGATCCGACCCGGCGCTCGATCGTTCGTCGGTTGGCCAGCGGTGAGGCGACCGTGCTCGAGTTGGCCGAGCCGTTCCCGATCAGTCTCCCGGCCATCTCCCGTCACCTGAAGGTCCTCGAGCAGGCCGGTCTGATCAGTCGGGGCCGAGATGGACAGCGCCGGCCCTGCCGGCTGCGGCCCGAGCCTCTGGTCGAGATCGCGGCCTGGGCCGAGCACACCCGAGCGGCGTGGGAGCACCGTCTCGACCGGCTCGACGCCCACCTCCGGCGCCCTTCTGAGCCAACCGCCGCCCCACCGACGTCGGAGAAGCCATGAGCGCTCCCCCGCCCCTCCCCGATCCGACGGCGTGGGCGCTCGATCGTGAGATCGTCCTCGTGCGAGTGCTCGACGCCACCCGCGACGCGGTGTTCGCGGCGTGGACCGATGCGGGCGCCTTCTGCCAGTGGTTCGGTCCCGACGGGTTCACCTGCACGGTCCGGGAGATGGACGTGCGCCCGGGCGGTCGAGCGTGCTTCGACATGGTGTCCGCGGACGGCACCGTCTACACGAATCGCTTCGACTACCTCGAGGTCGTGCCCGTCGAGCGGTTGGTGCTCGATCACGGGTCCGACGTCGACGACGACCCGGCCCGCTTCCGAGTGACGATCACCCTCGACGAGCAGGCCGATGGCAAGACGGTGTTGACGCTGCGCCAGCTCCACCCGACCGTCGAGCAGCGAGATGCGGGCATTGGCTTCGGGGCGGTCGAGCTCGGTCTGCAGACGCTGCGCAAGCTCGCTCGCCATCTCGGGGACGCCTGACTCCCCGTCGACCGGTCTGACCGACCACCACCCGAAGGAGCCCGCCATGTCGCGCGTGCGCGTCCACAACTTCACGATCTCGCTCGACGGGTTCGCCACCGGCGAGGGCCAGACCCTCGACGCGCCCTTCGGCCACGCCGGCCAACGGCTCCACCAGTGGATGATCGCCACCCAGTTCGGTCGCCAGGAAGTCCTCGGCGAGACGGGCGGCACCGAGGGGGTCGATCACGTGCTGGCCGCCCGCCACGGGCCCGGGATCGGGGCGGAGATCATGGGCGCCGGCAAGTTCGGGCCTCCGGGCTGGCCGGACGACCCGGAGTGGCGCGGGTGGTGGGGCGACAACCCGCCGTTCCACACGCCGACCTACGTCCTGACCCACCGGCCCCGCCCGGCGCTGGCGATGGAGGGCGGGACCACGTTCCACTTCCTCGACGCCGCGCCGGCGGATGCGCTCGCGGTGGCGCGGGACGCAGCTGGGGGTCAGGACGTCCGCATCGGCGGGGGCCCGACCATGCTGCGGGCGTTTCTGGCCGCCAGCCTGGTCGACCACCTCCACGTCGTGCAGGTGCCGATCCTGCTCGGCGGCGGGGTTCGGCTGTGGGACGGCCTGGAGGGGTTGGACCAGCAGTACGAGGTGGAGGTCGTGTCGACCCCCAGCGGCGTCACGCACATGACGTTCACCCGCTGACGAGGTCGGCGTTGACGACTGCGGCGGGTCGCGGTGAGGGTTTCGGCATGGCGATCGAGATACGACCGGCAACCGTTTTCGAAGACGTCAAGGACGTGCTCGGCCCAAAGCGGCCCGACGCCAATGTCTGCTGGTGCCTCAGCTATCGGCTCACCTCCTCCAAGGAGAACCAACAACTCGTCGGCACCGACCGCGGCGAACGAGTACGACAGCTCGTCGACCAGATTCCCCCGCCTGGAGTGCTCGCCTACGACGACGGTGAAGTGGTCGGCTGGGCGGCGGTGCACCCCCGGGCCGACACGAGTTTCGCCCGCAACCGGAGAATCCCACACGTCGACGACGTCGACGTGTGGTCGGTCTGGTGCATCCGCGTGCGTCCCGGGCACCGCAAAGCCGGCATCTCACACCATCTGCTCGCCGGCGCCGTCGCGTTCGCTCGTGAGAACGGTGCTCTCGCCATCGAGGGCTACCCCGTCGACAACAACAACGAGAAGGTCGACACCACCATGGCCTATGTCGGCACCAAGGGCCTGTTCGAGAAGGCAGGCTTCGTGAAGGCGGCCGACACCGATTCGGTGCTTGCCGGCTTCCCGCGCGTCCTCATGCGACTCGACCTCCGCTGAGCGAGGGGATCGTCGGTAGGACGAAGTATGATGACCAGATGACCGTCGAACGCCTCACCGTCTCGATCGAATCGGAACTCGCTCGGGCCGTCCGTGACGCTGCCGACACCGACGGACAGAACGTGTCGGCATGGGTCGCCGACGCCGCCCGGCGACAACTCGCCGCCCGCGGCCTACGCGACGTCGTTGCCGCCTGGGAACGCGAGCACGGAGCCTTCAGCGCTGAAGAACTCGCGGACGCCCGCTCCCTTGTCGAGGGATGACCACGCTCGTCCTTGATGCCGGGGCGCTGATCGCGCTGGATCGCAACGACCGCAGGGTCTGGGCCACGCTCCGGAACGCCGCTGATGACGCCGCCGAGGTCTGCGTGCCTGCGGGCGTCATCGCCCAGGCCTGGCGTGACGGAAGCCGCCAAGCACTCCTCGCCCGAGCACTCACCCACTGCGACGAGGTCTCTCTCGATGGGGCGCTGGCCCGAGCCACCGGACTGTTGTGCGGACAGGCCAAGACCACCGACATCGTTGACGCCTCCATCGCCCTGATCGCGGCCGCTCGATCACACACCGGATCGACCGCCCTCGTCACCTCCGACCCGACCGACCTCCGGCACCTGCTCGAGACGCTCGGGGCATCAGTCCGCCTCGTTGCCATCTGACCGCGACCCGGGTCGTGCTCATGAGTCGACGCTTCGGACGCGTCCCGTCTCGTAGGCCCACATCGCGATCTCGACTCGGTTCCGGGCCCCGAGCTTGTTCATGAGGCTGGCCAGGTGCGTCTTCACCGTGCTCAGGCTGATGAACAGCTCGTCCGCGATCTCGGCGTTCGTCCGACCGCGGGCCACGGTCGCGAGCACTTCCTCCTCGCGAGCGGTGAGCGGCTCGACGGGCTCGAGTGGCGACCCGGAGGGCGGACTCGAGAAGGTGGCCAGTAGCCGGGCGGTGATGTTCGGGGCGATGAGCGCGTCGCCCCTGGCCGCCGCCTCCATCGCCTGCACGAGCAGGTCGGGTCCGGCGTCCTTGAGGAGGAAGCCCCGGGCTCCAGCCTTGAGCGCACCGTGTACGTACTCGTCGAGATCGAACGTGGTGATGACGACGACCGCCAGCGGATCGTCGACTTCGGCTCCGGCGAGCTGCCGGGTGGCCTCGATGCCGTCGATGCCGGGCATGCGGATGTCGAACAAGCACACGTCGGGGCGGAGGCGGCGGGCGAGCGCCACCGCCTCGATGCCGTCGACGGCCTCGCCGACCACGTCGATGTTCGGCTGGGCGTTGAGGATCATCCGCAGACCGGTGCGGATGATCTCCTGATCGTCGGCCAGCACCACGCGGATGGTCATGAGCCACCCTGCCCTCTCG
>JANNNX010000040.1:0-3502 GCA_031398745.1 Actinomycetes bacterium
GAAGCCGGGTGAACTCATCAACATTCCGGCCTTCGACTTTGCCTTGTTCACGGTGACCGATCTCCCGGCCGGGAGCTACCGCATGGGTTTGGCCTGCACCACGGGCTCGGCCGGCGACGACCAACTCGACAAGTTCTGGGATATCGGCATCACGGTCACCGCCGACGAGGCTGCTCCCGGCGGGTTCACCTGGGTTGTGGTGGCCGAGGACTCCACCACAACCACCACCACCGTCGGCGGCGGCGGATCGACCACCACCACGACCGCCGGTGGTGGTTCGACGACCTCGACGACGGCAGGGGGCGGGTCGACCACGTCGACCACCACCGCCGGCGGGACCACGACCTCGACCACAGGCGGGGGTAGCTCGAGCACCACCGTGGCGAGCGCACCGACCGGTGGGCAGCCCACCAGCGGTGGCACCTTCGTGCAGGGCGTGTCGACGCTTCCCGTCACCGGAGGCTCCCCGGTCTCACTCGTGGTGTGGGCCGTCCTGCTGATGGTCTTCGGACGCATGGCCCAGCTGCTGAGCCGACCACCTCGCGTGATCACCGGATAGGGCGGCCAGGTGACGACCGCCGTGGCCACGGCGCCTCCAGTCCCCGGACCTCGAGGCAAGACTGCTCCTCGAGTCCCGTGGCCTCGAGGCAAGTCGGACGCGCTTCCTATTCCTCCGTTGGACGGGCGCCCAGCTCTGGCGCGCTCGATCTTGGTGGGCGTCTTGGTGCTGGCCTCGGCACTTCTCCTCTACCTCGTCGTCTTCAGTACGTTCACCCAGCGGGCAGCGCAGCAGCGGGCGTATGACCGGTTCCGGGCGGAGTTGGCCGAAGGCACTGCTCCGGTCGGTCAGCTCGATCGGGAGGGCGCCGCGATCGAGCTGGGTGCGCCGGTGGCCCAGCTCGAGATCCCCGCCATCGGACTCCGACAGGTCGTGTTGGAGGGAACGACCTCGGGCACGTTGTTCGACGGCCCTGGGCATCGGAGGGATACGGTCTTCCCGGGCCAACAGGGCACCAGCGTGATCCTGGGCCGGAGAGCATCGTTCGGGGCGCCCTTCGCCCGGCTGGCCGACCTCGATGTCGGCGACCGCATCTTCCTCACGACGGGGCAGGGTCAGTTCGAGTTTCGGGTCGAGGGTCTGCGTCGGGCTGGCGATCCAGTAGCCGAGCCGCTCGATGAGGGTGGTGCCCGCATCACGTTGGCCACCGCCGACGGGTCTCCGTTCCTTCCGTCAGGGGTGGTCCGAGTCGACGCTGCACTCGATGGCACCGCCGAGCAGGGCAACGCCCCCCTGTTCACCGCGGCGACATTGCCGGCCGCCGAGCGAATGATGGGCGCCGACACCAGCACCCTGTGGGCCCTCGTGCTCTGGCTGCAAGTGCTCGTCCTCGTGGTGGCGGCAGCGGTGTGGGCCTGGCGCCGATGGGGTCGGGCTCGCGCCTGGCTGGTGTTTCTGCCACCGGTACTGCTGGTGGCCAGCGCGGCGGGGGCGGAAAGTGCTCGCCTCCTCCCGAATCTCCTCTGAACCGATCGGAGCTCGACCCATGGCTGGAGAAGACACCTCGTCACGTTGCCGGACCTTCGACGATGGCGCGGTCGTGCAACTCGTTGCCGGACGGGCCGGCGCCGGTGGTGCGGTCGCCGAGCCCATCCAGCGGGCCGCGGTCCTGGTCGATGACCACACGGTGACGGCCGTCGATGGCGCCACCGAGTGGTCGTGGCTCATCGAGGAGATCGAGGCGCTGCACCACAGTCCCGACGCCCCTTGGACCATCCTCGTGGTCCCGGGCATCGCCGAGTTCGGGGTCCAGGTCGCGGGCGAGGATGTATCGACCTTTCGAGCGGTCCTCGACGACCGGTGGCGAGCCCTCCATCCCGATGCCGGGTATCCCGTCGTCGAGCGCGCACCCGACCTCGGACCCACGCCGTCTGCACCTCCAGTACAGGTCGAGCCCTTGGTGGCTGTCACCGTCACTGAGGACGGCGCCACCACCTCGCTCTTCGATCCGGTAGCGCCCACTCCGGGCCCCTACTTCGCCGATCCGGTAGCGCCCCCCCTGCCGGGCTCCTACTTCGCCGATCCCGTAGCGGCACCGCCGAGCGTTGCCTTCGCCGATCCGGTCACCGGACCGGTGACCGCCGTCGGGGCGCTCAGCAGCCTCGAGGCCCGGTCGATCTCGGCGTGGTTCGGCGCTCACCACGTGCTCGACCGGGTGTCGCTCACCATGCCGGCGGGCCAGGTGACCGCGCTCATCGGGCCGTCGGGGTGCGGCAAGTCGACCTTCCTGCGGATCCTCAACCGCATGCACGAGTTGATCCCCAGCGCCGCGCTGGCCGGGGAGGTGCTGCTCGGCGGCGATGACGTGTACGACCCGCAGCGCAAGATCACCGAAGCTCGACGCCAGATCGGGATGGTGTTCCAGAAGCCGAACCCGTTCCCGGCCATGTCGATCTACGACAACGTGATTGCCAGCCTCAAGCTCACCGGCACCAAGGCCAGTACCAGCGTGAAGGACGAACTCGTCGAGTCGTGCCTACAGAAGGCCGGCCTGTGGAACGAGGTGCGCGACCGGCTCCGCCAGCCCGGCGGCGGGCTCTCGGGCGGCCAGCAACAACGGCTGTGCATCGCTCGGGCATTGGCCATCAAGCCCCGGATCCTGCTGATGGACGAGCCCTGTTCGGCCCTCGATCCGACCTCGACCAGGCGCATCGAGGAGACGATCACCGAGTTGGTCACCGAGGTGACCATCGTCATCGTGACCCACAACATGCAGCAGGCCCAGCGGGTGTCGCACCAGTGCGCGTTCTTCCTGGCCGCCCAGGGCACCCCTGGGGTCATCGTCGAGCACGGACCGACCGATGCGATGTTCTCGACCCCCCAGGACCAGCGCACCAGCGACTACGTCCACGGCCGCTTCGGCTGAAGCGGGGGTCGATCAGGCGTTCGCGGCGCCCCTGCCGGGAAGCTTCACCGGTGTGCCGGGACCCTTTACCTGGGGGACAACCGCCCGATGCTTTCGATTGCCAGGATCCGGGCGGGCGGCGGAGGGCCGTCCGAGTTGCCGGCCTGAGGGCTCGGCGCTCACAACGAGAGGGAGCACAGTTGAGCGCACCGAACAGCAAGTCCCGGCGGAAGCGGGTTTCCGTAGCCGCCCTCGTCACCGCAGTGGCATCGATCCTCGGCTTGGTCACCGCCGGCGGTCCCGCCACTGCCGACCCCAAGCAGTTCTCCGCCCTGGTGGGCGTGGGTTCTGACACCACCCAGGACATCATGAACGCCATGGCCGGCTTCGTCCCGAAGCCTGCCGCATCGGGTGGCGGCGACAACTACACGCCGGTTCAGAGCAGCGCTGCCTCCGGGCGGGTCCAGCTGACCTCGTGGGACGCCACCGGCACCACCTGCATCACCCCCAAGGCTGGCTTCACCAGCTTCCTGCGGCCCAACGGCTCCACCAACGGTCGCCGGGCGCTCAGCCGGGCCATCGATGGCGGCACCTGGCCG
>JANNNX010000052.1:0-1894 GCA_031398745.1 Actinomycetes bacterium
CCGACGGCCGAGCCGGGTGGCGCTCGGGCCTAGCCTGCGCCGGTGCGCCTGCGCGTGGCCTGCTGCCAGCTCGATCCGGTGGTCGGCGACGTCGTCGGTAACGCCGAGGCCATCGTGGCCGCGTTGGCCGAGGTCGAGGCCGCGGGGGCCGAGCTGGCCGTCTTCGGGGAGTTGGCGATCACCGGCTATCCCCCCGAAGACCTGGTCCTCAAGCCCGGGTTCGTGGGGGACAACCGTCGGGCACTCGACCGGGTCGCCGCCGCGTCCGGTGGCTGCGTGGCGATCGTCGGCTTCGTCGACGTCGACCCCGACGGGCGCCTGTACGACGCCGCCGCGGTCTGCGCCCAGGGCGCGGTGCACGGGGTCTACCGCAAGCGCATCCTGGCCAACTACGCGGTGTTCGACGAGCACCGGTGGTTCGAGCCGGGTCTCGGCGAGCCGTCCCTCTTTGTGGTCGGCGGGGTGCGGGTGGGGGTCTCGATCTGCGAGGACGTGTGGTTTCCCGACGGCCCGGTGGCCGTCGAGGCGGCGGGTGGGGCCGAGCTGGTGGTGACACTGAACGCCTCGCCCTACTACGTCGGCCGGCTGGCCCAGCGCCGGGCCATGCTCGGCGAACGGGCCGCCGGCGCCGGCGTTCCGCTGGTCTACGTCAACCAGGTCGGCGGCCAGGACGAGCTGGTCTTCGACGGCGCCTCGCTGGTGCTCGACGCCGCCGGCGAGGTGATCGGGCGCGCGGCCCAATTCGAGCCCGAGCTCCTGGTGGTCGACGTCGAGGTGCCGGCCCGACCGGCGCCGCCCACCCTCCCGGTGGTGTCGGTCACCGGCGAATCGGCAGGACCCACGTTCTCGGCGCGGTCCGGCCGACATGTCGGACTCAGCGCGCCGAGAACCGGGGGACGTGGACCCATCGACGGCGAGCCCGCCCCACAGCTCGCCCCGCGGCTGGCCGCCGTCCTCGACCCCGTCGCCGAGGTGTACCAGGCGCTGGTCGCCGGCACTCGGGGCTATGTCACCAAGAACGGCTTCCGGGACGTGGTCATCGGGCTGTCGGGGGGGATCGACTCGTCGCTGGTGGCGGCGGTCGCGGTCGATGCCCTCGGCCCCGAGCACGTCCACGGCGTGTCGATGCCGTCGCGGTACTCGAGCGACGGCTCGCGCCACGACGCCCGGGCGCTGGCCGAGCGGCTCGGCATCGACCTGCGGACGATCCCCATCGAGCCGGCGTTCTCGGCGCTGCTCGGCATGCTCGGGCCCAGCCTGGGCGAGCGGCCGCCGGGGCTGACCGAGGAGAACCTCCAGAGCCGCATCCGGGGGGTGACCCTCATGGCGCTCTCCAACGAGCTCGGCTGGATGGTGCTGACCACCGGCAACAAGAGCGAGCTGGCGGTCGGGTACTTCACCCTCTACGGCGACTCGGCCGGCGGGTTCGCGGTCATCAAGGACGTGCCCAAGTTGCTGGTCTACCGGCTCTGCCGATGGCGCAACCAGCGTGACGGGGTCGAGGTGATCCCGGCCGAGGTCTTGGCCAAGCCCCCCTCGGCCGAGCTTCGTCCCGACCAGACCGACGACCAGTCGCTCCCGCCCTACGACGTGCTGGATCCGCTGCTGGAGGCCTACGTCGAGGGTGACCAGACCCGGGCCGAGCTGGTCGCGGCCGGGTTCCCGGCCGAGCTCGTCGACCGGATCACCCGACTCGTCGACCTGGCCGAGTACAAGCGCCGCCAGACGCCGCCGGGGGTGCGGGTGACGCCGAAGGCGTTCGGCCGCGACCGCCGGCTGCCCGTGACCAATGGCTACCGGGGATGATCTCCCCGCCCCCTCGCTCGTTGACCGACCACGGCCGGGTCGTGGCTCGGCATCGCCACCTGGCCCGGCGCCTCTACGAGGTGCTCGG
>JANNNX010000032.1:0-3638 GCA_031398745.1 Actinomycetes bacterium
CCCCCGGGGGGCGGCCCCCCCCCCCGGGTCGCCCCCGCCGGGCGGCGCCGGGGGGCCGCCAGTCGGCGCCCGCCCGGGGCTCCGTGCCCGCCCCCCGGCCCGCCGCCGAGAACTTGGGGGCCGGTCAGGCCGATTGCGTGACCGGCCCCCGGACCTCGGGGGTCACCAGCACCTGGGTGCCGCCGACCACCAGGTACTCGGCCGCCCGGTGCTTGGGCGGCCGGCCCCGGCGGCGCTTGTAGGCGATGACGTGGCCATCGCTGAACAGCTCGCCGCCCCAGACGCCCAGAGGCTCTCGCCGTTCGAGGGCCCCGGCCAGGCACTCGGAACGGACGGGGCAGGTCCCGCAGATGTGCTTCGCCTTGGCGATGTCGTACGTGTCGTCGGAGAAGAAGAGGGCCGTCAGCTGGCCGGTGCCGTCGCTACACGCGGCCAGCCGGCGGACGAGCCGTTCGGTCTCGGTCTCCTCGGGAGCGATCTGGACTGACATCTCGGGTCCTTGGTCGTAGCTGGAGTGGCAAGGGGAAAAAGCGAAAGGCCGCCGGGTTGTCCCGACGGCCTCTGGTAGGTCACACGCACCCGGTTGGGCTTACGTGATGACGCTCCTCGGCCGTCGGGCGGTGGCCCACATGGCAGGGCGCACGAAGCGCTTGTGCGCCTCGGGGCGGGTGCCGGCCAGACCCGACGGGTCGGCGGCGACGAGCGACCCGAGGGCACGGGGGCCTGCCAGGTTCCGGTCGATCGAATGCGTGGTCGTTCGGTCGATGGTCATCCGGGGCCTCCTCTCGGTCTCGTCGTCGGTCCCGCCGGCTGGGCGGGACGTCCATGGAAACAGTCGACGGCTCCGGGCGTCAACCGATTTGTGCCGGCACCCGCAACGGCTCGACCACGGCGTCGGTCTCCGGACGACGGGAGAGCCGAGCCCCGAGGACGGCGGCGGCCGCCAGCAGGGCGAGGACCCCGGCCGCGTGCAGGCTCAGGTTGAGCTCGCCACCCTCCGCCAGCAGCCCGCCCAGGGCCGCCCCGGCGGGGGTCGCGGTCGCCATCGCCGTCCGCCAGGGGACCGTGGCCGAGGGGTCGTGGTCGGCCACCATCGAGCGCCTCAGGGCCCGGGTCAGGACGAGGGCCACGGCGCTGCCAGCCGCCGCCAGGAGGAGGGCGCCCACCGCCACCAGCGGTTGGTCGGGGTCGAGGGTGGCCCCGGCCACGACCAGACCGGCGGCGGCCAGCAGCGCGCCGGTCACCGCCCCCGCCCGCAGGCCGAGGGTGGTGCCGAAGGTTGGCGCCAGCGCGGCCCCGGCGGCCCCTGCGACCACCAAGGCGACCAGCAGGCTGCTGAGGCCGAAGGCGCCCACGCCGAGGCGCTGGTCGGCGATGCTGGCGAGGACGCACACGCCCGCGGCGCTGGATGCGCCGAGTAGGGCCAGCGACGCGGTCAAGGCGCGGGTGGGGCCTGCTGCCGCCGCGTCCGGGGCGGGCAGGGTCGTGGGCTTCCCCGTCGGGAGGAGCGGCGCGGGTAGGGCGAGCGCGGCCAGCGCCCCGACCGACGACAGCAGCGTCACCGCGATGGCGCCCAGCGCGTCGAACACCCCCCAGAGGATTCCGCCGGCCAGGATGCCGACGGCGACGCCGATCACCCCGAGCCGGGTGGTCCAACCGTCGCTGGTGGGGGAGTCGATCGGCACCACCGTCGCCATGGCCACCGCATCGGCGTCGTCGGCGGCGGCATCGGCGATGCCGGCCGCGAAGGCGCAGAGCAGGACGAGGGCGACCGTCGCCTCCCCTCGGGCGAGCTGGACGGCGAGGAGTCCGAAGGCGGCCGACCGCACGGTCGAGGCCACCCCGAGGGTCGTGCGCCGGTCGAGGCGGTGGGGCAACACGCCCTCGACCAGGGGCCACAGGGCCCAGGGCAGGGAGAGGGCGACCACCACCAGCGCCTGGTCGAGGGCGCGCTCGGTCAGGCCCAGCGTGACCAGGGGCAGTACCACCACGGCGACGCCCTCGGCCAGCGAGGAGGTGGCGGCGGCACGACGGAAGCGACGGAGCTCGAGGTTGCGGGCGGCCACCGGCCCGGCAGGCTAGGCGACGCTCGCCAGGGTGCTTGACCAGGGGTGTCGGGTCGAGTGGGCTGCCCCGGCATGGCTCCCGGCGAGACCCCCCGGCTGGTGGCGTTCCCCGGGGTGGGCCGGCGCTTCGAGACCAGTCGACCGGTGCGACTGGGCGACGCGGCACCGTCAGGACGGTTACGCCTCGACGCCCTGGCCCGGATCCTCCAGGACGTGGGGGCCGACGATATGGCCGACGCCGGCCTCGACGTGGCCGACCCCTGGGTGGCTCGCCGGACCCAGGTGGTGGTCGACCGCTGGCCTCGCTTCGGCGAGCGCCTGACGATCTCGACCTTCTGCAGCGCCCTGGGGGCCACCTGGGGAGAGCGGCGCTCGACGCTCACCACGTCGTCGGGGGCGTCGGTCGAGGCCGCCACCCTCTGGGTCCACGTCGATCTCGGCGGCCGGCCCGTCGCGGTCGGGCCCGACTTCGTCCGCTGCTACCGGCCCAGTGCCGGGGCGCAGCGATCGTCCACCCGGTTGGCCCTGGGTCCCCCCCCGGCCGAGGCCGAGAGTCGGGCGTGGCCGCTGCGGGCCAGCGACCTCGATGCCCTCGGCCACGTGAACAACGCCGCCGCCCTGGCCGCCCTCGAGGACGAACTCCGACGGGGCGGGCTCGAGCCGCGCTCGGCCACCGTGGAATACGTGCGGGTCATCGAGGCCGACGACCGGGTGGCCCTGCGATCGGCGTGGTCCGGCGATCGGCGCCGCCTACGGGCGTGGCTGACCGGTCGCGACGAGGTCAGGCTGGCCGCGGAGGTGGCGGGGGTGGCGGTTCCGCCGGCTTGAACACCGCTCGCCGGTAGTAGCGGAGCTCCTCGATGCTCTCGAGGATGTCGTCGAGAGCACGGTGGCCCCCGGCCTTGTCAGGGGCGTCGGCCAGGGTGTCGGGGTGCCAGCGCCGGGCGAGCTCCTTGACCGTCGACACGTCGACCGACCGGTAGTGGAGGTGGTCCTCGATGGCGGGGAGGTGGGCGGCCAGGAACCGGCGGTCGGTGCCGATCGAGTTGCCGCACAGCGGCACCGTCCGGGCGTCCGGAATGTGTTGGCGGAGGAAGTCGAGCGTGGCTCGGCCGGCCTCCTCGAGAGAGGTCGCCGACGCCTCGATGGCGGCCAGCAGCCCACTGCGGGTGTGCATCTCGCGGACGAAGTCGTCCATGCCGGCGAGGACCTCGGGGCTCTGATGGACGACCAGGTCGGGCCCGAGGGCCACCACGTTCAGGTCGTCGTCGGTGACGACGGTGGCGATCTCGACGATGGCGTGCTTCCCCGGATCGAGGCCGGTCATCTCGAGATCCATCCAGGCCAGCACGGGCGGCGATCGTAGGCTCCCTGCTCGTGGTGCCCGTGCCCGTGCGGCGACTCGACCCCGAGCTTCCCCTGCCGTCCTACGCCCACGTGGGCGATGCCGGCGCCGACCTCCACGCCCGTGAGGGGGTGATCCTGGCCGCTCGGGGGGGGCGGGCGCTGGTGCCCACCGGCATCGCCCTGGCGCTACCCGAGGGTCATGCCGGCTTCGTGCTGCCCCGCTCG
>JANNNX010000054.1:0-105096 GCA_031398745.1 Actinomycetes bacterium
GCCGGTGGCCGAGGCCACCCCCACCGCGGTGGAGACGACGCCGTCGATCCCGTTGGCGCCCCGGTTGGCGAGCACCCGGATCCCGCCGCGGGCAGCGGCGTACCACTCGACGTGGCGGCCCGGCATCGACGCCGACGGCACCAGCGTCGCCCCGTCGGGGAGATCGGCCACCACCCGCCGGGCGATGCCGGGCTCGGTGAGGGCCGGCGACGCGTCGAGGACCGAGGCGAGGGCGGCCTCGGCCCGGTCCTGGGCTCGACGCCAGGAGGTGGCCCAGCCGTCGCCGCCGGCGACCCCGGCCAGGGCGTCGGCCAACCCGTGGGCCCAGCGGCTGGGCGGTCCCGCCACCACCACGGAGGCCGTCCGATCGGCGTCCCACCACCCGCCGTGGGGGTCGATGAGGACCTGACGGGCCTGGCTCCCCGCCAGCCAGGTGGCGAGCGCCCGGGAGAGCGGGGGTTGGCCGAAACGCACCACCACCGACGGCCGGTGGGCGTCGGCAAAGACCGGTTGGCGCACGAGCGCGTCGAAGGCGGCCACCGTCGACGGGTGCGGGACCCGGGCCTCGCCCCGGGGGTCGGCCAGCACCGGCCATCCGGTGGCCTCGGCCAGCCGCTGGACGGCAGGCGAGTCGGGCCCGGGAGCCCCGGCCACCACCAGGCCGCGGGGGCTGGCCAGCAGGTCAGCCACCCTCGCCACCTCGGTCGAACTCACCTCCCGGTCGGGCACGACCGCCCGGTGCCACGGCGCGTCGCCGGCTCGGCCGGGTGGCAGCGCGTCGCTCGAGCCGACGAGCGGCTCCCGGAAGGCCAGGTCGAGGTGCACCGGTCCGGGGGGCGAGCCGAGCGACTCGAGCACCGCCCGGGAGGCCAGCGAGCGCCACGACCCGGCGGCGTCGGCATCGGGCACCCCCGGTTCGGCCGCCCACCGCACCGCTCGGCCGTAGAGGCGGACCTGGTCCACCGTCTGGGCGCTGCCCACGCCGTGGAGCTCGGGCGGCCGGTCGGCGGTGCAGACGACCAGCGGCACCCGGCCGTAGGACGCCTCCACCACCGCCGGGTGGAGCTCGGCGGCGGCGGTGCCGCTGGTGACGACCACCACCGCCGGACGCCCGGTGGCGGCACCGATGCCGAGCGCCAGGAAGCCGGCCGAGCGCTCGTCGATCCGAACGTGCACCTGGAGCCGTCCGTCGGCGGCCAGGGCCAGAGCCAGTGGGGTCGAGCGGGAGCCAGGGCAGACGACGGCGTGGGTCAGTCCGGCCCGGGCCCACTCGTCCACCAGGGTCGCCGCGAAGGTCGCCGCTACCGTCATGCCCGGTGCCCCGAGACGCAGTGGTTCCGATCGAGGGGCTCGCCGCCCGACGACAGGGGGCGGGTCCCCGGATCGTGCTGGCCCACGGGTTCACCCAGAACGCCGACTGCTGGGGTCCGCTGGCCGACGACCTGGCAATCGACCACGAGGTGATCCGGGTCGACCTGCCCGGCCATGGCGCCTCGTCGACCATCGTGGCCGATGTCGCCGACGGGGCTCGCCGCCTCGGCCTGACCGGCGGGGCCGGGACCTACCTCGGCTACTCCCTGGGCGGCCGTCATGCCCTGGCGCTGGCCGTCGAGCGCCCGGATCTGGTCGAGGCGCTGGTCGTGGTGGGAGCCACGGCCGGCATCGAGGACCCCTCCGAGCGGTCGGCTCGGGCCGAGGCCGACGACCGCCTGGCCGACCGGCTGGAAGCCCTCGGGGTCGATGCCTTCCTCACCGAGTGGCTGGCACAGCCGCTCTTCGCCGGGCTCGACGCCCGGGCCGGCGGGCTCGAGGCCCGGCGGACCAACTCGGCGGCCGGGATGGCGTCCAGCCTCCGCCACGCCGGCACCGGTCGCCAGCAGCCCGGGTGGCACCAGCTCGGCCAGCTGGCCATGCCGGTGCTGGTGGTGGTCGGCGCCCGGGACGAGCGCTACCGCGCCCTCGGCGAGCAGCTGGTGGGGGCCATCGGGGCGTCGGCCCGCCTGGCCGTGCTCGACGGGGTGGGCCATGCCTGCCACCTGGAGGACCCGGACGGGTTCCTGGCCGTTCTCCGGCCGTGGCTGGCTCGGCACCGGGCCTGACGCCGGCCACCCGGCACCCGCCCTCACCGTCGGGGGCCGCTCACGCCGACACTGCCAGGCCCAGGCCCAGGGCGACCCCGAAGACCAGCTCGAGCTGGGCCGAGGCCCCGAGGGCGGGCACCAGGGCGGGGCCGGCGGCGCCCGAGCCGAGGGTCCGAAGGACCCGGACCGCCAGCGGCGCCGCCACCAGCGCCAGCACCGCCAGCGGACGGACCAGCATCAGCAGTGGGATCGCGGCGAAGGCGGCCACCACCAGGGCGATGGCGAGGCCTCGGGTGGGGCGGTCACCGAGCCGCACGGCCACCGTGCGCTTGCCGACCGCGGCATCGGAGGGGATGTCCCGCAGGTTGTTGACCACCAGGATCAGGGTGGCCAGGCAGCCGATGGGTACGGCGGCGCCGATGGCCAGGAGCGTCACCCGCTCGAGCTGGACGTAGCTGGAGCCGACGGTGGCGACCATCCCGAAGAACACGAACACGAACACCTCACCCCATCCGGCGTAGCCGTAGGGGCGCGGGCCCCCGGTGTAGAGGTAGCCGGCGGCCAGCGAGATCCCGCCGACCACCAGCAATTCGGGGCCGACGGCCACCGCCAACGCGGCGCCGGCCAGCGCGGCCACCGCGGCCGCGGCGGCGGCGGCCCGTCGGACCTCGGTCGCGGTGGCCAGCCCCGATCCCACCAGCCGGGTGGGCCCGACCCGATGGGCATCGGTCCCCCGCACGCCGTCGGCGTAGTCGTTCTGGTAGTTGGTGGCGACCTGGATGGCGACGGCGACCGCCAGCGCGGCGCCGGCCCGCCACCACACCAACCCCCCGGGGTGGCGTCCCACCGAGACAGCGGTGCCGACCACCACCGGCGCCACCGCCGCGGCCAGGGTGCGCGGCCGGGCCCCCAGCACCCAGCGGTTCACGGGCGGCGAGGGAACCGCGAGAAGTCGGGCGGCCGCTTCTCCACGTAGGCGTCGCGACCTTCCTGGGCCTCCTCGGACAGGTAGTAGAGGAGGGTGGCGTCGCCCGCCAGCTGCTGGATGCCGGCCAGCCCGTCGTCCGCCGCGTTCATGGACGCCTTGAGCAACCGCAGAGACATCGGCGACAGGGCCAGCATCTCTCGGCACCAGGCGACGGTCTCGACCTCGAGCTGCTCGAGCGGCACGACCGTGTTGACCAGGCCCATCTCGAGCGCCTGGTCGGCGTCGTACTGCCGGCACAGGAACCAGATCTCCCGCGCCTTCTTCTGTCCGACGCTGCGGGCCAGCAGGCCCGACCCGTAGCCGCCGTCGAAGCTACCGACCCGGGGACCGGTCTGGCCGAAGCGGGCGTTGTCGGCGGCGATGGTCAGGTCGCAGACCACGTGCAGGACGTGACCACCCCCGATGGCGTAGCCGGCGACCATGGCCACCACCGGCTTCGGGCAGCGGCGGATCTGGACCTGGAGGTCGAGGACGTTCAGTCGGCCGATGCCCCGCGCCGCCACCTGGTCGTCGCCCAGGTAGCCGTCGTCGCCCCGGACCCGCTGGTCGCCACCCGAACAGAAGGCCAACTCGCCCTCACCGGTCAGGACCACCACCCCGATCTCGGGATCGTCCTGGGCCAGGTGGAAGGCGTCGATCAGCTCGGCGATGGTCTGGGGCCGGAAGGCGTTGCGAACCTCGGGCCGGCGGATGGTGATCTTGGCGATGCCCTCGGCGGTGGCATAGCCGATGTCCTGCCAGGCGCCGTGCGGTTGCCAGTCCGCACCCGGGGTGATCGTCATCGGCCGGACGGTAGTCCGTCGCGGGCCCGGCCCCCACCGGCGCGCTGGATACCCTCACCAGCGGGATGAGCCGCCTGATCGCGGTCGAGGCGGTGCTCGACGAGTGGTTCGTGGAGGCACTCGACACCGTGTGGGGCCAGGGCGATGCGGTCCTGCCGGTCGACCCCCGCCTCCCCGAGCCGGCGCTGCGGGCCTTGCTGACCCTGGCCGGACCGGCCGAGGCGTGGTGGGCCGACGGCTCGATCGTCGCTCGCCGCCCGGCCCGACCCACCGCCGACGGGGACGCCCTGGTGATGGCCACCAGCGGCTCGACCGGCGAGCCCAAGCTGGCCGTCCTGACCCACGACGGCGTCCGGGCCGCGGCGGAGTCGACCACTCGGCGCCTTGGGATCGACCCGGCCGTCCACCGGTGGCTGGCCTGCCTCCCGCTGGCGCATGTCGGAGGGCTCGGCGTGGTCACCCGGGCGTTGCTCACCGGCACACCGCTGGCCCTGCTGGCCCGAGCCGACACCGAGGTCGTCCGCCGGGTCGCCGCCGAGGGTCCGACCTGGGTGTCGTTGGTGCCCACCCTGCTCAACCGTCTCGACGCCTCCTGGTTCTCCGGCGTCCTGGTCGGGGGAGCCGCCGACCTCGCCCTCCGGCCGGCCAACGTGGTGCGCACCTACGGCAGCACCGAGACCGGCGGCGGGGTCATCTACGACGGCACCCCCCTCGACGGGGTCGAGGTTCGGGCCCCCGACGGCGAGCTCGAGCTGCGGGGACCGACCCTGCTGCGGGCCTACCGGACCCCCGCCGGTGATGTCGATCCCCGGGTCGACGGGTGGTTCCGGACCGGCGACGCCGGGGCCGTCGACGCCGACGGCAGGGTGGCCGTCCACGGCCGGCTGGACGACGTCATCATCACCGGCGCCGAGCTGGTGTGGCCCGAGCCCGTCGAGGCCGCCCTCCGGAGCCACCCCCGGGTGGCCGACGTGGCCGTGTCCGGTCGAGCTGACCCCGAGTGGGGCCAGCGGGTGGTCGCCCGGGTCGTCCCGACCACCCCCGACAACCCGCCGACCTTGGCCGAGCTGCGCGACCACGCCCGGAGGGTCCTTCCGGCCTGGGCGCTGCCCCGCGAGGTGGTGGTGGTGACCCGGATCGAGCGCGTCGCCTCGGGCAAGGTCAGCCGGCGACGATCGGCTGACCCGGGCCCCGGACACGAGGGATAGCGCTCCGGGGCCACCCCAGGCCACCGTTAGCCTCGGGCCGTGAACCGCCTCGCCGACGAGTCCAGCCCCTATCTGCGCCAGCACGCCGACAACCCGGTCGACTGGTACCCGTGGGGCGACGAGGCGTTCGGCTCGGCCCGAGAACGCGACGTCCCGGTGCTCCTGTCGGTCGGATACTCAGCCTGCCACTGGTGCCACGTGATGGCGCACGAGTCCTTCGAGGACCCGGCGACGGCCGAGGTGCTCAACCGGCTGTTCGTGAACGTCAAGGTCGACCGGGAGGAGCGGCCCGACGTGGATGCCGTCTACATGGACGCCGTCCAAGCCATGAACGGGCACGGCGGGTGGCCCATGACCGTCTTCCTGGCCCCCGACGGGCGCCCATTCTTCGGGGGCACCTACTTCCCCCGGACCGCTCGGGGCGGGATGCCGAGCTTCCTCGACGTCTGCCAGGCCGTCGAGGACGCCTGGCGCTCGCGGCGTGACGATCTCCTCGAGCAGGCCGACAGCCTGGTCGAGGAGCTCGCCCAGACGGCCCGCCTGGCGCCAGCGGCCGACGGCGAGGTCTCCCACCATCAGCTCCTGGCCGACGCCCTCGACGGCCTGCGACGCCAGTTCGACCCCGAGTGGGGTGGGTTCGGGCGCGCCCCCAAGTTCCCCCAGGCAATGAGCCTCGACCTCATCTTGAGGTTGAGGGCTCGGGGAATCGCCACCGAGGCCGACCTGGCCATGGTCACCACCACCCTCGATGCCATGGCCTCGGGCGGCCTCTACGACCACCTGGGCGGTGGCTTCGCTCGCTACAGCACCGACGCCTTCTGGATGGTGCCCCACTTCGAAAAGATGCTCTACGACCAGGCGCTCCTGGCCCGGGCCTACCTCCACGCCTGGCAGGTGACCGGAGAACCCCGCTTCCGTCAGGTGCTCGAGGAGACCGTCGAGTACGTCCTGCGCGACCTCCGCGCCCCGGGAGGGGCGCTCTGGTCGGCGGAAGACGCCGACGCCGAGGGCGAGGAGGGCCGCTTCTCCGTGTGGCGACCGGAGGAGATCGACGCCGCGGTGACCGACCCCGAGGCCGCGGCCGCGGCCATCGAGTGGTACGGCGTCACCCCTGCGGGCAACTTCGAGGGGTCGAACATCCTGCACCGACCGATCCGAGGCGACCTGCTCCGCCCACCGGCGGTCGAGCAGGCCCGGCGGGCCCTCTTCGAGGCGAGGACCCGGCGGGTCCGGCCGGGCCTCGACGACAAGGTCCTGACCGAATGGAACGCGCTCTTCGTGGCCACCCTGGCCGAGGCCGCGGCCGCCACCGGCACCCTCGCCTGGCAGCGCGCCGCGGTCGAAATCGCCGATTTCCTGCTGCGGGAGCTGCGCCGTCCCGACGGTCGCTGGCTGCGGGCGTGGCACGCCCGCAGCGGCGCCCGTCACCTCGCGGTCGCCGCCGATGTCGCGGCCGTGGTCGATGCCTTCACCCGCCTGGCCGAGACCACCGGGGAGGCCCGGTGGATCGACGAGGCCCGAGCCAGCGCCGACGGGCTACTGGCAGGGTTCTGGGACGACGAGCGGGGCGGGGTGTTCACCACCGGGCACGACGCCGAGCCGCTGGTGGCCCGGCAGAAGGACCTGGTGGACAACGCCACGCCGTCGGCCAACTCGGCTGCCGCGCTCGGTCTCGCCCGCCTCGCCGCCCTCACCGGCGACGACCGCTACGCGCAGAGCGCTCGGGCCCTGGTGACTCTGGTGGCGGCCCCGGCGGCGGCCCACCCGACGGCCTTCGCCCACCTACTGGCCGCGGTCGACTTGCTGGCCGGCCCGACGGTCGAGATCGTGGTCGCCGGCGACCGTCCCGACCTCCTCGAGGTGGCCATGGCCACCTGGCGCCCCCATGCCGTCCTGGCCTGGGGCGAGCCCTACGAGTCACCGCTGTGGGAGGGTCGGCCACCCGGGGCCGCCTACGTCTGCCGAGCCTTCACCTGTGGCCTCCCCGCCACCACCCCCGAGGCCCTCGAAGCCCAGCTGGCAACGTCGGGCCCCTGAGTCCGGGCGGAGCGGGCATCAGACTGGGCCCGAGGGTGACCAGGCGCCCCGGTGGATGCGCTGGTCGGGGCTCCGGCGGGGCCGTCCGGACGACCGGCCCGGGCGCTCACCGGCGATCGCCGCCCGACCGAGGGCCAGGGTGCCGAGCGCCCGGCGATCGTCGGGGACGCCGAACGCGGCCCGGAGCGCGGCCTCGTGCTCGAACTGGCCAAAGAAGCAGGCCCCGAGTCCGAGCCCGTCGGCGGCCAGCAGCAGGGCGGTGACCGCTCCCCCGCCGTCGACCCACCAGTACGGCACCGGCCAGGCGTCGAGGCCGGCCCCCAGCCCGGTGGCCGCCTTGTCGGCCTCGGCATAGCGCTCGGGGTAGGCCGAGGGGCGTACGTAGACCAGCACCAGCAGCGGGGCCGCGAACAGCCCGGGCCAGCCGAAGCTGGCTCGGGCGGCCGGATCACCGAAGGTGACCGCCCAGTAGCGCTCGGTCTCGGGCGCGCCCTCCAGCACCACCAGGTCGAGGGCGTCGGTGTTGCCGGCCGCGGGGGCCACCTCGGCCGCCGCCAGCACCTCGGCCACCACCTCGGGCGGCAGCGCCGCCGCGTCGAAGGACCGCGTCATGCGGCGACGGCGCAGCGCCACCTCAGGCCAGCTTGGCCAGATCCTCCGCCATGGCCCACCCGAAGGCCACCAGCGTGCCGCCGGCCGCCGGATCGACGCCCTCGAACAGCGCCACCACCTCGGGGTCGATCTTCTCGGGCTTGAGGCTCTCGAAGTCGAAGACCAGCACCGGGGCATCGCCCTGGACGACGAAGGTCCGATCGTCGTACCCCCCGTCGACCCCGAATCGCTTGGCGAAGCGCCGACCCCAGGCCCGCTCCTCGCCACTCGGCCGGTGCCCAGGACGGGGGACGATGTCGACCAGCTTGGTCACCGCGAACGCCTCGAAGCCCGACGGACCCGCGAAGCGGGTGCCGATGACGACATCCTCGTCGGGGAAGGCGAGCACCGCCCGGCGGTAGAGGTCGCCGAGCAGGGCGCGGAGCACCTCGTTGCGCTTGGCCGACCGCTTGATCGACGACAGGCCGATCAGCACCGACGGGGTGCCGCCGATGCGCTCGAGGGTGGCGAAGGCGTAGCCGTGGAGGGCCGTGCCGATCCGGGCGCGGGTGATGAGTACCCACTCCTCACGCTGCTTGGACAGCACACCGATGTCGTACCGGGTCGGCTGGTCGGACGCGAGGTCGGCCATCTCCGCCAGTTCGGCGTCGTTGAGCGCCGTGCAGTCCTTGGTCTCGACACTGGTCGCCATCGGCTCCCGTCCCCGATCACCCACGATGTTGGCCCACCAGTCCAGCGGCTGGACGGGTGCATCTGCAACTCGGGTGGGCTCGGAGCCCTCAGACCTGGACCGCGTCGGCCCCCAGGAGGGCCCGGAGCTCCCCGGCCAGGCCTCGCCCCGCGTCCACCGCGAACGACGCCGGCAGGCGGATCACCCGCTCGTCGAGGTGGAGGTACACGGGTGACGATCCCGGGTGCTCGGCCAGGAGCTGCTTGAGCGAGGCCAGGCGGCGGCTGTCGCCGGCCGAGCCCGCGGGCAACACGATGGTCAGCGGCGGGCTGGCCGAGGTCGGCAGCTCGATCCGCTGGATCTCGAGGCCCACGTACTTGGGCAGGTCGTCGCGGGTGTCGAGGCGGCCTCGGACCAGCACGATGGCGTCCTCGGCCAGCAGGTTGCCGTACTCGGCCATCGTCTTGGGGAAGACCATGACCTCGACGGTGGCGGTCAGGTCCTCGAGCACGAAGGTGGCCATGAGGTCACCCCGGCGGGTGTAGCGCTTGCTCAGGCCGGTGACCACCCCGCCGATGGTCCGGGACGCGGCCGCCTCGGGCCCCTCGGCCAGGTCCCGCAGCTCGGCCAGCGAGCAGTCGACCCGCCGGGCCAGGTGGTGCTCGGCCCCCATCAGCGGGTGATCGCTCACGTAGAGCCCGAGCATCTCCTTCTCGAAGGCGAGGCGCTGGGTCTTGTCGAACTCGACGTCGGGGATGGCCACCCGCTCGTCGAACCCCCCGTCGACGCCGCCGTCGGCGCCGGCGTCGCCGAAGAGGCTCATGATCCCCTGGTCCCGCTCGCGCCGACGAGCCAACGTCCGCTCGACGATGCCCTCGAAGGACACCAGCAGGCCTTGGCGGGGGTGGCCGAGGGAGTCGAAGCCGCCCGCCTTGACCAGCGACTCGATGGTCCGCTTGTTGAGGACCTGGGGGTCGACCCGCTCGCAGAACTCGTAGAAGTCTGCGAACGGCCCGCCCTTGTCGCGCTCCTCGAGAATGAGCGCCACCAGCCCCTCGCCCACGTTGCGCACCGCCGAGAGCCCGAAGACGATCGCCGTCTCCCGCTCGCCGTCGTCTCCCACCAGCGGGGCGAAGTCGGAGAGGGAGCGGTTCACATCGGGCACGGTCACGGTGATGCCCCGCTGCCGGCACTCGGCCAGGTAGACGGCGGCCTTGTCCTGGTTGTCCTTGACCGAGGTGAGCAGGGCCGAGAGGTACTCGACGGGCCAGTGGGCCTTGAGATAGGCCGTCTGGTAGGCGACGAGCCCGTAGCCGAAGGAGTGGCTCTTGCCGAACGCGTAGTCGGCGAAGGGCTCGATGATGTCGAACAGCTTGGTGCCGATGACCTCGCCGTAGCCGTTGGTCACGCACCCGGCCACGAACTTCTCGCGTTCCTTGGCGATCATCGCCCGGATCTTCTTGCCGCAGGCCTTGCGGAGGTTGTCCGCCTCCTCCAGGGAGTATCCGGCGAAGCGCTGCGCCACCCGCATGACGCTCTCCTGGTAGATCATCAGCCCCTGGGTGTCGCCCAGGAGCTCGGCCAGGTCGTCGTGCAGGTAGGTGATCGGCTTGCGGCCGTTCTTGCGATCGGCGTAGTCGTTGTGCATGTTGGCCGCCATCGGGCCCGGCCGGTAGAGGGCGACCAGGGCGGCCACGTCGTCGAAGCTGGTGGGGGCCAGCGAGCGCATGAGGGCCCGCATCGGGCCGCCCTCGAGTTGGAACACGCCCACCGAGTCGCCCCGCCGGAGCATGGCCAGGGTCGGCTCGTCGTCGAGGGCCACGGCGTCGATGTCGGGCCGGGTGCCCTCGGTCCGCTCGATGAGGTCGAGAGCGTTCTCGATCACCGACAGGTTGCGCAGCCCGAGGAAGTCCATCTTCAGCAGGCCCAGGTCCGAGACCCCGTGCATCTCGTACTGGGTCACGATGGGGGCGTCGTCGGGGTCCTTGCCGGCCTCGGGCTTGCGTTGGACCGGCAGGTACTCGGTCAGCGGGCGGTCGGTGATGACCACCGCGGCGGCGTGGATTCCGTCCTGGCGGCGAAGGCCCTCGAGACCCTTGGCCACGTCGATGACCCGGCGAGCCTCGGGATCGGTCTCGTACATCTGGCGAAGGTCGGCGGCGGCGTTGAAGCCGTCCTCGTGGGCCGGGTCGAGCTCGAGGCAGGCGGCCAGGGGGGTGTCGCGACCCATCACCAGCGGCGGCATGGCCTTGGCGATCTTGTCGCCCAGGCCATAAGGGAAGCCGAGGACCCGGGCCCCGTCGCGCACCGCGGCCCGGGCCTTGATGGTCGAGAAGGTGACGATCTGGGCCACCCGGTCGCGGCCGTAGCGCTCGGAGGCGTACCGGATCATCTGGTCGCGGTAGCGGTCGTCGAAGTCCATGTCGATGTCGGGCATCTCGAGGCGCCCGGGGTTGAGGAACCGCTCGAAGAGCAGGTCGTAGCGCAGGGGGTCGAGGTCGGTGATCTGGAGGCAGTAGGCCACGCAGCATCCCGCCGCGCTCCCCCGCCCGGGCCCGACCCGGATGCCCTCGCGCCGGGCGTAGGCGATGAGGTCCCAGACGATGAGGAAGTACGAGGAGAAGCCCATCTCGGCGATCACGCCGAGCTCGTAGTCGAGGCGCTCGACGGCCGCCGTCGGCAGCGACTGGCCCCAGCGCCGGCGGGCTCCCTCGTAGGCCAGGTCGCGCAGGTAGGCGGCGTCGTCGGCGAACCCGTCGGGGATGGGGAAGCGTGGGAGCCGGGGCTGGCCGAACTCGATCTCCACCGCGGCCCGCTCGGCCACCTCGAGGGTGCTGTCGCAGGCCGACTCGACCTCGCGGAAGAGCTGGCGCATCTCGACCGCCGACTTCAGGTAGTGCTCGGTGCCGGTGAAGCGAAAGCGGTTGGGATCGTCGATGGTGGTGCCCGTCTGCACGCACAGCAGGGCGTCGTGGGCCTCGTGGTCGTGGCGGTGGGTGTAGTGGCTGTCGTTGGTGGCCAGCAGTGGCACCCCGAGCTCGGCGGCGATCTCGACCAGCTGCGGGTTGGTCCGGTGCTGCTCGGCCAGCCCGTGGTCCTGCAGCTCGACGTAGAGGTGCTCGGGGCCGAAGATGTCGCGTAGGCGGGCGGCCTTGGCCAAGGCCCCGGCCCGGTCGCCGTTGAGCAGGGCCTGGTTGACCACGCCCCCCAGACAGCCGGTAGTGGCGATGAGCCCCTCGTGGTGGTCGGCCAGCACCTCCCAGTCGACCCGGGGCTTGTAGAAGTAGCCCTCGAGGTAGGCCCGGCTCGAGAGCTTGAGCAGGTTGCGGTAACCCTCGGTGGTCTCGGCCAGCAGGGTCAGGTGGTAGTAGAGCTTCTCGCCACCATCGACGTCGCCGCCGGTGTCGTCGACCTTGCCCCGACGGCGGGGCCGGTCATGCCGGCTCTCGGCGGCCATGTAGGCCTCCATGCCGATGACCGGGTTGATGCCCGCCTTGCGGCACTCGGCATAGAAGTCGAGGACGCCGTACATGTTGCCGTGGTCGGTGATGCCGAGCGCCGGCTGGCCGTCGGCCGCCGCCGCCGCCACCAGCTCGGACACCCGGGATGCCCCGTCGAGCATCGAGAACTCGGTGTGCACGTGGAGGTGGGTGAACGACTTGCCCAACGTCTCGCCTCTCCGCTGACTCCGACCGATGAGCCGTCGACCCTACGCGCCGCCCGGAACCCCCACTCGACATCCTCGCCCCTCCGGGACGTGGGGACCCCGCGTCACGCCGGGGAGGACGCTCGGTCCCCACCTGGTGGGGGTCGCGGTCCTGCCTCCGGGGGTGTCGCCTACAGGTAGGTGCCCCCGCCGGGCTGGGGGGACCCGAAGGTCGGACCGGAAGGCCCCGGAGGGCCCTGAGGCCCGGGGCGGGCGCCGGCCGGCAGTCCCCGCTGGGTCATCTCCGCCAACTGGCGCTGGGCCACCACCTGCTGGGCGTAGAGGGTGGCCTGGATCCCGTGGAAGAGGCCCTCGAGCCATCCCACCAGCTGGGCATGGGCCACCCGCAGCTCGGCGTCGCTGGGGGTGCCGTCGGCGAAGGGCAGGGCCAGGCGGGCGAGCTCGTCGCGGAGGTCGGGCGAGAGGCCCTCGGCCAGCTCTCGCACCGACGTCTCGTAGATCTCCCGGATGCGGTCACGACTGGCCTCGTCGAGCGGTGCCTGGCGGACCTCGTCGAGGAGCTGGCGGATCATCGACCCGATCCTCATCACCTTGGCGGGCTGCTCCACGCTCTCGGTGTTCGGCTCGTCGGCGCCCCCCGGGGCGAGGATCTCCGCGGTCCGCGGGGCGGGTACCGGATCTTGGTTGGGAGCGTCGCTCATCCCCCGAGCTTGCCTCGCGGCGGTCGGTCGTGCCTGGTCGTCGGCCGGCATCGCTGGCGGGCCGTAGCATGGCCGTCGTGAAGGTGTCGACCCGTGGGGATTACGCCGCCCGCGCCTTACTGTCGCTGGCCCTCCACGCGGAGGCCGACGGGCCGATCTCGGTCCGCGACATCGCCGAGCGCACGGGCCTGCCTCAGCCCTACCTCGAGCAGATCCTCCTCGCCCTCAAGGGTGCCGGGCTGGTGCGCTCGAAGCGGGGAGTGGGGGGCGGCTACGTCCTCGCCCGACCGCCCGAGGGCATCACCCTGGGCGACATCGTGAGCGCCGTCGACGGTCCGATCGTGCTCGGTGACTTCGGCGAGCCTCACCAGAACGGCGCCTGCGAGCACGAGGGCCAGTGCGTCCTGCTGGCCATCTGGGCCGACGTCGGCGCCGAGATGCGCCGACGCCTCGACGCCTCGACGCTGGCCGACTGCGTTGCCCAGGCCCGGGGGCTGGCCCCCTGGCCGGTGCCCGACGGCGAGCCGGCGCCCACCTGAGCGACGCCCCGGCGTTCGCCTGCTCACGAGAGGCCCCGGATGACCTCCCGCAGATCATCGGGGATCGGTGACTCGACATGCACCGGCTGTCCGCTCACGGGATGCTCGAAGCCGAGGCTGCCGGCGTGGAGGAAGAGCCGCGGCACCGCCAGGCGCTGCCGGTTGCCCCGGTAGCGCTCGTCGCCCACCACCGGGTGCTCGATGGCGGAGAGGTGGACCCGGATCTGGTGGGTCCGTCCGGTCTCCAGCCGGCAACTGAGAAGAGCCACCTCGGCCGGTCGGCGGAAGGTGGTCACCACCTCGAAGTGGGTCCGGGCCGGGCGGCCGTCGGTGCGCACCGCCATGCGGGTCGGCTCCTGGCGGTCACGGCCGATCGGGGCGTCGACCACGCCCGCCGGCGGATCGGGCCATCCCCAGACCAAGGCGTCGTAGCGACGGGTCACGCGGCGCGCCCCGAGCTGGGCCACCAACGACTCGTAGGCGACCGGGGTGCGGGCCACGACCAGGAGGCCCGAGGTGTCCTTGTCGAGGCGGTGGACGATGCCAGGCCGGGTCGGATCGCCCACCTCGGCCAGCTCCGGGTACCGGGCCAGCAGGCCCGACACCAACGTGGCATCCATCGACCCCGCTCCGGGGTGCACGACGACCCCAGGGGCCTTGTCGACCACCAGCACGTCGGCATCGGCGTGGACCACCACCACCGCCACCGCCGGGTCGGCCACGGGCCGGGGCGGCTGCATCGCCGGCTCCGGTGCCTCCACCGCCAGGACGGAGCCGACCCGGACCCGCTGCGCCCGGGTCACGACCACCTCGCCGTCGAGGGTGACCGCCCCGGTCGAGACCAGCTCGGCCACCTCGGCCCGCGACCGCCCGATGAGCAGCGCCACCGCCCGGTCGACCCGCTCGCCGTCGAGGGCCTCGGGCACCTCGAAGGTGCTCATGGTTCCGCCCGGCGGGGACCTCGGCTGGTGTCGAGCACCAGGAGCACGACGCCGACGGTGATGCCCACGTCGGCCAGGTTGAACACCGGCCACCACCCGAGGTCGACGAAGTCGACCACCGCTCCCCCGAGGAGGCCGCCACCCTCCCGCAGGAACCGGTCGAGAAGGTTGCCCACGGCTCCGCCGGCCACGAGCCCGAAGGCGACCTGTGACGGAACGCTGGCCGTCCGACGACCGACGACCAGGAGGACCCCGACCACGACCACGCCCACGACCGCGAACACCGGGGCGTAGTCGGCACCGGTGGAGAAGGCCCCACCGGTGTTGCGCACCAGGTGGAACTGGAGCGAACCGACGAGCTCGATGTCACGGTCGGCCAAGGTGGCCAGCGCCCACCACTTGGTCAGGGCGTCGAGCGCCACGACACCGACGGCGACCAGCACGACCACCCATCCTGGCCGACGGGGACCGGCACCGCGATCGGGCTCGTCGGTCAGTGCCGCCAGAGACCGCCGGTCTTGCACTGCACGCAGAGCGCGGCGGCCGGCAAGGCCTGCAGGCGCTCCTTGGGGATCGGCTGGCCGCAGTTGGTGCAGACGCCGTAGGTGCCGGCATCGACCCGGAGCAGGGCCGCGTCGATCTCCTCCACCGAGCTGAGCGCCTGGGCCGAGAGGACCAGGTCGCGCTCGCGCTCGACGTTGAGGGTGTCACCCTCCCCCGACTCCTCGTCGAACTGGACGTCGCCGGGCTCGTACTCGGCGGCCAGGTCCTCGGCCTCCTGCCGCAGCGATGCGGCCTGGCGGGTGTAGGCCGCCCGCTCCTCGATCAGCTGCGCCCGCTGGGCGGTCAGAAACGCATCGGAGAGGGGGGTGCGCCGAGCCACCGGGGCCCGGTTGGCCGCCGCCTTGCTGGCCGCCCACTTCGAGGTGGTCTTGGCCGGCGCCTTGGTGGCCTGGGCCTCGGCCGCAGCCTTGGTCACGGGCCCCGCGTCGGCGGCGGGAGCCTTGGCCGGGGCCGCCTTGCGGGTGGTGGCCGGCGGGGCGGTGGAGACCACCTTGGCCGCCGGCGAGGCCTTGGCCGTCGCCTTGGTCGCGGTGGCCTTAGTCGTCGCCTTGGTCGCGGCGGTCTTGGTCGTCGCCTTGGTGGCCGCGGCGGTGGCCTTGGTCGTCGCCTTGGTGGCGGTGGCCTTGGTGGCGGTCGCTTTTGCCGGTGCCGCCTTCTTCTTCGCCGCCACCGGCGCGGCCTTGGTCGGCGGCCGGGCCGGCGTGGTCGAAGGCGATGCCGCCCGGGCGGGGGCCGCCTTCTTGGTCGCCGGGGTGGACTTCTTGGCAGCGGGGGTGGCTTTGGGCATGGCCTCGGACCAGGGGGGCTCGGAGAGGGCGCAGGACGGTAGCACCGGCGCTGCCGACCGACAACGGCCCCGTATGCTCGCCGGGCCCATCGACGCCCCCCGAGAGAGACTGCCCGTGGCCCGCTACCCCGAGGTCGAGCGTCAGCCCCACCTCCCCACCATGGAGGCCGAGGTCCTGCACTCGTGGGCCGACGACGGCACCTTCGAGGCGTCCATCGCGGCCCGGCCCGCCGGTCCTGGCGGGAGCAACGAGCTGGTCGTCTACGACGGGCCGCCGTTCGCCAACGGCCTGCCCCATTACGGCCACCTGCTCACGGGCTACGTCAAAGACGCGGTTCCCCGCTACCAGACGATGCGGGGTCGTCGGGTCGAGCGCCGCTTCGGCTGGGACTGCCACGGCCTGCCGGCCGAGGTGGAGGCCGAGAAGCAGCTGGGCATCTCCGGCAAGCCCGAGATCGAGGCCATGGGGGTGGCCCGGTTCAACGACGCCTGCCGCACCAGCGTGCTGCGCTACACGCATGAGTGGGAGCGCTACGTCAACCGCCAGGCCCGGTGGGTCGACTTCGACGACGACTACAAGACCCTCGACCTGCCGTACATGGAGTCGGTGCTCTGGGCCTTCAAGGCCTTGTGGGACAAGGGCCTCATCTACGAGGGGCACCGGGTGCTCCCCTACTGCTGGCGCTGCGAGACCCCGCTGTCGAACACCGAGACCCGGATGGACGACGTCTACCGGTCACGCCAGGACCCGGCGGTGACGGTGGCGTTCGCCCTCGAGACCGGCGAACGGGTGCTGGTGTGGACCACCACGCCGTGGACCCTGCCCTCGAACCTGGCCCTCGCCGTCGGTGCCGACATCGACTACGCGCGCTTCGAGCAGGACGGCGTCCACTACCTCCTGGCCGAGGCCCGAGTGGACGCCTACGAGCGCCAGCTGGAAGGTGCCACCCGCTTGTCCACGGTGCCGGGCCGGGAGCTCGTGGGCCGGCGCTACACGCCGCTGTTCGGGTTCTTCGCCGACACCCCCAACGCCTTCGTGGTGCTGGCCGCCGACTTCGTCACCACCGACGAGGGCACCGGCGTGGTGCACCTGGCGCCGGCCTTCGGCGAGGACGACAAGGCGGCCTGCGACGCGGCCGACATCCCGGTGGTCAACCCGGTCGACGCCCACGGCCGCTTCACCGACGACGTTCCGCCCTACGCCGGCCAGCACGTCTTCGACGCCAACCCCACGGTCATCGCCGACCTCAAGGCCGCCGGGGTGCTGGTGCGCCACGACACCTACGAGCACAGCTACCCCCACTGCTGGCGCTGCGCCAGCCCCTTGATCTACCGGGCCGTGTCGTCGTGGTTCGTGGAGGTCACCAAGGTCCGCGACCGCATGGTGACCCTGAGCCAGGAGATCACCTGGACACCCGAGCACGTGCGCGACGGCAGCTTCGGCAAGTGGATCGGCAACGCCCGAGACTGGTCGATCAGCCGCAACCGGTTCTGGGGCTCCCCCATCCCGGTGTGGAAGAGCGACGACCCCCGCCACCCCCGGATCGACGTCTACGGCAGCCTCGACGAGATCGAGCGCGACTTCGGCGTGCGGCCCGACGACCTGCACCGGCCCTTCGTCGACGAGCTCACCCGGCCCAACCCCGATGATCCGACCGGCCACTCCACCATGCGCCGCGTCCCCGAGGTCCTCGACTGCTGGTTCGAGTCCGGGTCGATGCCCTTCGCCCAGGTCCACTACCCGTTCGAGAACGCCGAGTGGTTCGAGGACCACTTCCCCGGCGACTTCGTGGTGGAGTACATCGCCCAGACCCGGGGCTGGTTCTACACGTTGCACGTCCTGGCCACGGCCCTCTTCGACCGGCCGGCCTTCCGCACCTGCGTGGCCCACGGCATCGTGCTCGGCAGCGACGGCCAGAAGATGTCCAAGAGCCTGCGCAACTACCCCGACGTCTACGAGGTGTTCGACACCTACGGCTCCGACGCCATGCGCTGGTTCCTGCTGTCGTCACCCGTGCTGCGGGGCGCCGACCTGGTGGTGACCGAGGACGGCATTCGCGACACCGTCCGCCAGGTGATCCTCCCTCTCTGGAACGCCTGGTACTTCTTCACCCTCTACGCCAACGCCGAGGATCACCAAGCCCGCTGGCGCACCGACCAGACCGGCGAGCTCGACCGTTACCTGCTCGCCGCCCTCCACGATCTGGTGGAGGTGGTCACCGAACGGATGGACGCCTACGACCTGGTGGGCGCGACGGCCGAGATCCGACGCTTCCTCGACGTGCTCACCAACTGGTACATCCGGCGCAGCCGCGACCGGTTCTGGGCCAGCGGAGCCATGTCGAGCGAGTCGGTCGACGCCTTCGACACCCTCTACACCGCCCTGGAGGTGCTCACCCGACTGGCCGCCCCGCTCCTACCGCTGACCGCCGAGGAGGTCTACCGGGGCCTCACCGGCGCTCGCAGCGTCCACCTGACCGACTGGCCCTCGCCCACCGACCTGCCGCCCGACCCCGCCCTGGTGGCGACCATGGATCGGGTGCGCGACGTCTGCTCGGCCGCCCTGTCGGTGCGCAAGGCCCAGGGCCTCCGGGTTCGGCTGCCGCTGGCCGACCTGTGGGTGACGGCGGACGACGCCGCCGCCCTGGCCCCCTACGCGTCGATCATCGAGGACGAGGTCAACGTCCGGCGAGTGAGCTTCGCCGACGACGTGAGCACCCATGCCCGCTACGAGCTCTCACTGGTTCCGGCCGCGCTCGGTCCCCGACTCGGGCCGGACATGCAGCGGGTCATGGCCGCCTACCGGGCGGGCGACCACCGGATCCGACCGGAGGGCCACCCCGTCGTGGGTGGCATCGAGCTGGTGGAGGGTGAGTACTCGCTGCGCCTGGTGCCCACCGACCCTGACCGATCGGCGGCGCTGGCCGGCGACGTGGGCGTGGTCGTGCTCGACACCGAGGTGACACCCGCGCTCGAGGCCGAGGGCATCGCCCGCGACGTGGTGCGCGAGGTCCAGCAGGCCCGGCGGGAGGCCGGCCTCGACGTGCGCGACCGCATCACCTTGACCGTCACCGGCGACGACACCGTGCGCCGGGCCGTCGAGACCCACGAGGCGCTCATCGCCCGGGAGACCCTGGCCCTCAGCCTGCAGGTGCTGGCACCCGAGGGCAGCGACACGGCGCTGGTGGTCGAGGTGGCCAAGGCCTGACCGGCGCGGGGTCAGCTGCGGCGAGTCAGCTGCGGCGGGGTCAGCGACGCCGGCGGCGGCGGAAGCGGGCCGACGGCGCCAGCCGGGAGTCGTGCCCGGTGAGGTCGAGCGAAGGCTCGTCTTCGTTGCGGGGGCCGAGGGGCTCGTCGTCGGTCACCGCTCGCCGCAGCTCGGCCAGGAACGGGTCGCTCTCGGCCGCGGCCGCCAGCCACCCCTCCTCCTCGTCGTCGCCCTCGTCACCGTCGCGAGCCGGTGCACCGGCCACCGAGACAGTGGGGTCCTCGCCCGCCGGAGGCTCCTCGGTGGGGGGTTCCTCGGTCGGGAGCGGCGCGCCACTGGGTCCCGGGTCCTCGGCCTGGCCGGCGGCCGGCTCGGTGGCGGTGGCCGGTCCCTCGGCAGGCTCGAGCTCGAGCTCGGCGGGGTCAGCCTCCTGCGCCACGTCCAGGGCCTGATGTTCGCCGGTGACCTCGTCCCCGTCTTTGTCTTCGAGATCGTCGTCGTCGGCCCACCGGGGCTCGGCCGGACGGACCAGCTCGATCGGGGCATCCGGCACCAGCTCGGCCTCGGACCCCGCCAACTCGGTCTCGGACCCCTCGTCCTCGAGATCGACCACCACCGCCTCGAGCAGCTCGGTGGGCGGTGGTGCCACCGGCGGCGCCGGGCTGGGGGCCGGACTCGCCGGCTCCGGTGCCCGCAGGAGCGGCGCGGCCAGGTGCTCGACCCGGTTGGGATTCTCGATCCAGGCGAGCTGCTCGGCGAGCTCGTCCCGCAACCGCTGGCGGTAGCTGGCCACGAACGCGGCCAAGCGGTCGACGTCGGCCTGCAGGTCGCGGCGCTGGCTGGCCAGATCGCCGAGCTCGCGCTGCTGTCGCTCGGTGATCTCCTCGTCCAGCGCGGCCGCTCGAGCCTCGAGGGCGGCGACGTCCATCTCTGCCGATCGCTTGGCCGCGGCGGCCGCCCCGGCGGCCTGCTGCTCGGCCTCCGCGATCAGCCGGGCGGCCTCGGCGGTCGCCTCCCGGGTGGTGGCCTCGGCGGCCCGCTGGGCCATGATCAGGGCACCGCGGAGCTCGTCGGCGCTGGCCTCGTCGATCAGCCGCCGCTCGGCGCGCTCGGCTCGCTCCTGGGCCTCGGCCAGCTTGGTCAGGGCCTCGTCGAGGGCCGCCGCCGCCTGCTCAAGCAGCCGGTCGACGTCGTCCTGGTCGTACCCCCGGAACTGCTGTCGGATCTCGGCGTCACGGAGGTAAGCCGGGGTTACGTCCATCCCGCCGATGCTACCGAGCGAGTCTCGGCCGGTCTGGGCAATCGCCCGAGGCGATCCGAAGGTTGGCATCGCCGGGCGCCCGCCCGATCAGCCCAGCTGGGCCAGCACGATCTGCAGGACGAACAGCACGATCAGCGGCGAGAGGTCGAGGGCCATGGCCCCGATGCGCAGCGGAGGGATGGCCCGGCGGATCGGCCCCAGGACCGGCTCGGTGACCGAGTACAGCCCCGACAGCACCGATGCCATCGCCCCGCCGGGGGCCACCGGGAACCAGGAGAGGATGATGCGAGCGAACAGGGCGTAGATGTAGAGCTGGACGGCCAGTCTGAGGATCGTCATCGGGAGGCGTCAGCTCGACCGTTCCTGCAGGCGGCGCCGCTCCTCGGCCGACACCTCCACGTTGGCCGGGGTGAGCAAGTACACCTGGTGGGTGACTCGCTCCATGTGCCCGCGCAGGCCGTAGCAGAGGCCCGAGGCGAAGTCGACGAGGCGGCGCGACAGGTCGCGATCGACCTCCTGGAGGTTCAGGATCACCGGTGTCCCGTCGAGGAACCCGTCGGCCACGGCCTGGGCGTCGTTGAACGACGTCGGCGTGAGCGTCACCGGCTTGGCGTTGGTGGTGGCGGCCGTGAGCGGCCTCACCACCGCCGACCCTCGGGCCCGCGCCGTCGGCGGGGCCGCCAGTGCCGAAGCTACCTCCGGCTCCCGGGGCAGGGCCCGTACCGTCCCCGAGGGCACGTCGGGCGGCTCCGGGGGGCCGGTGCGGGCCAGCTGGTGGTCGTCGGTGAGGTCGTACTCGTCGTATGCCTCGTCGTACTCGCCGTAGCCGTCGTCGTCGTAGTCGTCGTACGCGTCGTCGGGCCCGAGGCCGAGGTAGTGCATGGCCCGCTGCCACATCGATGCCATCTGAGCACCTCCTGGAGGGCGACCCTAGTGGGCCCGACCACCGAGACCACGCACGTCAGGAGGGGCGCGGGGGCCGCGGACCGAACAGTGCGGTGCCCACCCGGACCATGGTGGCGCCCGCGGCCACGGCTGCCTCGAGGTCGTCGCTCATGCCCATCGACCGCTCGGGCAGCCCGAGCTCGACCGAGAGCCGGGTGAGGAGTCGGAAGCCCGCGTCGGCGGCACCGGGGGGTCCGGCCCGGCCCACGGCCATGAGCCCGGCCACGTCGAGGGAGAGGGCGCGCAGGCCCGCCACCAGATCACCCGCGTCCGCCGGCTCGACACCCCCCTTCTGCACCTCGCCACTCACGTTGACCTGGACCAGGACCCTGGCCCCGGGCGAGTGGCGAGCGATGGACTCCCCCAGCGCCAGCCGGTCGACCGACTGCCAACAGGCCACGATCGGGGCCAGGTGGCGCACCTTGTTGGTCTGGAGCCGGCCGACGAAGTGCCACCGCAGCTCCCGGCGCTCACCCGCCAGCTCGCCGGCCTTGGCCACCAGCTCCTGGGCGTAGCTCTCGGCGACGTCGTCGAGGCCCAGGTCGCTAGCCACCCGGACGGCATCGGCGTCGAAGCCCTTGGTGACGGCCACCACCACCACCCGCTCGGGATCGGCCCCCGCGGCCTCGATCCTCCGACGGACCCGGTCCAGCCGGAGGGCGACCTCCTCGGCCCGGGGGGCGGTCACGGTTCGATCCAGACGACACCGGCTTGCCGGCCGCGCTCGCCCCGGGCCCGGTGCGACCACAGCGTGCGAGAGGCGCAGGCGGTGCACGGTTGGGCGTCGCCCACTACCACCGCGCCGGCCGAGCGCAGGGCGTCGACCACTCCTCGGCGCAGGTCGAGGGCCGGGCGCCCGTCGGCGGTGCGGGCCACGACCCCGGGGCCGATCCTGGCCGCCACCCGGTCGAGGTCGTCGGCCCCGAACTCGTAGCACTCCGGGCCGATGCAGGGCCCGACCACCGCGAACACGTCGAGTGGTCCCAGGGCGGCCACCGCCACCACCGCGGCCTCGACCACCCCGGCGGTCAGTCCTCGCCACCCCGCGTGGGCCACGCCGATGGCCTCGGTCTGGCCCCCGGTGCTGCCGACCAGGACGATCGGCGCGCAATCGGCCACCGCCACCGAGAGCACCGCCCCACCGATGGCGCTGACCGCGGCGTCGGCGGTGGCACCGGCGTGCTCACCGGGGTGCTCGACCACCACCACCCGGGCTCCGTGTTCCTGGGCCAACCAGGTCCAGGGTCGACCAACGAGACTCGATCGCCGGGTCTCCACGTCGGGCTGGCCCGGGGCCAGGTCGCCGTGACGGCGATCGGTGAAGCGCCAGCGCGCCCGCACGGCGACGCTCAGCGCAGGAAGCTGGGAACGTCGAACCCGTCGTCGTCGACGTCGAGGTCCTCGTCGTCGAGGGGATCGTCTCCGACGTCGAGCAGCGACCGGCGCGACGGGGCACGCTCCTCCTCACGGTCCCAACGGTCGAAACCGGCGGCGATGACGGTCACCCTGACCTTGTCGCCGAGGGAGTCGTCGATGACCGTGCCGAAGATGATGTTGGCGTCGGCGTGGGCCACGCCCCGGATGACCTCGGCCGCCTCGTTGACCTCGAACAGGCCGAGGTCGCTGCCCCCGGTCACCGACAGGAGGATGCCCCGGGCGCCCTCGATGGAGGCCTCCAGCAGCGGGCTGGAGATGGCCCCGCGGGCGGCCGTGAGGGCCCGGCCCTCACCCGAGCCCTGGCCGATGCCCATCAGGGCGGAGCCGGCGTTGCTCATGATCATCTTCACGTCGGCGAAGTCGGTGTTGATGAGCCCCGGCGTGGTGATGAGGTCGGTGATGCCCTGGACGCCATGGAGCAGCACGTCGTCGGCCATGCGGAAGGCCTCGAGGACGGTCGTCCGCTCGTTGGAGATGGTGAGCAGGCGGTCGTTGGGGATGACGATCAGGGTGTCGACCTTCTCCTTCAGCCGCTGCACCCCCTGCTCGGCCTGCACGGACCGGCGACGTCCCTCGAACGAGAACGGGCGGGTGACCACGCCGATGGTGAGCGCGCCGATGCTGCGGGCCACCTCGGCGATGATCGGTGCGCCCCCGGTGCCGGTGCCGCCGCCCTCCCCGGCGGTGATGAACACCATGTCGGCGCCGGCCAGCGCGGCCTCGATGTCGGCCCGGTGGTCATCGGCGGCCTGGCGACCGACGTCCGGATCGCTCCCCGCCCCCAGTCCCCGGGTGATGTCCTGACCGATGTCGAGCTTCAGCTCGGCGTCGCTCATGAGCAGGGCCTGGGCGTCGGTGTTCACCGAAATGAACTCCACGCCCTTCAGGCCGGCGTCGATCATGCGGTTGACGGCGTTGACGCCACCGCCCCCGACGCCGACGACCTTGATGACCGCCAGGTAGTTCTGCGGGTTACCGGCCATGGGGATGCCTCCCGGTGGGGATTGCGCGGATGAACGGTGCTGCATCGACGCAGCACCGTGGGGGCGGCGGCGCAGGGTTGCGGGCCGACGCGGAGAGAGTTGACCACCACCTCGACCTGAGGTGGAGCATGACCTGGACCTCAGGTTGCGGTTCAAGGGTACGGATGGGGTCAGCCACGGGTCAAGGATGGTGCCGACGGCACGCTGACATCGATCGCGGTGATCCCGGCGACATCGACCCCCGTGAGAACGGCGGCCCACGACAGGACCTTGTCGGGCAACTGGTCGGCATTGCCGAAGAGCACGGTGGCCCACGAGCCGTCGGGCAGGGTCATGGTCGCCACCAGTCGCCCGCTGGCTTGGCGCTCGACCGCGAACACCCCCATGTCCGGGGGGGTGGCCGAAGGGAGGAGGACCGCCAGTTCGAGAGCGCCGGCCGCGGAGGACGACAGGATGCTCCCGGCCTCGGCGGGGGTGCCAACTCCGGAGAGGGTGGGGAGCGACGAGGCGACCAAGGGCCCCTCGGGGCCGAGGACCCGCCCGCGGCGATCGACCAGGAACCTTTGGCCCTCGGTGCCCTCCACCCGGGCGACCGGGGTCCGCTCGACCACCGCGATGGTAAGGGTGCCGGGCCAGGTACGGGTGACCGTCGCCTCCCGAACCCAGGCCAGTTCCTCCACGTGGCGGGCCGTGGCCTCGCGATCGACCGTGACCAGCGGCGTGCTCCGGGTCACCCCGCTCGCCTCCACCACCAGATCGATGTCGACGTGCTCGGCACCCACGACCACGATCCGATCGACGTCGAGCAGGGGTGACCAAGCGATCCCCGCGACCAGTGCGACCGATGCGACCACCGCCAATCCGGCGCTGAGCCGACGCAGCCGGCGCCGCCCCTCCGACCGACGGACCTCGATGCGCCGGGAGCGGAGCCGGGGATCGAGCGTCGGTCGGGTCGGATCCGGTGGTTCGGGTGGGCCCGGAGGGCCAGGCGGGGCCGGCACCAGGGTGGTCACCGACCCGGGGCCCATCGATCGCCGAAGCCGACCATGCGCACCTCGGGCACCAGCCGGACCCCGCTCGTCGCCTCGACCCGGCGGGCGACCTCCTCCATCAGGGACCGAACGTCGTCAGCCGAGCCGTCGACGTCGACCTGGAAGAAGTTGGCGTGCTTGTCCGACACCTGGGCCGTCCCGATGCGCAGGCCCTTGGCCCCCGCAGCCTCGATGAGGCGGCCGGCGGCGTCCTCGGGCGGGTTGGCGAACACCGAGCCCGCGTTGCGACCCCCGGGTTGGTGGGCCCGGCGCCAGTGCACGACCTCGTCGACCTCGGCCAGGGCGTCCTCGGGGTCGCCCGGCACAAGGCCGAAGCTCGCGCCCAGCACCACGTCGTCGGGACCGAGACCGGATCGGCGGTACCCCAGCGCGAGCTGGCCGGCGGGCATCCGGCCATCGTTGCCGGTGGCCAGGTCGCGCACGCGGACCCAGCGGAGCGTGGCGGCCACGTCGGCGCCGTGCCCGCCAGCGTTCATGCGCACCGCGCCCCCGACCGATCCGGGGATGCCCACCGCCCACTCCAACCCCCGCAACCCGGCCCGGGCGCTCTGGCGGGCCAGCACCGGGAGCGCGGTGGCCCCCCCGGCGACCACCTCTCCGGAGTCGGCTCCGGCCAGGTCGACCTCGGCGAAGGCTGGCCCCAGCACCACCACCAGGCCCGGGAATCCGGCCTCGGCCACCAGCAGGTTCGACCCGAAACCCACCACCAGCACGGCCAGGGCGTCGCCCGCCCGCTGGCGGGCGTGGGTCACCCGATCGAGGTCGGCCTCGTCGGCCACCTCGACCAGCGCCGCGGCCCGCCCGCCCACCCGGTAGGTGGTCCGCGCCCCCAAGGGCGCGTCGAGCACGGCCGACGGCCCCAACACCTCGACCGCCACTGCCACCGCCACCGCTTCGGCCTCGGCGAGGGACTGGGAGCCGGGAGCGGCGCCGCCGCCCGCGCTCAAGGCGTTCCTCGGGTGCCGGTCCGGGTGGCCAGCGCGTCCCGGACCCGGTCGGGAACCCCGGTGAGGTCACCGGCACCGAGGGTCAGGCAGAGGTCGCCCGGTCGCAGGGTGACGAGCAGGTAGCGCTCGACGTCGGCCAACGTCGGCAGCCAGGCCACCCGGCGCCACGGGTGGCGGTCGAGCACGGCGTCGACCACCCGCTTGGCGCTCACGCCCTCGATCGGCTCCTGGCCAGCCGCGTACAGGCCGGTGATCACGACCAGGTCGGCCCCCTCGAAGGCGTCGCCGAACTGGTGGCCGAGGGCCGCAGTGCGGGTGAAGCGGTGGGGCTGGAAGACGACCACCCGCCGCCGCCAGGGACCGGGACGCACGGCCGCGATGTCGCCCGCCACCTCGGTCGGCAGGTGGGCGTAGCTGTCCACGAAGGTCACCCCGCCTGCCTCGCCTCGCCGTTCGAGGCGGCGGGCGACACCTCCGAAGTCGGCCAGGGCAGCCGCCCCGACGTCGAAGGGGACCCCGGCCTCGGCTGCCGCGGCCAGGGCCGCGACCGCGTCGAGGGCGTGGTGCAAGCCGGGCTGGGCCAGCTCGACCCGAGCCAGCTCGACCCCTCCGGGGCCCTGCACCCGGAACCTCGAACCGTCGGCCGTCAGCTCGGGGTCGACCAGGCGCAGGGCGGCCGCGTCGGTCGTGCCGTAGGTGACCACCCGATCGAGTCCGGCGGCAGCCCGCATCGCCCCCTCGTCGTCCGCGCACACGATCCGGGCCCCGCGCGCCTGTCCGAGGAACCGGCGGAAGGCCTCGTCGAGGGCCGCCTCGCTGCCGTGGTGATCGAGGTGGTCGGCCTCCACGCTGGTCACCACCGCCACCTCGGCGTCGGGACCGAGGAAGCTCCCGTCGCTCTCGTCGCCCTCGAGGACGAACCACGCACCGGCACCGGCGACACCACCCCCGCCCAGCCCGGCCACGTCACCACCCACGATGCCCGACGGGTCGAGCCCGGCGGAGCGGAGGATGCAGAGCAGCATGGCCGAGGTGGTGGTCTTGCCGTGGGTGCCCGAGACGACCACGGTCCGAGCCCCCTCGCACAGGGCCGGCAGGAGCTCGGTGCGCCGCACCACCGTCACCCCCGCCGCCCGAGCGGCGGCGATGTCGAGGTCGTCCTCGGTCACCGCGGTCGACGCCGCTACCAGGTCGGCAGCCGCCGCAAGCTCCGCACCGGCGCCGACCGACACCTCCACACCGAGATCACGCAGCCGGCGCACCACCGGCCCGTCCGCCCGGTCAGAGCCCGTCACCTGGTGGCCCCGGCCGGCCAGGACGGCGGCGATGGCACTCATCCCCGACCCCCCGATGCCCACCAGGTGGACCCGCCGAGGCACGGACAGGTCAATGGCGAGGGTGGTGTCGGGCGACGGGACAGGGATCGGGCGACCTCCGGGACGGGCGCGAGCGGGCGCCCGATCGTACCGGCGGCGCCGGCTCCGCCCGGGGCGCCGACGTGGTCCGCGGCAGCATCCTTGCCACCCCGGAGGGTGACCGTCAGACTCGCCCGGTCATGGTCGACGCCTCCCGCACCTCGCCCACCGTGGTCATCGCGGCTGGTGGGACGGGTGGGCACATCTACCCCGGCCTGGCCGTCGCCCGTGCCATCGAACGAGCCGACCCCACCGCCACCGTGGTCTTCGTCGGCACCGCCCGCGGGCTCGAGCAGGGTCTCGTCCCCGACGCCGGCTACGAGCTGATCTTGCTGGACATGGTCCCCTTCGCGGGCCGCGACCGGATCCGCTTCCCGCTGGCCTTCGCCCGGGCTTCGTTCCAGGCTCGGGCAATGTTGCGCCAACGCCGAGCGTCGGTGGTGCTCAGCATGGGGGGCTACGCCGGGGTGGCCGCCCTGGCCGGGGCCCGCCTGGCCGGCGTACCGGCCGTCTTGCACGAGTCGGGGTCGATCCCGGGTCGGGCCAACCTCCTCGGCGCCCGCTTCACCCGCGACGTGGCTATCGCCCTCCCGTCGGCCGAGCGCGCCTTCCGGTCCGGGTGCAGGGTGCGGCTGGTGGGTATGCCCCTGGCCGAGGACCTCGTCCACTTCGACCGCGCCGAGCTACGCCCGGAGGCCCGACGTCGGGCCGGCCTCACCGAGAGCACCTTCTCGCTGCTGGTCACGGGCGGCAGCCAGGGCGCGGCCTCGCTCAACCGGCTGGCCCTGGGGCTGGCAGCGCGCTGGCGCGATCGGAGCGACGTGCGCATCGTTCTCAAGGCCGGCAGCCACCAGCACGACGAGGTGGCCCGCCAGCTCGCCTCGGCCCCTGGCGCGGCGCTGATCGACCTGGTCCGGTTCATCGACCGCATGGACCTTGCCTACGCGGCCGCCGACATGGCGATCACCCGAGCCGGGGCCGGGACCGTGGCCGAGCTGGCGGTGGTCGGCCTGCCGGCCGTCCTGGTGCCCTACCCACATGCCCCCAGGGACCACCAGACGGTCAACGCCGGGGAACTGGTCGACGCCGGCGGCGCCCTCCTGGTGGCCGATGCCGATGCCGACGCCGATGTCGTCGGTCCGCTCATCGAGGCGCGCATGGACGACCCCGCCCTCCTCGAGCAGATGGCCAAGGGGCTGGCGTCGGTGGCGAAGCATCGGGCCGCCGAGGACCTCGCGGCCTGGGTCCTCGAGCTCGGGGCCCACCGATGACCGCCGTCAATCGCCCTCCGGCCACCGTGGGCATCGGTGCCACCATGGCCGAGGCGCTCGCCGCTCTCGACCCGGCCACTGGCACCGCCACCCTGGCCGACGCCGACGGTGCCGACGTCGGAGTGCTCACCGACGCCCACATCCGGCGCGCCCTGAACCGGGGTGCCCGGCCCGAGGACCCGGTGGCGGCGCTGGTGGCCACGATCGCCGCCGAACCGCCGGTCGCCCAGGCCGGGCCGCCGGCGACGACCGCGGTGCCGATGGTCGGCGGCCGGGGCGAGCGGTTGCGGCCCTACACCGACAAGGTTCCCAAGCCCCTCCTGACCGTCGGCGGGACGACCATCCTCGGCCGGATGCTCGGCCACCTCGCCGCCGCCGGCCTCACCGACGTCCGCCTGACCGTCAACTACAAGGCGGAGGCCTTCGAGGAGCGCATCGGCGACGGGTCGGCCTACGGCGTCGAGGTCACCTACGTGCGCGAGGACGAGCCGCTCGGCACCGCCGGCGGCCTCCGGTTGCTCGACCCCCGTCCGGTCGGCCCCTTCGTCGTGCTCAACGGCGACCTCATCACCTCCCTCCCCTTCCCCCGCATGATCGACTTCCACCGGGCCGAAGGGGCCGCCCTCACCGTCGCCACCTACGAACACTCCATTGCGATCCCGTATGGGGTAGTGCGGGTGACGGGCAGCCGGCTGGTCGGGATCGACGAGAAGCCGACGGTGCACCACCGCTGCAACGCCGGGATCTACGTGCTCGAACCCGACCTGATCGACGAGATCCCGGTCGGCCAGCCGCTGCTCATGACCGAGCTGATCGACTCGGTGATGGCCAGCGGCCGGGTGGTGGCCGCCTTCCCGATCGTCGAGTCGTACTTCGACATCGGCAGCCCCGACGAGCTCGAGCGGGTGCTGCACCACTTCCTGACCGAGCCCGAGGAGTAGGCGATGACCAGCTGGGACGGCACCCGCGTGCTGGTGACCGGGGGCGAGGGGTTCATCGGGAGCCACCTCACCGAGCTCCTGGTGCGCGAGGGGGCCCAGGTCCGGGTCCTGGCCCACTACAGCCCGTTCGGGCGGCTGGGCTGGCTCGACCCCGAGGTGCACGCCGACGTCGAGGTGATCGCCGGCGACGTGCGCGACGGCGAGCTGGTCTCCTCTGCGGTCGAGGGGTGCACGGCCGTCTTCCATCTGGCCGCCCTGATCGGGATCCCCTACAGCTACGTCGCCCCCGAGAGCTACATCCAGACCAACGTCACCGGCACCTACCACGTCGCCAACGCCGCCCGCCGCCACGGCGTCGAGCGGCTGGTGGTGACCTCGACCTCGGAGACCTACGGCACGGCCCGGCGGGTGCCGATCGCCGAGGACCACCCGCTACAGCCGCAATCGCCGTACTCGGCCTCCAAGATCGGGGCCGACATGATGGCCCTGTCGTTCTTCCACGCCTTCGAGCTGCCGGTGGCGGTGGTCCGCCCGTTCAACACCTACGGACCCCGCCAATCGACCCGGGCCGTGATCCCCACGATCCTGACCCAACTCCACGCCGGAGCGACCGACATCCGCCTGGGCGACCTCCGACCGACCCGGGACTTCACCTACGTCACCGACACCGCCGCCGGTTTCCTGGCCGTGGCCGGCTGCGACCGGGCCCTGGGTGAGGTCGTCAACCTCGGCTCGGGAGAGGAGATCTCGATCGGCGACCTGGCCGCCCGGCTCATCGAGATCACCGGGTCGTCGGCCACCGTCAGCGTCGACCCCGACCGGGTCCGACCGGTCGGCAGCGAGGTCGAGCGGCTGCTGGCCGACACCACCCGGGCCCGGGAGTGGACCGGGTGGGCCCCCGCCCACTCACTCGACGAAGGCTTGGCGCTGACCTCAGCCTGGATCGCCGAGCACCGTGCGCGCATCGACACCGGCCACTACACGATCTGAGACCCGGGACGCCTCCGACCCGCGCCGGGCCGGGGTACGGCCGTGGTGACTCCTACGCTGCGGCCGTGCTCACCGGGGGCGACGTCGTGCTCTTCGCGGTGGCCAGCCCGCTGAGCTGGGATGTGCTGGGTGTACTGACCCGGCTCGGGTGCACGGTGGCGGTGGCCATCGACAACCGCGGCGGCGACGGCGCGGCGGTCGAGGCCGACCCCCTCCCCGGCGTGGTCGGGCTCGACGCGATCGAGGCCCGGCACCTCGCGCTCCCGGTGGTCGTGCCGCTGGCTACCCCCGGCTTCCGCCTCCTCGCCGTCGACCACGCCCGCCAGCTCGGCTTCTCGTCGTTCCCCCCGGTGGTGGACCCCTCGGCGGTGGTCGACCCCTCGGCCGAGCTCGGCTCGGCGGTGCTGGTCGGCGCCGGAGCCGTGGTGGCGGCGCGGGCGACACTGGCCGACGGCGTGTTCGTCAATCGCTCGGCCTCGGTCGGCCACCACTGCCAGCTCGATCGCTACGTCGCCGTCGGCCCCGGAGCGGTCCTGGCCGGTGTCGTCCGGGTCGAGGCCGGCGCCTTCATAGGGGCCGGGGCAGTGGTCGCCCCTGGCCGGCGGGTGGGCCCCAACAGCGTGGTCGGGGCGGGGGCGGTGGTCGTCGACGACGTCGAGGCCAACACCGTGGTGGTCGGCAACCCGGCGCGGGTGCTCCGGGCCGGGATCATCGGACACGGCGATGTCTCCGTCTGAGCCCTCGACCCTGCGCCGAGCCCTCGGCCTGGTTCGCACCGACCCCCAACGGCTGGTGCGCCGGGCCCTCGACCGCCGGCCGGCGGGGCCGAGGTGGCTCCGACCGCTGCAGCCCCACGAGGTGGTCATCTGCACGGTCCACGGCAACTCCGAGCGATACGACCGCGCCGCCGCCCTCCAGTGGCCCTGGCCCGAGCTCCAGATGGCCCGGCTCCGTCGCCACACCGCGGCGGGCTTTCGGGTCCTGGCCTACGGAAACCGCCTGATCGAGGAGCACGAGGCCTACCTCCGCAGCTGCCCGGAGGTGACCTTCTCCTCGTCCCGAGACCTCTCCTTCGGCGAGTGGGAGCACGTCTGGCCGGTGCGGAACTGGCTGGTCCGCCAGGCCGTCGACCAGGCCCGGCTGGTGGTGAACCTCGACTCGGATGCATTCCCGGTGGCCGACGACTGGGTCGAGCGGGTGTGGGCCGCTCTCACCCCCTCGAACCCGGTGATGGCGGTGCAGCGGCCGGAGAACGGCGACCACCACTCCGACCGGTGCTTCGTCGCCTTCACCCGCTCCGGCTGGCGGCGCCACGCCTTCGACTTCTCCCCCCTCGGTCGCATCGATGCCGGCGGGGACATCTCGACGTCGCTCGAGGCCCGAGGTCTCACTTGGACCGCCCTGCGGCGGACCAACGCCCACAGCTACCACCCGATCGTGGCCTCGATCCACGGCGATCTCGTGTATCACCACGCCGCCGGCTCGCGACCCCCTCGCTTCCGGGGCAACGCCGCGTGGTGGACCGATGACGCAGAGATGAGGCGGGAGGACGCCCGCCACCACCTGCTTCGGCAACGGCTCTTTGCCGACCCCGACCGCTTCCTCGGCGAACTCAGGGGCTCGGACGCGCCCGTCGACCTGGAGGCCATGGTCGACGCGCAGCTCGCCGACCCGAACGACCCCTGACCGCCTCTCAGGCGGCCGTACCTCTGACCGCCTCTCAGGCGGCCGTACCCCTGACCGCCTCTCAGGCGGCCGTACCCCTGACCGCCTCTTAGGCGGCCGTACCTCTGACCGCCTCTCAGGCGGCCGAGGCCGCCACCGGCGCCCGGGCGGCGCGGCTCGCCCGGGGGGCGCGGCCGTGGCGGGCGATGTTGGTGAGGATCCCGGTCGCGGCCATGGTGATCACCAGCGACGTCCCCCCAAAGCTGATGAAGGGGAGCGTGAGGCCGGTGATCGGCATCAGGCCGATGACACCCCCGATGTTCACCAGTGCCTGGACCAGGACCCAGGCCGTGATCCCCGCCGCCACCAGCGCCCCGAAGCGGTCGGGCGCCTGCGCCGCGGCCCGCACCCCCAGCACCCCGAAGGCGACGAAGAGCCCGATGACCACCAACGCCCCCAAGAGGCCGAGCTCCTCGGCCACGATGGCAAAGATGAAGTCGGTGTGGGCATTCGGCAGGAAGCCCCACTTCGCACGGCTGGCTCCGAGCCCGACACCGGTCAGCCCACCGCTGGCGATGCCGGTGAAGGACTGGTTCAGCTGGTAGCCGATGCCGTTGGGGTCACGCCCCGAGTCGAGGAAGGCGAAGATCCGGTCCCGACGGTAGGTCTTCGACAGGGTCGCCACCGCGGCGCTGAGCAATCCCAGCATCGAGACCATCCCGAGCTCGAAGAGCGGGGTCCCGGCCAGGAACAGGACCACGAAGGCGATGACCCCGATGACGATCGCCGATCCGAGGTCGGGCTCGAGCATCACCAGGCCGAGCACCAGCGCCGAGACCGCCACCGCCGGTCGCAGGGTCGTGCGGGTGTCGTGCATCCGGCTCGCCCGCCGGGTCAGTAGGTCGGCCAGGAAGAGCAGAAGCGCGAGCTTGGCCAGCTCGGAGGGCTGGAAGGTGAGGGGGCCGACGCCGATCCAGCTCCGAGCCCCGTTGACCTCGACACCGATGCCCGGCACCAGCACCGCGACCAGCAGCGCCACCGACAGGCCGAGCACCGGGACCACCACCCGACGCCAGAACCGGTAGTCGGTCCGGTAGCCGAACAGGAAGGCGCCCAGCGCCACCACCGCATAGAGGGCCTGGCGAGCGAAGTAGGTCCAGGGCGAGCCGTTGTCGACCTCCGACTGGACCGACGATGCGGACAACACCATCACGAGGCCGAGGGCGACCAGGGCGGCCACCAGGGCGAGCAGCCCGACGTGCGTCCGCCGGAGGCGATCGCGTCGCCGGGCAGGTGACGCCGGGGGCGTCGCGCCGTCGGCGCGGTTCGGTCGGGAACCGGGGCGCAAGTCGATGACGTCGGCGTCGCCCTCCCCGGGCTGATGCCGCTCAGGGGTGGTCACTGGTCGGCGCCCCGGGCTGCCCGGGCGCCGACGGCGCGAGCGAAGTCGTCGCCCCGCTCGGCGTAGGAGCGGTACCAATCGAAGCTGGCGCAGGCCGGAGACAGGAGCACCACGTCGCCCGGCACCGCCCGGGCTCCGGCCAGGGCGACCGCCTCGTCCATCGAGGTGGCGGTGCTCACCGGCACCGCGCCCTCGAACACCTCGACCAGATCGGGCGCTGCCTCGCCGATGGCCACCACCGAGCGCAGGTGCGAGGCGGCGCCTCGCAGCACGGTCAGGTCGAGACCCTTGTTCCGCCCGCCGGCGATGAGCACCACCGAATCGAAGCTGGACAGCGCGGCAAGGGTGGCGTGAGGGTCGGTGGCCTTCGAATCGTCGACGAAGCGCACTCCCCCATGCTCGCCGACCAAGCTCACCCGATGGGGGAGCCCCCCGAAGCTGCGCAGCACCTCGACCACGGTCTCCGGATCGACGCCGGCCTCGACCGCGGTGGCCGCCGCCGCCAGGGCGTCGACCACGTCGTGGGGCAACGAGCGCCACAGCTCGTCGACCGCCATGAGCCGCCGCGCCCCCGCGGTTCCCGTCTGGGTCAGGGCGCCATCGAGCACCCGCCAGTCGCCGTGGTCGAGGCCGAAGGTCACGGGCCGGCTCGGGGCCGACCGCACCGCGGCCGCCACCACCGGGTCCTCGGCGTTGGCCACGGCCACGTCGTCGCTGCGCTGGGCGGCCCAGATCCGGGCCTTGGCCCGGGCGTAGTGCGCCATCGTGGGGTGCCAGTCGAGGTGGTCCTCGGCCAGGTTGAGCCAGGTGCCGACCACCGGGCGCCAGGTCTCGGTGAGCTGCAGGCGGAACGATGAAGCCTCGACCACCACCACGTCGAGACCGGGCACGGCGATGGCATCGACCAGGGGCAGCTCGTTGTTGCCGGCGGACAACGCCTGGCGCCCGTCGGCCATCAACATCCGGGTGACCAACTCGGTCACCGTGGTCTTCCCGTTGGTCCCGGTCACCGCCACCATGGGGAGGTCGGTCCAGTGGGCGGCGAGCTCCAGCTCGCTCCAGCAGGGCACGCCCCGGGACCGGGCCCGCACGAACGCCTCGTGCCCCCACGGCACGCCCGGGCTGGGAACCACCAGGGTGGCCGCGTCGACCAGGTCGGCGACGCCGGAGGCGTCGGCCCGATCGCGCTCGCCGACACGCTCGAGGAGCCGAGCCCCCCGGGCCCGGAGCTCGGCGGCCCGGGCGGGCGCGACCCGGCCGTCGTCGACCACCGTCACCGTCCACCCCCGCTCGAGGAGGCGCCGAGCGGTGGCCTCGCCGGCCACCCCTGCCCCCAGCACCAAAGCCACGCCCGGCGGAGGGCCGCCCTCGCCGGCGCGACCGGCCATCAGTCGAGGATCCCGGGGATCGAGAGGTAGTCGGCGTAGAAGACCCCGACGGCCATGGCCGTCGCGATCCCGCCGAGGATCCAGAAGCGGATGATGACCGTCGTCTCCGGCCAGCCCCCGAGCTCGAAGTGGTGGTGGATCGGTGCCATCCGCAAGACCCGGCGCCGGAACAGCCGGAAGCTCACCACCTGCACGATCACCGACAGGGTCTCGACCACGTAGATCGCGCCCAGCAACGGGAGGAGGAGCTGGGTGTTGGTCACCAGGGCCAGTGCCGCGAGCCCAGCGCCGATGGCCAGCGCGCCGGTGTCGCCCATGAAGATCTGAGCCGGGGCCGCGTTCCACCACAGGAAGCCAAGGCAGGCGCCGGTCATCGCCGCCGCCATCACCGCCAGGTCGAGGGCCTGGGGCACCCGGTAGATGTCGAAGTGCCGGAAGGCCCAGAAGGCGATGACGACGTAGGCGGTGTAGGAGAACACGGCCGATCCTCCCGCCAACCCGTCGAGGCCATCGGTGAGGTTCACGGCGTTCGCGGTGGCGATGATCAGCAGGGCCGCCCAGACCACGAACAGCACGGCGCCGAGCTCGACGCCGAGCGAGTCGAAACGGGTGAAGGAGAGCTCCGTGCGCACCGAGGCCCACCCCTGGGCCAGCACCCCGAAGGCCACCGCCACGGCCAGGAGGCCGGCCATCTTGGTCCGCTTGTTGAGACCCAGGTTGCGGGCGTTGCGCACCTTGATGGCGTCGTCGAGAAACCCCACGAAGCCGGCCCCGGCCATGGCCAAGACCACCAGGAGGCCCCCCCGGGTGAAGACGATCCGGCCACTGACGTGGGGCACCGCGTAGCCGATCAGCCCTCCGCCGACGATCGCCACCCCGCCCATGGTGGGCGTCCCCGCCTTCACCTCGTGACCAGCCGGACCGTCGTCTCGGATGGGCTGGCCGATGCCGTGGTCCCGCAGCCACCCGATGAGCAGCGGGGTCCCGAAGATCGACACCAGGAAGGCGACCGCGGCGGCGGCCAGCAGTGCGATCACCCGGGCCCTCCCACCTGGGCCGGCGGTCCATCGGACGCCAACCCGGCCGCCGCCAGCACCTCGCGCACCACCACCCGATCGTCGAACGGGAACTCGGCGTCACCCACCACCTGGACCGCCTCGTGGCCCTTCCCGGCCACCACCACCACGTCGCCGGGCACAGCCTCGGCCACGGCCCGCGCGATGGCGGCGCGACGGTCGAGCTCGACCACGATCGACGACCGGTCGACGGCCCCCTCGGCCACCGCCGCCGCGATGGTGCCCGGATCCTCGTGACGAGGATTGTCGGCGGTCAGCACCACGCGGTCGGCCAGGCGCGTCGCGACCTCACCCATCGCCGGGCGCTTGCCCTGGTCGCGGTCACCGCCGGCACCGAACACCACCAGCACCCGGCCGGCCGGCACCACCTCGCGCACCGCTCGCAGGAGCTGCTCGAGCGCCTCGGGCGAGTGCGCGTAGTCGACCACCACGGCGATCGGGTCCCGGGCCACCACCTCGAAGCGCCCGGGAATCGGCGGGGCCGAAGCCAGGCCGGCCACGACCGCGTCGAGTTCGACGCCCAGCTCCAGCGCGGCCGAGGCTGCGGCAAGGGCGTTGGCCACGTTGTGACGCCCGCCGAGTGGCAGGTGCAGGCGACGGCCGAGCCACGACCAGGCGCTCTCGCCGAGACCGAGCACCACCTCCGCGGTGTCGGCCAGCGACACCGTGCGGGTGGGGATGCGGGCCGCCTGGGCCAGGAGCCGACCGTGGGTGTCGTCGATGTTGACCACGGCGCGCTCGCTGCGCTCGGGATCGAAGAGCCGGGCCTTGGCCTGGAAGTAGGCCTCCTCGGTCTCGTGGTAGTCGAGGTGGTCGCGACCGAGGTTGGTGAACACCGCCACCCGGAAGCGGACGGCATCGACCCGGTGCTGGACCAAGGCGTGGGACGACACCTCCATGGCGACTGCCTGGCGACCCTCGTCCCGCAACGCTGCCAGCTGGGCCTGGAGCTCGGGACCGTCGGGGGTGGTCCGGAGGCCGGTCAGCGTGCCGATCACCCCGGTAGGACGGCCGGCGGCCTCGAGGATCGAGCGGACCAGCGCGGTGGTCGTCGTCTTGCCGTTGGTCCCGGTGACCCCGACCACGTCGAGCGCCACCGACGGGTGATCGAAGAAGGCGGCCGCCATCGGTCCCATCGCCGCCCGAACCTCGGGCACCACCACCTGAACCACATCGGGAGTCAGCGCGAGGCGGCGCTCGACCAGGACCGCGACGGCACCCGCGGCCACCGCCGCCGGAGCGAGGTCGTGGCCGTCGACGCGCCGACCGGGAACGCAGCAGTACAGCGCCCCGGGGACGATGGCGGCGGTGTCCTGGACGACGGCCGAGACGTCGAGAGCGGCGGGGTCGCCGTGGAGCTCGAGCACCCGGATCTGGTCGCCGAGCAGCCGGTCGAGGCGCACCCGACTCACTCCTTGGCGGCGATGGGGCCGACCGTCGACAGCGAGGCCGTGCCCGAGACGCCCGTCGGCGGGACGTCGAAGCGCCGGAGGGCGTACTCGGCGATCTCGGCGAACACCGGCGCCGCGGTGGAGCCGGCGTAGTAGCCAGCATCGCCCCGGGGCTCGTCGAGCACCACTACCACCGACAGGCGGGGATTGTCGGCTGGCAGGTAGCCGGCGAAGGAGGATACGTAGGCACCGGGCTCGTAGCCGCGACAGGCGTCGGAGCACGGCTTGCGGGCCGTCCCGGTCTTCCCGGCCACCGAGTAGCCGTCGACCGCGGCCTGGGCGCCGGTCCCCTCGGGTGAGGACACGACGTTCTCGAGCATCCCGGTCAGTGTTTGTGCCGTCTCGGTGGACACCACCCGGCGGGCCGGCTCGCGCTCGACGGGTGTCTGGCGACCGTCGGCGTCGACGGTCGCCGACACCACCGTCGCCGGCACATAGACCCCACCGTTGGCGATCGTGTTGTAGGCCTCGAGCAGCTGCAGGGCGTTCACCGCGAAGCCCTGGCCGATCGGGATCGAGCCCATCGACGACTCCGTCCAGTCGTCGGTGTCGCTGACGATGCCGGCCGACTCGTCGGGAAAGCCCAGGCCCGTCGACTGACCGAATCCGAATGCCTCCAGGTACTGGTGGAGGGTGTCGGCCCCGAGCGACTGGGCCACCTCGATCGTCCCGACGTTCGAGGACTGGGTGAAGATCTGGTCGAGGCTCCACTGGGTCGGCTCGTGGGCGTGGTCGTCGGTGAAGGTGTAGGTGCCGAGCTCCATCGAGTCGGGCACCACCAGCACCGAGTCCCGGGCGTAGGTGCCCTTCTCCAGGGCCGCCGCCATGGTCACGATCTTGGCCACCGACCCGGGCTCGAACGACATCGTCAGGGCCATGTTGTCCGACGCCACCGTCGGGCCGTCGCGACCCTGGCGGACGTTGGCCATGGCCAGGATCTCGCCGGTCACGGGATCGCTCACGATGGCCACGCCCCCCTGCGAACTGGTCGACCCGACAGCCGACAGGAGGGCCTGCTCCACGCTGTACTGCAGCGAGCGGTCGATGGTCAGGACGAGGTCGGTCCCTTCGGTGGCAGGCGACAACTTCCGGTCGCCGCTGGCGATCGTCTCGCCGTCCTTCCCCCGCTCCACCAGGAGGGATCCGGGTGTCCCCGCCAGCGCATCCTGGTACTGGCGTTCGAGCCCCGACACGCCGTTCCCGTCGACATCGGTGGTTCCGAGGAGCCCGGCCGCCACCGAGCCCGCGGGCGTGACCCGGGACGATTCGTCGAGCACCTCGATGCCGTCGAGGCCGAGGGCCCGCACCTGATCGGCCACGGAGTCGTCGACCTTGCGGGCCAGGTAGACGAAGCGCCCGTCCTGGCGCAGGTCGGCGGCCACCGAGCGGACGTCTCGGCCGAGGATCGGCGCCAGCGCCTCCGCCTCGGCGGTCGGATCGCTCACGGCCAGAGGGTCGGCGACGATGGCGTGCACCGGCACCGACAACGCCAGGGCCTCGCCGTTCCGGGCGAGGATCGAGCCTCGTGGGGCCGCCAGTGCCACGGTCCGGGTCCGCTGAGCTGCTCCCCGGGCGGCGTACTCCGACGCGTCGACCACCTGTAGCTGGCCCAGCCGCAGCGCCACCGCCGTGAACCCCACGGCCAGGACGACGAACAGGGCGATGCTGCGCCGACCCGAGACGTGCCGGGTGCCGCCCATCCGAGGGCGCGACCGGGCCTTCGTCCCGAGCGACGTGGGGACGGCGGGTCCGCGAGACCGTGACGCGACGTCCCCACGTGGGCTTCGAGCCTCGGGCCGGCGGGGCGTGGGGACGGCGGGTCCGCCTGACCGTGACGCGACGTCCCCACGTGGGGTTCGAGCCTCGGGCCGGCGGGAAGGGGGTCGGCCGGACGTGCGCTTGGGGGGGCGTTCGGTGACGGTCATTCGGTGGGAGCCCGGTCGACCGCGGCCACGGCACGAGCGGTGTCGGCCGGGGCGACGAGGTAGGTGACGTGGTCCGGTCGGACCATGCCCAGCGCGATCGCGGTTTCCACGATGCGGTCGGGCGAGGAAAGGGTCTCCACCTCGGCCCGGAGCTGCACGTTGCGGGCCTGACGATCGGCCAGCTCGGCCTCCAGGCCGTCGAGGTGCTGCTGGCCCGAGACCAGCTGGGCCTGGATGCCGGCCAAGGCGAAGACCGACACCACCGCCACCACGACCGCCAGGATCTTGCCGTGGCGGCTGAGCCCGAAGATGCCCGACCACCGGCGCGCCGACCGAGGCGGGGCCGTCGGGTCGGCGCCGCGATCGGCGACCGGGGCGACGGCCCGGGAGCGGCCTGGCCGAGGACCCGGAGCCGGAGACGGCCGCGGCGCGAGGCCCGGAGCCAGAGCCAGCGCCGGCGCTGGTCCCGAAGACGGCCGCGGAGCCGGACGGCGGGGGGCCGGACCGTTCGCCCGGGTCGGCCCGGGACGTACCCCGGTGGCTGCGGCCTTCGTCGCTTTCAGGACGTCGGCGGCCTTCGCCCCGACGCGGCGGCCCGGAGAACGAGAGGGGCCGTTGGGCGTGGCAATCGCCGGCCGCCGCCGCTCGGGAGGACGGGCGGGGCGCAGGTCGGGTCCGGGCTGGACCCGTAGCCGGGGAGCGGGTTGGGCCGCGGGGCTCACGACCGGTCCAATCGCTCGGCCACCCGCAACCGGGCGCTCTCGGCCCTGGGATTGACCTCGACCTCGGCCGCCGACGGACGTCGGACCCTCCGGCCCAGCAGCCGGACGGTCGGCTCGGCACCGCACACACAGGGCAGCCCCGGCGGGCACGTGCACCCCCCAGAGGCGGCATGGTCGAAGCGCGCCTTGACCACCCGGTCCTCCCCCGAGTGGTACGCCAGTACCAGGCACCGCCCCCGGGGCGCCAACCGGTCGAGGGCGGCGTCGACGGCCGGCGCCAAGACCGACAACTCACCGTTCACCTCGATGCGCAGCGCCTGGAAGGTCCGGCGGGCGGGGTGGCCGTGGCCCCGGCGGCGAGCGGGTGCGGGAACGGCGTCGGCCACCACCTGGGCCAAGTGGGCGGTGGTGGTGATCGGTCGGGCGGCGACTACCGCGGTGGCGATGCGCCAGGCGAAACGCTCGTCGGCGTGGCGGCGAAGGATTCCAGCCAGTTCCTCGGCGTCGACCTGGTTGACGAGGTCGGCCGCGGTGGTGGCGGTGGTCGGATCCATCCGCATGTCGAGCGGTCCGTCGGCCCGGTAGCTGAAGCCCCGTGCCGGTCGATCGAGCTGGACCGAGCTCACGCCCAGGTCGAAGAGCACCCCGCTCACCCGGTCGATGCCGAGCTCATCGAGGATGCTGCCCAAGCGGTCGAAGCGGGCGTGACGGACCCGGGCACGCTCGGAGAAGGGGGCCAGGCGAGCCGAGGCGGCGGCCACCGCCGTGGGGTCGCGGTCCACGCCCACCACCTCCAGGTGGGGATGAGCCGCCAGCACCGCCGCGGCGTGGCCACCCCCGCCGACGGTGGCGTCCACCACGGTGCCCGCCGGCACGGGCCCGAACAGGTCCACGACCTCGTGCACCATCACCGGCAGATGGTCAAAGGGCTCGGCGTCCGGGCTCACGGCCGACCTCGACCCTCGCCCAGATGGTGGCGTTCGCTCATCGGCAGCCCCCCGATCGGCATGTGCCGCCGGGATGTCTCCCCGGTCGACCAAGACGGATGCGGGCGGAGTAGGGGCATTCCATCCGCCGATCGGGAGGCTGCGGGTGAGCGACGGGCCACGGTGGGGCCGTCGGGTCTTGCGGGGTGTCGGGATGGTGGCGAGGGCTGCTCCTGGCACGGGGTCGGTCGTCGGTCCGGGGCGGTCGGGGATGCGATGGCGGGCGGGGCTAGAGGCCGAGGTCGTCGAGGCCGGGCTGGGCACCGGCGAGGAGGGCCTCGCCCTGGTCGTTGATCTCCCGCCAGCGGGTGGCGTCCCAGATCTCGATGCGGTTGATGGCGCCGGTGATCACCACCTCACGGTCGAGGTGGGCGAAGGAGCGGAGGTTGGCGGGTACGGCGATGCGGCCCTGGCGATCGGGCACCACCTCCGCGGTGCCGGCCGCCTGTGAGCGGACCAGGGTCCGCTCGGCCAACCCTCGCCTCGCCTTCGCTTGCATCTCGTGGGCCACGGCGTCCCACTCCTCCTGGGTGTAGACGGCCAAGCAGCCGTCGAGGACCTTCGTGAGGTAGCCCCCGACCCGGAAGGCATCACGGAACTTGGCCGGGAGGATCACCCGGCCCTTGGCGTCGAGGGAGTGCTCGAACTCCCCGAAGAACACCAGGCACTCCTCTCCGTGATCGTCCGCTCGGCCGGTGGGTCTGGTCGTGCCGCTGGTCGCACTCACCCTCTCGGGCCACGTGTGTCCCCTGCTGCACCACTTCGCGCCACATTACGACTCGATCCCCCCACCGTCAACCATTTTCACCCCACTTCTCCCCCCTCCGCCCCCTCGCCACCCCCTCGCCCCGCCACCCGCCACCCCGCCCGCGGCACGCGCCCAACCACCGCCGACCCGCGGCGCGACGCCGCGCCGAGACCGCCCGAGGTCGTGCGGGGAAGCGGGGTCAGCCGGCGGCGACGGTGGCCCGCAAGGCCGCCGTCAACCCGGGCCACGAGGTCGGATCGACCCCAGCCGCCACGCCGGACACGGCGCGGGCAGCATCGGCTCGGGCACCCTCGTCGAGGGCGAGGAGCTCGAGGAGTTCGAACGGATCCCATTGGGCGTGGACCAGGCAGCCGAAGGTGGCGGCCGTGCGGGTCCGACGTTGGGCGATCCCGACCACCTTGGCGCCCCCCACCCGTACCTCGCCAGGACCCAGCCCGGCGAAGCACACGAGCCTCGACCAGGGCCCGCTCACCAGCGGTCCGTCGTGGACGTCGACCGCCTCTGGCCGGGCCGACCCCACCGAGACCAGCGCCTCGGCCCAGGCCCGGCCCAGCCAGTGGAAGGACCGCTGCACGTCGTGGTCCCAGCGGGGGTCGGCCCGGCCCAGCTCGACGTCGACCCACAGCGTCCGCCCTGGGACGAGGAGCACCGCCCCTCCCCCACTCCGGCGACGGGTGACGGCCACGCCCCGGCGCTCGGCGACGGCGTGGTCGACGACGTCCGGGGCCTGGGTGCTGCCCAGCACGATGGTCGGTCGCTCGACGACTCGCACCGCCACCGACACCGTCGACTCGGCGCGTTCAGCGGGGCCACGCACCGGCCGAGTGTGCCCGGAACCGGGCGGCCGGCCGCCACCGGCTCCCGCTACCGTGACCGCCGTGACGAGGGCGCTGGTCCTCAACGCCACCTACGAGCCGCTCGCCGTCGTCACCGCTCGTCGCGCCGTCGTCCTGGTGGTGGGTGAACGGGCCGACCTCCTCCACCACACCGGCGCCGCGCTCCGATCCGAGCACCTCTCGATCCCCGAGCCCTCGGTGGTGATCCTGCGATCGGTGGTGCGGGTGCCCTTCCAGCGCCACGCCGCCCTGAACCGGCGGTCGGTGTTCGCCCGAGACGGGTACCGCTGCCAGTACTGCGCCGGGCCGGCCGAGGGCATCGACCACGTCGTCCCCCGCAGCCGAGGTGGCCAGCACAGCTGGGACAACGTGGTTGCCGCCTGCCGGCGCTGCAACACCGAGAAGCGCGACCGCTACCTCCACGAGACCTCCATGCGCCTCCGGCACCACCCCTCGACCCCCCGGGGGCTCTCGTGGGTCCACGTCATGGTGGGGTCGGTCCCCGTCGATTGGGAGCCGTACCTGCGCACCGCGGTCAGCGTGTGACGGCCAGCCCACCGGACCGGTGGCCCCTCCCGGAGGTCGATCTCCTCGATCTCCGGGTGCACCGGGTCGAGCTCGACCTGGTCCGTCCCTTCGCCACCGCCCACGGCACCCTGCACCGCCGCGACGTCCTCCTGGTCCACGCCGTCGCGCTCGACGGCGAGGGCTGGGGCGAGTGCGCCGCACTGCCGACGCCCTCCTACAGCTCGGAGTGGGTGGACGGCGCCGCCGCGGTGCTCGCCGACCACCTCATCCCCGCCCGCCTTGCCGGGCACCCCGGCGCGGTCGTGGGGCACCCTATGGCCACCGCGGCCCTCGACGCGGCCCTGCTCGACCTCCAGCTCACCGCGGCCGGCACCACGCTGGCCCGCTGGCTGGGAGCCGAGCGCGACCGGGTGGATTGCGGGGTGGCAGTGGGCATCGCCGGGACGGTGGACGAGCTGCTGGCCGAGGTCTCGGCCCACGTCGAGGCCGGCTACCAGCGGGTCAAGCTCAAGGTCCAGCCCGGCCGGGCCCTCGAGCCGGTGCAGGCCGTCCGACAGGCGTGGCCGGCACTCGCCGTCGGGGTCGACGCCAACGGCACCCTCGACGCCCGGACCCTGGCCGCGCTCGACCACCTCGGCCTCGACGAGATCGAACAGCCGCTGCCGGCGCAGGATCTCGTCGGGTTGGCCTCGGCCGCGGCGCGGCTCTCGACGCCGATCTGCCTCGACGAGTCCGTCGCGTCGGCCGACCAGCTGCACAGCGCGCTCGCCCTCGGGTGGCGAGGCCACCTCAACCTCAAGCCGGGGCGGGTCGGGGGCATCGGCCCGGCGGTGGCCATCCACGACCTGGCCCTGGCCGAGGGCATCCCCACCTGGATCGGTGGGATGGTGGCCACCGGGGTGGGCAAGGCGGTCGACGTGGCCCTGGCCGCCCTGCCCGGCATCACCCGACCCAGCGAGCTGTCCCCGTCGTCCCGGTGGTTCGCCACCGACCTCACTGCCCCGTGGACGATGGACCCCGACGGCACCATCGGGGTCCGCCCCGCCGGGCCGGTGACCCTCCCCGGGTCCCGATGACCCCTTTCCGGCGACTGCTCGCCTGGCTGGCCGGCCGTGGCACCCGGGCCAAGGGCGCCACCGTGCGGCGCCAGGCGTGGGAGCAGCGGCAACTCGAGTTCACCCGCCGGGTCGGCCTCGAGGGCCTGGACGACGTGCCGGAGCAGGCCGTGGCCTACGAGTGGTCGGTGGAGGTATTCGAGCGCCGGTTCGGCGGGGTGGGACTGCGTGCCTCGCACTTTCCGGAGGTCGCCGTCCAGGTCCGCCAACTCGAAGGCGTGGGGCGCCAGACCCTCACCTTCCCGGTGTCGCGGATGACCTTCGGCACCGCGGATTTCGGTCACGGCCGGGGCTCGTTGATCGGCGACTTCGACTCCGGCGGCAACCTGATCCTGGTGGTCGACACCGGGGCCAAGATCTACCCGATCGGCGAGCCCCACTGGGTCGAGGACCTGGGCTGAACAGTCATCCCGTCAACGGTGCGGCCCTCGGGCCCGGTGCTCGCGACGGCACCAGTCGAGCCAGGCGACCACGTCGGCTGGCTCGGGCCGGTGGTCGGCCGCGCCGTACATCGTCTCGGCCCGGAACCTCAGGTACTCGGGCGCCGGCCGTGGCACCGGGGGCCAACGCCGCCACCAGTCCGACGGCACCAACCGCCGCCCCTGCCGCGCCGCGGTCGACCACAGATCAGGGCGGCGACCCAGCGCCCGACCCACCGCGGCGAGCCAGCCGAAGGCCTCAGCCACCTCCCAGCACGTCCTCGCCGATCGCTCGCCAGCCCACGGCCCCGGCACCCACCAACGGACCGGCGTCGCCCAGGCCGGCGGGCACGATGCGGGCTCCCGCCGAGAAGTCGAGCCGGGCACAGGCGTCCAGCTCCTCTTGGGCGGCGAGGAAAAAGGGGGCCCCGAAGCCCAGCGCCACACCCCCGGCGACCACCGCCAGCGTCAGGTCGCAGAGGTTGGCCACCCCGGCGACGGCCTGGCCGACCAGGCGCCCGGTACGAGCCACCACTTCGGGCCCGGCCTCCGCCGGCGGGCGCCCGGTGGCCCGGGCGATGCCCGACCCGGACGCTTCGGCCTCGAGGCACCCGAACGCGCCACAGGGACACCGCCGGCCCCCGGGGACGACCACCAGGTGGCCGATGTGGCCGGCGTTGCCGGCCGCCCCGTCGAGCACCCGCCCTCCGGACACGATGCCCCCGCCCACCCCGGTGGAAACCACCATGGCCAGGAAGTCCGACACCCCGGCCGCCGCCCCCCGCCACCCCTCGCCCACGGCCAGGGCCTTGGCGTCGTTGTCGACCCGCACCGCCACGCCGAGGGCCTCGGCCAGGCGGGACCGGAGGGGGAAGTCGCGCCAGCCCTCGATGTTGAGCGGGGAGACCGTCTCGCCGCCGGCGGTCATGGGTCCTCCGCAGCCCACCCCGCAGGCCAGCTCGTCTCCTCCGGCGACGTCGGCGGCCACCGCCAGCAGCGTCGCCAGCAGCGTCTCGGCGTCGGCCCCGGCGGGGGTCGGGCGCCGGGAGCGGCGGAGCAGCCGGCCCTCCCGGTCGACGACCCCGGCCGCCAGCTTGGTCCCGCCGATGTCGAGGGCGAGCACGGTGGGCGCGACGGGCATCGGCCGGCGAACGTAGACCCTCGCGGGTGCCACCGCCGGTCGAGCCCCCTACGCTTTGGCCTCGCATGGCACCCCCCACGACCTCGCCGGCCTTCGATCTCGACGGCTTCGCCGAGCGCTTCTCGACCATCGCCTCCAACGTCGCCGTGGCGGTGCAGGGCAAGCCCGACGTGATCGAACTGGTGCTGCTCTGCCTGGTGGCCGAGGGCCACCTCCTCATCGAGGACGTCCCCGGGGTCGGCAAGACCAACCTGGCCAAGGCGCTGGCGGTGTCGATCGATGGCCGCTGGAGCCGGGTCCAGTTCACCCCCGACCTCCTCCCCTCCGACATCGTCGGCGTCTCGGTGTGGAACCGTGACGACAACACCTTCGACTTCAAGCACGGCGCGGTTTTCGCCAACCTGCTGGTCGGCGACGAGATCAACCGGGCGTCGCCCAAGACCCAGTCGGCGCTGCTCGAGGCCATGCAGGAGCGTCAGGTCACGGTCGATGGCACCACCCACCCCCTGCCGGCTCCGTTCATGGTGGTCGCCACCCAGAACCCCATCGAGCACGAGGGCACCTACCTCCTGCCCAAGAGCCAGCTCGATCGCTTCCTCATGCGGGTCTCGGTGGGGTACCCGGCCCGCGACGCCGAGCTCGAGATACTCGATACCCAGGCCGCCAGCCCGGTCATCGACAAGCTCGAGCCGGTGGCCACCCTCAACGACGTGATCGCCATGGCCGCCCTGGCCCGCGACATCTACGTCGCCCCCAGCCTCAAGGGCTACCTGGTCGACCTGGCCACCACCTCGAGGGTGCACCCGAGCCTCAGCCTGGGCATGTCCCCTCGGGCCACCCTCGCCCTTCAGCGGGCGGCCCGGGCCCGAGCGGCCGCGTCGGGGCGGGCGTTCGTCACTCCGGACGACATCAAGGTCCTGGCGCCGGCGGTGCTCGGCCACCGGCTGGTGCTCACCCCCGAGGCGGCCGTGCAAGGGGCCGACGCGGCCCGGGTCGTCGACGAAGTCCTGCACCACGTGCCGGTGCCGGCCAACGCCACCGAGCGCTAGGCCAGTCCCGGGTGCTCACCCGCCAGGGCTGGCTGACGGTCGTGGCGGCCGTCGGCCTGGTCGCGGGCGGCCGGTTGTTCGGCATCATCGAGCTCTACCTGGTGGCGGCGGGGCTCACCGCGGTGGTGGTGGCGGCAGCCGTGACGGTGGAGCTCACGCGCGCCCGGCTCGACATATCCCGCCAGCTGCACCCCCGCCGGGTCCACGCCGGTAGCCCCAGCCGGGTCGACCTCACCGTCCGCAATCGTGCCGCCACCCGCTCGCCGCTGGTGACCCTGACCGATCCCGTCGACGACGACCATGTCGCTCGGGTCGTGACCGCGCCCCTCGATCCTGGCAAGGTCGTCCACGCTGCCTACGCCCTGCCCACCGAGCGGCGGGGCCTGCGGCGGGTGGGTCCCCTGCACCTCACCCTGACCGACGCGTTCGGACTGGTCCGGGTGGAGACGCCGGTCGCCCCGGCGGTCGAGCTCACCGTCTGGCCCCGGATCGACGACGTCCTGGCGCTGCCGGCGGCGGCCGGAGACTCGTTGCTCACCGGCACCGGGCACATCGACCTCCAGACGAGTGTGGGCGAGGAGTTCTCGACCCTGCGCACCTACGTTCCCGGCGACGACCTGCGGAGGGTCCACTGGCCCACCTCCGCCCGGCGCGACGAGCTCATGGTCCGCCAGGACGAGCTGCCCTGGGAGCGCCGAGCGACCTTGGTCCTCGATGTCCGTTCGGCCGCCCACAACCCGGAGACCTTCGAGCGGGCGGTGTCGGCCGCGGCCAGCATCCTCCTCGCCTGTGCGGCCCGCCGCGCCCAGGTCCGGCTGGTGACGACGGCCCGATTCGATTCCGGCATCTCGACGGCCGCCGCCCACGTCGAGGCCATCCTCGAGCATCTGGCCACGGTGCGGCTCACCAACGCCGCCGACCTGGCCAGCACGCTGGCCCTCATCGGCTCGACCGGCCACGGCGGGGCCGCGGCCGTGCTCCTCGGGGGCCGGTGGCCGGCCGACATCGAGTCCGCCGGCCGGCTCCGGCTGTCGTTTCCCTCGGTCGCAGTGGTCGCCTTCGGCACCGACGACGGGGGTGAGGGGCCGCTGCCGCCCAGCAGCGCCCGCCTCGGCCCCGGCGACCCCTTCCCCCCGGCCTGGCGGGCGCTCCTGCAATCGGGGCCCGTGCCCGTCAGTCGGGTCTGACCATGCGCCGCGACCCTTGAGCCGCCGCCTCCAGAACCTGCCGGGGCGCATGGCGGTGGCCGACGTCCCCCGGCCCCCCGGGCAACTGGCGCTCCTGTTGGCCGAGACGACCCTGGCCGGGGTCACGGTGGCCGCCATCTTCGGGTTGATCCGGATCTTCGACGACGCCTCGTTCTTCGTCCCGCTGGCCCTGACCGCGGTCGCGGCCCACGGGGCGGCCAGCCTGGTTCGCCGTGACGGGCGACCCGTGCTGGTCGGCGTGGCCCTCGTGGCCGGCGGCCTGGTCGCCCTCCTCACCTGGCTGAAGTGGCCAGAGACCACCCTCTACGGAGTCCCCACCACCGACTCCTGGGCCGCGGCCAGCGACGAGCTCACCCGGGCCTGGGAGGTCTTCCGCAATGCCGCCGCGCCCGCGCCCGTGGCCGCCGGGTTCCTGGTGGTCGGGGTACTGGTGGTGGCCGTGGTCGCGGTCACCGCCGACACCGCCGCCTTCCGGGCCAACGCCCGCATCGAGGCGGTCGTCCCGGCCATCAGCATCTTCGTGTTCGGCGCCGCTCTCGGCGGGGGCCGCCACCGCCTGGTGACCACCGCCGTCTTCCTGGCGGCCCTGCTCGCCTACTGGCTGGGCCAGCGGGGATTGGCCCAATCGGTCGCACCGGGTCAGCTGGCCACCGATCCGATGGGGGCCGGCACCAGCCTGGCCCGGGCCGGTCTGGGGCTGATCGCCATCGGGTTGGTCGCCGCGGTCGTGATCGGCCCGATGCTGCCCGGGGCCGATGCCCGGGCCGTGATCCCGTGGCGGGCCAGCGACCGGGCCGACGCCGGCACCCGGGTGACCGTCAGCCCGCTGGTCGACATCCGCACCCGGTTGGTCGACCAGGCCGACACCGTGGCGTTCTCGGTCGGCGCCGAGAGCGCCAGCTACTGGCGCCTCACGTCGCTCGACCAGTTCGACGGGCGCATCTGGTCCTCCAAGCGGCGCTACGAGTCGGCCGACGACGCCCTCCGCCAGGAGGCACCACGAGGCTCGGAGGTGGTGACCCAGTCGGTGCTGATCGGCGACCTCTCCTCGGTGTGGCTGCCCGCCGCCTACCAGCCGATCGACGTGAGCGGGATCGACGCGGCCTACGACGCGGAGTCGGCGAGCCTGGTGGCCGAGGGCGCCGACCCCCCCGAGGAGGGGACCTCCTACCTGGTGCGCTCGGTCCGCCCCGACGTCGACCCCGAGGCCCTGGCCGACGTCGCCGCCACCGCCCCGGCCGCCATCGCGACCACCAACACCGCGTTACCCGAGGGCTTCAGCACCCGGGTGCAGGAGCTGGCCGGCCAGATCGTGGGGCCCGACGCCACGCAGTACGAGAAGGCCCGGCGTTTGCAGGACTACTTCCGCGACGGATCCTTCACCTACGACCTGACCGTGTCCTCGGGGCACGCGACCGACGATCTCGAACGATTCCTGTTCGACTCTCGCACCGGCTACTGCGAGCAGTTCGCGGGGGCCTATGCGGCCATGGCGCGGGCCGTGGGCCTGCCCGCCCGGGTAGCCGTCGGCTTCACCCCGGGCCAGCTCGGCGAGGACGGGCGCTACCAGGTGCGGGGCTACAACGCCCACGCCTGGCCCGAGGTGTACTTCGAGGGCGTGGGGTGGGTGGCGTTCGAACCGACCCCGGGTCGGGGCATCCCCGGTGCCAGCGACTACACCGGCGTGTCGGCCCAACAGCCCACCGGACCCGAGTTCACGACCACCACCCTCGACCCGTCGGTCACCACCGCGCCGGCGGACCCCACGGCGACGACCCTGCCCGACTTCGGCGGCGACCTCGGCACCACCGGAGCCGTGGTGAACAACCGCCGGGGGGCCTGGAAGGGCCGCTTCGCCCTGGCCGGCCTGGTGGTGGGGGTGGGGGCCGTGCTGTGGCCGCTGGGCCTGCTCGGGCTGCGGCGGTGGCTACGCCGACGGCGGCGGGCCCGGGCCAACGACCCGAGCGGCCGGGTGATCGTGGCCTGGGACGACGTGGTGGCCGCCGCCGACGAGGTCGGGACCCACCACCGCGATTGGGAGACGCCGGCCGAGTACGCCCGTCGGGCAGCTCGGGCGCCAGGCGTCGACCCCCGCCTGGTGACCGGTCTGGCCGGCATGGTCACCTACGCCCGCTATGCGGCGAGCGGGGTCGACCCGGCGTTGGCGACCCGGGCCGAGGAGGCAGCAGCCTCGATCACCGCCGGTGTGGAGGCCACCTTCGACCGCTCCCAGCGCATCCGCCGCTGGTACGACCCACGCCCCCTGCTCCCCCGGCGTCAGCCCCGCATCGACATCCGGGAGCAGGTCTGAGCAGGCTCTACTCGCGGTCGAAGCGGTCGCGCATGCGACGGCGGGCCGAGCCGAAGGCGCCGCCGACGTTCCCGGCCCGCATCGACGACGTCCACTCCTGCCAACCGGCCCGACCCATCTTGCGGAGGTTCCGCTCGAACCAGGTCGCGGCGGCCAACATGCCGAGAAAGCCGCCGAAGGCCAAGAGGGGCGACACCGACAGGGTCAGGACCATGAAGACCACGCTGACCACGAAGCCCGCGGCCGCCCACTTGAGGTTGCGACCGGCGTGGCGGTAGATGGTGGTCGAGCCGACCTCGTGGGCCAACGCGGGATCGGACGCGTAGAGCTGCTGCTCGATCTCCCGAAGGATCCGTTGCTCGTTCTCGGAAAGCGGCACGCCGGGCCTCCGTGCGCTCCGTCGTCGCCCGTTCGGGTGCTTCCCGGACAGGCCTTTGGGGGATGGATGCTAGCGCCGATCATCCCACTCGCCTCGGGCGCCGACAACGCGGTCCGGGCCCTGCCGGTGGTCGGCCTCGGGCCCCCACTGGTGGTCGCCGGCCCGTCGGGTCCGGACCCCGCCCGCCCCCAGGGCCGCCCCGGGGGCGATGGCGTCGTCGCCGTAGCGAACCCGGATCTCGTCGATCGCGTCGGTGACCTCACGCCAGCTCGGGTCGTCGTCGAGCCGGAGCTGCCGGGCCGGCGGAGGTCCGAGGAGCGACACGCTCACACCCAGCAACCGCACCCCGGACCCGATGTCGACGCCGTCGAGGAGCTGGCGGGCTGCCCCGGCGACCGCCGGCCCCGTGTCGATCGGGTCGGTCACGGTGTGGGAGCGGGTGATGGTGCGGAAGTCGCCGAAGCGGACCTTGAGCTGGACGCATCGGCCGGCCAGGCCGGCCCGGCGCAGCCTGGCGGCCACCGCGTCGGCCAGTCGGGCGGTGTGTCCCTCCAGCACCGGGCGCTGGTGGACGTCGACCGCGAAGGTCTCCTCGTGGCCGACCGACTTGGCCTGACGCTGCGGCTCGACCGGGCGCTCGTCGCGGGCCCAGGCCAGGTCGTGGAGCCGCCGGCCGGCGGCCTCCCCCAGCGTCCGGATCCCGACCTCGACCGGCAGCGCGGCCAGCTGGCCGACGGGGGTGACGCCGAGTCCGGCCAAGCGCTGCTGGGTGGCCGGGCCGACACCCCACAGGGAGGCGACCGGATGGCGGTGGAGGAAGGCGATCTCGTCGTCGGCTCCGACCACGACCACTCCCGATCCGGCCACCGGCCCCCGGGCCGACGGCCGCGGCTTGGCCGATTCCGAGGCCAGCTTGGCGGTGAGCTTTCGCGGCGCGACCCCGACCGAGCAGGACAGGCCCAGGTCGTCGGCCACCCGCGCCCGCAGCGCCCAGGCGATGGCGGGACCGTCGCCCAGCAGCCGGGCGGCCCCGCCGACGTCGAGGAACGCCTCGTCGAGGGCGATCCCCTCGACGAGCGGGGTGAAGGTCTGGAGCACGGCGTGGAAGGCGGCGCTGGCCTCCCGGTAGCGATCGTGGCGCCCCGGAATGAACACCGCGTCGGGACAGAGGCGACGGGCCCGGGCGGTGGGCATGGCCGAGTGGATCCCGTGGTAGCGGGCCTCGTAGGACGCGGCCGCCACCACCCCTCGGGTGCCGGTCCCACCCACCACCACCGGGCGCCCGGCCAGGCTGGGGTCGTCGGCCACCTCGACGGCCACGAAGAACGCGTCGAGGTCGACGTGCAGGATCGTCGGCCCGGCCACCGCTACCGACCCGCCGCACTCCCGACCCGACGACCCCGGGCGCGGTCGAGGAGCCATCGGACCCGGTCGCGCACGCCCCACGCGGTCACCAGCAGCAGTGCCTCGACCACGATCCGCCCTGACATCTTCGACGTGCCAGCCGTGCGATCGACGAACGTGATCGGCACCTCGACCACCCGGCCGCGGGCCCGGGTGATTCGGTAGACCATCTCGATCTGGAATCCGTAGCCGTCGGCCCGGACGTCTTCGAGGGCCAGGTCGGCCAGCATCGCGGTGCGATAGGCCCGGAACCCCGAGGTGGCATCGTGCACTTCGAGTCCGAGCACCACCGCTGCGTAACGGTTCCCCCATCGCGACAGCGCCGCCCGGTGCCACGACCACGCCGGGATGGCCCCTCCGGGCACATAACGAGCCCCGACGGCCAGGTCAGCACCTTCCTGGTCGAGGGCGCTGAGCAACGAGGGCACCGCCGCCGGGTCGTGGGAGAGATCGGCATCCATCTCCACCACGGCGTCGTAGCCCTGCTCGAGCGCGACCGCAAAGCCAGCCTTGTAGGCCTGGCCGAGGCCCGACTTGCCCGGCCGACGGAGGACCACGATCTGCTGGAGACGGGCGGCCGCCTCCTCCGCCAAATCGGCCGTGCCGTCGGGGCTGCCGTCATCCACCACCAGCACGTCGACCTTCGGAGCCTCGAGACGCAGGCGTTCGAGCACGGCGACGATGTTCGGTGCCTCCTGGTACGTGGGGAGGACGACCAGGGCACGCACCTCGAAGACTCTAGGCACGGCCGCCGGACACTCCGGCCCGCCTAGGCCGCCGCCGGACACGCCCGCCTGGGTGCATGGGCGGCGGTCGTAGGCTGCAGCCGTGGACAGCCCGACCCCCGGCCGGCCGGCCCGGCCCTACGCGCCCACGGCCCTGCCATCGGTGTGGGCCCGGGTCCTGGCCTTCGCGGCGATCGTCGTGGGCGGCCTGTCCGGCGGGGTCATCGGTTGGGCCCTGGTCGACCTGCAGTGCAGCGGGCGCTGCGGTGGCCCCACCACGCTGGGGGCGGTCGTCGGTGCGCTGGCCGGGGCCGGTGGGGTGGGGGTCATCGCCGTCCTGGTCCTGCGGGCCATGGCCGAGTGGCGGCGCCCGGCCGAGCTTCCCTGACCGAGGCCGCGGGCCGCCGCGGGCGCGAGCCCGCGCTCGTCAACCGAGCCGGAGGATGCGGAAGCCCTCGGCATGGGCGACACCGAGCCGCCGGGCGTCGTCGGCGGCCCGGCTGCGGACGAAGTCGCCCAGCCACCCCTCGTCGCCCTCGCCGAGTCTCGACCGGTGACGGGACAGGGCCTCGATCTTGCGGTCGATGGTGGCGGTGACGTCGACCCAGACGTCCGCCTCGAGCGACCCGCTGAGCAGCACGGTCTCCACCTGGTGGGGCGGCCCGGCCTCCGGGAAGTAGGCCGGCGACGCGGCCGCGGGGGCCACCGCATCGAGCGTCGCCCACCCGATGGCCCGATGGTCGACGTGGTTGACGTAGCGGTCGCCGAAGAGCGCGGCGGTCGGGTCGGGACATACCACCGTGACGGGGGCAACCCGGCGCACGGCGGCGACGATCTCGGCCCGCAGTGACCGGGGGTCGACGTCGAGGTCGCCGTCGGGGTGGCCGAGTAGCTCGACTCCGGCCAGGCCGAGCACCTCGGCCGCGGCGTGGACCTCGGCGGCCCGGACCTCGGCCAGGGCGACCGGATCGGCATCGATCGCCGCGCTCCCCTTCTCGCCCCGGGTGGCGACGACCACGTGGACCTCGCTGCCGGCCGCGGCCCACCGGGCCAGGGTTCCCCCGCAGGACACCTCGACGTCGTCGGGGTGGGCGTAGACGGCCAGGGCTCGGGCAGGGGTGTCGCCGAGGAGGACCGGCGAGATGCTCACGGCGCCACCCGGAGGGCGGCGGTACTCACGGCGCCACCCGGAGGGCGGCGGTGGCACGGGCGATGTCGGCGTCGTCGACGTCGTGGTGGGTCACCAGCCGCACCCGCCCCGGGCCCACCGTGCCGGCCAGGATCCCCGCCGCCCGGAGGTGGCCGAGCGCCGTGGCCGGATCGGCGTGGGTGAAGACCACGATGTTGGTGTCGACCGCGGCCGGGTCGACCGCGTCGGGCCAGCGGTCAGCGACGGCCACGGCCAGCTCCCGGGCTCGGCGATGGTCGTCGGCCAGCCGGTCGACCATCGAGTCGAGCGCCACCAGGCCAGCGGCCGCCAGAACCCCGGCCTGCCGCAGTTGGCCGCCGAGTCGCCGACGCCAGTGACGGGCCTCGCCGATCACGTCGTGGGGTCCCGCCAGCACCGACCCCACGGGGGCGCACAGACCCTTGGTCAGAGCCGTCCACACCGTGGTGGCCCACGACGCCAGCACCGCGGGCGGGCGAGCGGTGGCGACCGCCGCGTTCAGGAGGCGAGCACCGTCCATGTGCACCGGCAAACCGCTCACCGCCACCCGATCGAGGACCTCGTCGGGCAGCACCCGGCCGCCACTGGCCATGTGGGTCTGCTCGACACAGACCAGCGACGGGCGGGTCCAGTGGTGATCGGCGGCCGCCACGTGAAAGGCCACCGCGTCCGGATCGATGGCGCCGCTCAGGTCGTCCAGGGTGACCAGCTGGAACGACGCCAGCCCGGTGGCGGCGTGCTCGAAGCTGGCGATGTGCGACGACCGCCCGGCGAGCACCACCGTGCCCGCCGGTGCCTGGGCCCGCATCGCCACCTGGTTGGCCATCGTTCCCGACGGCAGGAAGAGCCCGGCGGCCTTCCCCACCAGCGCGGCGTAGCGCTCCTCCAGGCGGCGCACGGTGGGGTCCTCGCCGTAGCCGTCGTCGCCCACCTCGGCGTCGGCCATGGCCCGGCGCATCTCGGCCGTCGGTCGGGTGAGGGTGTCGGAGCGCAGGTCGACGAGGTCGTGGGGCACCGTCAGGCGATGGTAGGGCTTCCCGCTACCGTCGCCGCCAGTGCCCGACGACAACCTGCTCGACGAGTTGGCGGCAGTCGCGTCGGCCGCCGCCCAGGGCGCGGCGGCCATCCTCGGCGCCGGGCGCCGGCCCGAGGGGCGCCAGGTCGCCACCAAGTCGTCGGCCACCGACATGGTCACCGAGGTCGACCGGGCTGCCGAGGCCGACATCGCGAGCACGATCCTGTCCGTCCGACCCGACGACGGGCTACTGGGCGAGGAGGGCACGTCCCGGCCGGGCAGCTCCGGCGTGCGCTGGGTGGTCGATCCCCTCGACGGCACCACCAACTACCTCTACGGCTTCCCGTCCTACGGCGTCTCGGTGGCGGCCGAGATCGACGGACGGGTCGAGGTCGGCGTCGTGATCGACGTGGCGCAGGGCGAGACGTTCAGCGCCGTCCGGGGCCGGGGCGCCCATCGCGACGGCCTGCCCCTCACCTGCTCCGGCGTCGACTCGCTGGCGATGTCACTGGTCGGCACGGGCTTCTCGTACCACGCCGCCCATCGAGCCCAGCAGGCGGAGGTGCTCGTCCAGGTCCTGCCCCGGGTGCGCGATATCCGCCGAGCCGGAGCGGCGGCCATCGATCTGTGTTGGGTGGCCTGCGGCCGACTCGACGCCTTCTACGAGGAGGGCCTCCAACCCTGGGACGGCGCCGCCGGAGGCCTGGTGGCGCTCGAGGCCGGTGCGGTGCTGGAGGTCGGTCCCAGCCCGCACCCCCCGAGGACGCTCACGGTCGCCGCCGCCCCGGGCATCGCCGCCGCCCTCGACCAGTTGTTGGGGGAGGCCGGCGCCCGACCGCGGCATGCGGCATCCTGAGAGGCCATGGCGACCCACATCCTCACCGTCGAGGACGACGAGCGCATTCGCACCGCAGTGCGCATGGCCCTGGAGGACGAGGGCTGGCAGGTCCACGAGGCCGACACCGGCGAGACCGCCCTCGAGGTGTTCGAGGCCCACCCGACCGACGTGGTCCTGATCGACCTGATGCTCCCCGGCATCGACGGCTTCGAGCTGTGCCGGGCCCTGCGGCGCACCAGTGACGTGCCCATCGTCATGGTCACCGCCCGCACCGACACCCACGACGTGGTGGCCGGGCTCGAAGCCGGTGCGGATGACTACTTGACCAAGCCGTTCCAGCCCAAGGAGCTCTCGGCCCGCATCCGGGCCCTCCTCCGGCGGACCCGACCGGTCGGGCCGGGCCGGGCCCACCTCCGCTTCGGCGAGCTCGAGATCGTCCCCGACGAGGGCACGGTCCGCTCCGGGACCAGGGAGATCCACCTCACCCGCACCGAGTTCCGCCTGCTCTGCGAGCTGGCCCTCAACGTGGGCAAGGTGTTCTCCCGCGAGGAGCTGCTCGAGCGGGTCTGGGGCTACGACTACTTCGGCGACGGTCGACTGGTCGACGTGCACGTCCGCCGGCTGCGGACCAAGGTCGAACCCGACCCGGCGAACCCTCGCCACGTCCTCACCGTTCGGGGCCTCGGCTACAAGCTCCAACCCTGAGCATGACCTCCCAGCGCCGCCAGGGCCTGCGGGCGCGCCTGGTCGGCGTCGGCCAGCGCCTACTCCCCCAGGCCCGCCGCCTGGGGCTGCGAGCCCGGCTGATCGCCGCCTTCGCCCTGGGCGGGCTGGCCCTCTCGACTCTCATGGCCGTGATCTCGTTCTCGCTGGTGCGCCAGAACCTGGTCGAGCAACGGGAGCGGACGGCCACCACCGAGGCCTACGTCAACGCCCGGGTGATCCGCGACAACCTCCAGGTGGCGGGCACCGAAGAGAGCGCGCTGCTCGACTCGCTGCGCACCCAGTCGAGCGCCAGCCCGGTGCTGTACCGGAGCGGGCAGTGGTTCTCCGGGGTCGGGCCCAGCATCCCCGACGAGGTCCGAGACGACGTGCTCGGCGGCACCACCACCCGTATGCGCTATGACGACGGGGGCCAGACGACCTTCGTCATCGGTATCCCCATCCCGTCGGTGGATGCCGCCTACTTCGAGGTCTCGACTTTCGACGAGCTCGACAGCACCTTGCGCTCGCTCGGGATCTCGCTGGTGGTGGCGGCCTTGCTGACCACGGTCGCCGGCGCCGCCCTGGGGGCCTACGCGAGCCGCCACGTGCTGCGCCCGCTGTCGCAGGTGCGCCGGGCGGCGGCCGCCATCGCCGGTGGCCGGCTCGACACCCGGGTGGCGCGGGTCGACGACGCCGACCTCGGCGCGCTGGTCGGCTCGTTCAACGACATGGCCGGCGCCCTCCAGGAGCGGATCGAGCGCGACACCCGCTTCGCGTCCGATGTCAGCCACGAGCTGCGGTCGCCCCTCACCACGCTGGCGGCCGCGGTCGAGGTGCTCGAAGGTCAGCGCGACGAGATCCCGGATCGGGCCCGGGCTGCACTCGACCTGCTGCGCGACGACATTGGCCGGTTCACCGCCATGGTCGACGACCTGCTCGAGATCTCCCGGTTCGACGCCGGGGCGGCCAGCCTCGACCTGGGCGAGGTCGACATCGCCGAGCTGGTGCGCCAGTCGGTGGCGGCCAGCAGCCCGACCCCGGTGCCGGTCGTGCTCGGACCGGGGGCCGAAGGTTGCATCGTTCCGGTCGACAAGCGTCGTTTCGTCCGGGTCATGACCAACCTGCTCGACAACGCCACCAGTTACGCCGGGGGCGCCACCCGCATCACCGTCGACGTCCTCGGGGCGACGGTCCGGGTCGGGGTGGAGGACGCCGGACCCGGCATCCGTCCCGACGAGCGAGAGCGGGTCTTCGAGCGGTTCTCCCGGGCCCACGTCGAGGCCCGCAGCCGGGGTATGAGCGAGGGCACCGGCCTCGGCCTTTCCCTGGTCCGGGGCCACATCGAGCTCCATGGCGGGCGGGTGTGGATCGAGGATCGTCCCGACGAGCCGACGGGGGCACGCTTCGTGCTGGAGCTGGCCCGGGTCCTCCACGGCCTCCCCGAGCTGCCGGAAGAGGATCTCGGCCCGGCCGCGGTGCCGGCGTCGGAGGTCGAGTCGTGATCGGGCGCCGCCCGGTCGCCGCCCTGGGGGCGGTGGTCCTGGCACTGGCGGTGGTCGGGTGCGGGGTGCCCACCGATGCCCAGCCCCGCCAGGTCGACCCCGATCAGGTTCCCTTCGACCTCCTCGACCCCGACCAGCGGTCGGCGGCCGACGAGAGCACCACCGGCAACGCCACCATCTTCCTGGTCGACAGCGACGGCCAGCTGGTCGAGCGACGGCGACGAGTGCCCGACGGCAACGACGTCGTCGGCGTGATCACTGCGCTGCTGGCGGGGCCCGGCCGCACCGAGAGCACCCTCGGGTTGCGCAGCGCGGTACCGAGCGGGACGATCCTTCTCGGCGTGGTCGGACCCGACAACGGCCTGGTCACCCTCGACCTGTCGGCCACCGTGGCCGACATTCCCCGCCAGGACCAGCGAGCCGCGCTCGGTCAGCTGGCGCTCACCGCCATCGCCATCGACGGCGTCAACAGCGTGCTGTTCGCGCTCAACGGCGAGGCCCAGCCGGTGCCCGGGGCCGACGGCCAGCTCACCGACGAGCCGCTGGTGGCCAGCGACCTGCGGGAGCTGCTGGCATCCTCCTGAGCGCCACCCCGGGGAGGTCCGCCCGCGGGCCGACCTCCCCGGGAACCGTTCCCTAGACCAGGGCCTCCAGGTCCACCACGCTGGACTGGAAGGCCTCGGTGGTCTGGAAGCCTCCCGCCGCGTACTGCGGGTACTCGGCGCTGGCCAGGACACCACCGAGGATGGTGACGTGGCGGGCCTCGACGCCACCCACGGCCATCGACGCCGCCCACAGGTCGGGCGAGGACAGCATCGGCACGACGCCCTGGTAGGTCTGGGCGGCCGCCACCTCGAGGGTGTAGGCCAAGGCCAGCACGCTGCGCTCGTCGGTGAGGGCGGCCACCGCCGGGTCGACCACCATCTCCTTGAGCACCGGGTTGGCCATGGTGTAGGCATCGCCGCCCAGGTCGGTGGTGGCCCGCTGGAACGTCTGGGAGTGCTCCATGTGGTGACTCTGGAAGAGCACCGCGAACTCCGCCACGGCCGAGGAGATACCCAGCGCAGAGGCGTTGTCGATCGCCGCCTGGTACGTCTCGACCGCCAGCTCCTCGAGCGACGACGCGGTCCGCAGCACGGTGATGTCCTGCTCGGTGGAGGTGCCGTTGCCCATCGTGGTGCTGGTGGTGGCGCCCGTGCCCGACCCGCTGTCGCCGTCGTCGTCGCTGCCGCAGGCGGCGATGACCGCACCGGTGAGCACGGTCATGCCACCGAAGGTCAGGAAGCGGCGGCGGTCGAGGCCGCCGAGAGCGAAGTCGGCTCGGTCTCGGGGGCTGTGCTGGCGGTCGCCGAAGACCCGCTTCAAGGCCTCGGTGAACCTCGGCATGGCCTCGCGCTGGTCACGCTCGACGCCGCGGAGCTCGCGGCGCAGCTCGTCTCGGGAGATGTCCATCGTCTTGTGTCCTCCTGGTGGGATCGGGCGGGGTTAGGAGACGGGGTAGTCGTCGGGGGTGAGCGCCTCGGCCCCCATGGCCGCCACGCTGATCTCCACGGGCAGGTAGTTGGCGGTGTCGGCCGCGTAGCCGAGGGCGCTGCCCAGGACCACCGCGTGCTGGGACTCGACCGGGAGGATCGAGGCGGTCAGCTCGGCGGCGTCGGGGCTGGTGAGGACGCCCAGCGCGAACAGGTAGGTGGCGGCGGCCTGGTTCTCGAGCTGGAAGGCGAACGCCAGCACGTCCTCCTGGGTCTTGAGGCCCTGGAGGGTGGGAGTGAGCGCCTCGATCAGCTTGGCGTTGGCCGCCGGCTTGGCCCCGCCGACCAGGCCGGCGAACGCGTCGCCGTGGTCCTGGTGGTGACCGGCGAACGTCTCGGCCGCGGTGAGTACGGCACCGCTGAGCAGCGGGGCACCCATCTGGTAGGCCGCCACCGCGGCGTACTCGACACTGGCTGCAAACGTGGCCACGTCGGTGTCGGTCACCTCGGCCGCCATGGCCCTCGGGAGGAGCCGCGACACCGGCACCAGCGCGCTGCCCACGGTGAGGGCGGCGCCGCCGAGGGCAGCCTTGGTCAGGAACCCTCGCCGGTCCTGGCCCCCCAGGCGGCGGCCCTCTCCGAAGATGAGCTCGCGGTTGTCGTCGTGGAAGCTGCCCATGCTCTCGCGGTGCTGGTCGTCGACATCGCCGACCATCCGCTTGAGCGCTCCTTCGCTGATCTGCATCCGAGTCCTCCTCGACTCCTCCGGACGCCGGCTGGGTAGCTCGGCGAGGTCTGTCGTCGGGCGCTCTACGGTGCCGGTCACGCCAGCGGATGACCGTTGCCCTGAAGTCCGCCAGCCCTGACCCTCGGAGGAAGTCAGCGGGATCGGCCCGATCAGCCGAAGAAGACCTCGGCCACCTCGTGGAAGAGCGACGGGTCGATCAACTTCAGCTCGGCCACCGCCTCGTCCAGCGGGACGAGCACGATCCGGTCGGCCCGCAGGGCCACCATCTGGCCGAAGCCCCCGGCGTGGACGGCGTCGATGGCGGCGATCCCGAACCGGGTGGACAGCACCCGGTCGAAGGCGGTCGGCGTCCCGCCCCGCTGGATGTGCCCGAGGATGGTGACCCGGGTCTCGAAGCCGGTGCGGGCCTCGATCTCGGCCGCCAGGAGGTTGCCGATGCCGCCGAGTCGGACGTGACCGAACTGGTCGACCTCTCCCTCCTCGATGGAGATGGTCCCCTCCTTGGGCGCCGCCCCCTCGGCCACCACCACCACGGAGGCGAAGCGGCCCTTGGCGTGGCGGGTTCGCAGCGACTCGCAGACCTCGTCGATGTCGAAGGGCTCCTCGGGCACGAGGATCTCGCTGGCCCCGCCGGCGATCCCGGCGTAGAGCGCGATGTGGCCGGCGTGGCGACCCATCACCTCGCAGACCATGACCCGGTCGTGCGACTCGGCGGTGGTGTGCAGCCGGTCGATGGCGTCGGTGGCGATCTGGACCGCGGTGTGGAACCCGAAGGTGACCTCGGTGGCCCCCAGGTCGTTGTCGATGGTCTTGGGGACCCCGACGATCGACACCCCCTCGCCGGCCAGCCGGTTGGCCACCCCGAGGGTGTCCTCGCCGCCGATGGCGATCAGCGCGTCGATCTCCAGCTCCTGCAGGCTGGCCCGGCACCGCTCGGCGCCACCCTCGATGGTGTACGGATTGGTCCGGGAGGTCCCGATGACGGTGCCGCCCCGGGGCAGGGTCCCCCGCATGGCCTCGACATCGAGGGGCCGCCAGTGACCTTCCAGGACCCCCCGCCACCCGTCGAGGAAGCCGACGAAGGTGTCGTCGTGGAGCCGCTCGCCCTTGCGGACCACGGCCCGGATGACGGCGTTGAGTCCGGGGCAGTCGCCGCCGCCGGTGAGGATCCCGATCTTCACGCCGCCACGCTAACCAGCCCGGCCCCCGGCAACGTCGGGGCCTGCCCGACTATCGGGTGGTGCTGGGGTGGGTCAGCAGCGAGCCCCGCAGCGTCAGCTCGGCCAGCCGGACTCCGGCGATGCGGGACAGCGCGCTGACCTCCCGTCGCTCCCTCCACCGCAGCGGGCGCTGGGGTCGGCCGGCCACCACCGCCAGGTCGGTGCCCTCGAGGGTGGCGCAGGTGACGTCGCCGGTGCCGCCCGGTCCCGGCCCGATACCGGCGCTGACGCTGCCGTGGGCGAACGCCACCAGCCACTCCGGCGACGGCGCCGGCCCCTCGGCGCACAGCACCACCGACTCGACGAGGTCCACCACCGCGGTCCACTCGGCACCCACCTCCCGGCCGATGGTCCAGAGCAACCCATCGAGCACCTGCGAGGGGGTGCCGGCCTCGACCAGCACGATGGCCGCGTCGAGGGCCTGGATCCGAGGGTCGCGGGCGGGGCCGATGGCCAGCACCGCATCCTCCACGTCGACCCCTTCGACCGCGGTGACGGCGGCCACCAGTTCGTCGAGCGTCCCCGGGGGGGCCAGTTCGACCGTGAGCTCGTCGACCGCTCGCCCGGCGCCTCGCTCGATGATCTCGATGCCGACCACGTCGCCCCCGGCGGTGCCGACGGCGGTGGCCACGTGACCCAGCGATCCGGGACGGTCCGAGACCCAGAGGCGCATGACGTAGGTGGCCATGTCGAGAACCTACCGGGAGCTTGTGAACGCCCTGTTACTGATGGGAGAACGCCAAGCAAGCGGGTGCTTTGCTCAGAGCTTGGTCAGGGCCCGCCGCAGGTTCCGCACCGCCTGGGCGATGCGCTGCTCGTTCTCGATCAGCGCGAAGCGCACGTGGCCCTCGCCTCCGGGACCGAAACCGACGCCCGGCGACACCGCCACCGCGGCCTCGGTGACCAGCATGCTGGCGAACTCCAGCGAGCCCATCTCGAGGTAGGGCTCGGGGATCTCGCACCACACGAACATCGTCCCCCTCGGCTTGGGCACCTCCCAGCCGATACGGGACAACCCGTCGCAGAGGGCATCACGGCGGCCCTGGTAGATCTCCCGCAGCTCGTCGGGGTAGTCGCCGGCTTCGTTCAACGTGACCGTGGCCGCGATCTGGATCGGCTGGAACACCCCGTAGTCGAGGTAGCTCTTGAGCTTGGCCAGGGCCGCGATCACCTGGGGGTTGCCGACCATGAAGGCCACCCGCCACCCGGCCATGGAGAACGACTTGGTCATCGAGTACAGCTCGACGGCCACCTCCTTGGCCCCCTCGGCCTGGAGGATGGAGGGCGGCTGGTAGCCGTCGAAGCCCAGGTCGGCATAGGCGAAGTCGTGGACCACGATGACCTCACGCTCCCGTGCGAAGTCGACCACCTTCTGGAAGAAGTCGAGCTCGACGCAGGTGCCGGTCGGGTTGTGGGGGAAGCTGAGGACGATCACTCGAGGCTTGGGCCAGGACCACTCGTAGCGTTCGACCAGGGTCTCGAAGAAGTCGGCCCCGGCGTCGCCCATCGGCATTTCCCGGACCTCGGCCCCGGCGAAAAGCGGGCCATAGATGTGGATCGGGTACGTCGGCGACGGCACCAGGGCCGCGTCGCCAGGCCCGACCAGGGTCCACATGAGGTGGCTGAATCCCTCCTTGGCTCCGATGGTGTTGATCACCTCGGTGTCGGGGTCGAGGGTGACCCCCCACTTGCGCTGGTAGAGGTCGGTCACCGCCTGGCGGAGCTTGGGGATGCCCTTGCTCGACGAGTAGCGGTGGTTCCGGGGATTGTGCGCGGCCTCGGTCAGCTTCTCGACCGCGATCGGCGGCGACGGGAGGTCGGGGTTGCCGAAGGCGAAGTCGATGACGTCGGTGCCGGCCCACCGAGCCTCCTTCTTCAGCCCGTCGATGACACCGAGGGCGTAAGGGGGAAGCGAGTTGATCCGGCGGAACTCCACCACGGCGAGGGTAGTCGTCGCCCCGGTCAGCCCCTGGCCGATTCAACCGGCTCCCGAGCCAGCAGGGCGGCGCCGATGGCGCCCGCCCGCTCACCCAGGGCGGCCGGCACCACCGGGACCGACGGGCGCACGTCGTGGCCCATGACCATGCGGTCGAGGGCCGCCCGAGTCGGGCCGAGGAGCAGGTCACCGGCGTCGGCCAGGCCGCCGCCCACGACGATGCGCTCGGGATCGAACACGTCCACCAATCCGGCCAGGCCCACCGCCAGCCAGTGGCCCAGCTCGGCCAGCAGGGCGATCGCGGCCCGGTCGCCCTCCGCCGCGGCGTCGGTCACGTGCTCGCCCGACACCTCGGCCGTGCTGCCCCCGGCTCGGGCCAGCACGGCCGGGGCCCGCCCGGCGGCCGCCGCTTCCCGGGCCAGCATGCCGAGGGCGGTGCCCGAGGCGTAGCGCTCCCAGCACCCGGCCTGCCCGCAGGGACACACCCGGCCCCCGGAAACCACCGGGAGGTGGCCGATCTCACCGGCGAAGCCGTTGGCGCCTCGCACCAGCGTGCCGTCGACCACGATCCCCCCGCCCAGCCCGGTCCCCACCGTCACCATGACCACGTGGCCGACGCCCCGGCCGGCCCCGGCGCGTGCTTCGCCCCAGGTAGCCACGTTGGCGTCGTTGTCGACCCGCACCGGCAGCCCGAGGGCGTGGCCGAGCTCGGCCGCCGCCGGCCACATCCGGGCTTCGGGGAGGTGGGGCCCGGTGCGGAGCACGCCCTGGCGGTCGACGAGGCCGGGAAGGCCTACCCCGACCGCCCGCGTCTCGTCGCCGGCGGTGTCGGCCCGCAGCGCTTCCGCCGCCTCGACCAGCGCCCGGCGCAGCCCGTCCAAGCCCACCGGCGTCGATACCCGGCGCTCGGCTCGGACGGTCCCTCCGGCATCGACCGCGACGCCCAGGACCTTGGTGCCGCCAACATCGAGACCGAGAGTGATCGCCACGCGCCGCCGGCCGGCGTCAGTACCGCAGGAGGGCGCCGATGCGGCCGAGGACGTCGAGGTCGGCGTTCCCCGCGCACAGCTCGACCTCGCACGACTGGGCCAGGGCCTCCTCCACCGCCTCCTCGACCACATCGTCGACGCGGTCCATGGCCGCGTCGCAGACGGGACAGGCCCGACCCACCCGCCCGACGTGCTGGCAGGCCGGGCAGCGCCACCCGGGCTCGGCGAAGTCGTTCGACACCAGCAGCAGCTCGACCCGACGTTGGTTGAGCGCCTGGAGGGTGGCGTCGAGGCCGGCCACTCCCCGCCGGCCGGCACCGCCGATGCCGGCTCGGAGCCGGCGCACGGCCTCGTCCTCGCGGCGGCGCTCGACGCCCGCCTCGATCTCCAAGGCGGCCAGGCGGATGACCTCCAGCGGGGCCGCCACCGGCACCGAGATCCGAGCCTCGAGCCGCTCCTTGAGGTAGGGGTGCAGGTGGGACTCGAGTTCGGGGGCGATCTCGTCGGGCGCGCCCACCACCAGGCGTTCGAACCCCTCCCGCTGGAACACCTCGAAGGCCACCCCGGCAGCGTGGCGCAGGTGCTGGTGGGTCAGCGCGGCCAGGTGATCCTGGCCCTTGTCCTTGAGGTAGCTCTGGTCGTCGTCGTCGTGGCGAGGCAGCTGCTCGAACAGCTCGGTCGACTCCACCAGCTCGCCGAGCTCGAAGACGAACATCCGAGCCCGCTGGCGGTCGGCCAGGAGCACACCGAAGCGCTCGCCCTCGTCGAGCGCCCACTCCAGCTGGCGCACGTAGGGAGAGTGGTTGACCACCAGCTGGTCACGCACCGCCACCGGCAGCTCGACCACCCGCCACAGGTCGCGGGCCGAGCACGAGAAGATGGCCACGCCCCGGACTCTCGAGCGATCGAAGCCTCGCCGGACGTGGTCGTCGATGCGGACGAGGTCGGCCTGCACCGACGGGCTCTCGGCTCGGCCCCGGGCCCCGTGAATCATGCGTTCGACCCGGTGCACCACCTCGGCGTATCGGGGGTGGCGGCGGCCGTCGACCTCCACGTAGCACGAGGTCACCGGAGCATCGACACCTTGAAAGGCGGCCAGCTGGCGGATCTCGTCCTGCGTGATGACGGCCACGGCGCCTCCCTGTGCGGTGCGGGGGGCTGCATCGTAGGTTCCCCAGCCGCGAGGCGCCCGGGGGCCACGGGCGTAGCTAGCTGGCGGCGAGGTGCTCGCTGCGGCGCTTCAGCTCGTCGAGCGCGGTGGCCATGATCCGGCCCTCGGCTCGCCGCTTCACGAATCCCGGCAACGGCACCGCCAGCTCGACCACGAGGTGGTAGCTGACCGAGGTGGCCGACTCGTCGCCCTCGACCGGTTCGAACACGTACTCGCCGTCGAGTCGCCGCACCAGGTCGCCCTCGACGAGCCGCCAACTCAGCCGGTCCGGGACCTGGTGGTGGTCGTAGCGGAGCACGTAGCGGGTGGAGTGGCCCATCGCCGCGGCTCGGAACGAGACCAGCACCGCCCGGCCCTCGTCGTCGCGCTCGACCACCTCGGCCTCCCGCACGTCGAGCGCCCACTCGGGGTACCGCTCGAAGTCGGTGGCCACGTCGAGGCACTGCTGGCGGGGCGCGGCGACGGTCGTGACCTCGGTGACCTCGTCGTGCGTCACCCGGCCACCGCCGGACGGATCGTCGATCGCCATCGGCCCATTGTGCCGCCCGAGGCCCGGCGGCGCGCGCTCAACCGGCCCGGGGCGGGAAGCGCCCGTGGCGCACGGCCCACAACCCGACCAGCCCGAGGCCGTAGGTCGGCACCAGGATCCCGAAGGCGAGACCGCTGTAGGGACGAGCCCAGGCGGTCGCCACCGCCACCACCACCTCGACCCCGAGCGAGCCCAGCAGCCATCCCCGCACCCCCCGGGAAACCTCGGTGCCGGGGCCGCCGGCCAGCAGCCACAGTCCGGCCACCGACAGCTCGTCGTGCCGGCTCCGCGCCACGGCCAGGGCGTAGGAGGCGGCAAAGGCGACGCATCCGGCGGCGAAGAGGGCCAGATCCACCGCCACCGCCAGGTCGACGAGGTCGTCGGGCCAGAGGGCGGCGGCCACCGCCACTACCACGAAGGTGACGGTGCCGGCGACCGACGCTCGGACCTCGGCCCGGCCCCTCACCCCAGCAGGTGCGGGGAGAGGAGCGCGGCCAGCCGGTCATAGGAGAGCTCGCCCTCGGCTCGGCGCCGCGCCGCCTCGCCCATCCGCCGGCGCACCTGGTCGTCGTCGAGGAGCTCGGCCAGGGCCGCGGCCAAGTGGCCGGGGTGCGCCGGGCGGTCGACGATCAGGCCCGTCTGGCCGTCGACCACCGCCTCACTGGCACCACCACTGGCGCCGGCCACCGCCGGGATGCCGGCCGCCGCGGCCTCGACCACCACGATCCCGAAACCCTCCTGCTCGAGGCCCCCCCAACGGTTCCGGCAAGCCAGGCAGAACAGGTCGGCGGCCCCGAACAGCGCGGCCTTGCGGTCGTCCTCGACCCGACCGATCAGGCGCACGGGCGCCCCGGTCGAAGCGACCAGGCGCTCGAGGCGGCCACGGTCGCGACCGTCGCCCGCGATCACCACCACCAGCTGCGGGTGCGACGGCGCCAGCCGGGCGGCCGCCCGGATCAGTGTGTCCATCCCCTTGCGGGGCACCAGCCGGCTGAGCGAGAGCACCACCTGGGCGCCCTCGGGCAGGCCGAAGTCGGCTCGGGCCTGGGTCCGCTCGGGGGGGATGAGGGGGCGGAACCGAACGGCGTCGACGCCCGGGGGCACCACCACCACCGGGAGAGCCCGGCCCGCCGCCACCTCGGCCTCGTCGGCCACGTACCCGCCGGCGGCGATGACCGGGTCGGCCTGGCGCAGCACCCGGGCCAGCGCCTGGCGGGCGCCCGGCAGCCGGCCCGGGACGGCCACCTCGGCCCCGTGGACGACCACCGCGTAGGGGTGGCGGAGCGACGGACCGAGCGCCCCCAGGGGCAGCGCCGGATCGAGCACTACCAGTGAGGCCCCGATCTCCTCGGCCAGGGCATCGATGCGGCGAGCCAGCGACCGGGTGGGCAGGAGCCAGCGCTCCCGGGTGCGCTCCACCCGGTAGGCCTGGGCGGCGTCGAAGGCGGCGGACTCGGGGTGCGGGGTGGTGAGCACCGCGACCTGCTCGGCCGGGAGCCGGCGCCACAGCTCCCACAGGTACTCCTGAATGCCTCCCACCTTGGGGGGGAAGTCGTTGGTGACCAGCAGCACGCCCACCCGCTCAGCGGGCCCCGGTCGGCCCCGACATCGCCGAGATCACCGCCGCCTAGCGCCCGGTGCCCCGGGCCGACCCGACCGAGTCATCGAGAGCCTTGGGCACCAGGGCGCAGACGAACCAGCGCTCGCCGTCCTCCCAGTCGTCCCGGCCCGGCGCCAGCGAGGCGAAGCTGTAGATCGAGTCGTCGTACGTGGCGCCCACGTAGTCCTCGAACCCGGCGAAACACTGTTCGCTGACCGTGTCGGCGACGGCCGCCGTCCCGGGGAAGGGGGTATCGAGCCCGTCGGGAAGCTCCCCGGTGAGGAACGCCTCGGCCTCGTGGGCGTCATTGCAGCTCAGGATCTGCACGTCGGTTACCTCGGTGTTCGACGTCGCAAAGGTGGCGTCGTTGAAACAGTCCCCGGCCGTCAGCTCCGACACCGGGCGGCGGTCGATCAGGTCGTTGAACCAGTCGCTCACCGAGTCTCGGTAGGTGATCAGCGCGGCCGACGCGACCACGAAGATGACGATGTTGAGGAGGGCCAAGGCGGTGGCCGCAGTCGCGGCACCCTCGCCGGTCCGCATCCCGTTGGATCGTCGGATCGATCGCTTGGCCGAGCGGGCCAGGAACAACGCCACCACCGCCGCGATCACCGGGCAGACCAGGTACGAGCTGATGGCCAGGACCAACGACCAGGTGGCGGTGCCCTCGGTCCTCGGTCCGGCGGGGGCCGCTTGCGGGTACCAGCCACCGGGCGGGGGTGCTGGCGGAGGTGGGGGTGCTGGCGGAGGCGGGGATGCGTCCCAGGGCGGGTCCGGCGGAACCGCGGGGGTCCCCGGGGGCGTCGGCGTCGGGTCGTCGCGGGTCTCGTCCACAGGTGTGCTCCGCTCGGTCCTGCTACTCGCCGGGCCGGTCGGCCACCGCCACCGGCTCGACGCCCCGACCCGACCCGCACCACCGGCAGGTGACCTCCTCGATGACCTCGTCGAGGACCTGTTCGTCCTCCACGCTGAGTTCCCCGCCGACGGTGTAGTGATGGAAGGCGCGGGTGCGCCGCGACACCACGACGTCGAAGCGGGTGAGGTTGCCGCAGGCGCTGCACCGGTACCGACTGGGCGTCGGCGAGCTCGGGGCATCAGGCACGGACGGCGATGCTACCGGGGGCGCTCCCCTCGCCTCCGGCCGAGCGGACCTCAGGTCGTCTGCTCGGCCGTCTCGTCGAGACGGGCCGCCCGTGACGTCGCCACCAGGCGGGCCAGCGCATCGGCGGCCCGACCGTCGTCGACTGCGGCTGTCGCCTGGGCCAGGCCATCGACCAGGTCGTCGGCGGCTCCGCCGACGACCAACCCGGCTGCCGCGTTCAGCAGTACCACGTCGCGATGCGGTCCCCGCTGGCCCGCCAGCAGGCGCTCGATGATCTCGACGTTGGCCGCCGCGTCACCCCCCCGTAGGTCGTCGTCGGCCGCCCGGGCCAGGCCTAGCGACGTGGCATCGAGCTCGAAGCGGCCGACCTGGCCCTCACGCAGCTCGTGGATGGTCGTCGGGCCGGTGGTGGTCAGCTCGTCGTGGCCGGCGCCGTGCACGACCATGACCCGCCGGGCACCCCCGGCGGCCAGGGTGGCCAGCATGCGCTCGGCCTTGGTCGGGTCGCCGACACCCACCAGCTGGTGCCGGACTCGGGCCGGGTTGGCCAGCGGGCCCAGCACGTTGAAGACGGTGGGAACCCCCAGCTCGCGGCGGGTGGGGCCGGCGTGGCGCATGGCCGGGTGGAACCGGGGGGCGAAGCAGAAGCCGATACCCGCCTCGGCGACGCAGCGGGCCACGCCCGCCGGGCCCAAATCGACGACCACCCCGAGGGCCTCCAAGAGGTCGGCCGACCCGCTGGTGGACGACGCGCCCCGGTTCCCGTGCTTGCACACCGCCACCCCGGCCCCGGCGATGACCAGGCTGGCCATGGTCGAGACGTTGAGGGCGTGGCGCCGGCGGCTCGGCGACCCACCGGTGCCACAGGTGTCGACCGCGTCGATGCCGGCGGGCAGCACGACGGGCTCGGAGGCCTCGACCATGGCTCGCACCATGCCGGTCATCTCGGCCGCGGTTTCGCCCTTGATCCGCAGCGCCACCAGGAACCCGGCGAGCTGCGCGGGCGTCGCCGACCCGGCCAGGACCTCGGCCATCACCGCGTGCGCCTCGTCGTCGCTCAGGTCGTCCCCCGCGACCAGCCGACCGAGCACCCCCGGCCAGCCGCCGAGGCCGGCGATCGTGGTCTCGGGCACGGCGACACGGTAGTGCTGGCCCCGCGGACCCGAGCCCCCGCATTTCCCGCCGACGACCGTCGCCCTGCACCTCGGGCCGACCGCGGCGCGCGAAGCTGGAACGGTCATGCAGCTCCTCGACCGCCGGGCCGTCCTGGCCGGCGCCCTCGTCGCCGCCGCCGTGTTCGTCCCGCTGTCGATCCTCGGCAACGCGGTGGTCGATGACGACGCCGACAGCAACCTGGTCTTCCTCATCCTGGTCCCCATCGCGCTGGGCTACGGGCTGGGCGGTGTGGTGGCGGCATCCCGGGCCCGGTCGGCCCCGCTGGCCAACGGGGCGGTAGCGGCGGTGGCCGGCTACGTGGCGGTGGCGGGAGTGGCCGTGGCCCTCCGGGTGGCGCAGGGCGAGGCGATCGAGCCGGCCGCCATCGCCTTCGCCGCCGTGCTGGCCTACGCCTCCGGCCTCCTCGGCGGACTGGCCGTCGACCGGCTGCGACGGCGGCGCCCGGCCGACGCCAACCCTGCCGGGTGACGCCCGCTCGGCCATGACCATCCTGGTCGTCGACGTCGGTACCAGCGGCGTCCGCGCCGCGGTCGTCGGGCCCGAGGCGGACGTCGTTGCCTACCGCCACCAGCGTGTCCCGGCCCTGACCCCGACGGCCGGGGTCAGCGAGCTCGATGCCGAGGCGCTGGGGCGCGCCGCCCTGGTCGCCGCCACCGAGGTCATGGAGCAGGCCGGTCCGGTCGAGGCGGTGGGCATCACTGCCCAGCGAGCGAGCACCGTCCTGTGGGACCGGGCCACCGGCCGACCGCTCGGCCCCGGCATCGGTTGGCAGGACCTGCGCACGGTCGGTGCCTGCCTCGTCCTCGCTGGTCGCGGCATCCACCTCGACCCGAGCCAGACCGCGACCAAGGTGGCCCACCTCCTCGACGCCCACGACCCCGACCGGTCCCGGGCCGAGGACGGCGAGCTGTGCGTCGGCACCATCGACAGCTGGCTGGCCTGGGTCCTGTCGCGGGGCGGGCTGCACGTCACCGACCCGTCCAACGCCGGCGTGACCGGTCTGGTGAGCCGAGAGGTCGACGGGTGGGACGGCGATGTCCTCGACGCGCTCCGCATCCCCCGGGCGGTCCTGCCCACCATCGTCGACTCGTCCGGTCCCCTCGGGCCGGCCACCGCCCTCCCAGGGGCACCGATCATCGCCGGGCTGGCCGGCGACCAGCAGGCGTCGCTGCTGGGGCAGGGGTGCGTCCGGCCGGGCATGGCCAAGCTGACCTTCGGTACCGGCGCCATGCTCGACCTGACCGTCGGTCCGACTCGGCCGGCTTTCGAGCGCAAAGGTCCGCACGGGACCTATCCGGTGGTGGCCTGGCGGGTGGCCGGCCAGCTGGAGTGGGGCCTCGAGGCCCTCGCCCTGTCCGCCGGCAGCGCGGTCGACTGGCTGGTCGACCTCGGGGTGGTTCCCGACGCCGCCGCCTCGGGACCGGTGGCCGACGGGTGCGACGACACCGACGGTGCGTTCTTCGTCCCGGCCCTGGCCGGCCTGGGCACCCCGGTCTGGGACTACGGAGCCCGAGGCACCCTGGTCGGCGTGTCCCGCAGCACCGGGCGGGCTCAGCTGGCTCGGGCGGTGCTCGAGGGCATCGCCCACCGGGGTGCCGATCTGGTCGACGCCGCCGAGGCCGACGCCGGGGTGTCGCTCGAGCGGGTACGGGTCGACGGGGGCATGACCGCCAACCGCACGTTCTTGCAAGCCCTGGCCAACGCCACCGCCCGCCCGGTCGAAGTCTCGCGGGTCCGGGAGGCGACCACCCTGGGGGCTGCCTTCCTGGCCGGGCTCGCCGTCGGCACCTGGTCGGGGTGGGACGAGATCGAGGCCACCTGGGTCTCGTCCGACGTGGTCGAGCCCACCGGTCGCCTCGACCGCACCCGGTGGCGGGCCGCCGTGGAGCGCTCCCGAGGGTGGGTCCCGACGTTGTCCGGTCTGTCGTTCTGACCAACTTCTTACCTGTCGAGCGGTTGCGTAACCCGCGCACGCGTCCCTAGCGTCTCTGGCGCTCCGCGGACAGAGCACGAGGCGACGACATGACCACGACATCGGCCACAGCGGTGGCCCCGCGCCGGCTGCGGGGAGGGCCCGACCATGCCGCCTACCTCGGGAGCGCGCGCCTCCCGTTCCTCGACGGGATCCGGGCCCTGGCTGCCCTGCGGGTCTTCGTCGTCCACCTGGGCACGCCGCTCACCGGGGTCCTGGCCACCCAGCGGGGGGTGACCGTCTTCTTCGTGCTCTCCGGGTACCTGGTGACCCGCATGTGCAGCCGGGAGGAGCGTCGCCAGGGCTCGGTCGACTACCGGTCGTTCGTGATCCGCCGGGCGCTGCGGATCCTCCCGCTGTATTACCTGGCCCTGGCCGCCAGCGTGGTCGGGATCGTCGTGTTGCACCTGGCCGACCGGGGCTCGGTGCTGCTGCGAGCCCTGCCCTGGTACCTGGTCATGCTCCCCGAGCACGCCTGGCGCAACCTCGATGCGCCCTTCGGTCTGACCTGGTCGCTCGGCGTCGAGGCCAAGTTCTACGTCGTCTGGCCCCTCGTGGCCTTCGTCCTGCTCCGCCAACCCCGCCATCGGGCGATGGTCGCCGCCGCGGTAGTGGCCGTCTGCGGCGCGACCACGGTGCTCGATCCCTCCCACCTCGGCGTCTGGCTCGGTCCCTACGCCTCGCTCGGCCTCGGCTGCCTGGCGTCCCTCGCCCTCGATGACCCGACCTGCTTCCGGGCGCTCTGGCTCGTGGGCTACGAGACCTGCCTGAAGGCGCTGGCGGTGGTGGTGGTGGTCCTGGCGTTCGGGCCGCCGCGCCTTCTTTCGCTCTATGCGGCCGCCGTCACCCTGCTGCTCATCGGCCTGGTGCACTCCTCGGGGTGGGGCATCCGAGCGCTGTCGTCGCGCCCCCTGGTCGGCCTCGGACTGATCTCCTACCCCTTCTTCCTGTTCCACGCCATGCTGCTGAACGTCCCCCACCACTTCGTCGACCTCGGCGGCGGGTGGGACGAGATCCTGGTGGTGGCCGTCCTGTCGCTGGCCATCACCATCCCGCTGTGCCTCGCCCTGCACCGCTGGGTCGAGGAGCCGTGCATCCGCCTCGGCCGCCGGATCACGGCGCGCGCTCGGCTCCGCACCGTGGCCCTCTGAGCTTCGGCCGTCACCCCGCGTCGGCCGTCATCGCCTGCCGGCAGCGGCGCGCCCGGGCTCGCGGTCGGGCACGATGAGCTGGTGGGCGCGACCTCCGACCGGCTCTTCGCGGTGGTCGACGCCTTCGCCGACGAGCGCCGCCCGGCGGGCGGGCCGCCGGACCCGGGCGGAGTGCTCAGCCTGGCCGAGTTGACCCGGCGCAGCGGTCTTGCCAAGCCGACCGTGCACCGCATCTGCGCTGACCTGGTGGCCCGGCGGATCCTGGAGCGCACCGCCGGCGGCTATCGGCTCGGCATCCGCCTCTTCGAGCTCGGCAACCAGGTCCCCGTCCATCGCAGCTTGCGGGAAGTGGCCCTCCCGTTCCTGGAGGACCTCTACGAGGCGACCCACGAGCTGGTCCACATCGCGGTGCTTGACGGCTCCGACGTGGTCTGCGTCGAGAAGATCGCCAGCCATCGCGCCATGCCGTCGCCGGCTCGGGTCGGCGGCCGAGACCCCGCCTACTGCACCGGCGTCGGCAAAGCCCTGCTGGCATTCTCGGCGCCGGAAGCGCTCGACGGGGTGCTGGCCCGGGGTCTGGCCCCCCGCACGCCCTACACGATCGTTCTGCCCCGGTTGCTGCGGGAGCAGCTCGACGAGATCCGCCGGACCGCGGTGGCCTACGACCGGGAGGAGCTGACCATCGGGATGACCTGCGTCGCCGCCCCGGTGCTGGGGGCCGACGGGCTGGCGGTGGCGGCCCTCTCCGTGTCCGGACCCACCACCCGGCTCGATCCCGAGCGGGTGGCGGTGGCGGTGCGGACGGCGGCGCTCGGACTGGGACGCTCCCTCCGGGCCTTCCACCTGTCGGAACGCCACGTGGGTGAGGTTCGGCTCGAGGCCCGAGGCTCCTGACATGACGACCTACCCCCCGCCCGACATCGAGGCGACGTACCCGTTCGTCCCCCTGCCGTTCGAGCGAAAGCCCGACGAGCAAGCCCGGATCGATGGCCGGGCCTTCCACGAGCGGATGCAGACCCGCCGCTCGTGTCGGATGTTCAGCGACGACCCGGTCCCCCGGGAGCTGATCGACCTCGCCATCGCCACCGCCGCGACGGCCCCGTCGGGTGCTCACCACCAGCCCTGGCGCTTCGTGGTCATCGGCGACGCCGAGACCAAGCACGCCATCAAGGAGGCGGCCGAGGAAGAGGAGCGCCAGAACTACGAGGGTGGCCGGCTGCCCCCGGAGTGGCGGGAGGCGCTCGAGCCGCTGGGGACCACGTCGGACAAGTCCTACCTCGACGTCGTTCCGTGGATCGTGGTGGTGTTCGAGGAGCGCTTCTCGCGGCGGCCCGACGGCTCGCCCCGCAAGAACTACTACGTGAAGGAGAGCGTCGGCATCGCCTGCGGGTTCTTCATCGCCGCGCTGCACGAGATGGGGCTGTGCACGCTGACCCACACGCCGTCGCCCATGGCCTTCCTGTCTCGGGTGCTCGAGCGGCCCGACAACGAGCGGCCCTACATCCTCTTCCCCATCGGATATCCGGCCGAGGGGGCCAAGGTGCCCGACCTGACCCGCAAGTCGCTGGCCGAGGTGGTCGTCGAGTCGCCGGCGGTCCTCCACCGGGGCGTCGACCCCGAGGGGCTGACGGGGTCGTGATTCGCCTGCGCCCGGTGGCCCGGACCCTCACCGTCTCGACCCCGGGCCCGCCCGTCACCGACCCCGGCATCGCCCAGCTGGGCGCCAACGAGTGCCCCTTCGGCCCGCTGCCCTCGGTGGAGGAGGCGGTGCTGGCCACCCTGCGGCGCCGGGCCAACCGCTACCCCGACGTCGAGATGGTCGAGCTGCGGTCGGCCATCGCCGACTTCCACGGGGTGCACCTCGACCAGGTGTGGGTCGGCGCCGGTTCGCTCGACCTGCTCCGGGCCGCCTGCGCGGCGACCAGCGGGCCGGGCGACGAGATCGTGGTCGGCCTGCCCGCGTTCTCCGAGTACCCGCTGAACGTGGCGCTGACCGGGGCCACGCTGCGGGGGGTGCCGTCGGTCGAGCACACCTTCGACGTGGCGGCCATGGCCGACGCCATCGGCGAGCGCACCACGCTGGTGACGCTGTGCAATCCCAACAACCCCACCGGTACCGCGGTCGGGCTCGACGCGGTCGGGCCGTTCTTGCGGGCGGTGCCGGCTGATCGCCTGGTGCTCTTCGACGAGGCCTACCGGGAGTTCGTCGACGACGGCGCGCTCGACGGCGGCTTCCCCGACGGCTTCTCGCTGCTGGCCGGGCATCCCAACCTGGTGGTGCTGCGGACCTTCTCCAAGGCCTACGGGCTGGCCAACCTACGGGTGGGCTACGCCGTCGGCGACCCCGAGGTGGTCGGGGCGATGCGACGCCTGCGGGTGACCTGCGTAGTCACCGACCTGTCGCAGGCCGCGGCGTTGGCGGCGCTGGCGGCCCAGGACGAGCTGAACGCCCGGGTGGCCGAGGTCACCGCCGAGCGGCACCGGCTGCGGGTCGAGCTGGCGGGGCTCGGGTGGCCGACGCCGGTGTCGCACACGAACTTCGTGTGGCTCCCGACGGGCGGTGACGCCCAGGCCATCGTGGCCGCCTGCCGGGCTGTCGACGTGCTGGTCCAAGCCTTCGGTCCCGACGGCGTGCGGATCACGGTGGGGCTGCCCCGGGACAACGACCGCTTCCTCGACGTCATGGCCACCCGGGCCCGGGCTCGCTAGCCCGACCCTTCCGGTTCACGCGGGCGAGCTCGACCGGGCTCCGGCGGGCTCCGGCGGGCTCCCGATGCGACATGGGGACCTCGCGTCCTCGCCACCGTGACGCCGCGTCCCCACGTCGACTCCCCCTCCCGACGTGGGGACCTCACGACCTCGACGTCGTGACGCCGCGTCCCCACGTCGTCGGGCCGACCCTCGGAGGCGACCTACTCGGGCTCAGGTGAGGTCGGCGGCGCCGAAGGCGGAGTCGAAGCGGTCGCACCAGATGACTACGGAGCGGAAGCGGTCGAGCTCGACGTCGACCGGGAGGTCGTAGTTCTGGTCGCCTTGGTTGCCCTTGAGCCGACCGAGGGAGACGTAGTCGTCGTCGAAGGCGCCCTCCTCGCCGCCGGCCGGATTGGTCGAGAGGTAGAGGTACAGATCGGGGCCGTTGTCGGTGTCGAGACCCTCGAGGCGCACGATCCGGGTGCCGTCGGCCAGCTCGACGACCCGGGCGACGCCCTCGCTGCCGTGGTCGAGAGAGACGAACTGGCCCCGGCGGAGGTCGACCGGCTCGGGCACGGTCGTCGGCGTGGACGGCTCCGACCCATCCGACACCACGACGGGAAGCGCCTCGTCGACCCGCTCGTCGATGAAGAGCTTCTGGGGCTGGAACCAGACGAGGACCACCGTCGCCACGCCCACCACCACGACTGCCCCGACCCACCACCGCCGCCCCCTGCGCACTTCCCCACGCTGTCACAGGCCGGGGCGGTGGTTGTTGCGCCCCGAGGTCTCTCCCGGCTCAGGTTCGTCGGGCCCTGACCACCCAGGTGGCGGCGCCGAGGGTGACGCCGTCGGGCCCTGCGTAGGGCTCGAGGGCGGTTCGCATGGCTGCCACCGCCCGCTCGACGGCCGCCGGCGGGGTGTCGCCCAGCGCGTTGCGGATCATGCGGCCGGTCGCGAGGAAGCCGACGGCATCATCCAGCGAGGTAGCCCCGCCGACGACAAGGGGCGACTCGAGGGCCCCCACGGTCACGTCCCCAAACCCGGCGGCCGCGAGGAGTGACCGGATCCGATCGGGGTCACCCAGCGAGAACGGGCCCGGGGCATCGGCCGGCGTCGGCGTGGGTGGACCGACCACGGCCGCCACCGCCGCCATCGGCACCGTCAGCCACTGGTTGGCGGTCACCGGCTGCCAGCACACGAAGGCCAACCGGCCGCCCGGCGCCAGGGCGGCGGCGATATTGGTGAAGGCGGCCACCGGGTCGGCGAAGAACATGACCCCGAACCGGCTGATGGCCACGTCGACGCCGGTGGGCAGCGGGTCGCTCTGCACGTCGGCGACCTCGAAGGACACGTTGGCCAGCCCGGCCCGCTCGGCCCGGCGGCGGCGGGCGGCGGCGACCATGGGGGCCGAGATGTCGACGCCCTGGGCGCGGCCGCCCGGCACCAATGCGGCGGCGGCACACGTGGTCGGGCCAGTGCCGCAGCCGACGTCGAGCACCAGGTCGTCGGACTCGAGGGCGGCTGCGTCCAGGAGCGCGTCGGCAAACGGAGCCAGCATCTGGTCGTAGCTGGCTTCCTGGTCGATCCAGTGCCGGCCCTCGCCTCCCGACCAGTACTCCTGCTGCTCGTGGTTGGGTCCTACAGCCTCGTCCGCCATGGCTCCCCCTCTCGGTCCTTCGAACCAAACGGGTGTACCACGCCATCTCCGCCCCCGGCCGGTGTTGTCCCTGGCCGCCGCTGGCCGACCACCCGACCGTCTGGGGAGCGCGAGCCGCAACTCGTGCGGCCGACCGCTCCCCAGAAGCGGCCGCCCGGCCACGTGGGGACGTCGGGTCCGTGGGATCGTGACACGGCGTCCCCGCAGCTACGGGGTGCGGCCGATGAAGGCCAGCAGCTGGGTCTGAACGTCGGCGTCGTCGGGCACCTCGACCCGGGGCCCGTAGTGGCCGCTCTGGCGCAGCGCCTCCTCCATTGGTCGCATGCCCTCGAGCATCTCGGCGCACCTGATCGGGTCGAGCGTCTCGTCCTGGCCGGTGGCCCGGGCCAGGTCCCAGCGGTGGAGGAACACGTCGCCCGTGTAGATCATGGCGATGGCCTGGCCCAGCGTCATGGTGCCGATGTGGGGGAGGTCGTACTCGTGCTCGGCGCGGGCCGGGTCGTCGAGCAGCGCCTGCACGGCGTCGGTCTGGGGTGCGCCAGGCGCCGACGGGGTCGTCGTCGGCCGACGGGCCGGCGGGCAGGGTGATGCCGGTGCCCCCCAGGAGGAACGCCGGGAACCACTCGACGAGATGGCGCACGACGTCGCGTGCCACCCAGCCCTGGGGCGGCGCGGGGTTGTCCCACGCGGCCGCAGCAACACCCTCGACGGTCGCGGTGAACGCGGCGGCGACGTGCCGGTGCTCGTCGGCCGGGCTGACCATCAGAGCGCGGCGATCAGGGCGTCGAGCTTGGCGTACCCCTCGTTGACGCCGGTCTCCATGCCGCTGGCCAGCCACTGGTCGCGACCCTCGATGCTGTCGACCAACGACTGGGCGTGCAGCCGGGTGCGACCGTCACCGAGGTCCTCGAATCGCAGGGTCTCGAGGGCGACACCGTCGGGTGCGCCCTCGAAGGTGAAGGTCTGGACGATGCGGTCCTCGCCCACGTCGTGGAAGCAGCCACGGAAGCCGTACTCCTCACCGTCGCGCCGGGCCACGTAGCGCCAGCGGCCGCCAGGGGTGGCATCCCAGTCGACTATTTCGGTGGCCATGCCGTCGGGCCCGACCCAACGGGCGAACAGCTCGGGATCGATGTGGGCCCGCAGCAGTTGGGCCGGGGTGGCCTCGAAGTCCCGGGTCATCCGGATGATCGGCAGGGTGGGGTCGGCCTCGATCGAGACCTGATAGCGGTTGCTGGTGGCGTTCATGACGCTGCTCCTTGCTGTGGGTGAGGGTGTGAGTGTTCGGTGCCGTGGTCGTCTGCTTGCACCTCGGCCAGGACGGCGTCGAGGCGCTCGTAGCGAGCCTGGGCCTGTCGGCGGTAATGCTCGATCCACTTCGTCATCAGGTCGAAGACCTCGGCCTCGAGGTGGCACGGGCGGCGCTGCGCGTCCTTGGTCTGGGTGACCAAGCCGGCGTCGGCCAACACCTTGATGTGCTTGGACACGGCCTGGATCGAGACGTCGTAGGGGTCGGCCAACTCCCCCACGGAGGCATCGCCAACGGCCAGGCGGGCGACGATGTCCCGCCTGGTCGGGTCGGCCAGGGCGGCGAAGATGCGGGACAGCTCGTCGTCACCCACGGCCACTGGTGGCTCCTTGTTCAACTGATTGGTTGAAGATGACCGTAGGCCTGGGTGGCGCTGTTGTCAACCGGTTGGTTGAGGATTAAGTGCCTCGCGCCCGGCTAGTACCGGGGAGGTGATGTCCACCGAGGCGCCCCGGGGCGTTGTGGGGACGTGGGGTCCTTGCGAGCGTGACGCCGGGTCCCCACGTTCGGGTGAGCGTCGTGCCCGACCGCAATGTGGGGACGTGGGGTCCTTGCGAACGTGACGCTGGGTCCCCACCTAAGTGCGGAGACGGCCAGGATTGCTCGGTGACGCCAGCCGCAGCCGCAACCCCCGCCGGGCCCACCCTCGACCTGGTCACCGCCCGTGGCCTGCGGCTGACCAGCCTGCTGCTGACCGGCGACCCTCCGCAGCCTGGGGGCGCGGCCGCCCCCCGGCCGACCGATGTGGCCGGGATCGTCGAATGGTTCGGCGCCCTGCAGGCCCAGGACCTGGGCAGCGGGCTGTGGTCGCTGGGCTGCCGGCTCCCCGGCACCACCAAAGCCGACATCGAGGCCGCCCTCGAACGCCGGGAGGCCATCCGCACCTGGCCCATGCGAGGCACCGTCCACCTCGTCCCACCCCGTGACGCCCACTGGATGCTCGACCTGCTCGGCGCCCGGCCGCTGGCGGGGGCCGCCGCCCGGCGGGCCTTCCTCGGCCTCCCGGACGAGACCGCCGAGCGGGCCGTCGACGTCCTGGCCGGTGCCTTGGCCGGCGGCGGACGCCTGACCCGGGCCGAGTGCCTGGCCGCGCTGGCCGGGGCCGGCATCGCCGGGACCGAGAACTGGGGCTACCACCTCCTCTGGTACGCCAGCCAGCGGGGGGTGACCTGCATCGCCCCGAACGTCGGGTCGGAGCAGACGTTCGTTCTCCTCGACGATTGGGTGCCCAACCCCCACCGGCCCGGCCGGGACGAAGCCCTGGCCACGATCGCGCGGCGCTACGTCCGCAGCCACGGTCCGGCCAGCCGCCAAGACCTGGCCGGGTGGACCGGCCTGTCGGCCGCCGATACCAAGGCGGCCATCGCCGAGGCCGGCGACGCCATCACCACCGCCCGCCTCGATGGCAAGGAGGTGCTAATCACCCCCGAGCTGCTCGACTCCGGACCGGTGGCCACGCCACCCGGCGACCACGACGTGCTGGCCCTCCCCGGCTTCGACGAGCTGATGCTCGGCTACAAGGACCGCTCGCTGATGCTGGGCGAGGGTCATCTCAAGGCCGTCGTCCCCGGCGGCAACGGTGTCTTCCGGCCCACCATCGTGCGCTCGGGCCAGGTCGTGGCCACCTGGACCCGCACCACCACCAAGTCCAAGGTCACCGTCGCGGTCGCCCCCCTGGTGACCATCAAGTCGGCCGACCGCCGCCGGGTCGAGACCGCCCTCGGTCCCTACGCCACCTTCCTCGGCCTCGATCTGGTCGTCCGCTGGCCTTAGCGAGCCTCCCGGTTCCTGTCACACCCCCGCGCGACCATGGCCCCATGGCGGAGACGGCGACCCTCGATGCGGTGGCGGCCCAGGTCGCCGCCCTGCTGGGCGGCAGCGACGTCACCCTGCGCGACCCCACCGGCTCCGACCTGGTCTTCGACGGCGACGCGATCCCCCGCCCCCTGCCCTCGGCCGATCCCCCGGTCGACTGCTGGGCCGTCGACGGCGGCCAGGCCCTGTTGGCCGACGCCCGCTGCCTCCAGGTGGTGGTCGCCCGGGCCGCCACCGTGCGCTTCCGCCACGCTCGGACCGAGATAGAGGATCCGGGAACGATCACGGCCCACCTCCTCGGCATCGACCCCGGCATCGACCTGAACCTGTTGCGAGACCGGGCCGAGTGGGACGCGGTCGCCCTCGCCGTCGACGCCGCCGAGCCCGGGGCGCTGGTCCTGGTCGACGGCGACCTGGTGCCCGACTGGCGGGCCCCGGCCAGCCTCGTTCCCGACCTGATCGCCACCGCCCAGGCTCGCCAGGTCACCCTGGTCGCGGTCACCAAGCATTCGTCGCTGGCCCGGGGCCGGGCACCGCTGGTCGGCGTGCTGGAGCGAGCGGCCGAGGCGACCCTCGGCCCCCGAACCACCTGGTGGGCCCCGATCGCCAACCTCGGCGACGGGAAGATCGAGGTGGTGGTGGCCCGGCTCGATCCCGACGCCCGCTTCGCCTTCCGCATCGACCTAGCCGGCCACCAGGCGCACGATCCGGCCGCCGTCCTCGGCCAGCTGGCGGCGGTCAGCGACGATGCCGCCTTCCCCGGCTACCCCTATCCCCTGTCGGTGGCCGACCGTGTGGCCGCCTGCCCGGGCTGGTTGCGCCACGAGCTGCGCACTCAGCTCGACGAGCTGCTCCGCGCCGCCGGAGTCGACGAGGACGCCCGCGAGCGGGCCTTCGCCGACCGCCACCGCTTCCTCGAGCGCGGCGGGGCCATGGCATGAGCATGAGCGAGCTCGCTCCCACCCGAGGCCGGCTGTTCGGCAAGAACGTCCTCGAAGCGACCTTCCGGGCCGCCCCCGACGAGGACCTGTTCCTCGGCGAGCTGTTGGTCGGCATCGACGGCGCCACGGGACGGCGCTACCTGTTCCGGGTGGTCGACGTCACCTACGGCACCGAGCATCGCGAGCCGGGCTGGGCCGAACGGGTCGCCGGCACCCTGCTGGCCGACGACACCCGCGACGACGCCGGGGCCCACCGGCTCTACGAGTCGGACCAGCGCACCTACCGGGTGGCGAGCTGTCGCTGCCTGGGCTACCTCACCCCGCCCGACGAGGCCGGCGGCCAGCTGTTCCGCAAGCCCAAGAGCCTGCCCACCCAGTTCTCCCGGGTGGTGTCGCCCGAGCCCGCCGACTTCGACTTCCTACGCAGCCGCATGGGCGACCTGCCCGTGGGCTGGCTGCGCAGCGGCGAGACAGTGGTCGACTTCGAGGTCGGCATCCCGGGCGAGACCCTGGCCAGCCACGTCGGCATCTTCGCCACCACCGGCATGGGCAAGTCGAACCTGATGATGGTGCTGGCCGGCGGGGCCATGCGGGCCAACGGCCGCTACGGCCTGCTGCTGGTCGACCCCCACGGCGAGTACCGCAAGTCGCTCCCCCGCCACCCCTGGGCCGCCGACCGGCTTCGCACCTATGCCGCCCGGTCGCTGCCCAACACCTCGGCCCTGCGCCTCTCGCTAGGCGAGCTGGCGGTCGACGACCTGCGCACCGCCTACGACTGGTCTCGACCCCAGGAGGAGGCGCTGTTCGAGCTCGAGCGCTTCTACAGCGGCCCCAGCCGGCCGGGCCTGTCGTGGCTGGCCGACTTCGCCCGGCTCGACGACCTGCCCGGCTTCCGCGACGTCGAGCTGGCCAGCCGCATCGCCCTCAACACCCTCCAGGTGGTGCATCGCCGGGCCCGGCGGATCGTCGAGCTGCCCTGCATCGCCACCGACGCCCACGTCTCGGTGGGCGGCGCGGTCCTGGCCGACCTCGAATCCGGCCGGGTAGTCCTGGTCGACGTGAGCGGGCTCGGCTCGACCGAGGAGCTGCTGGTCGCCAGCTTCCTGACCCGCACGATCCTCGACCGCTGGTCGGCCGCCTACCTCGACGACCCCGAGCTCCACGAGCGACTACCGGTGATCTCGATCGTCCTCGAGGAAGCCCAGCGGGTGCTGTCGTCGGCCGCCGACCGCGACGCCAACGTCTTCCCCCGCCTGGCCCGCGAGGGGCGCAAGTTCAAGGTCGGCCTGACCGCCATCACCCAGCAGCCGAAGCTCCTCGACGACGAGCTGCTCAGCCAGTTCAACACCTTCTTCGTGCTCGGCCTGGCTGACGAGAAGGACCGCAACATCCTGCGCAGCTCGGCCAAGCAGGACCTCTCGGCCCTCGGCCCCGAGATCCAGACCCTCATGCCCGGCGAATGCCTGGTCGCCTCGCTGGCCGCCCCCTTCGCCATCCCCGCCCGCATCCACCTCTACGACGACCTGTGCCGAGCCACGCCCCCGGCCCCCCAGCCCCGCCCGACCGACGCGCCGGCCACCGCCGCCATCTTCGACTGAGCGTCGGCCACCACCATGCGCATCGCCGCCCTCGGAGACGCCCACCTCGGACGCAGCTACCTGCCCACGCAGGTCCCCGAAATGGTCGGGGTCAACCAGCGGGAGCACGACTTCGAGCGCAGCTTCGTGGCCGCGGTCGACCTGGCGCTGGCCCAAGAGCCCGACCTGCTCCTCTGGCTGGGCGACATCTTCGACCGGCCGAACCCGAGCTACCGAAGCTTCCGGGTCGCCCAGCGGGCCCTGCGCACGGTGCGCGACCACGGCATCCCCATGGTCGTGATCAGCGGCAACCACGACACCCCCCGCCTCCCCGGCACCGGCAGCCCCTACTCGCCCCTGGCCGACACCTTCGGCGTCGAGCACGGCGGCAGCGTCCACTTCGCCACCCGAGCCGCCTACGAGCGCATCGACCTGGGCGACCTGGTGGTCCACGCCGTGCCCCAGATGCTCACCGTCGAAGCCAGCCTCGACGCCCTCGACGAGGCCGACCGGGGGCGCAGCCTCGACGCCACCAACCTACTGCTGACGCATCCCCGAGTGCCCCAGGTCGAGCCGCGCTACGCCGACATCAACGAGATCGAGGTCGACGCCGGCCTGCTGCGAGCCGATCTCGTGCTGCTCGGCCACTACCACGTCCACCAGCGGGTGCTCCCGGGCATGTGGTACGCCGGCTCGACCGACACCTTCACCTTCGCCGACGAGCCCGAGGCGGCCAAGGGCATCGTCGTGCTCGACACCGCCACCGGCGAGTGCCGACACGTCGCCCTCACCGACCAGCGCCCGCTGGTCACCCTGCCCACCGTGGCCGCCCAGGGCCTGTCGCCGTCGGAGCTGTCGGCCCAGGTGTTCGACCGGGTGACGGCCGTGCCCGAAGGGGCGGTGGCCCGTCTCTACCTCGAAGGGGTCGACCCCGAGGCCTACCGCCTACTCGATGTCGACGCGGTGCGCGAGGCGGCCGGGGCTGCCCTGCACCTGAAGCTCGAGCCGCAGTTCGTGTCGGTCTCGACCGGCGTCGAGCTCCCCGACCTGCACTCGATCGTCGCCGGCTGGGAGCGCTTCGTCGATGGACAGGACCTCACCGGCTACAACCGGTCGACCATCGTCGAGCGCGGTCGGGACTACCTCGACCGGGCCGTCCACGACGCCTGACCTCGCCGCCCTGCCGTGCGCCTGACCCGCCTCTATCTCCGCAACTACCGGGTCTTCGAGGACGAGCTCGAGCTCGAGCTGCCGTCCGGCCTGATCGGCATCTACGGGCCCAACGGGTCGGGCAAGTCCTACCTCGTCGAGTCGATCCGCTGGACGCTCTTCGGCCAGTCCCGCACGGCCAAGGATCAGGTCCGCACGGCCGGGGTGAACGCCGAGTGCATCACCGAGATCGAGTTCGAGCACGAGGGCCACCTCTACGCCGTGCGCCGGACGCTGTCGGGCATCAACGCCACCGTGCGGGCCGAGGCCAGCGCCGATCGCCAGCAGGTGGCCGAGGGGGTGCTCGACGTGGCCCGCTACGTCCACTCGGTCCTGGGGATGGACGACGCCGCCTTCCGGGCCTCGGTGTTCGCCGAGCAGAGCCAGCTGGCCGCCTTCACCGGCCAGGCCCCGGCCAAGCGCCGGGAGCTGGTGCTGCGCCTGCTCGGCATCACCCCCCTCGACGCGGCCCGCTCGCTGGCCAACAAGGACGCCGGCGAGGCGGCCCGAGACCACGACCGGCTCCGGACCGTCCTCCCCGACCTCGACGCGCTGGCCGACGAGTTGGCCGAGATGGAGGCCGGGGTAGCGGCCAGCACCCTCGCCCGCGAGCAGGCGGCGGCGGCCGTCGCCCAGGCCAGCACCGAGCGAGCCCGGGCCGAGGCCGAGGCCGAGGCGCTCGACCAGCGGGCCCGGCGCCACGAGCACCTGCTGGCCGAAGGCCGCGCCGTGCGGGCCGAGCTCGATGCCGCCGAGCAGTCGGCGACCCGCCTGGGGGTCGAGCTGGGCGAGCTCGACCAGGCCGAGGCCCGCCTCCGCGAGCTCGCCCCGATCGCCGAGCGCCTCGCCACCGACGACGCCGCGCTACGTGCCGCCGAAGCCATCGTCGCCGCCACCGCGGCGCTGGCCCAGCTCCCCGCGGTAGTCGAGATCCCACCCCTCGACAACCTCGTCGCGGCGGCCGAGGGAGCCCGGGCCGAGCTCGACGACGCCCGGGCCACCCTCGCCGCACTGCAGGGTCAGCACGCCGCCACCAGCGCCGAGCGCGACCGTGCCCGGGCGGGGGTCGAGCGGGCCCACGAGCTCTCCGACGAGGCCGACTGCCCGGTGTGTGGCCAGGCGCTGGGCGAGTCCTTCGAGCTGGTGCGGGCCCATCGGGTGGGCGAGCTGGCCGATGCCGAGGCCCGGCTGGGTGCACTGGCCACCGAGGCCGCCGCGGCCCGCGCCCAGGTCGAGGCGGTCTCAGCCGGGGCGAGCCGGGCCGAGCAGGCCCTGGCCGATGCTCGCCAGATCGTGGCCGACGCCGAGGCCGCTCGACGGCGCCGAGCCGACGCCGACGCCGCCTTGGCCACCGCCGAAGCCGCCTTGGGCCACCCACTGGCCACCGGCGAGCTCGACGCCATTCGGGCGTCGCTGGCCGAGAGCCGGGCCGCCCAGGCCGAGCGGTCCCGGCTCGAGGGGCGCCTCGAGCGACGGGACGAGGCCGAGCGAGCCCGAGCCGAGGCCGGCGCCGCCGTTGCCGCCGCCACCGCCCGGCGGGCCGCCCTCCTGGCCGAGGTCGACGCCCTCGATCACCAACCGGCGGCCCTGGCCTCCGCGATGGCCGCCCGGGAGGCAGCTCGGGCCGTAGCCGACGAGGCCACCAAGGCCGCCCATCGCGCCGAGCTGGCGGCCGCCGAGGCCGCAGTGAGGGCCACCGCGGCCCGCACCCGCCTGACCGATGGCCAGGCCCAGCACACCCGGCTCGGCGAGGTGGCCGAGCGGGCCCGCCACCTCAGCCGCACCGCCGATCTGCTGGGCGGGTTCCGACAGTCGGTGGTCGAGAGCGTCGGCCCCCGACTGGCCGCCCAGGCCGCCGACCTCTTCGCCGAGCTCACCGACCACGAGTACGACCGCCTCGACGTCGACGCCGAGCACTTCGGGCTCCAGATCCACGACGCCGGCATCGCCTATGACCTCGACCGGTTCTCCGGCTCCGAGAAGGACCTGGCCAACCTGGCCCTGCGGGTGGCCATCAGCGAACAGGTGCGGTTCCAGTCGGGCGGGGCGGTCGGCCTGCTGGTGCTCGACGAGGTCTTCGGGCCGCTGGACGAGGATCGCCGGGGGCGCACCCTGCTGGCGCTCGAGCGGCTCCGGAGCCGCTTCCGCCAGGTGATCGTCGTCACCCACGCCCCGGACGTGAAGGAGCAGCTCCCGTCGGCCATCGAGGTGGTCAAGCTCCCGGGCCGCCGGGCCACCGCTCGGATGGTCACCGGGGTCTAGGTGAACCTTGGGTGACGCCGTCTGCGCCAGCCACCGCGAGCAGTCACACTGGGCGCCATGAACGACTTCTGGCAGGGCGAGCGGGTGGTGGTCCTCGACGGCAGCATGAACCTGCGCGACGCCGGTGGCTATCCGGCCGGCGGCGAGGTGGTGCGCACGATGGCGCTGTTCCGCTCGGCGACGCTCAGCGACCTGTCCGACGAGGCACTGGCCACCCTGGCCTCCCAGCTCGGGGTCCGCACCGTGGTCGACCTCCGCTCCGAGCAGGAGGTCTCCCATGGCCTGCCGGCGTTCGACGACCACGGGATCCGCCACGTCAACATCCCGATCGGCGACGTGGGTGCCAACCGTGAGGAGCGCGAGCCCGGCGCCGAACCGACCGAGGAGGAGAAGGCCCGGCGGGAGGCGTTCGTCAACGGCACGCATGACTGGTCCGAGACCTACATCGAGTTCTTCGACAAGTCGGGACCCGACCTGGTTCGGGCGCTCGAGGCGCTGGCCGAGCCCGGTGCGCTGCCGGCGGTGGTGCACTGCACGGCGGGGCGCGACCGCACCGGCGTGACCATCGCCCTCGTGCTGGCCGCGCTCGGGGTGGCGGCCGATGACATCGCCGAGGACTACGCCCTCACCGGCGACCTGCTCCAGCTCCACGGCGATCGCTTCCTGAAGAACCTGATGGAGCGCGGTCCCCGCCCGCCCCGCCCGGCCGAGACTGCCGCCGACGGCGCCGCTCCCGAAGGCGCCGCCCCCGAGGGCGAGGCCCCGGCCGGTCCCCCGCCGGGGTTCGAGCCGCCCGACCCCCAGAAGCTGCTGGCCGCGTTCACGGCCACGCCTCCCGAGTTCATGGCCCGCTTCCTCACCACGATCGCCGAGCGCCACGGCAGCCTCGATGCCGCGCTGGACGCGGCCGGCCTGCGGGCCGAGACCCGGGTGGCCCTGCGCGCCGCCCTGCTCGTCCCGGCCAACTGAGCGACGCTCTGGCCGGTTGCCATACTGGACGGCGATGGTGAGTCGGCCGGGTGGCCGCGGCACGGCATCGACCGTGTCGAGGAAGGTCGGGGCTCCGCAGGGCAGGGTGCTGGCGAGAGCCAGGCAGGGTGACCTGATGGACAGTGCAACAGAGAGCAAACCGCCGATGGCCCGGGCGACCGGGCACAGGCAAGGGTGAAACGGTGCGGTAAGAGCGCACCAGCGGACCGGGCGACCGGACCGGCTCGGTAAACCCCACCCGGAGCAAGGCCGAATCGAGGGATGGGCTGCCCGTCCGGCACCCCTTCGGGAGTGCCACCCTCAGGTGGGCCGCTCAGATGGATGGCCACACAGGCGCTTCGGCGCTGGACAGAACCCCGCCTACAGGCCGACTCACCGTCGCCAACCTCTCGCATGAGGGGCAATATTGCCTCTGACCAGCACTTTTAGGGCTGTCTGACGTGATCCGCCAGTGTCCGAGATGCACCATCTTGGTCCTCAATGCTGAGGACTTTCTGAGGACTCATTGAGGACCGCCGAGGGGGTGGCAGCGGCCCATGGCGAGCATCGACAAGCGTCCCAGCGATGGCTATCGGGCCCGCTGGCGCGAGTTCCCGGGCGGCCCGCAGAAAACGCGCCACTTCCAGCGCAAGGCCGACGCCCAGCGCTTCCTCGACGTCATCCGCGGCGACCTCGCCCGCGGCAACTACATCGACCCCGACGCCGGCCGCATCCTCTTCAAGGACTACCCCGAGGAGTGGCGAGCCGCCCAGGTCCACCGACGCGGCACGGCCGCGGCGACGGAGTCATATCTGCGACGGCACGCCTATCCCCGTCTCGGCAATCGACCCCTCGGCGCCGTCCGCCGCTCGGAGATCCAGGCATGGGTCATGGACCGCAGCGAGGTGCTGGCACCCGGCTCCGTCGAGCTCGTCTACCGGTGGGTGGCGACGACCTTCAAAGCCGCCGCCGGCGATCGCCTCATCGCATCGTCGCCGTGCATCCGCATCTCGCTCCCGAAGCGTCCACCGAAGGAGGTCGACCCGCTCCCCGTCGCTGCGGTCGATGCACTGGCCGAGGCGATGCCGTCGCGGTATCGAGCGCTCATCGTGTTCGCGGCCGGCACCGGCCTTCGCCAGGGCGAGTACTTCGGCGTCACCGTCGACCGCATCGACTTCCTGCGCAAGCAGGTGCGCTTCGATCAACAGCTCGCGCATGTGAGCGGCGACGTGCCGGATTTCGGTCCGCTCAAGACGCAAGCGAGCTACCGCACCGTGCCGCTTCCCCTGGTCGTCACCGACGAGCTCGCCGCTTGGCCAGCGATCCGTACCTCGATCCGGTCAGCGGCGCCCTCCGCAACAAGAGCCTTCGTGTAGATGCCCGAACGTTTCGCGTCGCTGCAGTATCCCCCCTCGGACCAAAGCGCGCACCGGCCGCGGCGGTTTCATCGACTCGGTGCTCGCATCCGTCGACGGCTTCTACGAGGCTGTCGTGCAGCAACTAACGTCCATGGGTGGCGCGGGCACCGCAGCTTCCCGGCAGCGGCAGGAGCGCAGCCGAAGAAGCCGGGCCGGACCTCGAACCCCCCGCCCGTGACCTGGACGAACCCATCGAGCCTGAACTCACAGACGACGTTCCCCCGGACATGGTGGCGCCGGAGGCTGTTGCTGCCGGGGTCGAAGCGATCGAAGCCGAGGCGCAAGTGGCTAACGCCGAACGGGAAGCTGAGGGCGACCCCGCGACATCGGACGACACGGAAACGGTGCCAGTCGAGTTGGTCTCATGGGAGGTCGCTCAAAACCGCTTGGATCATGAGCGCGCGGTCACGGCCGAACAGCTGACCGAGTAGTAGGTCCACAATTCGGCCAGCGCAGCAGCTCGGCAGAGCCTCCATATCCAGGAGCCGGTGTCACACCGCCGTCGTACGGTGAAGTGGTGCTCGAACCCTTACCGGACGTCCCGCAGGGCGCTTTTGATCCGTACGCGTCTCTATGGCCGCGGTTCGTCTTGGTGCTCGACGCCGACGCGCTCTTGAGCAGCGTGGCTCATCAGTGCTCGCGCGGTTACCGCCCCCGGCTACTCCGGGTTCTTGAGTCGAACAGTTGTAGAGGCTTCGCCCCGGATCATGTCTACGGCGAGGCGTACAAGGGCCTGGTCAAGTTCGCGAACGAGGCGACCAGCTTGGGCAAGTTGCGACGGTGCTTCGAGGAGCGCTACCTGCCGCACATCAGGTGGGTTGACACCTCGATCGAGACCATCAACGACGCCCGCGTTGCGCTGGTGATCGAGCAGGACCTGACTGACGTCCCCACGGCACAGCTGGCGAGTCTCATCGCGCCCTGCCTCGTTGTCTCGGGCGACAAGCACCTGCGGCGCCCTGGTGTGGCACCCGCTGAGTGGGTGGCTGCGCTCGGCCACGGGACCGAGATCGTCGAAGGCGCCGACCAGCAGGATGGCCTGAGCACGGCCGTTGCGCTTCCCGTCGCTCTCGTACTCGGCGGTGGCGCACATCTCGGCAAGAAGCTCCGGATTCCCTGGTGGGTCGTGGCAAGTGCGGCCGGTGCAGGCGGCTATGCGGTGCTCCGCGATCCGGATCGACGAAGGACGATCGCGACACGGTCTCGACCGTGGCTCGAGTCCTTTCTCGAGATGTTGGCGCAGGCGTATGCCCGGCAGAGAGAAGGCATCGCTGGTCTGCGAGAGCTGATGTTCCAACCCGACGGCGAACCTACGCCAAAGCAGCAGATCGCCACGGTCCTTGCGCGCGCTCCGGAGCCACTGCTGGCAGCTGATCTCCACTACGAGCTGACGCGGCACTTCGATCTTGTTCCGACGCTCGACGAAATGCGATCGACCCTTCGTACCTCGCCGGAGTTCACCAACCCGGCGCGCTACCGATGGGCTCTGGGACGTGTGTCCGAGGCTTGGCAGGGCGAGCTATGACGTCGGCCGATCCAGCGGAGGTCGAACCCAGTCAGCCGACTGGGTCGAGAGAGCCGATCGTCGGCGAGGTCATCGAAGGGAAGCGGGTCGCACTCCCCGACGGGACCGTGCTCGATCTGTCCGGAAGGCACCCACCGCCGAGTGCCTCTCCGGTCTACGTGCAGTTCATTGACGTCATCGCCCCGATGAACTTCGACATCTGCCCGATCTGTCTCCATGACGCCCCAGCGACAAGGGAGCATGTGCCCCCTGAGTCGCTTGGGGGCCGACGGGCGACGCTGACGTGCGCGGACTGCAACAACGGGTTCGGCAGCTTCGAGGCCGAGCTCCTTCTTCACACTCGGGACGCAGTGCGCGGACCTGCCTTCACGGCCGACGGAGTGCCGGGACGACGTAGGGCGAGCGAGATCGCGATTTCGTTCCAGGAGGACGGCAGCGCCGCGTTTGTCGTCCAGCAACCAGATAAGGCCGTGATGGAGATGCTCCGCGCCGGCCGGCTGGACATGACCTACTCCCTGCCGCGTCGAGCAATGTGGCGAACGGCGTTGGTGAAGCATGCGTACCTCGCGGCGTGCCTCTACCTCCAAGAAGTACCGGACACGCGACACGGCCACTTCCTCCGGGTCGAGTTGCTCGAAGCATGTGATCGCGGCACGAGTCACGAGATGGGCGTGTTCGCGACGGCACTGCGAATGATGCGGGGCTACGACAACGTGCCGGCTCCGCTGTTCCTGGCGACCGCTTCAGAGGCAGAGCAAGCAATGGCGTTCGTCGGGCTCGGCCGCCACTGGACAGTTGCCTGGCCGATGCCCGACACCGCAGCGATGCTTGCAACTCGGATCACCGCGAATCAGCGTTCGTCCTCGACATAGTCCCCTCGCCAGCGACGCAGCTGCAGTCGCCCGCCCTTCACTCGGTCGGAGTAGCGAGCCCGATCAGGCTCACCGCCTCGTCGACGGCCGCGGCGAGACCGGGGGAGGGATCGAGCAGCTCCTTCAGCGTCTGCACAGTCATCACGGCAAACACTGCGGTCGCCCGGAGCGGAGTCGACGGCACGACGGGTTCCCAATGAAATCCGTCATCGGCGACGTACACGGCGCCCGATAGATAGCTCGCGTGGGAAAGGCCACTCTCTATCCGGTAGGTGACGTACCAGCCACGGACCACTGGATCAGCACTGCGCTGCTCGAAGTTCTTCAGCTTCGGCCAGTCCTCCGGCTGGACCATCGCCAGGTCAAGCGGAGCAGTCGCAACCGCCGGGTCGATCTCAGAAGGGTTCCAGCCGCCCTGCTGAGCAGAGTCCCGAAGAAGACGTTGGTGCCGGCGATGACCGAACTCGATCGCATTGACGGCTTCTTCGCGTCGCTCGACAAGCCAGAGCAGGGATATCGCGTGCTCCATGACGCTTCTCACCATGGGAGACGCCGTGTCGGATAGCTCAGCACGGTGTAGCGCGGCGACCGCTTCCGCCGTTCGGAGCACGCGGATCGTCCAGGACACGGCCACCTGGGCGACGTTCGCATCCTCCATCGGAGCCGAAAGCTGGGCATGGGACTGGAACGCTTCGCTGAGGACTTCGATGGCCCGAGCCGCCCGGCCTTCGAGGGGGCCGTCTTCCGGCCCCGTCACGCCGAACCCTCGTCCGGAAGGACACCACGGCGAAGCAAGGCCCGTCCGGCGGCGAGCGTCGAGTGGATCGCCTGACCCGTGATCGGAATCGAGTCCTCGCCTCTACGACGGACGATGCTGATGAATGCTCCTTCCACCTTCCCGTCGACGATCGCACCGTGAACGAGGAATGGCTTGAGCTCCTCTGGTTGGGGCGGCACATCGATCAGGATCAGCTGGCCACCAGTGGGGAGCGTGACGGCCTCGACTGTCATGAGATCAGGTGGGGGAAACAGCCGGTCTGCGATGACTTGCGCATGCCTGCGAACAACAACGCCGTCGGCTGACACAGCAGTCACTGCCTTGATGATCTCGCCACCAGGAACGGCTTTCGTGCTCATGCCAATGACCACGAGCCCGCCAGTCTCTGCATTCGCGAAACGGGCTACTGCCTGTGCCAGGGCGATCTTGCCGTGCGGGGAGGCCAAGTCGTAGCACTGCTGCTTGACGTCCAACCACGGTCCCTCCGGCTGGCCCAGCAGGATGTCCGGACGACCGCCGCGCAGCAGATCACGCACACTCTCTCGGACGAGCCCGGGCCCGTGGCCCTCGGCCGCCTCCACCAAGTCCTCGATTGCCTGACCAAGGTCGAGAAGGTCACCCACCGTCCGACCACGTACAGATGGACGGATCCGTATCTCGACCAACCACGGCGAGGTCACGTAGTGGTCCGACACGGCCAGGGACACGAACTCAGCCCGGTATCGCAACAGCAAAGGCGCCAGGAGACGCCGCATCTTCAAGTCCAGGTCCGGATCGTCCTCGGGGTAGTCCCGCATGAACGTCTGCACATCGACGACCAGCGACTCGTCAGGATCGAGGATCAGAGAAACACCGGAGACCGGCGAGTACTCGTGGTCGTAGAGCGAGAGCTCGACGTCGGAGATATATAGACCGATCTCCCATTCGGGACCCTCAGCCCAGCGTGCCCGACAGAGCGCCCGACGAAGAGCGGCGGCTCCGACTCCTTCGACCATCGTCCGATGCGCAGAAAAGCCTTCGTCGTCGACTTCGAGGGTGGTCCGATCGGACCCTTCTCCGATGACGAGGGTGCCACTTCCCTTGTCGTACCGAACTGGCAAAGAAGGCATCGTCTAGAGGATGCGTCGTGTGCCATCGAGCGGCGTGGATGGGCGGGTTAGATCTGCGAACAGCCGGAGAGTGCTGAGGACTCGCTGAGGACCGGCTGTCCCCGCCAGACACAAAACCCTAGGTCAGAGCACCTTTTCAGCACCGCCCGAGCGATTCCCCGCCTACAGGCCGACTCACCGTGGCCAACCTCTCGCCGGAGGGCAATGCGCGGCGGGCTCACCGTCTCAATTCCACGCTTGTGCGACACAACGTCCGATGTGTTGTGGAATCCATCCGTCTCGGCCCCGGGGCTGGCACCCTGGCGCGGCGTGGAGATGGGGGCCGGGGCGCTCAAGGGCACAGGAGGCGCAGGTGGCGGAAGAGAGTTGGCAGCAGGCGCGGTTGATCCCGACAAGCGGGATCAACGGCCCAGAGGAAGCTGAGCGTCGAGCGACTTCGGCGCTCCTCGCGGTGATGGGAGCTGTACGGGAGTTCGGTGCTGCGGTTACCAAGCCCCTAGGCGCTCCAGCCGGCCAGGTCGGCACCTACATCGAGGTGCCCTTCAAGATCGGGGAGCGAACCTGCTACCCAGACGGCCTTCTAGAGGTCAGTCGTGGCGGGCGGACGTGGACCGCATTGGTTGAAGTTAAGGCCGGTCCCGCCGTGCTCGACCGCACGCAAATCGAGACCTACCTCGACGTTGCCCGCGAGAGCGGCTTCGACGTGGTGCTCACCGTGTCGAATCAGATGGCCCCCGCTCCCGGTGTCCATCCGGTCGACGTTGACCGCCGCAAAGTCCGGAAGGTTTCCCTGCATCACCTGTCGTGGGCCGAAGTGCTCACGGTTGCGGTGCAGCAGCGGGTTCATCGCGGCGTGTCTGATCCGGAGCAGGCATGGATCCTCGGCGAACTCATTCGATACCTAGAGCACCCGAAGTCGGGCGCCCTTGATTTCACTGACATGGGCGGTGGGTGGGTGCCCGTGCGTCAAGCCGTCGCCGCAGGCACCCTTCGGGCGAACGACAACGGTTTGACCGAGGTCATCTCTCGGTGGGAGCAGCTTCTTCGCTTCGCCGCGCTTCGCCTCGGCAGGGAACTTGGTGCTGACGTCCAAGTACAGCTCAGCCGGAAGGAGGTTGCGGAGCCGTCACTGCGGTTCGCCGCGCAGGCCCAATCACTCGTGAGCGACGGTCTCCTGACCGGGACGCTGCGTATCCCGGACGCGATCGCCCCGCTCGACCTCGTGGCTGACCTTCGCGCCAGCCGAGTGACCGTTTCCGTGGACGTCGAGGCTCCAAAAGAGGGCCGGGCAGCGACCCGAGTGAACTGGCTGGTTCGTCAGTTGCGAGATGCCCCGGAGAGCCTGCGGATCGACGCCTTTGCGGCCGCCTCCCGAACCTCTACCAGCGAACTTCTGCGCGTTGTCCGGGAGAATCCGGCCACGCTCATCGCCGATTCGAAGCGCGACCTCCGAACCTTCCGAATCGTCGCTGTTTCCCCCCTTGGGCTGAAGCGCGGCACGGGGCGCGGAGGGTTCATCGACTCGGTGCTTGCCTCTGTCGACGGCTTCTACGAGGTAGTAGTGCAGCAGCTACGTCCGTGGTCCGCTCGCCCGCCGCAGCTCCCGAGCGGTGGCCGAAGTGCCGCGAAGGAGGCAGGGCTGGACCTCGAACCGCCGGCCCGCGACCTGGTCGAGACATCCGAGGCGGCGATCACCGGCGACGTCCTCTCGGATACCGAATCGCCAAAGGCAGTGGAGGTCGGCGTCGCTCAAGCTGTCGACGAGGTACGTATCACCGCCCCAGCGGGTGCCGATAGCGATGAGGACGGCGGGGACGACTCGGCGTCGCCAGACGAACTGCTCATGCCAGCGGAAATGGTCTCTTGGGACAGCGCGCAAGACCGTCTCGATCATGAACGGGCCTTTTCGGCAGGCCAGCCCGCCGACGACTAGGCGCCTTGTCGTGGACCGAGACGGGCTCGACCCCGGCTCATCGCCGATGCGACCTCAGCGAATCTCAAGTTGCACGTCGTGGGCAACCTCAAGCGTCGACCCTTAGCCCTCGACGGTTCCATGGCTTCGGTCTCGGTGAGCTCATTTCCCGGTGGGCGGGTGTGGCCAAGTCGATCGACCCAGACGGACGTGCATACCGGGCCTCGTCATAGAGCCCCGCAACGCCGCTCGGGCGCCGGCTCCGTCACACTCAAATCTCTAGGGTGGTGTCCGTGCCGACCGCGAGACGTGATGAGGTGGCCGTCGCGCTCGAGCGAATCGCCTCCGCCCTCGTCCAGGGAGCAGTGACCCAGGCGGACGCGATGGCGCGGGGGATCGACGCAGCTGCGTGCATCGACGCTCGTCGGACCGCAAACGAGGTCGTTGTCCGCCAGGTGGCTGCTGCCGGTGGCTGGCCCATTGCCCTTCGAGGACAACGAGGGCGGAGTCCGAGCCTGCGCGTGAAGTTGGCCGTCTATGCGAGAGATCACTATGTGTGTCGGTACTCGCATTGCCGGCGATGCGTCGTCGACGAGCGGGTATTCCAAGCCCTGTCCGCGCTCCTGCCGGACACGTTGCCCTTCCATCGGAACTGGAAAGGCGGCGCGTGCCATCCGCTCGTGTGGACGAGCTTGGCCAGCCTCGAGCACGTCAAACCATGGTCGATCGGCGGGGACAACTCGGTGGAGAACCTGATCACTGCCTGCACATTGTGCAACTACGCAAAGAACAGCGCGCTGGTCGAGCAGCTCGGATGGAAGGTGGACCTGAGTGCCGCAGAGGGCTACGGATGGGAGGGCCTCACGCCATTCCTGCCAGCGCTCAGAGCCTTGGTCCTTCAGTAAGGCCAGTGTTCGACGTCGAGGTCGGGCATCGGGAAGTACTCGACGTTGACCGTGACCGGTGAGGCGCCGAGGCGACGGCAGCCGCTGCGATCGGATAATCGGCTTGGTGGAGGTGACGCCTTGCTCGGCGAACCCACGTCGCCAGCCCCCCGTCCGGCGCACCGCGGCACCCGCTCCGCTACCGGCCGAACCCCGGGGCATCGATCACCACGGTCGATTCGAGAGGGCGTCTGGCCATCTCTACGTGGCGCTTACGCAGGGTCGGGGTCGGGGTCGGGGTCGACGCGGGGCTCGGGGCGCTCGCCGGTTTCGACCAGCGTCTCGGCCACGTCTCGCAGCTTCACGTTCATGTGCTGGGAGGCCTGGCGCAGCACGTCGAAGGCGGCCTCGGCACCAATCCGCTCACGCTCCATCAGGATGCCCTGGGCCTGGCCGATCAGCTCCCGGGTGCGCAGGGCTTCGTGCAGGTTGCCGGCTCGCCGCTCGTCGGCCTCCCGCTCGGTGGCCGAGCCCAAGGCGATGCCCGCCAACGTGGCGAAGAGCAAACCCTGGGCCCGACTGTTCGCCCCGAAGGCGACCGGGAGGCGGGCGTAAAGGTTGAGAGCGCTGAGCTGGGTACCAGGCAACGAGTAGGCCAGGACGCTGCGGATGCCGACCTCCACCGCCTGGGGACCGAAGATCGGCCACCGACGATCGTCGACCAGGTCCTCGGCGTAGAAGGCAGCCCCGGTGATGGCGGCGTCGAGGCAGGGCCCCTCTCCGGCGTCGATCTGCATCTGGTCGAGCGTCACCACCAACGGGTCACTGGCCGCCGCCGTCGTCGCCTGACCTGCATCGACCACCACGATCCCGGCCGCCTCGCAACCGTCGACGGTCGCTTGCGCCAGATCGACGATCCGCTGGACGGTGTCGGTCACACTGCCCGAGGCGAAGAGCGCGAGCGCCACCGCCGAGAAATTCCGCTCTAGATCGACGGGCCCTTCGGTGCTGGTCACCGGCGTATTTCAGCAGTTCCGTGGCAGCGGAGCACCACCCTGGTACAAATAGAGGGCCTTCAACAGCGAGGGATCCTACGTCGCCCTGCGCTGGTGGGCGTTGTATCGGAAGGCGGCCGCCGTGCCGATTCCCCCGCTGTCCCTGATCGAGATCGCCGCCCGCGCCAGCTCGGTCAAGGCCGCCGTCACCCCGCGCTGGCGAAGATGAGTTCGGCCGAGGTCGGTGCCTTCGGGGTGGAGATCGGCATCGACTCTGGCGGCCCCGTGGTGGAAGTCAGGGGTGAGGTCGACCTCGCCACCGCCCCGATGCTCGGCGCCCTGCTCGACGTACTGGTCGACCACGCCGAGACCCACGTGGTGCTCGACCTGGCCGAGCTCACCTTCATGGATGCGTCGGGGCTCCAGGTCATCGCGGACGTATCGGGCCGACTGGCGCCGTCCCGCAGAGTCCTTGTCGTTCAGTCGGCCTCCCCCATCGTCCGCCAGCTGCTCGCCATCACCGGGGTCGACGATCTCGTGCTGGTCGCCACGGCCGAGCCCGCCCGCCAGGAACTGGCGCCGGAGCAGGAGGAGCCCACCCGATCCCAGCCGGACGAGGCGACCAGCGCCGCCACCGACGTCGTCGTCGACCTCATCGAGCGAAGCGCGCTGCCGGCCACCCGCGACACGGTCGACGCCGCCCTGAAGTTGGTGGTGTCGCTGGCCGCCGTGAGCGTGGGCGGGGCCGATGGCGTCTCGGTGTCACTCGAGCGCGACGGCGCCATGAGGACCGTGGCGTCGAGCGACCACACCGTCCTCGAGATGGACCACGATCAGTACGAGACGGGCGAGGGCCCGTGCCTGTCGGCCGCCGCCGACGGCCGCTGGTTCCACGTCCAGGCACTCGCCGAAGAGACCCGCTGGCCACAGTTCGCGCCCCGCGCCCTCGAGCGGGGCATCAACAGCATCCTGTCGAGCCCCCTGATGGCCAACGAGCGGTCGATCGGCGCCCTCAACATCTACTCCCGCTCGGAGCACGCCTTCTGCGTCGACGAGCAGGAGCTGGCCGAGCTGTTCGCCACTCACGCCTCAGGGATCCTGGCTGACGCCGGCGTGGGCCGCTCGACCGGCCCGCCCAACGAGCGGCTGCAGCGAGCACTCGAGAGCCGGGAGGTCATCGCCCAGGCCCAGGGGATCCTCATGGAGCGCTCCGGCATCTCGGTGGACGAAGCCTCCACCCAGCTGCACCGCGCCGCTCGAGCCAGCGAGATCACCGTCGGGGACCATGCTGCCCGCATTGTGACCTCGGCCCGCCGCGGCCCCCGACCGAGCGAATGACGGTGGGTCGTGGTTGAGCCGATCGACATCCTCGAGCAGGCCCGCCGGGACGTCGGGCTGTCCATCGGCGATCTGTGGTTCCGCTACTTCTCGCTCGGGGGCATGAGCACCGCCCTCGACGTGGAGGCTTTCCTCTTCGGCGCCCTCCTGGCCAGCGATCGCGACCGCGACCTGCTCTCGGTGGCCCTCAACGAGTGCTTCGCCGAGCGAGGCGACGACCACCCTCTCCCGTACTCGCAGGACCGGGACGAGCGTTGAGCTTCGACGGGCCGATACCCCGTCGGTGGGTCGGCGGCCGGGTCTCGGACGTCGATCTCGACCTGGCCTCGTTGGGCGATCGCGGCCTGGCCGCGGCGATCGGCGAAGGTCGCCGCGACGCGCTGGCCCAGGCGTATGAGCGTCATGGCGGCCGGGTGCACGACCTGGCTCGACAGCTCTGCGGGCCCGACCATGCCGATGAAGTCGTCCAGGACGTGTTCCTGGGGCTGTGGCACGCCCCTGGGCGCTTCGACCCCCGCCGGGGCTCGCTGAGCGCGTACCTGATGGTCCAGACCCGGACCCGGGCGGTCGACCTGTTGGGCGGTGATGCCTCCTGGCGCACGAGCGAGGATGCCTGGCAACTACTGGCCCAACTTCCGACCGAGGAGCGCGACGCGGTCCTACTCGCCTGTCTCACGGGGCGCACCTACCACCAGGTGGCCGAGCTGCTCGGCCTGCCCACGTCCACCGTCACTGCCCGGATCCGCTCCGGGTTGCGACGACTGGGCACCCTCATGGCCACTGCAGGACCGTCGTCCCGCGGCCTTCGTCGTACCTGACCCGGGCGTCGCGGGCGTCGACCGCGGCTGTCACGATGACAAGAGACCCGCTGCCTCCGGGCAGCACGCCCTCGACCCGGAGGATCCATCCCCATGGGCCACGACGTGACCATCCAGGCCAGCGACGGCCACTCGCTCGGCGCCTACCGCGCGGAACCCGACCGGGCGCCGATCGGAGGCCTGGTGGTGATCCAGGAGATCTTCGGCGTCAACCGCCACATCCGCTCGGTCGTCGATCGCTTCGCAGCCGACGGCTACGTCGCCATCGCCCCGGCCCTCTTCGACCGGGTGCGGACCGGCGTCGAACTGGACTACGACCCCGACGGCGTGCAGGCCGGGTTCGCGGTCATGCAGGAGCTCGACCTCGACCAGGTGATGCTCGACCTTCGGGCCGCGGTCGACGCCGTCGCCGACGTCGGCCGGGTCGGCGTCGTCGGCTATTGCTTCGGCGGATCCATGGCGGCCCGAGCCTCCATCGAGATGGCCGACGTGGTCTCGTGCGCGGTCGGCTACTACGGAGGCGGGGTCGCCCAGCTGGTCGAGCGCCGGCCACAGATCCCGCTGCTGCTCCACTTCGGAGCGGAAGACCACGCCATCCCGGCCGAGACGGTCGATGCCGTTCGCCAGGCCTGGCCCGAGGTGCCGGTGCACGTCTACCCGGGCGCCGGCCACGGCTTCAACTGCGACCTGCGGGCCAGCTACCACCCGGCCTCCGCCGCCCTCGCCCTCGAACGAACCCTCGCCTTCCTGGCCGCCAACCTCAGCTGAGTGGGCGCTCGCCCGGCGCGCCGGGCGAAGCCACGGGAGCATCGACGTCGACCCCGACGCCGTAGTCCCACAGCTCGAGCTGCACCTTGTCGAGGACGTCCACCACCGGCTGGCCCCCGACGGCACGGATCCGCACCGCCGGCGCCTCGGTCCCGATCCGCCGGGCCCGCCCCCCGCCATCGAGCCATACCCAGACCGTGCCTGAGCTGCGACCTCCGAGGGCCGCCACATCGACGCCCGCCTCGGCCAGAGGCCGGAGGTCGACGGTCAGCGCGTAGCGCTCGACCGGTCCGTCACGCACCACGGTCGACTCGAGCCGTTGGAGGTCCCCAACCACCGCCTGGAGCAGCTCGGGGAGCTCGACCACCTCGTACTGCCAGCTCCAGAGCCGCTGGGCCGCTTCCAGGGGACGGTCGAGCGGTCCCTGGTCGTCGGACACCCAACCTTCCGCTCCGCCGGTCGGTGACAGCCGACGCTCGTAGCGCTGCCCGTCGACCAGCCTCACCTCGCTCCGCTCAACCTGATCGTCGCCGTCCCGGGCGACCCGCACCGAACCTTCCGCCCGCTCTTCGACGAAGTCGACCCGCCCCCGCTCCCGGCGGCGCTCGGTCACGGTGCCGACGGCGGCTTCGACCTCGACGCGGCTGTTGAACGCGTAGCGAGCTCGCCCAGCCGCCTCGGTGGCGAGCCCGGCGGCCGCCGTGTCCGCCGAGGTCGGACCCCCGGACAGGGCCATGGCGCTCGTCGCCAGCGCCGCCGCCACCGAGACGGCCAAGGGGAGGAACCCGCGACGGGACCGGCGCACCGGCGGAGCGTAGGCAGCGGGCCCCCGTCCCGGGCATCGACCTCAGGTGGCGAGGTCGCGTCCCAGGTGACCGGTGCGCAGGAACCGGCGTCGGCGCTCGGGGTCACGAAGCCCGAACCGGCGCCAGGCCCAGGCGAGCCCAGCCAGGCCCGCCAGCTCGAGCGGCAGGTTCCACCAGCCGCGGGCGATCGAGGGCAGCTGGCCGTCGCCCAGGTCGAGGCCGAACGCGGGCCACCAGAACACCTGGGTGTCTCGCCAGGCCCCGTCGAACACCAGGTGCAGGAACAGCCCGAAGCTGCCGGCCAGCAGCCCCCGGCGGGCCTGGCGGTGTCCCCGGGTGGCCAGCATCACCCCACCGAGGACGACCGCGCACCCGGCCACCGAGTGCAACACCGCGGGGCCGCCGGTGAGCCCGTCGACCACGTCCGCCACCAGCGCACCCGCCACCAGGAACCGGAGATCGAAGGCCGGATCGTGCAGGACGACCCAGGCCGTCACCACCGCGGCGCCCGCGAACCAGAAGAGCACGCTCAGCGCACCAGGATCCGACCGCACTCCTCGTGGTGGACCACCGCGTCGGCCGGGGCCCGCCGGATGCGGCTCAGCTCTCCCGCCGGCAGGCTGAGGTGGCATCCGAGGCAGCGATCACCCTCGAGGCGGGCGACGGCCACACCGCCGAGCCGCGACCGCAGCACCTCGTACTCGGACCGAAGCTCGGCCGGCACCACCGCGGCCGCCTCGACGCGGGTGGCCTCGAGCTGAGCCAGTTGGCTGTCGATCTCGGCCTCCGACTCGGCGATCGCCCGGTCGAGGGCCGCCAGTTCAGCCAGCACCGCGGTCCGGTCGGCGACGAGCTGCGCGACTTCCGCCGCCAGCGGCTCGCCGCGCTCCATGACCTCGAGCACCTGGTCCTCGATCGAGGAGACGTGGGCCCGCAGCGACGCCACCTCGTCCTGGATGGCGGCCAGCTCACGAGGGGAGGTCACGGTGCCCGAGTACAACCGGCCGTCCTCGGCGACCGCCCGGGCGTCGAGCGAGGCCACCTCGTCCTCCAACCGGCGCTGGGCCCGGGCCAGCTCCGCGGTCTCGCCCTGACGGACCTCGAGCCGCTGGTCGAGCTCGGCCAGGGCGCGAACCCGGCCGGCTCGGGCGCCTCGTTCGGGCAGCGCCTCCCGGCGGTGACGGAGCTGGTCGGCGCGGGTGTCGAGCTCCTGTAGCTCGAGGAGGGTCGCTCCCGCCAGGTCGTCCACCCCCGCAGTCTCGCGGACATCCGCGGTCGCCACGTCGTCGGTCGTTAGGGTTGCGGCCGCGGGCGGGGGGAGGTGACGCTGTGTCCACGATGATCGGTTCATTCCTCGCGCTGAACGTCGGCTTCTTGCTCGGCTGCTGGTGGGCAGCCAGCCGAGGCCGCCGTCCGGTACTCAGCCCCGACGGCCACGACCGGACGATCGACCTGCGAGACCGGCCGGCGCCCGAACGGCCCCGGCGGACACCGCTGCTCCACCGGGTCCACCACTAGGTCGGCGACCCCGGGGCGTCGCTCAGACCGAGGCGCCCTCGTCGGCGAGTAGTGCGGCCAGCTCCGCCTCCACCGCGTCAGCCCCCTCGATGTGGACCTCGGGCAGGAGCCGGGAGAGCCAGGTCGGCATCCACCAGTTGGCGTCGCCCAGCAGCTCCATGGTCGCCGGTACCAGGACCATGCGCACGATGGTGGCGTCGACCAGTACGGCCGTGGCCAGGCCGAGGCCGATCTGCTTGATGAACACGCTCGGGTCGAAGATGAAGACCCCGAAGACGAACACCATGATCGCCGCCGCCGCAGTGATGACCCGGGCGGTGGCGGCCAGGCCGTCGGCCACCAACGCCCCGTTGTCACCGGTGCGCAGGTACTCCTCCCGGATGCGGGACAGCAGGAATACCTCGTAGTCCATCGAGAGGCCGAAGAGGATGGCGAACATGATCATCGGGATGAACGCCGGCACCGGCGTCTCGGGGATGTTCAGCAGGTCGCCGAACCACGACCCACTCACCGCGTAGGACATGACCCCGTAGGCCGCGGCGATCGACAGCAGGTTCATGATCGCGGCCTTGAGCGCCACCAGGGGTGAGCGGAAGACGGTCATCAGCAGCAGGAACGACAGCAGCACCACCGCCCCGATGAACAGCGGCAACCGCTCGGAGATGTAGTTGCTCTGGTCGATCGACACCGCGGTGAAGCCACCCACCTTGACCTCGACCCCGGAGTCGCCGACGGCGGCCGGGATCACCTCGTCGCGCAGTGTGTGCACCAGAGTCTCGGTGGCCGACTCCTGGGGCTTGGTCTCGGGGTAGACGTTGATGATGGCGGCATCGCCGTCGGGGTTGGGGTTGGCCTCGGTGGCGAAATCGACGCCGTCGGTGGCCTGGGCCGACTCGGTGAGCGAGGCCAGTACGGCGTCGGTGTCTTCGGCCCCCCGCAGATCGACCACCAGCACCAGCGGTCCGTTGTAGCCGTCGCCGAATCCCTCGCTCAGCAGGTCGTAGGCCCGGCGCGAGGTCTGGTCGGTGGCGTTGTTGCCGTCGTCCGGGAAGCCGAAGCGCAGGTCGAAGAGCGGCACCGTGAGGAGCAGCAGCACGGCCGCCCCGCCGACGAACGCCGGCCACGGGCGGCGCTGGACGATCCGGCTCCACCGGTACCAGAAGGCGTGCTCGCCCTGGTGGTCGGCCCGTCCGGTGAAGGGGACCTTCAAGCGGTCGATGGTCCGGCCGACGAAGCCGAGCATGGCCGGCAGCAGGGTGAGCGACGCGGCCAGTACCACCAGCACCGCGATCACCGCCGACGCGGCCACCCCGTGGAGGTACGACAGGCCCATGGTCAGCATGCCGAGCAGCGAGATGACGACCGTGCCGCCGGCGAAGAGCACGGCCCGCCCCGCGGTGCCCATGGCGGTGGCCGTGGCCTCGCGGGGGCTCATTCCTGCGCTCAGGCCGCTCCGGTAGCGGGTGATGATGAACAGCGCGTAGTCGATGCCGACCCCGAGGCCGATCATGACCGCCACCGTGCTGGCCCACTCGGGGGTCTCGAAGATGTGGCTGGCGGCCACCCCCAGGGTGGAGCCGATGGCCAGGCCGAACACCGCGGTCAGCAGCGGGAGGCCCATGGCCAGCACTGAGCCGAAGGCCAGCAGGAGGACGAAGACCGCGAAGAGCAGGCCGATCGCCTCCGACCCCACCGAACTCTCGTTCACCAGGCTGGAGACATCGACCTGGAGCCCGTCGCGGTTGGCGTTCTCCACTGCACCGATGATCTCGTCGGTGGTCTCGATCGGGATGCTGTCGAAGGTTCCGTCGAAGTTGACGGTGGCGTAGGCGATCGGCGCGTCGGTGCTCACCTGGTTGGCACCGGCCTCGTCGTACGGGCTGACCACGCTGGCCACGTGCGGGACGGCCGCCAGCTCAGCGAGCAGGGACTCGACATCGGCCTGCACCCCGGCCTCGTCGATGCCGTCGTCGGCCTTGAACACCACGTTCACCGAGTCGCCACCCTGGCTCGGAAAGCGCTCGCCCAGCAGCTCGTAGGCCTCGGTGGCCTCGGCCCCCGGCGTCTGGTAGCTGGCCCGGTAGTCGGCCGGGAAAGCGCTACCGAGCGCGAACACGCCGAAGAGGGCGACGAACCACCCGAGCAGCACCAGCCGGCGCCGTCGGTAACAGATGTCGGCGAGCCGGATCAGCATGGGAAATCCTCCGATGAGGGGTGGCCGGGACGGGACGGCCGAGATCTCTTGGCGGCTAAGATGCTCGGGAATCTAAGCAGGAGCCCCCCGCATGTCAATCGCCCCCCCCAACCGACAACGCCTCCTCGACTCGCTCAGCCGGGACATGGGCCGGGACATGAGCGCGGCCGTGCTGCACTTCCACCAATCGGTGGCCGATCAGGTCGGGCTCAACGCCGCCGACCTCAAGTCCTTCGACCTGGTGCAGCGGTTCGGGCCGCTCACCGCCGGCCGCATGGCCGAGCTCACCGGCCTCAGCACCGGGGCCATCACCTCGGTCATCGACCGCCTCGAGGACGCCGGCTTCGTTACCCGCAGCCGCGACGAGCACGACCGCCGCCGGGTCATCGTCGAGGTCGTGGCCGACGGCAAGCAGCTCGAAGTGGCTCGCCACTACGAGGAGATGTGCGAGGCCTGGACGACCCTGCTCGAGACCTATGACGATCGGGAGCTGGTGCTCATCCACGACTTCCTCGAACGCAGCATCGCCATGCTCCAGCTCGAGACCGTCGCGCGCCGCGCCGTGGGCTGACCCCGACGGGCCCGGCCGCGGCCAGGATCAGCGAAGGATCGCGATCAGCACGGTCAGGCTGACGACGCTGAGCAGCGTCGAGAGCACGACCGCTCGAACACCCAGCTCCGGGCGAGCCCCGAGCTGGCTGGTGAGCACTGTGGCCATGACCGCGGTGGGCATGCCGGCCATCATGATCGAGGTCTTGGCGGTCACCCCGCCGAGACCCAGCGCGGCGGCCGCCGGCCACGCCACCAGCGGACCGACGACCAGGCGGTTGACCGAGGCGGCGACCGGCTCGGCCAGGTCGTCGAAAGACGGCACTCGGAACTGCAGACCGAGCACGACCAGCATGCAG
>JANNNX010000066.1:0-2754 GCA_031398745.1 Actinomycetes bacterium
CACCGAGCTGCACGACGAGGTCTTCGACGTCGTGATGCAGCTGTGGGACAAGGCCCCCGACGACCCGCCGATCGAGTTCAACGTCCGTGACATCTACCAGGGCACGCTCTACCAGCGGATCATGCCTGCCCCCTTCCGGGAGGGCGGCCCGCTGATCAAGCTGGCCTGCACCAGCCCGGCCCGGCTCGACAAGGCCGCCCGCTACGGCTGGTCGGGCTACGTCTTCGGGCCCATGCTGCCGATCTTCGAGCAGAAGCTGGCCGAGTACGGCCACTCCCCCGAACGCATCGACGCCGCCCTGGAGTGGACCTCCTCGGGCGCCAACATCGTGGTCGCCGAGACCGACGAGGAGGCCAAGGCCCAGGCCCTGACCATGATGAGTGCCCGGGTCGCCTCCACCGAGCCCTACCAGGCCCTGGTCGACCAGCACCTCGGCTGGATGCGCAAGCGGGAGATGCCCAACCGAGGCTCCGGCCCCGGGGCGGTGGAGGCCCAGCTCCGCGGCGTCCACTACGGCAGCCCCCAGACGGTGTTCGAGCAGCTCCGCGACATCCTCGACATGGGCTACCGCGAGATCAACGTCGGCTGTGACCTCGGCACCTACGAGGACGCCGCGGGCATCGACGCCACCAAGCGCTCGCTGCGCCTCTTCCTCGACGAGGTCATGCCCCTGCTCGACGGCTACGTCCCCGACCGGGCCCGCGGCGCCGAGCTGCTGGCCAACATGCCCGCCCCGCCCATGATGGCCGGGCCCCCGCCGGCCGACGGCGACGCCCGCCCGCCGGGCGCCGGACCCGGAGGCAACGGCGACCACGGCTCGGTGGGCGACTTCGAGGCGCAATCAGCTCGCTGAACGCGCCGCCGAGGGGGCCGCGAAACCCGACCAGCAGACGTCGACCATCCGGGCGATGCGGCCCTCGAGTTCGTCGTCGCCCAGCTCCCCCAGCCGCTGCTGGGACCGGAGGTAGAACACCGCGCCGTAGATCAGGTTGATGGCGGCGTCGACCCGGGGGGATGGCTCGCCGGCCGCACCCTCGACGCCCCCGCGAGCCAGGAGCGAGGCGATCTGGCGCCGCTCGGGGGTGAGGATCCGGTCCACGAACTGGGCCCGCAGACGGGGGTCGGGCAGGACCGGGTCGAGGTAGCGGCCCTGGCGACCGAAGAGATCGGCCACCACCCGGTTGAGGCCCTGCTTGGGGTCGGGGTCGTCGATGCCGTCGAGGGGCTCCTCGAGCGCGATCACGGCCTCGAGCATCAGGTCGTCCTTCGACGGCCAGCGCCGGTAGATCGTCGGCTTGCTCACGTGGGCCATGGCCGCGATGTCGTCCATGCTCGTGTTGTCGACCCCCCGCTCGGGGATCAGGGCGATGGCGGCATCGAGCACCCGGCCGTCGATCGACGGGTCGCGGGGACGGCCGCCCTTGCCCTTGTTGCGGTGACGGGGAAAAGGTGCCATGGGTGCACGATACGGGCTGCCCCGCCGATCCGTCGGTCGGCCCGACGGCCCCTCAGCAGGCGTAGTTGGTGTCGAAGGGGGTCGACGCCCCCTGGATCAACCAGGTCTGGCCCCCGGCGAAGGTCTTGTCGCAGTAGCTGGTGCGCAGGGCCCCGGTGGCCGGGTCGTAGGCGCCCGCCTGCCACAGGGGGATCGACCCGGCGAACTGGTAGCTGCCGGTGATCAGGTTCCACTGGTAGGGCGTCGAGTAGATCCCGGCCAGCACGCCGCGGCTGGTCAGCGCGTCGACCGCCCCCTGGACGACCTGGGCGTTGGCGGCCTGGTCGTCACTCCACAGCGAGGTCGGCTTCTCGACGTCGAGCCACCACAGCGAGGCCCACACGCCGGCCGCCTGGGCCGTCTCGACCGCGTCGATGCCGGCGTTCCAGCCGTAGTTGTAGCCCCGGCACACAGAGTCGTCGGCCCCGCAGCGCCCGGCCGGGCCGTCGTCGCCCCGGGAGGGCTGGCTGACGAAGGGCGAGTTGATGTTCATGTACAGGCTGAGGGTGGCCGAGCCGGCCCACTGGACCTCGCTGGCCAGGCAGGGGTTGGCCCGGAAGCTGGCACCGCCGTTGACCCCGACCACGGCCAGGTCGAAGGCGCCGTCGGGGTAAGCCCCGCCGCATTGGGGCCAGGAGATGTCGTAGCCGGTCGACCCAGGGGTGAACGGGTTGGCGCTGCGAGTGGCGGCCATGGCCACGACCGATGCCCCCAGGCGCTGGCCGGCGAGCGAGCCCCGGAAGGGCGCGTCGCCGAAGGCGAACACCCCGCCGTCGGCCGCCACCAGCCAGTAGCCGCCGCCGCTGGGCGTGGCGCTCATCCCCACGATCGGCCGGGTCAGGGCGATGCTGCCGGTGCTGCCGTGGAAGGCGGCGTCGCCGTAGGCGAACAGTCCCCCATCCGACGCCACCAGCCAGTAGCCCCCGCCGGTCTCGGTGGCGCTGATGCCGACCACCGGGCGGTTGAGCCGGATGCTGCCGGTCGACCCGAAGAAGGTGGCGTCGCCGAAGGAGAACACCCCACCGTCGGACGCCACCAACCAGTAGCCGTTGCCGCTGGGCGTGGCCGCCATGCCGACGATTGGCTGGTTGAGCCGCAGGTTGCCCGTGGAGCCGAAGTAGCCGGCGTCGCCGTAGGCGAACACCCCGCCGTCGGCGGCGAACAGCCAGTAGCCCCGCCCGCTCGGGGTGGCGCTCATCCCGACGATGGGGGAGTTGAGGGCGACGGCCGCGGTGTCGCCGAAGGTCGCCGACTGGCCG
>JANNNX010000016.1:0-13868 GCA_031398745.1 Actinomycetes bacterium
GGGCCCCCCCCCCCCCGGGCCCCCCCCCCCCCCCCCCCCACCCCCCCCCGCCTGCCTCCCCCCCCCCCCGCGGAAGGGCCAGGGGAGTCGCCGTCCGTAGCATCCGGCCATGGACGGCGAGCCGCTGACGCCCCGCCAGCAGGAGGTGCTCGACGTCCTGCGGGCACCGGGGGTACAGCGGCCGACCTGGCCGGCGTCGTACGGGGCGTCGATCCGGGACCGGCTCGAGGACGAGCTGGGCCCGGTGGCCGGCCTGTTGGACCAGCCGCTCTTCGTCAACAAGGCGACGCTGCACCAGGTGCTCTCGTGCGAGGCGCACTGGGTGGCGGCCGAGGCCGAGCCCTTCGAGTGGACGGTGGCCAACGCCCGGGGCCAGATCGTCCACCACGCCGTCGAGCAGTCGCTGCACCGGCGGGACCGGCCGTCGCCGTGGGAGGCCGTCGACCGTTCGCTCGAGCAACTGGCCGGCGGGAGCACCGAGCTGGGCAGCTGGCTGGCCAGTATCGACGAGGGCGACCGGGCGGCGCTGCGAGCCACCGCGGCCGATCAGGTGACGTCGTTCTTCGAGCTGTGGCCGCCGCTCGACCCTCGCTGGCACCCCCGCACCGAGACCAAGCTCCGGGCCGACCTGGCCGGGGGAATGGTGGTGGTGTCGGGCCGGCCCGACGTGACCCTGGGCCGGGCCGATGGGTTGCAGTCGGGGAAGGTGGTGGTCGACCTCAAGACCGGCGCCACCCGGTCCAGCCACATCGACGAACTCCGGCTCTGCGCCCTCCTCGAGACGCTCCGGACCGGAGTCCCGCCGTTCCGAGTGGCCACCCACCACCTCGACACCGGCACCCTCGACGCCCATCCCATCGACGACGCCTCCCTGGTGTCGGCCGCCCGTCGCCTGGTCGAGGGCGTGCACCGCATGGTCGAGGTGCGCACCGGCCAGCGCTCTCCCACCGTCACCCCCGGCCCCCAATGCGCGTGGTGCCCCCTGCGGGCCGACTGCCCCGAGGCGCCTCGCAGCTAGGCCGGGACGGCGCCGGCGGTCTCCTCCAGGGCCTCGGCCTCGAGGGCCCGGGACACGGTGCCGTGGGGGTCGTCGAAGTGGCGGAGCACCGACGACGCGGCCAGTACGCAGGCCACACCGATCATGAGCAGCCCGGCCCCGGTGGTCACGTACTCGATCGGCACCTGGTCGGCCAGTGCCCCCTGGATGAGGGCCCCGAGAGGCAGCGAGACCGTCAGCGCCATGATGTGCAGCGCCATCACCCGACCCCGCATGGAGTCCTCGACCAGCAGCTGGAGCGTGCTGTTGAAGGTGGTGACGCTCACCAGGTAGCCGACGCCGCAGAGCAGCACCATCACCATGGCCACCCCGTAGTTCGGCGAGTTGGCGAACGCCACCAGCGATGCTCCGTAGCCCACCAGTCCCCAGAACACGAGCCGGCTGGCCCGCACCGTGGCCGACCAGTGACCGTACAGCGGCGTGGCCACCACCGAGCCGAGCCCCAACGCCCCCAGCAGCAGGCCGTACGCCGCCTCCTCCACGTGGAAGACGTCGGTGGCGAAGGCCGGCATCAGCTGCATCAGGGGCATCCCCAGCGACCCGGCAATCAACACGCCGACCACGCACCAGACCATGACCGGGCGGGCCTGGACGTAGCGCACGCTCTCGACGAACCCGGCCCACGCCCCCGTCCCCGAGTCGTCCCGGCGAACCTGGCGGGGGCGGGTCATCACCAGGGCGACGATCACTGCGCCGAACGACACCGCGTTGGCCAGGAACGCCACCCCCGGTCCGAACACCCCGAGCACCACGCCGGCCAGCGCCGGGCCCACCGCCCGGCTGGCGTTGAACTGGGTCGAGTTGAGGATCACCGCGCTGACGATCGACTCGCGGGGGACGATGTCGGGGATGAAGGAGTTCCAGGCCGGGATGTTGAACCCCGTGACCAGACCGCTGGCCGCGATGAGCAGGATCAGCGGGACCACGCTGCGCACCCCCGAGACCCACACCACGAACAGGGCCACGGCCAGGGCCATGAGGACCACCTGGCACACGATGAGGATCGTGCGGCGGCTGTAGCGATCGGCCAGCGAACCGGCCAGGGGCCCGAGGAACACGGTGGGACCGAACCCCAGGAACGAGGCCACCCCCACCAGCGCGGTGCTCTTGGTCAGTTCATAGATGACGAACGGCACGGCCGCGTTCTGCATCCACGACCCGATGTTGGACAGGACCGCCCCGGTCCAGAACAGGGCGAAATCACGATGGCGCAGGGCCTCGACCGATTGCTTCCACCCCCCGGTGGAGGACGAGTTGTTTGCCATGGGCTAACGATCTTATCCCTGGGGCAGGTGAGGCTGCCCGGCCGGGATCGGGATCGGCAGTTCGAGGAGGACCTGGGCATAGGCCTTGCCCAGCGGGTCGGAACGCAGCGACCACGCCCCTCCCCCGCCCAGGGCCTGGGTGAGCACGAAGTTGAAGGCCCCCAGTCCGGGCAGCTCGTAGCGGGTGACCTCGGCGTCGGGTCCCAAGAGCTGCGCCATCCAGCGCCACACCCGCTCGGGTGTGAGCTCGGAGCGCAGTGTCGCCACCAGCTCGGGGTGCCGGGCGATGACCCCGATGTTGGAGGTGTCGCCCTTGTCGCCCGAGCGGGCCCAGGCCAGCTCGACGAGGGGGACCGTCGGCAGGGTCGGCTCCGGCTCTCCGGCGCGGCGCGACGAGCTGTGGCCCTCCTGGCGGGACAACCCCCCGCGGAACACCGAGGGTGGGGGTTCGGCCGGAGTGAGGGCGGCCGCGCCCTCGACCGGGTAGCCGATCCGCGCCGCGTCGACCAGGACGGACCCGACGGCGACCCGCTCACGGGGAGAGGGCCGGCCCCCGAAGTGGCCGCGGGTGCCCGGCCCCATCGACACCCCGGCCGACGCCGCCTCGGTGCGCAGGAACGTCAGGCCCTCGCGTTGGGCGTGAGCCACGGCGACCCGCAGCACCACCTCGCGCACCGGCCCGGAGGCGGGCGCCGGCGAGAAGGCGGCGCCCGTGCCGAGCAGCTCGACCCGGGTCTCGGCGTAGTCGGCGTAGCCGGCATCGGCCAGCTGGCGCCGGGTGCGAGCCAGCAGGGCCTCGGCGGTGCGCTCGGCCTTGGCGACCGCGTCGATGCCCCGAATGGCGAGCAGGGCGTCGAGCAGCCACCCGTCGGACTGGGTGACGCAGACCTTCAACTGCCCGGTGGGAGGTCGGCCCCGGGCGCCCACCACCCGGACCCGGTGGGGGCCGGACGGGTCCGGGGCCACCTCGACGGCCCGCCAGTCGCAGACCACGTCGGCCAACACGTAGGCGCTCGGATCGCCGATCTCGTAGACGACCTGCTCGGCCACCGTGGCCGGAGACACCAGGCCCCCGGTATCCGCCGGCTTGGTGACCACGAAGGTGCCGTCGGCGACCACCTCGACCACCGGGTAGCCGATGTCGTCCCAGCCGGCGACCTCCTGCCAGTCGGTGAACAGCCCGCCGGTGGCCTGGGCCCCGCACTCGATGACGTGCCCGGCCAGGGAGCCGGCCGACAGCCGGTCGAGGTCGGTCCAGGACCAGCCGTGCTCGTGGACCAGCGGCCCGAGGGCCAACGCGGAGTCGACCACCCGTCCGGTGACCACCACCTGGGCGCCGGCGGACAAGGCCTCGGCGATGCCCCGGGCCCCCAGGTAGGCGTTGGCCGACAACGCGGGGCCGGGAGCCCCGCCGACCCCCTCCCCGGCCAGCTCCCCGAGCCGGTCGAGAACGTCGTCACCGCCGACGGCGGCGACCGCCACCTTCAGGCCGAGCTCGGCGGCCAGGGCCTCCACCGCGGCGCGGCACCCCTCGGGGTCGAGGCCCCCGGCGTCGGTCACCACCCGCACGCCCTGGGCCAGGCACTCGGCCAGGTGGCGGCGCAGCACCACGTCGACGAACTCGGCCACGTAGCCGACCCCCGACGGGCGTCGGCGGGCCCGGGCCAGGATCGCCATCGTCGTCTCGGCCAGGTAGTCGTACATCAGGTAGTCGAGGTCGGGTACGGCCAGGAGCTGGGGGGTGGCGATGGCCGAGTCGCCCCACATGGCCGCCGCCCCGCCGATGCGGACCCGCCCGTCGGCCCCCCTCATCGGTCGAGCCCCAACTCGACGAGGGCGTGCTCGCGCAGTCGGGCCTTCTGGACCTTCGACGAGCCGGTCATGCCGATCCCGTCGAAGGTGTCGACCACCCGCACGTAACGCGGCACCCGGAAGCCCGCCACCCGGGCCCGGCACCACTCGACCAGCTCGTCCTCACCCACCGAGCCGTTGGCCACGTCGGTCCGGAGAACGACGTAGGCGGCCGGCACCTCGCCCAGCCGGGGATCGGGCACCCCCACCACCTGGGCCACGGCCACCGCCGGGTGGGCGTGGAGCACCTCCTCGACCTCGGCCGGGGCCACGTTCTCGCCCCCCACCCGGAACACGTCCTTGAGGCGCCCGACCATTCGCAGCCGACCCTCGGCGTCGAGCACCCCGAGGTCGCCGGTGCGCAACCAGCCCTCGGCATCGAGCACCGCCGCGGTGGCCTCGGGTTGGTCGAAATAGCCCTGCATGACCGACGTCCCCCGGACCTGGATCTCGCCGGTGTGACCTGGGCCGAGCACCTGGTCGCCGGGGTCGACGCCCTCGGTCTCGACGATCCGGACCTCCACGCCGTCCTGGGGTGGGAGCCACCCCTCGACCCGCAGCGCCAGCGGATCGTGCGCCCACGACATGGCCACGTTGGGGGCGGCCTCGGACAGGCCGTAGGCGTTGCACATGCCGGTGGCGCCGAGCACCTCGACGATCTGGGCCATCACTTCCGGGCCGGCGGCGGCCCACCCGCCCCGGAGGTGGAGGCGGCCGGCGTCGAGGTCGGGATGGCCCAGGAGCATGAGGAAGATGGTGTCGTTGCCCGAGGTGAGGGTGCAGCGCTCGTCGGCCAGCAGGGCGAGGACCGCACCGGGCTCGAAGCGCTCGACGGTGAGCAGGCAACAGCCCGACACCACCGACACCAGCAGCGACAGGGTGGTGCCGGCCACGTGGTAGTAGGGCCGGACCGAGAGGTAGCGATCGTCGGGTTGCACGCCGATGCGCCGGGCCGCGCCCCGGGCGTTGCCGACCATGGCGGCGTGGGTGAGCATGACCCCCTTGGGGAACGCGGTGGTCCCCGACGTGTACTGGATGAGGGCCGTCTCCGACGGCCGGGCGGCCGACGTGGGCACCGCACCCGGCATCGGGCCGGGCCAGGCCCGGTCGAGCACCAGCACCCGGGGCGCGGGTCGGTCGGGGACGAGCGCCACCCCGTCGGCGATCAGGCCGGGGAGGTCGATGCCCAGCAGGCGCTCGACGCACACCACGGTGGTGATCCGGGCCTGGCCCAGGCAGAACGCCAGCTCGGCCGGCTTGAAGCGGGTGCTGAGGGGGACGGTCACCGCCCGCAGCCGGGCCAGGGCGTAGAAGCTGCGGACCCAATCGAGGCCGTTGCCCATGAGCAGGCCCACGTGGTCGCCGGGCATGACCCCGGCGGCGGCCAGCCCGGCCGCGGTGCGGTCGACCTCGGCCCCCAGCTGGCGCCACGTCACCCTCCCCCCGGGACCGACGAACGCCTCGCCGTCGGGCCAGCGGGCGACGGCCTCGGCCAGCGCGTCAGGGATGGTCGCCGCCCCCGAGCCGCCTCCGTCGATCACGAGCCGAACCCGTCGATGCGCTGGCGCCATCCGTCGGCGCCGAGCACCTCGTCGACCGCGGCCCGCTCGGCGTCGAGGGCGGACCGCCGATGGTCGGCGGTTGGGGCGTCGAGAGTGCGCTTGAGCAGCCGGACGACCGCCGGCGGCGCCGCCAGGATCGGCTCGAGCAGGGCCGCCAGCACCGGGTCGACCTCCTGCGCCGGGGCCACCCGGTTGACCAGGCCGAGGGCCAGGGCCTCGGCGGCCCCCACCTCCCGACCGGTGAGCAGGAGGTCCTTGGCCGCCGCCAGGCCCACCAGGAGGGGCAGTCGCTGGGTGGCCCCGATGGTCCCCCAGCCGACCTCGGGGTAGCGGAAGCTGGCGGCGTCGCTCGCCACCCGCAGGTCGCAGGCGGCCGCCAGTTCGCAGCCCGAGCCGACCGCCGGGCCCTCGATCACGGCCACCGACGGCTGGGGCAGCGACTCGAACGCGGCGTAGGCGTCGTAGGCCGCCTGGCGTCGACCGCGAGCGGCCTCGGCATCCATCCCCTGGCGCTCCTTCAGGTCGGCCCCGGCGCAGAACACCGGGCCCCGGGCCCGCAGCACGACCGCCGCCACCTCGTCACCGGCGGGGCCGGCCAGGGCGGTGCCGACTTCCACCAGCTCGTCGCACAACACCCGATCGAGGGCGTTGCGGGCCGCGGGGCGATCGAGAGCGATGGTCACCACCGCGGCGTCGACGGTCACCTCCAGCCGTCGCCGCGGGCCCAAGCCGAGCGCGGGCCCGGGTGGCGCCGGGCTCACACCACCCCCTGGTCGTGGAGTCGGGCCACGGCCTCGGGGTCGTAGCCGAGTTCGGCCAGAACGGCGTCGGTGTGCTCGCCGAGCAGGGGCGGCCGGCCGATCTCGGGGTCGTCGAAGCCGTCGAAGCGGAGCGGGACGCCGACCGCCCCGAAGCGCCCGACCGCCGGGTGCTCGAAGGAGCCCACGACGCCCCGCGACACCACCTGGGGGTCGGCGAGGACCTCGTCGACGTCGAGGACGGGGCCGGCCGGCACCCCCGCGTCCTCGCAGCGGTTCAGCAGCTCGTGGCGGTCGAGGCTCTCGACGGCCACCGCCAGCTCCGCCATGACCTCGTCGCGGCGCGCCACTCGGGCCGCGTTGGCGTCGAGGGTTCGGTCGGCGGCCAGCCCGTCCAGGCCCAGCAGGCGGCACAGCGCAGGCCAGTGCTGGTCGGAGGCGGTGATGTGGGCGTAGCCGCCGTCGCGGCAGCGGAAGGTGGCCGACGGCACCCGCCCGGGGTGCTCGGTGCCGAGCCGGGGCGGCACCTCTCCCAGGGCGAACCAGCGGGCCGCGGCCAGGGTCAGCAGGCTCACCTGGCCGTCGAGCATGCCGAAGTCGACGACGCCACCCACCCCGGTCCGGTCGCGACCGGCGAGGGCAGCCAGCACGGCCACCGCCAGCCACAGGCCGGAGGTGAGGTCGGCCCACGGCAGGCCGGGCTTCACCGGCCCACCGCCCCGCTCGCCGGTCAGCCCCATGATCCCGCCCATCGCCTGGAACACGGTGTCGTAGCCCTTGCGCTCGGCGTAGGGGCCGGTCTGGCCGAAGCCGGTGGCCGAGACGTAGACCAGCCGGGGGTCGGCCGCGGTCAGGCTGGGGCCGTCGAGGCCCCAGCGAGCCAGCGACCCAACGGGGAAGTTCTCCACCACGACGTCGGCCGACGCCGCCAGCCGGCGAACCACCTCGGCGCCCTCGGGGCTCGACAGGTCGACCGTGATCGAGCGCTTCGAGCGGTTACAGGCGAAGAAGTAGGCCGACTCGTCGCCGATCCGGGGCTCGAAGCGGCGGGTCTCGTCCCCCACCCCGGGCTGCTCGACCTTGACCACCTCGGCCCCCAACTCGGCCAGCACCATGTCGGCGAAGGGAGCGGCCAGCACCCGGGCCAGCTCGACGATGCGGACCCCCTCCAGCGGCTTCACCGCGCCCCTCCGAAGCCCCGCATGCGCTGGTTGAGCGCCCGGCCGGCGTCGAGGCCGGCGGCGAAGGTCAGGTCGGCCACCGCGTGGAGGTGGGCCTTGGTGGCGACCATGGCCTCGGGGTCCCAGTCGGCCAGGCGCTCGGCCAGGGCCAGCGCGGTGGGCACGACCTCGGCCGGAGGAACCACCCGATTGGCCAACCCGAGCTCGCCGACACGCACGCCCGACACCGGTTCGGCCAGTCCCACCAGCTCGAAGGCGGCCTTGACCCCGGCCTGGCGAACGATGCCGGCCATGACCACCGCGGCCACCAGGCCGTGGCGCAGCTCGGGGTAGCCGAAGCGGGCGTCGGTGGCGATGACCAGGAGGTCCGCCGCGATGGCCAGGCCGGCGCCTCCCCCGAGGGCGTAGCCGTGGACGGCCGCCACCACCGGTACCGACAGCGCCGATGGCGCCTCCTGCAGCCGCGTCGTCAGCTCGGCCCGAGCCGCCACCGCCTCGGCGTGGTCGGGGGTCAGCACCGCGAACTCGCCCACGTCGGCCCCGGAACTGAACGACCGACCGGCGCCGGTGACCACCACCGCCCGGACGTCGCGGTCGGCATCCGCGGCCTCGAAGGCGGCCAGCAGCGCCGCGCTCAGCTCGGTGTCGAGGGCGTTGTGGCGATCGGGGCGGTTGAGGGTGAGCACCCGGACCGGCCCCCGGTCCTCCACCAGCAGCACGCTCATGGCGCGGCCACCGCCGCCGCGGGGGCCGGCGCGGCCTCGCCCGGCAAGACGAGCGCACTCAAGCGGGTGACCGCGACCTGCATCTCGGCCACCAGTCGCTCGACGACCTCGCCCGCCGGGACGAGGTCGGTGAGCAGCCCTGCGCTCTGGCCGGCCTCCACCTTGCCCCCCTCCACGTCGCCGTCGAGCGCCGCCTGGCGCAGGGTCGCCTCGGCAGCCACCTCGGCGGCCGCGTCGCTGCCCGCCGGCAGCGCCTGGTAACGGCGCACGAGCTGGTTGGCCACCACCCGCACCGGGAGGCCGCCCCGGCCGAGCAGGGTGGTTCCGTCGATGTCGGTTTCCAAGACGAGCTCCTTGTAGCGGGCATGGAGGGAGGCCTCGGGGGTGCACAGAAAGCGGGTGCCGAGCTGGGCTCCGTCGGCGCCCAGGGCCAGGGCCGCGACCACACCGGCCCCGTCGGCCACACCCCCGCTGGCCACCACCGCCACGTCGACCGCCCGGACCACGGCCCGAGTCAGGACCATGGTCGTGACCTCGGTCGGCGCCGGATGGCCCCCGGCCTCGACGCCCACCGCCACCACGCCGTCGACCCCGGCGTCCTCGGCCTTGCGAGCGTGCTCGACCGACGCCACCACCTGCAGCCACACCCGCCCGGCGGCGTGGAAGCGCTCGACGTGACCCCGGGGCCCACCCTGGGAGGCGATCACCACCGGCACCTCCAGCTCCTCGATCAGGTCGAGGACGGCCGCCACCTCGGGGCGGTAGAGGGGCACGTTCACCGCGTAGGGGGCGTCGGTGCCGTCGCGGAGGGCGACGATGGCGGCCCGCAGGTCGGCCAGGCGCATCGGTCCGGCGGCGAGCACGCCGAGACCGCCGGCCCGGGAGACGGCGAGGGGCAGCGCGGCCGACGACGAGGCCCAGCTCATGCCGGCCTGGACGATCGGCCACCGGCAGCCGACCAGGTCGGTGAGGCGGGTGCGCATGGCGGGCACCTCGGTGCTGCCCCGGGTGATGGCGGGCACCCCGGTCACGCGCCGGGGTAGCCCGGTCGACGGTTGAGGTCGCGCAACCGGGTCAGGCCGTAGAGGGTGCGGAGGTGGGGAGCGTCGACGCCGACCAGATCGGCCACCTCGAGGGGGGCGCCGACGATCGCCTCGACCTCGATGGGGCGGCCGGCGTCGAGGTCCTGGAGCATCGAGCTGCGGATGTGGCCGAAGGAGCGTGAAGACTCGATGCGGTCCTCGATGTCGACGTCGAGGTCGAGGCCGATGGCCTTGGCGGTGGCCAGCAGCTCGCCCATCACCCCGGCCGCCACCCGCCGGGTGGGCTCGAACTCGAGCAGCTGCTGGGTGCTGGCCAGGGCCAGGAAGCTCACCGGGTTGTTGTTGGCGTTGCCGAAGAGCTTGTACCAGACCCGCTCGCGGATCTGGGCGGTGGCCTCGGTCTGCAGGCCAGCGCCCGTGAAGGCCTCGGCCAGGGCCTGGGTGCGGGGGCGCACCGGCCCGGTCACCTCCCCCAGGGCGAAGCGGTTGAGGGCGGTGTGGTGCACGACCCCCGGCGCGGCCACGGTGGCGCTGGCCATGACCATCAGCCCGAGGAGTCGGTCGTCGTCGAAGCGGGCCGAGAGTCGCCCGCCGGGGTCGACCGACTCGAGGGTGGCGCCGGCCAGCGGGCCGTCGAGGTGGTGGGGGAACCACCACGGCAGCCCGTTCATGGCCGTGACCACGACCGTGTCCGGCCCGACCATCGGCTCGATGGCCCGCAGGGTTGCCTCGATGTCGACGTACTTGAGGGTGACCAGCACCACGTCCTGGGGGCCGAGCTGGCCGGGGTCGTCCGAGGCCGCCAGGCGGTGGGTCGAGCGCTCGTCGCCGTCGATCAGGCGCAGGCCGTCGGCTCGGATGGCGTCGAGGTGGGCCCCTCGGGCCAGCAGCGACACCTCCTCGCCGGCTCGGTCGAGCCGGGCGCCGATCCACCCGCCGATGGCCCCGGCGCCGACGACACCGACCCTCACCGGCGGTACGACGGATCGGTGCGGTCGAGCAGGCGGCGGCTCGCCGTCCACTGCTTCTCGTTCGCCTCCCGGCCGGGGCGCCGGAACTGCTGCGCCGACCGCTCAGCCACCTCGTCGGCCGGCACCACCAGCGCCACGCCACCGGCCAGGGCATCGACCTGGGCCCGGCACGACTGCTCGAGGAACCACATGAGCTGGAAGGCGTCGGCCACCGTCGGACCCAGGGTGAGCAGCCCGTGGTTGCGCAGGATCAGGGCGTCGAAGTCGCCGAGGTGCTCGATCAGGCGGACCCGCTCGTCGAGCTCGAGCACCACCCCCTCGAAGTCGTGGTAGCCGATGCGGTTGTAGAACCACATCGCCTGCTGGTTGATCGGGAGCAGCCCGTGGCGCTGGGCCGACACCGCGATCCCGGCCCGGGTGTGGGTGTGGAGCACACAGGCGGCATCGGGCCGGGCCTGGTGGATGGCCCCGTGGATGACGAAGCCGGCGCGGTTGATCCCCCAGCCGAGGGGATCGTCGACCACGTTGCCCTCGAGGTCGACCTTGACCAGGTTCGACGCGCACACCTCGTCATAGAGCAGCCCGTAGGCGTTCAGCAGGAAGTGGCCGTCGGGGCCCGGAACCTGGGCCGAGATGTGGTTGTAGATGAGGTCGGTCATGCCGAAGTGGTGCACCAGCCGGTAGCAGGCGGCGAGGTCGACCCGCACCGCCCACTCGTCGGCCCCGACCCGGCCCTCGACCTCGGGCCGCACCACGTCGTCGCCGAGGAGTGTCATGGGACCAGCGGTCGGTCGGCCGACGCCGCCTTCTCGTCGCGCCACATGGTGCGGGCTTCGGCCGTGAGCAGCCCCAGGACGCGGTCGAAGGCCTCGACGTCGCCGGGGTCGAGGTGGTCGAGCAGCCGCCGGTTGCGCTCGTGGGCCAGCGGAAGGATCTGGCGGAAGAGCGCGTCGCCCCCGTCGCTGAGCGACAGGGCGATCCCCCGACCGTCGTGACGATCGGGCTCACGATGCACGAGCCCTCGCCCCAGGAGAGCCGACACCACCCGGCTGGCCTGGCCCTTGTCGAGGTTGGTGGCCGCCGCCAGCGAGGTCAGCGAGAGCTGGCCGGCGTCGTGGAGCACGGCCAGCACCCGCCATTCGCCCAGCGTCACCCCGAAGCACCGGTCATAGAGCGACGCCGCGTGCTTGGAGAGGAGGTTGGCCAGGAGGCTGAGGCGATAGGTGGTCAAGGAGGCGACGACGTCGCCTGCCGGGACCGAAGCCGCCAGCACCGCCGGGTCCGTACCTTCGTTGACCATCTGGCCAGCATACGAAGGATGGTTGACGTTCACAACGACTTCCCGCCCCTCCGTCGGTGCTGTCAGGCGAGCCAGGAAGCCGCGAGCTCTTCGCGCCGCTCGACCCACTCCTCGGCCGTGATGGCGTAGCGGACGTGGTCCTCCCACTCGCCGTTGATCTCGAGGTAGCGCAGGGCGACCCCCTCGTCGCGGAGGCCCAGCTTCTCGGCCACCCTCCGGCTGGCGGTGTTGCGAGGGATGATCGCCACCTGGAGTCGGTGCAGGTGGAGGCTCTCGAAGGCGAACCGGCACACGACCACCACGGCCTCGGGCGTGTAGCCGAATCCCGCGCACGCCTGGTCGATCCAGTAGCCCACGTACCCGTTCTGGAACGGGCCGAGCTGGATGCCGTTGAGGTTGATCTCCCCGCAGAGCCGGGAGCCGACGAAGATCCCGAAGCCGTACCCCGTGCCGAGCTGGTGCTCTCGGTCGCGGGCCCGGCAGCGGGCCGCGAAGGCCGACATGCTGGTCGTCGGATCGGGAGCACCGGCCAGCCGGGAGGGCTCCCACTTGGTCAGCCACTCGTGGCAGCGCTGGCGCACCTCGCCCCACTGCTCGAAGTCGCCGACGCTCAGCGGACGCAGCGTCACTCGACGGCCGTGGAGCTCGATCACCGGGGCGGATGCTACCGACCCCCCTCGACCGGCCCGGCGGCCCGCCCGCCGATGGCGGGGCTCGGCGGTGCGGGACGAGCCGTTGAGTAACGTCGAGCGGCCATGTCCGACACCGACGTCCCGACCGCTGCCTCCGAGATCGACCGCCTTCGGGCTGAACTCGACGAGGCCCAGGGCGTGATCGGCGCCATGTTCGCCGAGCTCCTCACCATCCGAGGGTGGGTCCCCCCCGGGCACTTCTACTCGCCACTGCCCGACATCGAGGAGGTGCGGGCCCGCGACGAGGCGATCTTCGCGGTGCCCGAGGCCTTGGCGGGCATCGACCTGCGAGGCGCCGCCCAGCTCGAGCTGGTCGACGAGATCGGGCGCCTGCTGGCCGAGGGCCATCCCTTCGCCGACGAGCCCAGCCCCGGGGTCCGCTACGGGTTCGCCAACGACATGTTCTCCCACGGCGACGGACTCGTCCTCCACGGCCTCCTGCGGCGGCTCCGGCCCCGGCGAATCGTCGAGATCGGGTCGGGATGGTCCTCGGCGCTCATGCTCGACACCGACGAGCGCTACCTCGGAGGCGAGACCGAGCTCACCTTCATCGAGCCCAACCCCGAGCGGCTGCTCGGCCTCCTGCGCGACGGCGACCGTCGCCGCACGACGCTGATCGCCGAGCAGCTCCAGGACGTCGACCTCTCGGTCTTCGACCTCTCGGTCTTCGCCACCCTCGAGGCCGGTGACGTGCTCTTCGTCGACTCGTCGCACGTCTCGAAGGTGGGCAGCGACGTCAATCGGATCGTCTTCGACATCCTCCCGGCCCTCCCCGAGGGCGTGTGGGTGCACGTGCACGACATCCACCACCCCTTCGAGTACCCGCGGGAGCTGGTGTACTCGGGCTGGTCGTGGAACGAGGCCTACGTGCTACGGGCCTTTCTCGAGCAGAACCCGTCGTGGCAGATCGAGCTCTTCAACAGCTACCTCCGACTCGTCCACCACGACCGGGTCGCGGCGGCCCTACCCGGGTGGGCACACCAACCCGGCTCGTCCCTCTGGCTCCGCCGGATCTGACCGGTAGCGGGAGGGGCAGGTGAGGGTCGTCGTCACCGGGGGCGCCGGATTCATCGGGTCGAACCTGGCCCTGGCACTGGCCGACCGCCACCCCGACTGGGCCGTGGTGGCCTGCGACAACCTCTACCGGCGGGGCTCGGAGCTGAACCTCCCCCGGCTGCGGGCCGGGGGCGTGGCCTTCACCCACGTCGACGTGCGCCAGCCCGACGACCTGGCCCGACTCGGTCCCTTCGACGCCATGGTCGAGTGCTCGGCCGAGCCCTCGGTGCTGGCGGCCGGCGATGTCGTGGTCCCGGTCAACCTGTTCGGGGCCCAGCACTGCTTCGACGCCGCCACCCGCCACGGCGCCCAGGTCGTCTTCCTCTCCACCAGCCGGGTCTACCCGGTGGCGACGATCGAGGGACTGGCGTACGAGGAGACCGAGACCCGCTTCGAGCTGGCCGCCG
>JANNNX010000004.1:0-5563 GCA_031398745.1 Actinomycetes bacterium
CCACGTGGTCGAGCCGGCCATGGAGGTGCCCGATCCGAGAGAAGCCTTCTGCCAGCTCATTCGGGACTTCGCGGCCCAGGTGGCCAGTGACCGGGTGATCTTCCAGATGGCTCGGCTCCACCCCCGCGACGAGCCGACCGAGGCGTTCCGCCAGCTCCAGCGGGGCATCGGCCACGTGGCCCGCCGGGCGTGGAACGCTGGCGTGCTGCGCGACGCCCTCGACGCCACCGACGTCATGGCCATGGTGGCCATGGCCGATCGGTTCCCCTGGACCGACGAGGAACGGTGGCCGCTGTACATCGAGATCATCCTGCGCGGGCTCCTGCACGATCCTCCCGCCGCCACCGACGACCGAGCCGTGACCACCGTCGGGCGGGAAACATGAGGGCCTCGTCCGGATAGCCGGGGCGTGGTGGCCGACGACCAGCCGCCACCCGGACTGCTACCGTCGGGGCCTGACCGTGAAGCGGGTCCCGTGAGGCCCAGACGGACAGGAGTGGCCGAGTGGCAGAGCGCGAACGCAGGTTGACGCCCCCCTACGGGGGCGTTTTCGTTGCTCGGACCCGGGTCATGGACGCCGATGACGTCCGGCGGGCGGTGACCCGCATCGCCCACGAGATCATCGAGCACAACCACGGCCTCGACGACCTGGTCGTGATCGGGCTCGAGACCGGGGGCACGCCATTGGCCCGCCGCTTGGCCGAGGCCTTCGAGCGCATCGAGGGGGTCGAGATCCCGGTCGGTCGCCTCGACGTGGCCTTCTACCGCGACGACATCGGCCTTCGCCCGGTCATGCCCGAGGCCGTGACCGACATCCCGGTCGACCTCAGTGGCCGCCTGGTCGTCCTGGTCGACGACGTGCTCTTCACCGGCCGCACCATCCGGGCCGCCCTCGACGCCCTCAACGACCACGGCCGCCCCCGGGCCGTGCAGTTGGCGGTCATGATCGACCGGGGCCACCGCGAGCTCCCGGTGCGCCCCGACTACGTGGGCAAGAACCTGCCCACCGCCCGCCACGAGATGGTCGACGTCCACGACGACGGGGTGGACCTGGGGGAGATGGAGCACGCGAGGAGGCGCCGGTGAAGCACCTCCTCTCGATCGAAGACCTGGGCCGCGACGGCATCGAGGAGTTGCTGGCGCTGACCGACTCGTTCGTCGAGGTCAGCGAGCGGCGCATCCCCAAGGTCCCCACCCTGCGGGGCCGCACCGTGGCCTCGCTGTTCTACGAGGATTCGACCCGCACCCGCCTGTCGTTCGAGACCGCGGCCAAGCGGCTGTCGGCCGACACCATGACCTTCGGCGTCTCTCAGTCGTCGGTCAGCAAGGGCGAGAGCCTGCGCGACACGGTGACCACCATCGAGGCCATGGGGGTCGACGCCATCGTCGTCCGCCATGGGTCGGCCGGCGTGCCCTGGCAGGTGGCCGGGTGGGTCGACGTGGCCGTGATCAACGCCGGCGACGGCCGCCACGAGCATCCGACCCAGGCCCTGCTCGACTGCTACACGATCCGCCAGGCCCGCCTGGCCGACGGGCTGGACCCGAGCTTCGAGGGGCTGCGGGTGGCCATCGTCGGCGACATCGACCACAGCCGGGTGGCCCGCTCGAACCTCCTCGCGCTCAGCGCCCTGGGCGCGCAGGTGACCGTGGTGGCGCCGCCCACGCTGCTCCCGCCGGCCATCGAGACCTGGCCGGTGACCGTCAGCTACGACCTCGACGCGGTGCTCGGCCAGGTCGACGTGGTCCAGGTCCTGCGCATGCAGCGCGAGCGCCAAGACGAGGCGCTGGTGCCGACCCTGCGGGAGTACACCGCCGGCTATGGCCTGACCCGGGAGCGAGCCGGCCGGCTGCCCGGCCACGCCCTGATCATGCACCCCGGCCCCATGAACCGGGGCGTCGAGATCGCGGCCGAGGTCGCCGACCTGCCCCGGGCTGTCGTGCTGCGGCAGGTGGCCAACGGCGTGGCGGTGCGGATGGCCGTCCTGTTCGCCCTGCTGGCGGCGGGGCCCTCCGAGTCGCCCGGGCCCGGCTCGGCCAGCGAGTCCCCCCTGACGGTGGTGGCCGGTGCCTGAGGTGGACCGGCCGACGAGCCTGGTGGTGCGGGGCGGGGAGGTTCTCGACGCCGAAGGGCGCCGCCCGGCCGACGTCGCCGTCGGATCCGACGGGCGCATCGTCGCCGTCGGTCCCGGCCTCGACGTGCCGGCCGGCGCCACCGTGCTCGACGCCGGCGGCTGCCTCGTCGCCCCCGGCCTGGTCGACCTCCACACCCACCTCCGCCAACCCGGTCGGGAGGAGGCCGAGACCATCGAGAGCGGCGCCCGAGCGGCGGCCCTCGGGGGCTACACCGCGGTGGTGGCCATGCCCAACACCGAGCCCGCCATCGACTCGGCCGCGGTGGTGCAGGAGGTGCGGGCCCTGGCCGCCGGGGCGTGCGCGGAGGTGCATCCGGCCGGTGCCATCACCGTCGGCCGCGCCGGCCAGGCTCTGGCTCCGATGGCCGAGATGGCGGCGCTGGGGGTCCGGATCTTCACCGACGACGGGGCCGGCGTGCAGGACTCCCGACTCATGCGTCGAGCCCTGGAGTACGCCTCCGGCCTCGGTGTCGTCCTGGCCCAGCACTGCGAGGACGCCGGCCTGGCCCGGGGCGGGCACATGCACGAGGGGGAATGGTCGAGCCGCCTCGGCATCCCCGGCGTCGCGGCCGAGGCCGAGGAGCTGATGGTGGCCCGCGACATCGCCCTGGCTCGACTGACCGGGGCTCGGGTCCACCTCCTGCACCTGTCGACCGCAGGGTCGGTCGAGCTGGTGCGCCGGGCCAAGGCCGACGGGATCGCGGTCAGCGCCGAGGCCGCCCCCCATCACTTCACCCTCACCGACGCGGCCTGCGCCGGCTACGACTCGACGTTCAAGGTGAACCCGCCACTGCGCACCGACGCCGACCTGGCTGCGGTCAAGGCCGGCCTGGCCGACGGGACCATCGACGCCATCGCCACCGACCACGCCCCCCACACCCAGCAGGACAAGGAGGAGCCCTTCGACTGCGCCCCTCCGGGGATGCTGGGCCTCGAGCACGCTCTGGCCCTGGCCCTCAGCGAGCTGGCCCTCCCGGTGGAGGCGGTGCTGGCCCTGCTCAGCTGGCAGCCGGCGGCCATCGCCGGCCTGGCCGGCGAGCACGGCGGCCCGGTGGCCGTCGGCCGGCCGGCGAACCTGGTGGTCATCGACCCCGCCGCCCATTGGGTGGTCGACTCCAGCCGGCTGGCCAGTCGCAGCCGCAACACCCCCTACGGCGGTCGGGCGCTCACCGGGCGGGTCCGCCACACGGTGCTCCGGGGCGAGCCGGTGGTCGTCGACGGCGAGGCCCAGCGATGAGCGCGACGGCCCGCCGGGCCCCCGTCGTTGCCCACCTGGTGCTGGCCGACGGCGAGGTCTACGAGGGCGAGGCCATCGGAGCCCCCGCGGCGGTGGCCACCGGCGAGGTCGTTTTCAACACCGCCATGACCGGCTACCAGGAGATCATCACCGATCCCTCCTACGCCGGCCAGGTGGTGGCCTTCACCTACCCCCACATCGGCAACTACGGCGTGAACGGGGGCGACGCCGAGTCGGCCGGGCCCCAGTGCCGGGGCGTCGTCCTGCGCGACGTCCCCGGCCCGGCCTCGAGCTGGCGATCCGAGGAGGATTTCGACGCCTACCTGGTCCGGGTCGGGGTGCCCGGCATCGCTGGCATCGACACCCGTCGCCTCACCCGTCACCTCCGCGCCACCGGGTCGCTCCCCGGCGCCTTCGGCACCGCTGACCAGGCCACCCTGTCGGCGGCCGCGGCGGCCGAGACCGGCACCGACGGCGTCGACCTGGTGTCGGGCGTGACCTGCGCCGCGCCCTACACCGTGGGCGACGGCCCCCGGAGGGTGGTGGCCTACGACTTCGGGGTCAAGACCGCCATCCTGCGCCAGCTCGGGCGCTCGGCGGTGGTCGATGTCGTTCCCGCCTCGACCCCGGCCGAAGAGATCCTGGCCCGACCCCCCGACGGCATCTTCCTGTCCAACGGCCCGGGTGACCCGGCCATGGTGGCCGGCGCCCCCGAGAACATCCGCCGGCTGCTCGAGGCCGAGATTCCGGTGTTCGGGATCTGCCTCGGCCACCAGTTGCTGGCCCGAGCCTTGGGGGCCGAGACCTACAAGCTCGGCTTTGGTCACCATGGCGGCAACCATCCGGTACGCCGACTCTCGGACGGCGCGGTCGAGATCACCAGCCAGAACCACAACTTCGCGGTGGCCGCCGACCGGCTCGGCGGCCGGGCCCGGGTCACCCACGTCAACCTCAACGACGGGGTGGTCGAGGGCTTCGAATGCACCGACGCACCGGCCTTCGGGATCCAGTACCACCCCGAGGCCGGCCCCGGCCCCCACGATGCCCGCTACCTGTTCGCCGACTTCGTCGAGCTCATGGACCGGGTCACCGCTTCCCGCCGCCGTGGCTGACACCCCCGCCACGACCACGTCAAGGAGCTCCGTTGCCCCGTCGGGATGATCTCGAGACCATCCTCCTGATCGGCTCCGGTCCGATCGTCATCGGCCAGGCCTGCGAGTTCGACTACTCGGGCACCCAGGCCTGCCGGGTCCTGCGGGACGAGGGCTACACGGTGGTGCTGGCCAACTCGAACCCGGCGACGATCATGACCGACCCGGACTTTGCCGACCGGACCTACATCGAGCCCCTCGATCCCGACGTGCTCACGTCGATCATCGAGCGGGAGCGACCCGATGCCCTCCTGCCCACGCTGGGGGGCCAGACCGCCCTCAACCTGGCCATGGCCTTGGTCGAGCGGGGGGTGCTCGAGCGCTACGGCGTCGAGCTGATCGGGGCCAACGCCGAGGCCATCGCCACCGCCGAGAACCGCGAGCGCTTCAAGCAGGCGATGATCGAGATCGGGCTCCACGTCCCGGCGTCGGGCTCGGCCCGCACCCTGGAGGAGGCCCGGGTCGTGGTGGAGGGCGTCGGGCTCCCGGTGATCATCCGGCCGGCCTACATCCTCGGCGGTGCCGAACTGTCCCGCGCGCTGATGGCAACGCGCGGCATCGCCGGTGGCTGACACCAGCGCCTGCATGGGCGTGAGGCCGGCGTCTACCATCATCTCGAGTTCCAGGTGTTCGAAGAAGCCCTGGAAGCGCGCGGGCGGTCCCGTGTCGGTGCCGAAGGCGATGCGCACGCCGCGGTCGACCAGCCGCTTCAGGTTGCGCTTCGCCACTGCGAGTCCCGCCTGGTATTGCTGCCCGGCTTTCCAGCCCGCGCCGTTGCGAATTTGATCCTGGCGTTTCGGATCCTTCAGCTGCGCAACGATCTCGGGCGTGACGCCTTTGGTGAAGAACGGGTCGTCCACCCAGGCGGGCGTGGCGTCGTAGATGAAGGTGGAGATCTCGCGCGTCAACGTGGGGGAGTAGCAGACGTCGCGGCTCTTCAACGCCGTGATGAAGGCCTCGTCGACGGGCACGTCGCGGACGCTGTGGGCGATGAAGTCGGCGCCGCCCGCCAGCGTCGCCTTGGCGTCGGCCAGCGAGTAGAT
>JANNNX010000027.1:0-38498 GCA_031398745.1 Actinomycetes bacterium
GATCTCGGGCACCGGGGTCGGGGTGGCGTTCGGCCACAGCCCAGATCTCGATGAGGGCGTGCCGTTCGACGGCACGATCGACGAGATCGCGATCTACGACACCGTGCTCAGCCCCACCCGCATCAGCGCCCATCACGACGCCCGATGACCGTCCGCCGATCCCTCGGAGCAGCTCTGCTGGGTGCGGTGATCGTCGTCACCGCTGCGGGCTGCGAACAGGGTCCCAACGCCGAAGACCAACGACGCTTCGAGATCGTCTCCAACTCTCAGCTCCCACGGCAATCCCCCTCGGGATCTGTGACCCACACCCCGGCAGGCGCATCGAAGGCAGTCACAGATAATGGGCAGTCGAGCGACTTCTGTTGCTTCCACACCGCCTCAGCTACATACCGAACCTCGATGCCGATCCCAGAAGTCGCTCGGTACTACGTCGACACACTCGAGGCAGAGGGGTTTCTTGACATTACTGTCAGCTGCATACCCAATGATCTTGACCCTTCTACTCTCGACTTGGTATCGGTGAGGGCGAGTCAATGGGTCACAGATTTTGAACTCACCGGCAGTGTTTCGATTGACCCCTCCTCCGAGACGATCGGTCCTCCCGTTTACGTTGCGATTTTCGTGCACGCGCCCTTTCACACCGACGACGGCGACAAGCCTGCTGGGGACCCGCCTGATGTCTCCTGTCTCGACCCGTACACGGCCTGACGGTCGGTGAACTCTCGGGTTGCTGCTCGCCCTGCGGGCAGGGTCACTGCACTGATGGGTGGGGGTCGGGTGTAACCGACGGGGGCCACAGCCGGTCCACTAGGACGATCAACCCGAAGATGACCGGAAACGGGAACCACCAGAGCAAGACGGCGAAGTTCAGATCGGAACTCGGGTCTCTTGCGTTCCCGAGGAATAAGAGAGCGCTCGCGGTGTGGAGCGCGGCGAGCAGGACCGCGGTCCGCTTCCGGACCGCGAACAGCGCCACCAGCGCGGGTGGCGAGAAGGCGGCCGCGATCGAGAGCGCCTTCGAGATCGAGTCGAAGCGGAAGCCGTTGGGTTCGGGTTCGTAGGTCTCGAGGAGGACGTGGAGGAAGACCAGGAAGACGAGGTGAGCGGCGCTCAGCAGCGCCGCCCGCCTCCAGAAGCCGAGCCGGGGCGAGGGTGCGGCGTGCGGCATCGACGTCCTCCGAGGCCGTGTCCGAGGAGGTGATCATGGCCGATCGGTACTCGGCGTGACGATCCCACTTCGCCGTCGGAGATGCCGATGACCGCCCCCTTCAAGTCCGTCACTCTGCGTGCCGACAATGGTCACTGTGCGTGGTGCTCGTGAGGACGAAACCCACACCTCCCTCGGGACGCGACCGGTGCTGGTCTCCGGGCCGCTCGACGCGTCCTCTCGGGCCGGGCTGCGGGCCCACCCCGACATCGAGCTGGTGACCGACGCCGGGCTGCGCATCCTCGACATGGCCACCGTCGCAGGCCCGGTCGACGAGGTCGCCAGTGACACCGCGGCCACGGTGGCCCTGCTCGAGCGGCGGGCCGCCCGCGGCGAGGAGCTGGTGCGGGCACTGCGCCACGCCCTCTCCTCGGTCGAGGACGCCAACCGGCAGCTGGCCCCGGCCCGACGCGAGGAGGCCGAGGCCAACGAGGAGCTCGAGCGGGTCCTGGCCCGGCGGCGGGCAGCGGCCCACGCCACCGAGGAGGCCGAGGCCGAGCTCCGGCGACTGGCCCCGATGCCGGTCGCCTCGTCGGTGGTGGCCGTCAGCGGGGGGGCCTCGGTCCACGCCCTGCACCCTGGGGTCGGGGCGAGCGGCGCCGAGCTCGACGACGCCGGCCGCCAGGCCGTGCGCGAGCTGCGGACCCAGCTCCAGTCGGTGATGACCTCGCTGGAGGCGGCCGAGGTGGCTGCCCGGCACCGAGCCGAGGCAGCCGAGAGCACCCGGCGGACGGTGGAGGACGACCTGCGCCGCGCCGCCAGCCTGCAGGCCTGGCGGATCGCCGAGGCGTCGACCCTGTTCGGCACTGAGCGGCCCGGCCAGGAGGGCCCAGGAGAGGACGACCCGGTGGCCTGGCTCCTGGCCTTGCGCAGCCACCTCGACGATCTGGCGGTCGAGATCGACGAGGTCCGCCGGTCGGCTGGCGGGGGCCGAGTCGACGGTCTGGCCGACGCACTCGCCATTCCGCTCGGTGGCCCGAAGGGTCCGAGCGTGTTGGTCCTCGACCTGGTCGAGTGCGAGCTGCTCGATGTCGACGAGCTGTGTCGCCTCCTGGTGCGGGTGTCGGCCCGGCGCCCGGTCGCCTGCGCCACCGCGCTGCGCGGCCTGTGGGCCTGGGCCGAGCACGCCGGACCGGCCACCGCCCGGCGGGTCGAGACCCTCGATCCGGCCGACCTGACCGAGCACTACCCGATCGATCGAGCCCGAGGAGAGGAACGAGCGTGAAGCGACGCATCCCGGTCAGCGCCAAGCTGGTGGCGGCCCTGGCGGTGCCCCTGGTGGCCCTGGTCACGGTGTCCCTGGTCGAGGTCCACCGCAGCGACCAGCGGGCCGACGAGGTCCGGCGCCAAGCGTCCTTCGCGGTCGCCACCACTGGCCCCGGCGGCGTCATCGACGCCCTCCAGGCCGAGCGCAACCGGGCCCTGGCCGACCAGGTGCTCGGCACCGCCGCCCCCACCGAGCAGGCGCCGGACGCCGAGGAGCAGTTCGAGGGCGTCCAGTCGTCGCTGCCCAGCGAGGAGGAGGCCCGGGCCGCCACCGACGAGGCGCTGGTCGAGTTCGAGGCGACCGTCGAGTCGTCGTCGGCCGAGGTGCGAGCCGCCTACGCCTCGTCGCTGTCGGTGCTCCGCAACATCGACGCCGTGCGCTCCCAGCTCGACCTCGGCCGCCTCACCACCGCCCAGGGCATCGACGATGCCTACTCCGGTTTGATTTCGCCCTACGTCGATGCCACCCACGGCCTGGTCGGCGCCATCGACGACAGCGGGCTGCGCTCGGGGGCCACGGTCCTCGACGGCATCGCCCACCTGGTCGAGGCCGAGGGCGACCTCAGCCTGGCAGTTACCACCCTGCTGCAATCCAGCACGGCCACCGGCGCCGCCCCCGCGCCCTCCAGCGCGGAGGTGGCCGCCGTGGCGACCGCCCTGGCCACCGCTGAGCAGTGGCGGGAGACCATCACCACCGCGGCCGAGGGTGGCTACGAGGAAGAGGTCGCCACCACCCTCGGCGCCCGGTCCCGCAAGGACCTCTACGCGGTGGCAGCCGACACCCTCGAGGGCAACCCCATCGACCAGGACGAGGCCATCAGCGCGCTGTCGGGCACTACCTCCGACGGCGACGCCAACCTCTCGACGCTGCGGCTCCGGGTGGCCGACGAGCTCCGGGCGGTGGCCGACAGCCGGCTGGACGCGGCCGCCGCCGAGCAGCGGATAGTGCTGCTGCTGGCGGTCGCCGCCCTCCTGCTGGCCGACGGGTTGGCGCTGGTGGCGAGCCGGTCGATCACCCGCCCGCTGCGCCGCTTGACGGCCCAGGCCCACGACATGGCCGAGCACCGACTGCCCGACGCGGTGGGGACCGTCCTCGACACCCCCTTGGGCGAGGACGTGGTGATGCCCGCCCTGGCCCCGATCGAGGTGAAGACCCGCGACGAGGTGGCCGAGGTGGTCAAGGCCCTCAACGTGGTCCAGACCAGCGCCCTCGAGCTCGCCTCCGAACAGGCCGTGCTGCGGCGCAACATCGCCGATGCCTTCGTCCACCTCGGCCGGCGCAACCAGAACCTGCTGGCTCGCCAGCTCGAGCTGATCACCGACCTCGAGCGCAACGAGTCGGACCCCGACGCGCTCGACAGCCTCTTCCGCCTTGACCACCTGGCCACCCGCATGCGCCGCAATGCGGAGTCGCTGCTGGTGTTGGCCGGCCTCGAGCAGCCCCGTCAGTGGTCGGCCCCGGTGCCGCTCAGCGCGGTCGTCCGAGCCGCCATCGGCGAGGTCGAGGACTACACCCGGGTCGAATTGGCCTTGGCCGACGAGCCCAAGGTGCGGGGTTCGGTGGCCACCGACCTGGCCCACTTGCTGGCCGAGCTGGTGGAGAACGCGCTGGCCTTCTCGCCCGAGACCGAACGGGTCGAGATCATCGGCCGCCGCTCGGGGACGGGCTACCGGCTGTCGGTGGTCGACCACGGGGTGGGCATGCCCGAGGCCGACCGGATTCGGGCCAACCGTCGCTTGGCCGGCGAGGAGTCCTTCACCGTCGCCCCTTCCCGCTACCTCGGCCACTACGTCGCCGGGAGGCTGGCCCAGCGGGTCGGGGTGCGGGCCCAGCTGGTCGATTCGACCCGCCGGGGGGTCACCGTCGAGGTGCTGGTCCCCGACGCGCAGCTCGAGGCGAATGGGCCCGAGCCGATCGAGGCCCCACCCCTCGATGTCTTCGCGGCCGACCGGGTCGAAGAGGTCGCGCCCGTCGCCTCGATCGGTCCGGCGTCGCTGGCCCAGCGGGTCCGGGGCGCGCATCTCGCCGAATTCACCTTGCCGACGGTGGCGCCCGCTCCGCCGCCGCTGGTGGCCCCGGCGATCGACGGCCCCCCGGCCGCGCCCCTGCCGTCGCGGGTGGGGGCCACCGTCACCCCGATCGGCGCGGCCAGCTCGGCGGCGTCCGCCGGCGCCGACACCGCCCACGGGGCGCCGACCAACGGTGCCCCGCCCGAGTCGGGCCGCGACCTGGGTGCCGCCCGTGACTTCTTCGCTGCCTTCCGGGTGGGAGCCGAATCGGGCCGGGACGACGGCGCCGCGGACCTGCCCGACGGCGACCGCCCGATCGGAGAGGACCGCTCGTGACCACCACCCCACCCGCTCTCAGTGTCGAGGCCCAGCGCTTCAACTGGCTGCTCGACAACTTCGTCCGGGGCACCGCCGGGGTGACCGACGCGGTGGCCGTCTCCTCCGACGGCATCCTGATTGCCCGGTCCTCCGACATGCCCCGGGATCGCTCCGAACACGTGGCCGCCCTGGTCTCGGGGCTGGTCAGCCTGGGCCACGGGGCGTCCCGCAGTTTCGGCTTCGGTCCCCTCCAGCAGGTGCTGGTCATGCTGGCCGGGGGGACGCTGTTCGTGTCCTCGATGGCCGCCGGCGGGTGCCTCGGGGTGGTGGCCACCTCGGCGTCGGACATCGGCATGGTCGGCTACCAGAGCGGCCTGCTGGTGGAGCGCAGCGGGGCGCTGCTCACCCCGGCCCTGATCGACGAACTCCGCCAGGCGGTGCTGGGGTGAACAGCACCGGGGGGTCCGGTGCTGGGGTGAACCGCACCGGGGGGTCCGGTGCTGGAGCACCGGGGAGCAACGGCTTCGGCGACCTGGTCCGGCCCTACGTCATCACCGCCGGGCGCACCGTGACCCGCACCACCGACCTGCGCCTCGAGACCGTCGTCGAGGCGCGCTCGACGACGGTGCCGGCAACCGCCACCTTCGAGCACCGCGCCGTGCTCGAGCTCTGCTCGCGCCCCTTGTCGATCGCCGAGGTGGCGGCGCACCTCCGGGTCCCCCTGGGGGTGGCCGCCATCCTGGTCGACGACCTGGTGGCCGACGACGCTCTGGTGGTCCACGACACCGAACCGGTCGACCTCGAGATCACCGCACTGCAGCGGATGATCGACAAGGTCCGGGCCCTGTGAAGGCGGAGCGATCCTGATGTCGGTGGCCAAGTTCGTGATCGCCGGCGGCTTCGGGGTGGGCAAGACCACCTTCGTCGGCACCATCTCCGAGATCCCCCCGCTGACCACCGAGGCGGCGATGACCTCGGCGTCCGTCGGCGTCGACGACCGCAGCGGCCGGGCCGAGAAGCGCACCACCACGGTGGCCTTCGACTTCGGCCGCATCACGGTCGACGACGCGCTGGTCATGTACCTGTTCGGCACCCCGGGCCAGGAGCGCTTCGGGTTCATGTGGGACGACCTGGCCACCGGCGCGCTGGGTGCGGTGGTGCTGGTCGACACGACTCGCCTGGCCGAGGGCTTCCCGGCGCTGGACTTCCTCGAAGCCCGGGGCGTGCCCTACGTGGTGGCGGTGAACTGCTTCGGCGGGATGTTGCGCCACCCGCTCCACGAGGTCCGGGCCGCGCTCGACGTGCCCGAGGCCGTGCCGGTGGTGGTGTGCGACGCCCGCGAGCGCGAGTCGGTGAAGAACGTCCTGCTCACCCTGCTCTACCGGCTGGCCGAGCGGGCCCGGGCGGTGCCGACCACCGCCAGGTGACAGGCGGCTGACGGCCGCCCGGGTTCAACCCTCAGGCTGGCCGTCGACGGTGCCGATGACCTCCCCATGGCCACCGCTTCGCGCCGCGTCGGCGAGTTCCTCGTCGAGCGCAACGTCCTGTCGCCCGATGTCCTCGAAGCCGTGCTGGCCCGAGAGGAGGCCGAGGGCCGCCCGCTGACGGCCATCCTCGCCGGTGAGGGGCTGGTCGGCGAGGCCGACCTGCTGGCCGCCATCGCACACCAAGTTGGCCATCGCTTCGTCGACCTGTCCACCATCGTCATCCCGCCCTCGCTCCACCAGGCCATCCCGGCGGTGCTGGCCCAGCGCCACCTGGCGATCGCGATCGGCATGGAGGCCGACGAGATGGTCGTCGCCTTCGAGGACCCCAGCGATCAGGCCAAGGTGTCGGCCATCGCCGCCGCGGTCGGGCCGGTGCGGCCGGTGCTGGCCACCCGCACCGAGCTGGCCAAGGCGGTCCGTGCCATCTACGGCAGCCGCGACGAGGCCCGCGACGGCGAGGCGATCGAGGTCACGGTTGACCAGGGCGTGGGCACCAATGGATCGACCGTCGCCCACCAGCAGCCCGCTGACCCCGACCTCGAGGACTCGATCCAGGTCAACGACCTGCTCGGCATCGTGCTCGACATGCGGGGTTCAGACCTCCACCTGGCCGCGGGCGCCCACCCCGCGGTTCGGGTCGACGGGTCGCTGGTGATGCTGACCGAGTACCCGGTGCTCACCGGCGTCGACATCCGCCGGATGATGTACTCGATCCTCACCCAGCGTCAGCGGGAGAAGTTCGAGACCGAGCTCGAACTCGACATCAGCCACGCCCTACCCGGTGTCGGGCGGTTCCGGGTCAACATCTTCCTGCAGCGCAACTCGGTGGGCGCGGTGATGCGGGCCATCCCCTTCGAGATCGTGCCTTTCGACCTGCTCGGACTGCCGCCGTCGGTGGCGGCCTTCGCCGAGCTCCCTCGAGGTCTGGTGCTGGTCACCGGCCCGACCGGTTCGGGCAAGTCGACGACGTTGGCCTCGGTCATCGACATCGTCAACCGCTCGAAGGCCCACCACATCATGACGGTCGAGGACCCGATCGAGTTCCTCCACCGGCACAAGACGGCGGTGGTGAACCAGCGCGAGGTGGGAGAGGACACCCACGGCTTCGCCCAAGCCCTCAAGCACGTGCTGCGCCAAGACCCCGACGTGATCCTGGTCGGCGAGATGCGCGACCTCGAGACGATCCAGACAGCCCTCACCGCGGCCGAGACCGGCCACCTCGTCTTCGGCACGCTCCACACCCAAGACGCCCCGCAGTCGGTCGACCGGGTCATCGACGTCTTCCCGTCCCATCAGCAGTCCCAGGTCAGGGTTCAGCTGGCGTCGTCGCTCCAGGGCGTCGTGACCCAGCAGTTGGTCCCTCGGGCCGACGGTGCTGGCCGGGTGGCCGCCATCGAGGTCCTGGTGGCGACCCCGGCGGTCCGCAACCTCATCCGCGAGGGAAAGACCCACCAGATCTACTCGTCGATGCAGGCCGGCCAGCAGTACGGCATGCAGACCATGGACCAGAGCCTGGCCAACTTGGTCCAGGCCCGGACCATCGACTTGGAAATGGCTCTGACACGCTGCGCCAACCAGGACGACCTCCTCCGCCTCCTGGGCCGCAAGTAGGGGAGGAGCGACCCGATGGCACAGACCTTCACCTACAAGGTCCGCGACGGGCAGGGCCGCCTGCTCCAGGGCACCCTCGACGCCGACGACCAGTCCCTGGTCGCGGGACGGCTTCGTCAGATGGGCTACGTGCCGGTCTCGATCGAGACCCAGGCGTCGGGCTCACTCAACCGGGAGCTGCGGATCCCGGGCTTCGGCCCGAAGGTCAAGCTCGCCGACCAGGCGGTGTTCGCCCGCCAGTTCGCCACCATGGTCAACGCCGGGCTGTCGCTCATCCGCTCGCTGAACATCCTGGGGGAGCAGGCCGACAACCCCGAGCTGGCCCGGGTCATCACCGAGGTGCGTCTCGACATCGAGCGGGGCTCGTCGCTGTCGGCAGCGCTGGGGCAGCACCCCAAGATCTTCAACCGTCTCTTCCTCGCCATGGTCCGGGCCGGTGAGACCGGTGGCGCCCTCGACGTCGTCCTGCTCAAGCTGGCCAGCCTCATCGAGCGTCAGGTCGAACTCCGCCGCCGCATTCGCTCGGCCATGACCTACCCCATCGCGGTGCTCTCGCTGGTGAGCATGATCGCCCTGGCCATGCTCCTGTTCGTGGTGCCGGTGTTCAAGGACCTGTACTCCGATCTCGGCGGCACCCTGCCTTTCCCCACCCGGGTCCTGCTCGGCGTCTCGGGCATGGTTCGTCGCTTCGCCATAATCCTGGTCCCGGGGACGGTGGGGGCGGTGGTGCTGTTCCGCCGGTGGAAGGCGACCCCGGTCGGTCGGGCCGGCTGGGATCGCTTCAAGCTGCGGGTCCCGGTGCTCGGCAAGCTGGTTCGCAAGACCGCCATGAGCCGATTCTCCAGCACCCTGTCGGTGTTGCTGCGCTCGGGGGTGCCGGTGCTCGAGGCACTGGAGATCACCTCCCAGACCGTCGACAACGCAGTGGTGGCCCAGGCGATCATCGACACCCAATCGGCCGTGAAGGCCGGTGAGAGCCTCTCGAGCCCCTTGGCCCGGTATCCGATCTTTCCGCCGATGGTGGTGCAGATGCTCGCAGTCGGGGAGGAGACCGGGGCCGTCGACGAGCTGCTGGAGAAGGTCGCCGGGTTCTACGACGACGAGATCGAGGCCACCGTCGACGCCCTCACGTCGTTGCTCGAGCCGCTGATGATCGTGGTCATGGGACTGGTGGTGGGGGGAATGGTCGTCGCCCTCTACCTACCGATGTTCAACGTCATCAAGCTCGTCCAGTAGGCCGTCCGGCCCATTCCTTCGCCCTCACCACCCCGAGTGGCGAATGGGCTTCAAGTTCGCGACGAGCGGTGGCGATACCTCCACTGCAAGTTCCAACCATCCATTGCATTCATCCTCGAAGGGACCAACACAATGCTCGACGCCATTCGCAAGCGTCTCGGGCGCGATGAGGAAGGCTTCACCCTCATCGAGCTCATGGTGGTGGTGCTGATCATCGGCATCTTGGTGGCAATCGCCGTGCCGACGTTCCTCTCCGCCCAGAACAAGGCCAAGGACCGGGCCGCACAGTCCAACGTGCGCACCGCCCTGTCGACGGCCAAGACCATGTACACCGACCTGCAGGAGTACCAGCTCACCGACTCGGCCGGCACCGCCACCGAGCTCAAGAGCCGGGAGCCCTCGCTGAGCTTCCAGACCGGCGCCTCGACCAGCTCGAGCGAGATCTACGTGCTGGCCAGCTCGGACACGGCCATCGTCCTCGGCGTGAAGTCGAGCACCGGCAACTGCTACTTCATCCAGGACAACGTTGGGGCGACTGGCGGCGGCACCTTCTACGCCAAGGCCACCGGCACGTGCAGCTCCTCGGCCACGGGCTACCCGTCGTCTTGGACCTTCACCACCTCGACGGCTGCCGGCTGGTAGTCGGTCCTCACATCGAACGACCCTCTCGGGGGCGGGGCCTCACGCCCCGCCCCCGAGTCGCGTCCGGGCTCAGGAGAGGTAGGCCTGGGGCCAGCGCAGCTCGGGGGCGATGTCCAGGGCCTCGCCCGCCCAGTGGGCGGCGTCGGCATCATCGCCGAGGGCCGTGGCTGCGGTGGCCAGCCCTTGACGGGCGCGTACCGACTGGGGATCTCGCTCCAGCGCGGCAAGGAAGTGGCGGGCCGCACTCGAGGGGTTGTCGCCCACCAGCTCGATCTCGCCCAGTTCGATCCAGGCCGTCGGGTCGTCGGGGCTCCGCCGGATCGCCTCCTCCTGGTGGCGACGGGCCTCGGCTAAGTGGGTGAACTCCCGCGCGGCCCGGGCGTCGGCCGCCGCCGGGCCGCTCAGGCCCCCACTACTGGCGGCTTCGAACCGCTCGATGGCGGCCGCCCTCCGATGCGGTTCGGGGTAGAAGCCGACCAGCTCGATGGCATCGGTGGCGACGTCGAGGCGGAAGTCGAGTCGGGCGACCTCGATGGCCCGGTCGCCGACCAGCAGCACCGCCCCCGCGCCCACCGCGACGACCACCAGGGCCCCCCGACCGACCGTCGTCGCCCGAGCCGTGGCTCGGCTGGGCCTGGTCGTGGCGGCGCGGGGCCCGGCGGCGCCCAGGGCGAGGAGGGCGAGCGGGGTGGTCGCCACCGACTGGGGCTGGAGGAGGCCCATGGCGAGGACGACCGCGCCGAAGGCGGCCAGCGGTCCCCGACTCCGACGCAGGACGAGGCCGAGCCAGGCGATCAGCGCCGCCGCGCCCAGGACGCCAGTGGTGGTGGTGTACTCGACCACCAGGTTGTGGGCGTCGGTGAAGAGCCGGTCGGGACCCTCGGCTCGAGCCAGCGCCACCGTGCGCTGCGGCGAGGTCGCAGCTCGGAACCGGCCCGGACCCGAGCCGAACAGGGGGCGCTCGGCGATGGCCGAGCGGGCGGTGGCCCACGCCTCCCACCGGCTGGTGATGCCGCTGCTACCACCTGACGTGAGCCGGTCGGTGCTCGAGTGGGCGTCGGCCAACCCGGCCAAAGTCATGCCCACCAGCCCGCCCGCTATCAGAGCCACCGCCAGGCGCGGGCCGAGAGCCGTCCAGGATCGTCGAGAGATGACGACCCAGCCGGCCGCGCCGGTCGTGGCCAGCAGCCCGAGCCGGCTGCCGCTGCACTGGACGATCACCGCGCCGACGCCCACGAGGCCGAGACCCCATCGTGCCTGCGTTCCGGCCGCATCGAGCGCACCGAGGGCGACCAGGCCCGCGCCCAGCGCAGCCAGGTGGACCGGGTTGCCGGCCAACCCGGGGGCCCGGCCGTCGACCAGACCGAGCCCGGCGGTGTCGAGGTCGACGAACAGCTCCACGACACCGACCAGGCCCGAGGCGACCACCCCGGCCACCACGGCCTGCCTCGCCCGGTGGCGTCCGCCGCCGTCGGTGACGGCGCCGAGCGCCCAGGCGCCGACGAGCCCGGCCACGAACAGCAGCCCGGTGCCTTGGCCATACAGCCCGACCACCGCCTGGCGGGGGTCGTCGGACGACACGGTCGACACGGTGGCGATGGCCAGCAGCGCCAGCGCCAGCGCGGCCGCGGCCGGCGCCCGGAGGCCGGGTGTGTGCCAGAGCGACACCACCCTCGGCAGGCCGACCGCGGCCAAGAGCAGCACGACTGCCGCCTTCGGACTCCAGTAGGTGGCGTGGACCGACGGGGAGAAGGCGAGGAGGAGGAGGGCCGCGAGAGCGGGGGTGAGCAGCGAGCCGGTGGCCTGGGCCGGGGAATCGGCCGGGAGGGCCGAGGAGGTCCTGGCGATCCCGACCATCGGCGAACCGTAACGACGGGCGGCCAAGGGGCCTGGGACCCTCCCGGGTCGGACGAGGCCGCCTCGATACCCTCGGCGAACCCATGACCGCCTTCGTCGCCGTGGTGTGCGGCCTTCTTGGCCTGGCCGTCGGCTCGTTCCTCAACGTTGTCATCCACCGGGTCCCCCGACGCGAGTCGGTGATCCGGCCCCGGTCGAAGTGCCCGTCGTGCGGCACGCCGATCGCCGAACGCGACAACATCCCAGTGGTCTCCTGGGTGCGGTTGCGGGGACGCTGCCGATCCTGCGGCCAGGCGATCTCGGTTCGGTACCCGCTCATCGAGCTCGCCACCGCCGGCTTGTTCGTGGCCGTGGGTCTGCGCTTCGGCGCGAGCTGGGCGCTGCCCGCCTACTTGGTCTTCGCCGCGCTGCTGCTCGCCATCTCGGCCATCGACCTCGAGCGCTACATCGTCCCCAACCGACTGGTGGCGGTCGGTCTGGCCCTGGGGGTGCCGCTGCTGGGCCTGGCCTCGGCCATCGAAGGGGAGTGGCGGCCGATGGTGACGGCGCTGGTCGGCGGCGCGGCCGCCTTTGCCGCGCTGCTCGTCCTCAACCTGATCAGTCCTCGGGGCATGGGTATGGGCGACGTGAAGCTGGCGTCGGTGCTGGGCCTGCACCTGGGATGGCTCGGCGGTCGTTATGTTGCCCTGGGCCTCTTTCTGGGCTTCGTGCTCGGGGCGGTCGGCGGCATCCTGCTCATCGTCGTGCGGGTCCGGACCCGCAAGGACCACGTGCCCTTCGCCCCCTTCCTGGCCGGCGGCGCCCTGGTCGCGGTCCTGTTCGGTGCGCCGATCCTCCGGGCCTATCTCGGGACGTAGGCGTTGAGTGCCCTACTGCGTCTGTGGCGGGAGATCACTGTCCGTATCTGGGGATAAAGGCTGAGGCTGGAGTTGACGATGTTGCAGGTGCTCTCTAGCGTTGCTTGCCCCTCATCCCTGGACGTGTGCCGCCAATGCCCGCAGCCGACCGCTTCCTCACCGTGCAGGAGGTCGCCGAGCTGCTCCACGTCTCGAGCATGACGGTGTACCGGCTGATCCGGGGCGGCCAGCTACAGGCCATCAGGGTCGGGCGGAGCTACCGACTCGAGCCCTCGGCCATCGACTCCTACGTCGCTCGCCACCGGGCCGGAGGGGCGGCCTAGGTGGCGGGACGCACGATCGGCCTGGATGTCGGTACCCACGCGGTGCGGGCCGCAGAGATCAGCTTCGGCCGTGGCCGGCCGCGGCTCGACCGCTTCGGGCAGGTCACCCTGCCGCCGGGGGCGGTCGTCAACGGCGAGGTGGTCGACGCCTCCTTGGTGTCGGCCGCCATCCGGCGCCTGTGGCGAGAGGCCGGGTTCCGCTCCAAGCAGGTGGTGGTGGGCATCGCCAACCAGCGGGTGGTCACCCGCACCGCGGTCATCCCGGCGATGCCCGAGGCCGAGCTGCGTTCGGCGTTGCGGTTCCAGGTCCAGGACTTGATCCCCATCCCCCTCGACGAGGCCGAACTCGACTTCCAGGTGGTCGAGCACCTGAGCAACGCCGAGGGCCAACCGATGCTGCGGATCCTCGTGGTGGCGGCCCACCGTGAGGTCGTCGGTGCCCTACTCGAGTCGGTGACCGGCGCTGGGCTCACCCCGACCCGGGTCGACCTGGGCTCCTTCGCCCTCCTCCGGTCGCTCGACGACGGCACCGCGGCGACCGCCGAGGCGGGCGTGCTCGGTGAGGCCGACGGCTCCACCCAGGCCGAAGCAGTGGTCGACGTGGGCGCCGGCGTGACCGATGTCGTGGTCCACGAGGGTGGAGCGCCCCGCTTCGTGCGCACCCTCAACTCGGGCACCGGTGAGGCCGTCCGGGCCGTCGCGGCCGCTCTCGAGATCGACCTCGACCAGGCTGAGTCGCTGTCCCGACGAGCGGACACGCTGTCGGCCGACCCGATGGTGGCCCGCGCCGGGCAGGTGATCGCCGGTGAGTTGAGCCCCCTCATCGAGCAGATCCGGGGCAGCGTCGAGTACTTCTTGGCTCAGACCGAGGGCACGCGACTAGCTCGCGTCGTGCTGGTCGGCGGTGGGGCCACGCTCGACGACATCGAGGCCCGGCTGGCCGGCGCGCTACGGGCCCCGGTGGTGTGGGGCGACCCGCTGGCAGGGGTAGACATCGGTGATCTCGGGCTGCCGGCCGAGACGGTGGCGGCGTCGGCTCACCTGCTGGCCGTCGCCGTCGGACTCGCGCTCTCGGGCCAGCCGGTGGAGGCCGGGCTCCGGCGCATCTCGCTCCTACCGGGTCACATTGCCAGCCGCCAGGCCGAACGCAAGCAGCTGGTCACTGCCGGCCTGGGGGTGTTCGGCTTCGCTGTCTTCCTCCTCATCCTCCTGTTGCTGCGGTCGGGTCAGGTCGCCGACGCGCGAGCCGAGGCCGACGGCGAGCAGGAGCGCACGGCCCAGCTCGAGCGCGACGCGGCCGACCTTCAGGAGGTGTCGGGCCTCCAGGCCGAGGTGACCGGTCGTCAGGCGACGGTCCAGGCCGCGCTGGCCGGCGACATCGCCTGGACCCGGCTGTTCAACGAGATCGCCACGGTGATCCCGAACGACGTTTGGCTGACCACCTTCCAGGGGACCAACGACGATGCTGGGTCGACGATCGTGGTCAACGCCAAGGGCTTCGACCAGACCTCGGCGGCCCGGTGGCTGCAGCGAGCCGGCGACCTGCCGTCGATCACCAACCTCTGGCTCGGGTCGTCGGTCCGCTCGACGACCGGCACACAGGACACCGTCGACTTCTCCTCGACGGCGTCGCTAACCGAGGCCGCCCGCTCGGAGCGGCTGGACGACTTCCTCCGGGGCACCCCGTGAGCAGCCGGTCGCTGAAGGTCCTCGGCGGTGCACTGGGCGCCGGCTTGGTGGTGCTCGTCGCCTGGTACCTCCTGCTCTGGGGTCCGCAGGGTGGACGGATCGAAGATGCCCAGGCCGAGCGGGACGCGGCCACTGCCCGCAACCAGCAGCTGTTGACGCAAGTGGAACGGCTGCAGGGAGCCAAGGAGCGCCAGCCCGAACTCGTGGCTCAGAACGACCGACTCAAGGCCGCGATCCCCGATCAGCCCGACCTGGCCGCGTTCATCCTTTCGGCCGACGACGCGGCGTCGACCTCGGGGGTGACGTTCATGGCCATCACCCCGCAGGCCCCGGCCACGGCCGAGGACGCCACCTTGCCGACGGTGGTGGCGGTGTCGATCGAGGCCGAGGGGGGCTACTTCCAGGTCCTCGACTTCGTGAACCGACTCGAGGATCTCGATCGGTTGGTGGTGATCGACAGCATCGACGTGGCGCCCCAGGACGACTCCGGCTTGGCGCTGACGGTGGCGCTCCAGGGGCGGATCTTCACCACCGCCGAGCCCGCGCCTGCTGACGCCACGGGCCTGGCCAGCACCACGACGACGACCACGACAACGGTCGCCGCAGATGGATCCACCGCCACCACCACCTCGACCGAGGGCGGCACCCCGTGACCGATCCGGTGATCGTGAGTGGCCGTGGGGCCGGCGGGAACCGTCGGCTCTTCATCCTCCTCGGGGCGGGTGCCGCCCTCTTGGTGGCCGTCCTGGCCTTCCGTGCCCTGTCGGGGGGCGGGTCGTCGGAGGTCGTCGACGAGGCGACCGCCACCACCGCGGTGGCAGGTGACCCCGGCTCCGGAGCGGTGGACGGGACCACGACCTCGACCACCACGTCGCCGGTGCAGACCTATGAGGTGTTCACCACCAAGAACCCGTTCCGCTCGCTGGTGCCCACCGATGTGGCCGAGGGGGCGACCGCGGGAGGCTCGAGCGGCGAGTCCGGGGCGACGACCGAGACGACCGTGGTCGGGGGAGCGAGTGGCACCGACACCGCGCCGGCGGTGCAGCAGCGGATCTCGCTGGTGGATGTGTACGTCGGCGACGACGGGGCGACCGTGGCCAGCGTCCGGGTGAACGACGTGGTGCACAACGCCGCCGTCGGCCAGCGCTTCGCCACCAACTACCAGGTGGTGTCCGTTTCGACCTCGACGGGTTGTGGACAGTTTCTCTACGGAGACGAGCAGTTCCAGCTCTGCCGGGGTCAGGAGCTGGTCAAGTAGGTCGCCTGGAGCCCACCGGGAGGGCTCAAGGAGGAGCCCCCGGGTGTCGATGTCTCCCTGGTGGCGTGGACGCGGTCAGACACAGAGGGCGAGCGGGGTCTCGGGCTCATCGAGCTCGTGATCGCCACGTCGCTGATGATCGTCTTCCTGGGGATGACGATCACGCCGACCGTCTCTGCCCTGCGTCGGCTCCAGGGGGCAAAGCTCACCGCCCTGGCCGAGAACCTGGGACAGGCCCGAATCGAAGAGATCCGGAGCCTGGAGTACGAAGATGTCGGTCTCAGCGGGGGCAATCCGGGCGGCGTGCTGGCCGGTACCGAGACCCGGACGATCCAGGGCGTCGCCTTCACCTTGAGCACCGAAGTGACATACGAGGGATCGGTCACTGGCAACGACGTGGTCCCCCAGGGGGGTGACGGCGTCGAGGGCTTCTGGGATGCGGGGGTCAACTACAAGCACGTAGTGGTCGGCATCAGCGTGGCCAGCGGCATCGGCATGGACCCGATCAGTTTCGAGACGATCGTGTCACCGCCCTCGGTGGGGGCCCACGACGGCAAGTCGAACGTGGTCGTCCAGCTCCAGGAGTACGACCCCCTCGATGCCTCGTCGGCCACGCCCACCTGGCCTCGGGTCTACCTGCAACGCTCGGGGACCGTGGTGTCCTACAGCGGCACCCCGTCGAACGAGCAGCCCTTCGCCCAGATCGCGCCCACGGCGGGAACTCCGTGGGTCGCCCGCCTCGGCTCCACTGCCACCTCGGTGTCCGACGCCACCACCGGCTGGCGCATCCGGCAGTCGCAGCTCACCGCCCTCACCGACCGAGTCGAGGTCGGCGCCACCCAGACGGGCACGATCACCCTCGACCTTTACAAGCCGGTCTCTCTCACCGTCGACGTCCAGGACCTGTCTGGCGTCCCACTCCCCTCCGTGACGGGGAGCACGGTCACGCTGACCAAGGACTCCACCTCGTTGGTCCTGACCGAGACCAGCCCCGAGCAGACCAGTGGCTCGACCTGGCAGATCACCGACTTCTCGGGTGCCCCCATGGAGCCCGGCACGTACTCGGTGACGGTCGACATCCCCGGGTACGGCGTCGAGACGACCTCGGTAGAGGTCGATGAGCTCGGCGACGTGCTGACCGTCGCGCTCGCCCCCAGGGTCACCTCGACGGTGACCTACACGGTCTACGACTGGTCGGTCACCGCCGGTCGCCAGATGCGGGGCATCACCGTCCAGGTCACCGGCGGCAGCGTCAACCAGACGCTGACCACCGACGCCAACGGCCAGGTGTCGATCACGGTGGACGCCGGCGTCGCCTACACCGCCGCCTTCGGGTCACCCTGGGGGCACACCGCGATCAGCCGCACCGACACCCCGGCGGGGCCGACCGACGCCTATGCGGTGATCATGAACGCGGGCGGTGCCAACAAGGGTCGCATCGAGTTCCGCGGGAGGACCGCCACTTCGACTGCCGTGTTCGGGTGGAAGAACAGCAGCGCGGCGCCGACATGGGGAACGATCCCCACCAACAACAGCGGGAAGGCCTTCGTGGTCCTGCCTCTGGCCAGCTCGCCGAACAACAAGTACGACCTCCGCAAGACGTGTGGGTCGACCAACTACGGCGCGGTCTCCAAGCAGACCATCGCCAACGGCTCGACCTTCGTCTTCAACCCCACCGCCGGCTCGTGCTGATGGGCTCGGGGAGTCGGTGGCGGCAGGGCCACGGCTTCACCACCATCGAGCTGATGGTGGCGGTGGCCATCTTGGGCCTATTCGTGGGCGCCTTCTACAGCGCCTGGGACGGCTTCTTCAAGGACGTGAGCTTCCAGGAGAAGCTGGCTCGAGCCGAGCGAGAGACCCGTCCCGTCATCCGGTCGCTGGTCATCGAGCTGCGTCAGGCCCTCCCGGCGTCGGAGGCGGCCAACGCCACCGCGGTCACCGCGTTGAGCTGGAACGGGATCACCTTCACCACGGATCGTGACGGTGACGGTGCCCCCGAGCGCTACCAGTACGCCCTCACCAGCTGCGGTGGTGAAGGGTGCTCCCTTACTCGGACCATCACCACCCCGGTCGCCGGCTCGGGCCCGAACTACACCTACACCGGCACCGGCACGACCATCACGGTCCTGCGCAACGTGGTCGCCGACGCCACTGGCCGCCCGCTGTTCTCGGCCAAGTCGGTGAGCGCGGCCGGCGCGTTCTCGAGCGTCACCTCCTGCAACGGGACGTCGGTCGCCTGCAGCTTCCCTCTCGTGGTAATCGACCTACGCCTCGACGTGAGCGGAGCGGCCGACACGCCGCGCCTGTTCGAGGTCCAAGAACAGGTTCGGTTCCGCAATGCCTAGCCGCCGCGTGGGCGGTACCAGCTGGTCCCGCCGGTCGCGCAACGACGAGGGCGGGATGGCGATGGTCACCGTCATCGTCGGGGTCATGGTGGTCGGGCTGTTCACCGCCATCCTCCTGCAGACCTCGTTGCTCGAGTACCAGTCCGCTCAGGCCCAGCGCTGGGACGACGTCACCATCGCCGGCACCGAGGCGATGCTCGAGCGCTACGCCAGCAAGCTCACCATCGACCCGGCCTACTACCAGCACCGGGTCGACGAGGCCGAGGAGGCCAGGGTGTGCGACGACCCGACCGATACCGCCCACTACGGCACCGCCAGTTCGACCGTCCAGCCGGGCAACGCTTGGTACCCGGCGTGCAAGCGCTGGACCTACACCGCGCCGACGCCCAACGTCTGGTACCAGCACCCGTTGCTGGACGGCAGCTCGGCCGGCACTGGCGACAACATCGAGAGCCGCATCCACGTGACCCCCCCGGACGTCAGCACCCCGGTGGTGGTGACGGTGGCGTCGCGCCAGGTCGGACGCAACGCCGAGCGGGTGGTCCAAGCCTCGGTCAAGGCCCAGCCCCTCTCCGAGTTCGCCTGGTCGGCGGCCGGGAGCCTGCAGTTCGGTGACGACCTCGACCAACACGGCCGCATCTACGTGGGCGGCGACCTCACGTTCCTCGGCGGCCAGACCCACCGCGACGTCTACGCGGAGGGCACCATCTCCGTGTCCAGCGACTTCGACTTCGTCGATGGCGCCCAGGGCTACGACGGCGACAGCGGAACGTCGTACGGGAACATCCGCACCCAGTTCCCCACGGCGCTTAACTTCGACAACTTCTGGCAGGACCTGTCGGTGATCAAGGACGCCGCCTGCACCGGCACCACTCTGACGTACTGCCTCAACGATGCTTCGGCCAAGGCCTACCTCGTCCAGCCCTACGTGAGCGGGGGGGTGGGCCGGATCAAGATCTGGAAGTCGACGTACTCAGCCCCTTCCAGCGGCTGCGTGACCTCCGAAGAGTGGTGGTGGTCGAAGACCCGCAACTCGACCTCCCCCTACGCGCTGAGCACCACCCCCAACTGGGTGGTGGTGGGCGACTACACCATGCCCACCACCGGGGTGCTGTGGGCCAACGCCGACGTGATCGTCGGCAACCCCAGCGGTCCCGGCGGCGATTTCGGGACCGACAAGAAGGTCCACGTCAAGGGCAGCCTGACGATCTACGCCGGCTCCAGCTCCAATCCGAAGAACGTCGTGATCAACACCGACGTGCGGGTCGACACCAGCACCAACGACACCGTGGCCCTCATCGGCTCGAACCGGGTGGTGGTGAACCCGTACATGCTCACCGATAACGCCGAGCACCAGATCGACGCCTCCCTGCTGTCGCAGACCAACCAGCTCCTGGTCTCTCGGAGCTGTGGGACCGACGGCGTCGAACTGACCGACGCCTCCGAGACGCACCTCACGTTCCTCGGGTCGATCGCCCAGCGGGGCAACACCGGCAGCATCTACGAGAGCGTCCACGATCGCGAGTACATCTTCGATCAGCGGCTCGAGTACTTGCGACCCCCCTTCTACCCACTGCTCGAGGATGAGTGGCACTACGAGGATTGGCGCGAGCTGGGTGCGCCGGACTGGGCGCGCTGACGGACCCTGGCGTCCCGCCGGTCGGTCGCCCAGGTGAGGCGGGGGGCGTCGGTACCATGAGCCGGTGCTCCGCTTCCTGACCGCCGGGGAGTCGCACGGCCCGTCGCTGGTGGTGATCGCCGAGGGCTTACCCGCCGGCCTCGCCCTGCGCATCGAGGACGTGGCCAGCGAGCTGGCCCGGCGGCGGCTCGGCTACGGCCGTGGCCCCCGCATGCGCTTCGAGGCCGACGAGTGCCGCCTCCTCGGGGGTGTCCGCCACGGGCGCACCCTAGGGTCGCCGGTCGCCATCGAGGTCGCCAACTCGGAGTGGGCCCGCAGCGACCGCTGGCACGAGGAGATGTCGTCGGCCCCCGGCCAGACGGCGGCGCCGCTCACCCAGCCGCGGCCGGGCCACGCCGACCTGGCCGGCATGCAGAAGTACGGGTTCGACGACGCCCGCGACGTGCTCGAGCGGGCCTCGGCCCGCGAGACCGCGGCCCGGGTGGCGGTCGGGGCGGTGGCCAAGCACTTGTTGGCCGAGCTCGGCATCGATGTGGTCTCCCATGTCGTCCAGCTCGGCCCGGTGGTGGCCAAGGAGGCCGAGCTGCCCACCCTCGAGGACCTCGAGCGCATCGACGCCAGCGAGCTGCGTTGCCTCGACCCCGATGCCGAGGCGCGGATGATCGAAGAGGTGAAGGCGGCGGCCAAGGACGGCGACTCGCTGGGGGGCACGATCGAGGTCGTGGCCCACGGCGTCCCCGTCGGTCTCGGGAGCCACGTCCACTGGGACCGCCGCCTCGACGCCAACCTGGCCCAGGCCCTCATGAGCATCCAGGCGGTGAAGGCCGTGGCCTTCGGCGACGGCTTCGAGTCGGCCGGCCTGCGGGGCTCGGCCGGCCACGACGCCATCGACTGGGACGCCGAGGCCGGGCGCTATCGGCGCAGCACCGGCCACGCCGGCGGGATCGAGGGGGGCATGTCGACCGGCGAGCCGATCGTCGCCCGGGTGGCCATGAAGCCCCTGGCCACCCTGAGCGTGCCGGTGCTGGGCACCGTCGACGTGGTGACCAAGGAGCCGACGGTGAGCTTCAAGGAGCGCACCGACGTGACCGCGGTGCCGGCCATGGGCGTGGTCGCCGAGACCATGACCGCGCTGGTGCTGGCGGCCGAGGCGCTGCGCAAGTTCGGCGGCGACTCGATCGACGAGCTGCTCCGCAACCGGGACGGGTATGTCGAAGGCCTCGGCTGAGGCCGGGCCCGGTCCGGTGGTGCTGGTGGGTCCGATGGGAGCCGGCAAGACCGTCGTCGGCCGGCGGGTCGCCGATCGCCTGGGCCGGCGCTTCGTCGACCTCGACCAGGTGGTCGAAGCGGCCACCGGCGCCACCGTGGCCGAGGTGTTCGCGGCCGAGGGCGAGGCCGGCTTCCGGGCCCGGGAGTCGGCCGCCCTGGTGGCCACCCTGGGCGACGGGACGGCGACGGTGATCGCTACCGGTGGGGGGGCGGTGCTCACCAGCCTGAACCGGCGGGTGCTGCGATCGGCCGACGTGGTGGTGTGGCTGACCGCCGAGCCGTCGGTGCTGGTCGATCGGTTGGGTGCGGGCGCGGGTGACGAGCGACCCCTCCTGGCCGGTGACGAGGCGCTGGTCGACCGGCTGGCTCGCCTCGACGCCGAGCGTCACGGCTTCTACGCCGAGGTCGCCACCGCGGTGCTCGACGTCGGCCACGGCGATGCCGACGAGATCGCCGACGCCGTCGTCGCCCTGGTCGAGGCCGCGGCCGTGGGCGTGGGCGAGTCGGGCGCCGCCGGGTGAGCGCCCGAGCCGGTCTCCACGTGGTCCCGGTGCCCTTGGGGGAGCGGGCCTACGACGTCGTGGTCGGGGACGGGGCGCTCGACGAGCTGGCCTCGCTGGTCCCCTCGGGCACCCGCCGCGCCGCGGTGGTGACCCAGGCCGGGATCGGCGTCGAGGTCGACCCCGGCGTCCCCACCGAGGTGTTCGAGATCGGGGTGGGGGAGGCGACCAAGAGCCTGGCCACGGTCGAGGACCTGTGCCGCGGCTTCACCCGGTTCGGCCTGACCCGGGGTGACGTCGTCGTCGGCGTCGGTGGCGGGATGGTGACCGACGTCGCCGGGTTCGCGGCCTCCATCCACCACCGGGGGACCCCGGTGCTCCACGTGGCCACCACCCTCCTCGGCCAGATCGACGCTGCCATCGGCGGCAAGACCGGGGTGAATCTGGCCGAGGGCAAGAACCTGGTCGGGACCTTCTGGCAGCCCTCGGGCGTCATCTGCGACACCGCCACCCTGGCCACGCTGCCCCCCGACGAGTTGCGCAGCGGTCAGGGGGAGATGGCCAAGTACCGCTTCCTCGGCGTCGAGCACCTGCTCGACCTGGCGGTGGCCGACCAGGTGGCGGCCTGTGTGCGGGTCAAGGCCGAAGTGGTGGCGGCCGACGAGCGGGAGGGGGCGAGCGGGGTCCGAGCCGCCCTCAACTACGGCCACACCCTGGCCCACGCCCTCGAGACGCTCACCGACTACCAGCTCCGCCACGGCGAGGCAGTCGCCATCGGGCTGGTCTTCGCGGCCGAACTGGCCCAGCGCCTGGGCCGGATCGACGCCGGCCGGGTGGCCGAACACCGCCAGACCGTCGCCGCCTACGGGTTGCCGTCGACCATCCCCGCGGGCCTCGATCCCGAGGCCGTGATCGCCCAGATGGCCCGCGACAAGAAGGCGCTCGCCGGCATCACCTTCGTGCTCGACGGTCCCGACGGTGTCCGGCCCGTGCACGACGTGGCCCGCGACATCGTCCTCGAAGCCCTGGAGGCCACCCGATGACCGAGGCCCGCATCGTCCTGCTCCTGTCGGGGCCCAACCTCGACCTGCTCGGCCAGCGGGAGCCCGAGATCTACGGGACCGCCACCCTCGACGAGCACGTGGCCGTGGCGCGCCAGGCGGCCGAGTCGGTGGGCCTGGCCCTCGAGCACCTGCAGTCGAACCACGAGGGCGACCTGGTCGAGGCGATCCACGGGGCCCAGGCCCGGTGTGCGGCGATCATCGTGAACGCGGGCGCACTCACCCACTACGGCTGGTCGCTCCACGACGCCCTGGCCGCCTTCGACGGGCCGGTGGTCGAGCTGCACCTGTCGAACCCCGACGCCCGCGAGCCGTGGCGGCGGACGTCGGTGATCGGGCCGGTGGCCACCGGGTCGATCGTCGGCTTCGGCGGCCACGGCTACGTCCTGGCCGTGAACGCCACCGCCCACCTGCTAGCGGTGGGCGCATGACCCCCGCCCACCTGCTGGCGGTGGGCGCATGACGCTCGCGGCGCTCGGGGCGATGGACGTCGTCGGGCGGGCCAGCCGGCTGCGGGCGCTTCTGGCCGATGCCGACTGCGACGCCCTCCTGGTTACCAACCTGGTCGACGTCCGCTACCTCACCGGCTTCAGCGGCTCGGCCGCTCTGCTGCTGGTCACCCCGTCCGAGCTGGTCCTGGCCACCGACGGCCGCTACCGCGACCAGGCCGCGGCCGAGGTCGCGGCGTCGGGCGCCGACGCCACGGTGTCGATCGGCAACACCGGGCCGGCCCAACGCGAGGCCCTGGTGGCTGCGGCGCGGGGCATCGCCCGACTCGGCCTCCAGGCCGACCACGTCTCGTGGTCGGCCCAGCGCCGCTACCAGGGCGAGTGGTTCCCCGACGCCGAGTTGGTGGCGGCCGGCGACCTGGTCGGCCAGCTGCGGGAGGTCAAGGACGACGGCGAGATCGACCGGTTGGCAGCGGCCGCCGCCATTGCCGACGGGGCCCTGGCCGAGGTAGCCCCCCTTCTCGCCGATCGGCCCACCGAGGAGGCGTTCGCCCTCGAGCTCGACACGGCCATGCGCCGTCGGGGGTCGTCGGGCGCCAGCTTCGAGACCATCGTCGCCTCGGGCCCCAACGGGGCGCGGCCCCACGCCCGCCCGACCGACCGCGTCGTCACCGAGGGCGATCTGGTGGTCATCGACTTCGGGGCCATGGTCGACGGCTACCACTCGGATATGACCCGCACCTTCGTGGTGGGCGATCCGTCGCCGACCCAGCGCCGCATGCTCGAGGTGGTGACCGCGGCCCAGCAGGCCGGCGTCGACTCGGTGGCGCCGGGGGTGGCCACCGGCGACGTCGATGCCGCCTGCCGCCAGGTGATCGACGAGGCCGGGTGGGCCGATGCCTTTCTCCACGCCACCGGCCACGGCGTCGGCCTCGACATCCACGAGGCCCCCCGGGTGGGCCAGGGCGGCGCTGCTACCCTGCGCGTCGGCAACGTCGTCACCGTCGAGCCGGGCGTCTACCTCCCCGAGCACGGCGGCGTGCGCGTCGAGGACACCCTCGTCGTCACCGTCGATGGCTGGCGCCGCCTGACCAACGCCCCCAAGTCGCCCGTGCTGCCCTGAGGTCCGCCCATGCCCACCATCACGACCAACGACCTGAAGAACGGCATGACCCTCGACCTCCCCGAGGGCCTCTACCAGGTGGTCGAGTTCCAGCACGTGAAGCCGGGCAAGGGTGGGGCCTTCGTGCGCACCACCCTGCGTAACGCCCGCAACGGGGCCACCCTGGAGAAGACCTTCCGGGCGGCCGAGAAGGTCGAGCAGGCCATGGTCGAGAAGAAGGAGATGCAGTACCTCTACCCCGAGGGCGAGGAGCTGATCTTCATGGACAACGTCAGCTACGACCAGCTGAGCGTGCACCCGTCGTCGCTGGGCGGCGCGGCCGAGTACATGGTGGCCGGCTCCACCGCCCTGTTGGCGATGTACCGCGACGAGATCGTGGGTGTCGAGCTCCCGGCCGCAGTCGAGCTGGCCGTCACCGAGACCGAGCCCGGTATCCAGGGCGACCGGGTGTCGGGCGCCCGCAAGCCGGCCACCGTCGAGACCGGCCTGGTGGTCCAGGTGCCGCTGTTCGTCAACCAGGGCGATCGCATCCGGGTGGACACCCGCTCGGGTGACTACATCACCCGGGTCTAGGGCGCGGTCGGGGTGAGCGGCCGCGAGGGAGGCGTCGGGAGCCGGCGCGAGGCCCGCGAGCGGGCCCTCAGCCTCCTCTACGAGGCCGACGTCAAGGGGGCCTCGGGCGACGACGTGCTGCGAGCCTTGCCGGTCGAGCCCGAGGCCTACGCCCGCGACCTGGTGGAGGGGGTGGGCGCGCACCGGGGCGAGCTCGACGAGCTCATCCGGCGCTTCGCCAAGGGCTGGTCGCTCGAGCGCATGCCCGTCATCGACCGGACCCTCCTGCGGATGGCCGGCTTCGAGCTCGGCTGGCGGGGCGACGTGCCCACCGCGGTGGTGATCGACGAGGCCGTCGAGTTGGCCAAGGAGTACTCGACCGACGACTCGGGCCGCTTCGTCAACGGGATGCTGGCCCGCCTGGCCATCGAGCTGCGCCCGCCGGCCAGCGACGACCCCACGCCCGACCTCCCGGCCGCCGCCGGCTGAGCCGGTTGGCGCGAGGCGTCCGGCGCCTGTGCCAAGATCACCGCTTCACGTCGCAGCGAAGTCCGGTGCGAAACCGGCGCTGTCCCGCAACTGTGAGGCCCCTCGGGGTCGAGCCAGGTCGCCTGCGGCGTGAAAACGAACCACATGCTCTCGAGGAAGGAGCAGTTCGTCCGGCAACTCCTGTCGGTCGGCCGATTCCTCGACCGACAGGAGGCAACCCATGCGCTACATCCGAACCCTGGCCCTCGTGCTGGTGGGCGTGCTGCTCACCGCGGCCTGCTCGACCTCGTCCTCGACCGACTCCGGAGAAGACCCGCCGGCCGACGACGATCCGCAGGCCATCGTGTCGCTGTCACCGACCGCGACCGAGATGCTCTTCGCCATCGGTGCCGGCGACCAGGTGGTCGCGGTCGACGACCAGTCCGACTTCCCGGCCGACGTCCCCCGCACCGACCTCTCCGGCTTCGAGGTCAACGTCGAGGCCGTCCTCGGCTACGAGCCCGATCTGGTGGTGGCGTCGGACGACGCCGCGGCCGACGGTCTCGCGGCCGCTGGTGTCACCCTGCTGGTGCTGCCGGCGGCCGGCACCTTGACCGACGTCTACGACCAGCTGGTCGACCTCGGTGAGGCCACCGGGCACGAGGACGAGGCCGCCGAGGTGGCCGCCGATATGCGGACCGAGATCGACGAGATCACCGCGTCGGTGGCGTCGCGGGCATCGTCGCCGACCTATTACCACGAGCTCGACGACACCTATTACACGGTCACCTCGAGCACCTTCATCGGGCAGCTCTACGCCCTGGCCGGGGCCGAGAACATCGCCGACGCGGCCGACACCGACGGGTCGGGCTACCCCCAGTTGTCGGCCGAGTTCATCATCGCCGAGGACCCCGATCTGATCTTCCTGGCCGACACCGAGTGCTGCGGTCAGTCGGCCACCACGGTGGCGGCCCGGCCCGGATGGGGTGAGCTGCGCGCCGTGAAGTCGGGCGACGTGATCGCCCTCGACGACGACGTGGCCTCTCGCTGGGGTCCGCGGATCGTCGACCTCCTCCGTCAGATCGTCCATGCGGTGTCGGCCGTGCCGGCCGCGTAGCGACGACCGGCGAGGAGGGACGGTGGTGGTCGATCCGCGGGGGTTCCGGCGCCAGGCGCGTTGGTCGGCGGCCGGGGCGGTGGCGGTGGCGGTGGCCCTGGTGCTCGGCGTGAGTATCGGGGCCGTCGGCATTGCCCCGGCCCGGACGCTGGCCGAGCTGGCCGACCACCTCCCCTTCGTCGACCTCGACTCCGGCCTCAGCTCGCGCCAGGCCGCCATCGTGTGGGAGCTCCGAGCCCCCCGGGTGGTGGTGGCCCTGCTGGTGGGCTCGATGCTGGCGGTGGCGGGTGCGTCCTACCAGGGCGTCTTCCGCAACCCACTGGCCGACCCGTACCTGCTGGGGGCGGCCGCCGGCGCCGGCTTGGGCGCCACCGCCAGCATCGTGGCCGGGGCCTCGGCCCACGGCGGCCTGCTCGACCCGGTCCCACTGGCCGCCTTCGTGGGGGCGCTGGGCGCGGTCGCTGCCGCCTACGTCCTGGGTGCGGCCGGCCAGGGCGGGCGGGCCACCGCCACCCTGGTGCTGGCCGGAGTGGCGGTGGCCAGCTTCCTCACCGCCGCCCAGACGTTCCTTCAGCAGCGCAACGCCGAGTCGATCCGAGAGATCTACTCGTGGCTCCTTGGCCGCCTGGGCACCGCCACCTGGCAGGAGGTGGCGCTGCTGGTGCCCTACTGGGCGCTCACCATGGCCGTGCTGGTGGCCCACGGCCGCAGCCTCGACGTGCTGGCGGTGGGCGACGCCGAGGCCACCAGCCTCGGGTTGGCCACCAACCGGGTGCGGATCGTGGTGGTGGTGGCGGCGTCCTTGGCCACCGCCGCGGCGGTGGCCGCCACCGGGCTGATCGGCTTCGTCGGCATCGTCGTGCCCCACGCCCTTCGCCTGGGCGCGGGCACCAGCTTTCGCCGGCTGCTGCCGCTGTGCGTGCTGTTCGGGGGCGCCTTCCTGGCCCTGGCCGATCTCGTGGCCCGCACCGCGTTGGCACCCGGCGAGATCCCCATCGGGGTGGTCACCGCCGCGGTCGGCGCGCCGTTCTTCATCGTCGTGCTGCGCACCACCCGGGTGTCGATCCGATGAGCGCTCCCGAGCCGCTGCGGGCAGGCCCGGGTCTCGGGACCGGGCCCGGCGTCGGCGCCGGCGTCGGCGTCGAGCCCCCGGCGGTGGTGTGCACGGGCCTGTCGGTCCGCTACGACCGTCGCCGGGTGCTCGACAGCGTCGACCTGGCGGTGGCGGCCGGGTCGTGGTGCTCGATCGTGGGTCCGAACGGCGCCGGCAAGACAACGCTGCTCCACGCGGTGGCCGGCCTGGTGACCTCCGAGGGGGCGGTCGCGCTGGCCGGCACGCCGGCCCACTCGCTGCGCCCCCGCCAGCGGGCCCGCCGGGTGGCCCTGGTGCCCCAGGTGCCCATCGTCCCGTCGGGCATCTCGGTCGCCGACTACGTGCTGCTGGGCCGGACCCCCCACCTGTCGTTCTTCGGGGCCGAGGGGCCGGGCGACCACGACGCCGTGGGTGAGGCCCTGGCCGCCCTCGACCTCGAGGCCTTCGCCCGCCGGCCGGTCGAGTCATTGTCGGGGGGCGAGCGCCAGCGGGTCGTGATCGCCCGAGCGCTGGCCCAGCAGGCCGGGCTGCTGTTCCTCGACGAGCCCACCACCGCCCTCGACATCGCCCACCAGCAACAGGTGCTCGAGCTGCTGGACGGGCTTCGCCGCTCGAGGGGGTTGACCATCGTGGCCACCCTGCACGACCTGACGGTTGCCGGTCTCTACACCGATCAGCTGGTGCTGTTGGCCGAGGGTCGCATCGTCGAGCGCGGCTCGCCGGCCGAGGTCCTGACCGAGGCGATCATCGCCCGCCACTACGGCGCCCAGGTGACCGTCCTGCCCAGCGCGTCGGGGCCCATCGTGGTCCCGCTGCGCCTCATCGAGGGAGATGCCCCGTGAACGCCGAACCGCCCGTCGAGCACCACCTCCCGGAAGGGACCCGGACCGCCCGGTCGCTGGTGGTGGTCAACACCGGCGACGGCAAGGGCAAGTCGTCGGCCGCCTTCGGGGTGATGCTGCGGGCGGTGGCGCGCGACTGGCGGGTGGGAGTCGTGCAGTTCCTCAAGTCGGGGGCGTGGACCGTGGGGGAGGAGGCGATCGGACGGCGCTTGGGGGTCGACTGGTGGGCCGCGGGCGAGGGCTTCACCTGGGACTCCGAGGACCTCACCGCCGACCAGGCCGTCGCCGCCCAGGCCTGGGCCCAGGCCCGGAGCCTGATCGAGGCGGGGGCGCACCGCCTGGTGATCCTCGACGAGATCACCTACCCCATGAACTGGGGGTGGATCGACACCGCCGAGGTGGTGGCGGCCGTCGTCGGCCGTCCCGAGACGGTGAGCATCGTGCTCACCGGGCGCGACGCGCCGCCGGCCCTCATCGAGGTGGCCGACACCGTCACCGAGATGCGCAAGGTCAAGCACGCCTACGACCAGGGCATCGTGGCCAAGAAGGGCATCGACTACTGATGGCGGCCATCGGCGCCTCGTTCGTGCCCGACGCCGGCGTCGGTCGTCCGGCGCTGGTCTGGCGCTTCGACCGACCCCGCCTGGTGGCGTCGTCGGCCGCCTGGGGCGGCGGACTGGGCCCGAGGGCGGCGGTAGTTAACCTCGAGGTCGACCTCGACTACGGCCCCGACGACGTGCCCGCCGACCTGGCCCGGCGGGCCGAGCATCTCGGCCTGGTGCCGGCCGACACCGTGGCCCTGTGCACCGCGGCGTCGGTCGAGCGGGTGGTCGAGGCGGTCGACGGCGGAGTGGTGGTGTGGGCCACGGTCGGGCTCAGCCACCCGACGTGGGCCGCCGAGCCCGAGGGCGGCGACCGCTTGTCGGCCGCGGCGGCCGCGTCGAGCCTGGGGTGGACGGCCGGCACGATCAACCTCGTCGCTCTGGTGCCGGTCGGCCTCGAACCGGGGGCGCTGATCAACGCGGTGGCCACCGCCACCGAGGCCAAGGCCCAGGCCCTGGCCGAGGCTGGAGTCCCGGGCACCGGCACCGCCAGTGACGCGGTGTGCGTGGCCTGCCCCGTCGACGGACCGGTCGAGCGCTACGCCGGCCCCCGGGCCCCGGTCGGTGCCGCCCTGGCCCGGGCCGTGCACCGCGCCGTGGCCGACGGTGCCGCCAGCTGGCTCGCGGCTGCGGGTGACGCCGCCGATCCCGACCTCGGCGGGACGGCCCGGTGATCGTCCTCGTGCTCGGCGGCGTGCGGTCGGGCAAGTCGTCGGTGGCCGAGCGGGTGGCGGCCGCCGCCGGGGCTCCCGTGACCTACGTGGCCACCGCCCGCCCGGCGGCCGACGACGCCGACCTCGAGGCCCGCATCGCCGAGCACCGCCGCCGCCGTCCCCCCACCTGGACCACCCGGGAGTCGGGCGCCGACCTGGCCGCGGCGGTGGCCCAGGTGGCCCCGGCCGACACCGTCCTGGTCGACTCCCTCGGCACCTGGCTGGCCGGGCTGGAAGGCGGCGAGCCCGATACCGCCGGGCTGGTGGCCGTGCTCGAGGCTCGGCCCGGCCTCAGCGTGTTGGTCGGCGAGGAGGTCGGCCTCGGCGTCCACCCCCCGACCGCGGTGGGACGCCGGTTCGCCGATGCCCTGGGCACCCTCAACCGACGGGTGGGGGAGCGGGCCGACCACGTCCTGCTGGTGGCCGCAGGCCGGGCCACGGTCCTCGAACCGGGCGACGACGTCCTGGGTCGACTGGGCCTCTCGGGGTCGGCGGGGGCCGCCGGCGGTGGGTGAGGCCTTCGGGTTCCTGAGCGTGCTGGGTGGGGCGGCGCCGCTTACCCGCCGGGCCCTGCCCTGGTTCCCGGTCGTCGGGCTGATGCTGGGCGCGGCGGTGGGCGCCGGTTGGGACCTCGGCCAACGGGTCCTGCCCTGGTCGGTGGCCGCCGGGCTGACCCTGGTGCTGGGTGCCGGGCTGACCGGTCTGCTCCACCTCGACGGGCTGGCCGACGCCGCCGACGGGCTCCTGCCCCCGGTGGCGCCGGCCCGGCGCCTGGAGATCATGCGCACCCCCGAGGTCGGGGCCTTCGGGGTGGCGGTGGTCGTCCTGGTCCTGCTCGTCCAGTTCGCCGCCCTCTCCTCGACCGGAGCCGAGCCGCTGGTGCTGGCCGGGCTGTGGGCCGCCTCCCGTGCGATCGCCGCCGGAGCGGTGGCGATCGTTCCCTACGCCCGGACCGAGGGCGCGGCCGCCGGGCTGGTCGAGGGCGCCCCCCGGTGGCCGGTGGTGGCGGTGCTCCCGGCCATGGCCCTCGCCGGCCTGGGCGCCGGGTGGGTCGGCGCGGTCGCCGTCGCCTCCGGCGCGGTCGCCGCCGCCGTGGTGGTGGCCCTCGCCCGGTCGAGGATCGGGGGCTTCACCGGCGACGTGCTGGGGGCGGCCATCGTGATCGGCGAGACCGTCGGGCTCGTGGTGTGCGGGGCCCGGTGGTGAGGGCGCTGACCGGTCGGGGCCTGGGTGTGGCTCTCGGGCTGCTGGCCGACCGCGCCCTGGGGGAGCCGCCGAACTCGGTGCACCCGGTGGCTGGGTTCGGGGCGGCCATGGGTGCGGTCGAGTCGGCCGTGTGGGCCGACAGCCGCCGGGCCGGTGTCGCCTACACCGCTCTCGGCACCGGTCTCGGGCTCGGCGTCGGCGCCGCGCTGCGGGGCGGTCGGGTGCTGTCCACCGCCACCGCGGTGGAGGTGGCGGCGGCCGGCCGGATGTTGCGCGACACCGCCTCGGCCATCGGTACCGACCTGGTCGACGGCGACCTCGACGCGGCCCGCGCTGCGCTGCCGGCGCTGTGCGGGCGCGACGCCGAGGGCCTCGACCGCTCGGGCCTCGCCGCCGCGGTGGTCGAGTCGGTGGCCGAGAACCTGGTCGACGCGGTGGTGGCCCCGGCCTGGTGGGGACTGGTGGCCGGCGCTCCCGGCGCCCTCGCCCACCGGGCGGTGAACACCATGGACGCCATGGTCGGCCACCGCAACGAGCGCTACCAGCGCTTCGGATGGTCATCGGCCCGACTCGACGACGGGGCCGCCTACCTGCCGGCCCGATTGACCGCCGCGCTGGTCGCTGGGGTGCGGCCCCGAGCCGCGAGGGCGGTCCTCCGGGGCGTCCGACGCGATGCCCCGGCCCACCCCTCGCCCAACGCCGGAGTGGCCGAGGCCGCGTTCGCGGCGGCCCTCGGCCTCGAGCTCGGGGGTCCGCTGCGCTACGCCGGCCGCTTCGACGAGCGGCCGCGGCTGGGCGCCGGTCCCCGGCCCCAACCGGTCGACGTGGCCCGGGCCGTGCGCCTGGCCGACGACGTCGAGCGGGCCCTGGTCGGCGGGTTGGTGGCGGTCGCCACCGGTGCCACCCTGTGGTCGGGCGTCCGCCGGTGAGCGCGCCCCAGCCCGGTGCCCACGGCGGCGACGGGGCCCTGCTGGCCCGCAACCTCGGGGTCGATCCGTCGGCCGTGCTCGACCTCTCGGCCAGCTTGAACCCGCTGGCCGAACCGGTGGCGCCGATCGTGGCCGCCCATCTCGACGCCGCCGGCCGCTACCCCGACGCCAGGCCCGCCACCCTCGCCCTGGCCGACGCTCTCGGCGTCGACCCCGACCGGGTGGTCCTGACCAACGGGGGCGCCGAGGCCATCGCCCTGGTGGCCGCCGAGTGCCCCCGGGGCTGGGTCGAGGAGCCGGAGTTCTCCCTCTACCGGCGCCACCTGGAGGTGCTGGCGCCCGACGCCCCCCGGTGGCGCTCCAACCCGCGGAACCCGACGGGCCGCCTGGCCGACCCCGACGAGGTGGCCGGCGTGTGGGACGAGGCCTTCTACCCGCTTGCCACCGGGCGCTGGACGCGGGGCGACGCCGAGCGGGGCTCGGTGGTGGTCGGCTCGTTGACCAAGCTGTTCGCCGCCCCCGGGCTCCGGCTCGGCTACGTGCTGGCCCCCGACCCCGCGCTGGCCGCCGCCGTCCGCCGCCGCCAGCCCCGGTGGTCGGTGAACGGGCTGGCCGCCGCGGTGGTCCCCGAGTTGCTGGCCGGCGCCGACCTGGCCGGCTGGGCTGAGGAGATCGCCCGGCTGCGGGCCCGCCTGGTCGCCCTCCTGGCCGACCACGGGCACCGGGCCGAACCGTCGGCCGCGTGTTACGTGCTGGTCCGCCGCGCTCCCGGCCTGCGCGACCGGCTGGCGGCTCGGGGCGTGCTGGTCCGCGACACCGGCTCGTTCGGCCTGGTGGAGGGCGTCCGGGTGGCGGTGCCCGACCACCGAGGGCTCGAGCGACTGGCCGACGCCCTGGCCGACGCCGACGCCGATGCCAGCCCGACCGAGGAGAGAGACCGATGAGCCGACCCACCCCGTCGGGGCCCCTGCCCGGCATCGACGCGGTGCTGCTCGACATCGGCGGGACGCTGGTCGAGGAGGCCCCGCCGGGCACTCCGACCGAGGCGCTGGTCGCACGGCCGATGCCCGGCGTGCTCGACGCCGTCCGGGCGCTGGCCGATCACCATCGCCTGGCTGCGGTGACCGACACCGCCGTGCTGCGGGAGGCCGACGTCCGGGCGCTGCTGGCCCCCAGCGGCCTCGACGCCCTCCTCGAGGTGGTGGTCACCTCGGCCGACGTCGGTCGAGCGAAGCCCGATCCGGCCACCGTCCACCGGGCCCTCGAGCTGCTGGGGGTCGAGCCCAGCCGAGCCCTCCTGATCGGTGACCGCGACGTCGACCAGGGAGCGGCGGCGGCCGCCGGGACCCACTTCGCGGCGACCGATCGCGGGCTGCCCGATGCCCTCGATCGGGCTCGGACCCGGCTCGGGGGAGCGTTCGCGGCGGCCGCTGGCGCCGTCCGCCCCGTCGATCGGGCGGCCGAGGCGGCGGCCCGGGCTCGCCTCGACCGGCTGACCAAGCCCCCCGGGTCGCTCGGGCGCCTGGAAGACCTGGGCGCTCGCCTGTCGGCCATCGCCGGGGTCTGCCCGCCCCCCGCCCCGAGCCCGGCCGGGATTGCGGTGTTCGCCGCCGACCATGGGGTGGCCGCGGCGGGGGTCAGCGCCTGGCCCCAGGAGGTGACGGCGCAGATGGTGGCCAACCTGGCCTCGGGCGGCGCCGCCATCTGCGTCCTGGCCGGTCAGGTGGGGGCAAGTCTGCGGGTCCTCGACGTGGGGGTGGCCGCCGACCTCTCGGGGCTGGCCGGGATCGAACACGTGAAGGTGCGGTGGGGGACGGCCGATCTCAGTCGGGGCCCGGCCATGACCGCGTTCGAGGTTGCCGAGGCGCTCGACGTGGGGGCGTCGGCGGCCGCCGAACTGGTGGCCGGCGGCGCCCGGCTGCTGGTCACCGGCGAGATGGGCATCGCCAACACCACCGCCTCGGCCGCCCTGATCTCGGTGCTCACGGGCCGTCCGGCGGCCTCGGTCACCGGGCGGGGGGCCGGGGCCGACGACCCGGCCCTGGCCCGCAAGGTGGCCGTCGTCGCCGCCGCCGCAGATCGGGCCCAGCGGTGGCTCGACCCGCTCTCGGTGCTGGCCGAGGTGGGGGGCCTCGAGATCGCCGCCCTGGCCGGCTTCGTGGTCGGGGGGGCGGCGGCCGGGGTGCCGGTGGTGATCGACGGGGTGATCGCCGGCGCGGCTCTGCTGGTGGCCGAGGCCCTCGTGCCGGGGGTGGTCGACCGCACCATCGCCGGCCACCGGTCGGTCGAGCCCGGCGCCACCGTCGTGCTCGAGCACCTCGGGCTGGACCCGGTGCTCGACCTCGGCCTGGCGTTGGGGGAGGGGAGCGGCGCCTGCCTGGCCGTCCCGGTCATCGAGGCGGCGGCCGCCATCCTCTCGGGCATGGCCACCTTCGACGACGCCGGCGTCTCCGAGGCCTGAGGCCCTGGCTCAGTCGGTGCCCAAGAGGAGATCGGCCAGGGCGCCCACATCCGGAAGCCGGTGGTGGATGAAGTCGAGGTGGAGGTCGAACGGGTCGAGCTGTACGACCTGCATCCCCGCGGCGTCGGCGCCCCGGACGTCGGTGTGGACCATGTCGCCCACGTACAGCGCCCGCTCGGCGGCCACGCCCAGCGCCTCGAGCGCCGGTTCGAAGATCCGGGGGTCGGGCTTGCGCAGCCCCACCGAGCCCGAGTCGACGATGCAGGCCACCGACGGGAGGGCGCCGGGGCCAACCTGGCAGACGGCCAGGGCCACCAGTTGCTCAGCCGCGGTGCCGTCGTTGTTCGACACCACGGCGAGCGGCATGCCGGCCTCGGCCAGCCGCCGGAACCCCTCGATGTTGGCGTCCAGGGGCCAGCTCCAGACGTCGGCCACGGCTTCGGCGAAGAGGCGCTCGAAGGCGTCGGCGGCGGCGTCGAGCTGGTCGGCGGGCACGCCCACCTCGGCCACGTAGGCCAGCCGGTAGTGCTGCCAGAAGGCGGGGTCGTCCTCGTCGGCGGGGTGCACCGAGGCCAGGCGGTGCACGGCCACGGAGTGGGCCCGGTGGTAGGCGACGGGATCGGTCGAGACCACGAAGCCGTGCTCGATCAGGCCCCGGGCGACGATCTCGTGGTGCGGGATGCTGAACACGCCGCCGATGTCGAAGACGACCGCATCGATCGACCGGGGATCGAGCACCCCGGCAGTGTGCCAGGCCAACTTGGTGGGGGCTGGCTCCGTCCCGACGCATGACTCTGAATCCAGCTCACCGCCCCTCGAGCGTTTTCAGAACCTCCTGACGCGCCAGTTCGGCCGTAGCCTCGTCCTTCAGTTCGAGAAGAGCCACGCACGCGAGCGCAGGATGGTCCGACGCCAAGAAGAGTCGGCAAGCGTTTTCAAACGCCGACTCAGCCCAGTCGGCGTCGTCGTCCGCCGAAACCGTCGAGGGCTGTCCCGTTTCTGCCGCTTGCCGCAAGGCCCGACCGGCTCGAAGATAGGTCGTAGCCGCTTCCACCTGCCGACCACCGGTTGCTAGGGCACTTGCGTAGTTCCACAAGGCGTTACCTACTTCAGCGATAGCGAGCGTCCCTACCTGCCACTCTGTTGCAGCTCCGATGGCATCCAGCAAAGCGGATCCTGCTGCGTCACCCAGACGCTCGAGGGTTTCGGACATAGTTCCTGGCGGCATCTCATCAACGACGACCTCATAGAACTCCTCGAACCGTCTCTCCGCCTCGTTGCCTCCCTGAGAGCGGAGGGACGCGAGTACCGTCAAGTGGGCTCGGACCGAGTCAGAGCGCTCCGTCGTTTTGTTTCCATTTCCCAGTTCTAGGTTCTCTGACATGGCTAGCTGACCGTCCCTCAAAGATGGCTCGGTTGTACTGTGTTGTCGCTACCTGTAAAGCAGTATGTCGCAGGCCAGCGCCTGCCAATCAACGACAAAGCCGTTACCGTATATAGATCATTCTATGCAAGCAGTGTAGCCAGCAACTTCTCGTCTCCGATGGTGCCATCACTTGCGAATCGCTCCACTTCGATCGCGCCGTTGAGGTACACATCAACTTCCCAACGATAACCGGGAGTAGCGACTGTCACGCAGAGGCTATCGGGTCGGTAGCGGTGCAACTCGTAGCTCAGCCTGGCTGCCTCCAGTTGGTCTAGGACTCACATTAGATTCTCGATCACTTGTCGAACCTCCATCCCTGAGCAGCTTCGTCCATTGTCTCTACAGCTGGATTATTTCGTCCAGTGCGTTCGTAGGAATTGTGTCGGGCGACGACGACCCGACCGACGAGATCAACGTAGTCACGGTCATTGAGCGCAGCCAAGAAAATCCTAGGAGGATCCTAGTGAGTTGGTGGAGATGGCTTAGGGGACGCGCCGGAAGGCTTGATCAGGATAGTGAGCGCGACCTCTTCTACGGGATTGGACCCTATCTTCTTCTAGGGGTGCTGCTCGCTGTGGGTTGGGTAATCTCTCGCCTTGTGTGACCATGGTGGCGGCCCCAAGATGAGGAACGGGCCCGGGGAACTGGAGAACGCGGCCAACGTCGGACTACAACAAACTCAAGGAGTGTCAAGGCGTGATTTCGGTGTCAGGCGAGAAACCGATCAATCCCGCGACCGTGTACTTGGTGTCGCATGCGTACATGTCAGTTCCCGGCGACGACGAGGAAGATGCGCGGTTCATTGGGTGCTTCTCGACGTTAGAGAAGGCAGACACGGCTGTTCAGAACCCTGTAGATCTACCGGGCTTTAGAGAACATGTCGACGGCTTTCTCGTGGAACAGTATCTTGTCGACATCGATGTTGGATGGGAGGAGGGCTTTATCACTGTCTCCTGGGACGACCACTAATGGCAAAGTACTCGTCGGGATAGCCGCCCTGGACGCAATCGGCTCGAGAGCAGAAAGCTGCCAGGCTCATGAGAATGACGGCGAGAGATGGAGTTCTCGGACCAAGAGCCCCTGCCCGACATCGTGTACCTCGTCCTCCACGACAGGGGACCGGATGCAGGCCAGGAGGTACACAAGGAGCTGGCTATGTTCATCGGGTGCTTCTCCTCGGAGGAGACAGCCGCAGCGGTTATCGACCGGCTAAAGACACAGCCAGGGTTCAGGGACTGGCCCGACGCCTTCGTGGTAGAGCGACGCGAGCTCGATGTTGCGTACTTCGCCGAGGGGTTTCGACCCGGCTGACGGAAGTGAAGGCTGTCCGCAAGGAGCCTCAGAGCTCCTTCGTCCCGATGTCAGTACTGGATGTCCAATGCGTAGCGGAGGGCGCGATCCAACCGAACGAGTGCCTCGAGATCCAGTCGGCCGACTGGCTCAAGGTCGAGCACGGTACGGGGCACGGTGATCAGGTTGTCGCAGCTGATCACGCACGGTTCGGGCAGACCCTCAGCCGGTCCGACCTCGACCTCGGAGTGGATGCCACGGATCGTGCGGGTGATCGGCGCGCAGGTCAGCGCGGAGAGCACCTCGATCGCTGCGTCGCGGGTGAGCACACAGACCGGCCGACGGCCAGCCGGCGGGCCGAGGTCGGCCCAGAGCACGTCGCCCCGGGCTACCACCCGGGAACGGTGCGCGCCGCCAGGCGCTGGGCGCTCGTGACCAGCGCCGGATCCTGCGGCACGCGGCGATACGCCTCACGCAGGGCACGGTCGGCCTTTTGCAGCTCGGCCGCTTCGAGCACGGCGGCGGCCCCACGGCGCAGCAACTCGGAGCGATTTGTCCCCTCCGACTTGGCCAGGCGATCCAGCCGCTCGACGAGCTCGTCGTCCAGCTGCACGAGCACTTCTCTGCGGGCCACGACCATATGGTAGGGCATATGGTCCCCCCTCGGTGGCGTCGTCACCCGGGGCCCGGCTCGGCCGGGAGTGTGCAGGCGGGGCTGGCCCGACCCGGCGCCTCAGGAGGCGGTCGCGATCCCGCAGCTGCGCCGGACCGCCCGGGTCAGGGGCTCGGGGTCGAGCCCGTCGAGCGCAGCGGCCAGGTAGCCGTCGGGCCGTACCACTCGGAGCGACCCTGGCTCGGCCCGCAGGATGCGGGCGAGCTCGCCGGAGGGGTCCAGGTCGGCCAGGCCGTAGCCGGTCAGGGGCGCGGCCACGGCGCCTCTCGCCACCTCGGTAGCCCGCTCGGCGTCGTCGCCCGTGCCGGCCACGAGCAGCACGACCGAGCGACCGAAGAGCAGCCGCAGACGATCGTCACCCCCGGGGGCCCGGTCGGGCTGGATCGGCCCGTCGGGGCACAGCACCCCCGGCACCGGTGGGCAGACCACGAGCTCCTCGGTGGGAAAGGGCTCGATCGACGGCGCCGGGGTGGTCAACGGCGACTCGGTGTACCAGTAGGGCTCGGCCAACTTCCCGGAGTCCACCGCCGGGGCGGCCGACGGATCGAGGGCGGCTCGTTCGAGCACGTCCTGGCGCCGCCGCCGTTGCTCGTCGTCGCGGGGGACGAGGAATCGCATGGTCCGGTCGGTCACCGCCAGGTTCTCCCGAGCGGCGGCCCGGCGCTCGACCTCGTAGCTGGCGACCAGCGACTCGGGGGCCCATCCGCGGAGCACGAAGGCGATCTTCCAGGCCAGGTTCTCGGCGTCGAAGATGCCCGAGTTCAGGCCGCGGGCCCCGAAGGGCGAGAACACGTGGGCGGCGTCGCCGGCGACGGCCACCCGACCCTGGCCGAACCGCGACGACAGGCGCTGCTGGAACCGGTAGCTCGACAGCCACACCACCTCGTAGGGCCGGTCACCGGTGATCCGGGAGATGCGCTGGTCGAGGGCCCCCGAGCGGCGCTCGGCCTCCAGGTCGTGGTCACCGGGCACCTGCCAG
>JANNNX010000028.1:0-3948 GCA_031398745.1 Actinomycetes bacterium
CGCCCTTGGCCGACAGCGCGTCGAAGGTGGTGGCCGTCCCGCAGTCGACGACGATCAGCGGGGGCTCGAACAGGTCGAGCGCCCCCACCGAGTTGGCCACCCGGTCGGCGCCGACCTCCCTCGGGTTGTCGATGAGGATCGGGAGCCCACTGCGCACCCCGGGCCCGACGATCACCGGGTCGACCCCGAAGTCGGCGGCCACCAGCTCCCGTAGCGCGGCGGTGGCCCCGGGCACCACCGACGACACCACCACCCCGTCGACCTGGTCGAGGCCGACACCGCGGGTCTCGAGGAGCTGGCGCAGTAGCAGGGCCAGCTCGTCGGCGGTGCGGTCGGCCACCGTCGACACCCGCCAGTGGTGCACCAGCTCGTCGGCCCCGGCGTCGGGGGCACCCCTCGGGCCGTCGCGGTAGAGGCCGAGAACGGTCTGGGTGTTGCCGACGTCGATGGCGAGGAGCACGGGCGTCCGTCCGATGGTCGGCTCAGCGCCCGACGACGAGGTCGAGGCCGATGTCGAGCACCGGGGCCGAGTGGGTGAGGGCGCCGATCGAGATCAGGTCGACCCCGGCGGCGGCCAGCGCGGCCACGGTGTCGAGGGTCACGCCGCCGGAGGCCTCGAGCAAGGGCCGGGTGGCGGGTCCCCGCAGGGCTACGCACTCGGCCACCTGGGCCGGGGTCATGTTGTCGAGCAGGACCAGGTCGGCGCCGGCGGCGATGGCCTCGGCCACCTGCTCGAGACGGTCGGCCTCGACCTCGACGGTGCGGGCCGGCCAACGGCGCCGGGCGGCGGCGACCGCCTCGGCGATGCCCAGGAGGGCGAGGTGGTTGTCCTTCAGGAGGACCATCTCCGACAGGTCACCCCGGTGGTTGGCGCCACCCCCGGCCCGCACCGCGGCCTTCTCCAGCGCCCGCAGCCCGGGGGTGGTCTTGCGGGTGTCCCAGATGGTCACTCCCGGCCCGGCCCGCTCCACGAAGCGCCGGGTCAGGGTGGCGACCCCCGACAGGTGGCAGAGCAAATTGAGGGCAGTCCGCTCCCCCGTCAGCAGCGACCGCAGCGGCCCCGCGGCCCGGGCGATCTCGGTGCCGGCGGCCACCGTGGCGCCGTCCGGTGCCGACCAGGTCACGGCGACCGAGGGGTCGAGCTGGGCGAAGGTCTCCTCCACCGCCGACCGGCCGGCCACCACGCCGTTGGTCCGGGCCACGAAGGCGGCGGTGGCGGTGGCTTCGGCCGGGAGGAGGGCGGCCGAGATGTCGCCCAGGGGGCCGAGGTCCTCGGCCAGGGCGGCGGCCACCACCCGGGCCACGGCCGCCCGCGGCGGGTCGAAGTCGCCGGTCACCGGCGATGCACCAGGCGCAGGCGCAGCCCGGGGTCGGTCTCGGGAAAGTCCGAGCGCCAATGGGTGCCCCGGCTCTCGGTCCGGGCTCCGGCGGCCGCCACCAGCGCCCGACCGAGGGTCACCAGGTTGGCCAGCTCGGCCTCCTCCGCGGTCGCTGGCGCCGCGGCCCGGGAGCGTTGGTCGGCGCGAGCCAGGGCGGTCTCGGCCGCGGCCAGCGAGGCCGCCGACCGGACCACGCCGGCGTCTGCGGTCATGGCCCGCTGGAGCTCCTCGCGGGTCTTGCCGGGACCGTCCCCGGTTGCCGGCGAGACGGTCGTGGCCGTCGGCGTCGGGAGCACCCGACCGCCGATGCCACCCCCGCCTCCGGTGGTGCCGTCGAGGACCGAGCGCAGCGCGCCGGTGGGTTCGGGCGCGTCCTTGCCCCGGTCGATGGCCTCGATCACCCGGGGGGCGAACACCATCCCCTCGAGCAGCGAGTTCGAAGCCAGCCGGTTGGCGCCGTGGACGCCCGAACAGGCCACCTCGCCGCAGGCCCAGAGCCCGGGGAGGGCCGATGCCCCGTCGAGGTCGGTGACCACCCCACCCGAGAGGTAGTGGGCCGCAGGGGCCACCGGCAGCCAGTCGACGGTGGGGTCGAGGCCCACCTCGCGCACCGAGCCGGCGATGGTCGGGAACCGCTCGTCGAGGTCGACCAGCGAGGTGGCGTCGAGCCAGAGGTGCTCCACGCCCTGCTCGCGCATCCGCACCGTCATGGCCCGGCTGACCTGGTCTCGGGTGGCCAGCTCGTCGACGAAGTGCTCGCCCCGGGTGTCCCGCAGCACCGCGCCGTGGCCGCGTAGAGCCTCGGACAGCAGGGGCCGGGGCATCGACGGGTGGTGCAGGGCGGTCGGGTGGAACTGCATGAACTCGACGTCGGCCACCGCCACCCCGGCCCGCAGGGCCATGGCCTGGCCGTCGCCGGTGGCCTGCACCGGGTTGGTGGTGACCGCGAACAGCTGGCCGGCGCCGCCGGTGGCGAGGAGGGTGTGAGGGGCCCGGACCTCGACCACCTGCCCCTCGGCGCTCAGCGCGGTCACCCCCTGACAGCGGCCGCCCTCGACCAGCAGGTCGAGGGCGAACCAGCCTTCGAGCAGGGCGGTGGCGCTGGCCCGGACCGCGTCGACCAGGGCCCGCTCGATCTCGGCCCCGGTGGCAGCCCCGCCGGCATGCACCACCCGGGCCCGGGAGTGGCCGCCCTCCCGGGAGAGGCGCAGGCTGCCGTCGGGGGCCCGGTCGAACACCGCTCCCAGGGCGACCAGCTCGGTGACCCGGCCCGGCCCCTCGTCGACCAGGAGGCGCACCGCGTCGACGTCGCACAGCCCGGCTCCGGCGGCCAGGGTGTCGGCCAGGTGCAGATCGGTGGAGTCCGACTCGATGTCGGCCCGGCGGGCGGAGGTGTCGCCGCTGAGCACCGCAGCGACGCCCCCCTGGGCCCAACGGGTGGCCGACTGGTGGAGCTCGGCCTTGGTCAGCACACCGACCCGCAGCCCGTGGCGGGACACCGCCCGAACCGCGGCCGACAGCCCAGCGACGCCGCTGCCGAGGATCAGCAGATCGAGATCGGGAACGGCCCCGCCGCCGGACAAGGGGGTTCGCCGCGCCCTCAGGCCTGGCCGGCGGCGAAGCCGACGTACCGGCGAGGTTCGGCCGCGGTCCGCTGGGCCACCACCGCCGGGTCGACGGCCCGGTTGGCGCTGTCGACATGCACCACCCGGGGCGCGAAGTCGACCAGCTCGGCCTCGTCGTAGTCGCCGTAGGCGAGGACGATCACGGTGTGGCCGGGGTCGATGAGGCGGGCCGCGGCACCGTTGAGGGTGACCTCACCGGGACCGCCGACGATGGCGTAGGTCTCGAGCCGGACGCCGTTGTCGATGTCGAGGACCTGGACCTGCTCGTACTCGCGGATGTCGGCCTGGGCCAGCAGCGCGGGATCGATGGAGATCGACCCGACGTAGTCGACGTCGGCGCCAGTCACGGTGGCTCGGTGGATCTTGGCTCGCATCATCCGGCGGCGCATGGGCGCTCCTCGGGGGTGTGGGGGGCGGGCGTCACGGGACGACCACCCCGACGTTGTCGATGAGCCGAGCCCCGCCGACGCGAGCCTCGATAAGGATGCGGAGTTCGCCGACCAGGGGGTCGACGGGCTCGAGCGTGTCGGCTGCGACCACGTCGATGCCTTCGAGGGCGACGCCGGGCTCGGCGTCGAGCACCGCGGCCACCGTCGCCGCCACCACCGCCGGGTCGCGCTGGTCGGCGGCTACTTCGGCGGCCCCGGCCCGCAGGGCCCGGTGGAGCGCGGTGGCCACGGCCCGCTGGCCGGCGTCGAGGTAGGCGTTGCGGCTGGACAGGGCCAGCCCGTCGTTGGCCCGTATGGTCGGACAGCCGACCACCTCGACGGGGAGCCAGAGGTCGGCGGCCAGGCGGCGGATGACGACCAGCTGCTGCCAGTCCTTCTCGCCGAAGTAGGCCCGGCATCGGCCGGCCAGGGCGAAAAGGGTGGCGACGACGGTGGCCACGCCCTCGAAGTGGCCGGGCCGGCGCCGACCCTCGAGGACGTCTCCCAGCCCGTCGA
>JANNNX010000029.1:0-31651 GCA_031398745.1 Actinomycetes bacterium
GTGGGGCGCGGGGGGTGGGGCACACCCCCCCATCTGGGCTTGTGCCCCCTCCCGCGGCGCCAAACCCACGGTGGGGGTGTTTTCCCCGACGCGGAAGCGGGCGGCGGGGTGGCAACCTCGGCGAGTGCCCGACCCAGGTGACGTCGCCGACCGGGCGCTGGCGGTCGGGCTGTGGGCATCGCTGGGCGGCGACCCGGCGGCCGCCGAGGCGCTGGTCGTGAGCGGGCGGGCGTCGGTGCTGCCGTCGGCCTTCGCGGTGACGCCCGTGGCCGTGGCGGTGGTGGCGGCGGCCTCGTTGGCAGTGGCTGAACACGCCCACCGGGTCGGCGGCCACCGACTCCCGGCCGTCGAGGTCGACCGGACCCACGCCACCCTCGCCATGCGGTCGGAGGCGGCCCTGCTGGTCGACGGGGTGCGACCCCAGGTCTGGGCCCCGCTGACGGCGGATTACCGATCGGCCGACGGCTGGGTCCGGATCCACGCCAACTACCCGTGGCACCGACGGGCGGCGGAGCAGGCCCTCGGTCTCGATGTCGACGCGTCGAGCGCCGACGTCGCCGGGGCGGTGGCAGCCCGGTCGTCGGACGACGTCGAGTCGGCGGTGGTCGAGGCCGGCGGCGCCGCGGCCGCCCTGCGCTCGGCGGCGACGTGGGCCGACCACGCCGCCGGTCGAGCCGTCGGAGGCTCGTTGGTGGGCCAGACCACGACCGATGACCGCGGCCCGACCGACGCTCTCGGATCGCTCGGCTCCGCCGGTACTCGCCGCTCGACACCCGATCGGCCCCTCGGCGGCGTCCGGGTGCTCGACCTCACCCGGGTGCTGGCCGGACCGGTCGCTACCAAGGTCCTGGCTGCCTACGGCGCCGACGTGCTGCGGGTCGACCCCCCCGGCTTCGACGAGGTGGGGGTGGCGGCGGACATGACCCTCGGGAAGGCGACCACCGCCCTCGACCTGCGCACTCCGGCCGGGCGCGACATCCTCCTGGCCCTGGTGGCCGAGGCCGACGTGGTCGTCCACGGTTACCGACCCGGTGCGCTGGAGGGCCTCGGGCTGGGCACCGACGTTCTGCGCTCGGCGCGCCCCGGCCTGGTCGTGGGCGACGTGTCGGCCTGGGGCCACCAAGGTCCGTGGGCCCGTCGCCGGGGGTTCGACAGTCTGGTGCAGATGGCGGGCGGCATCGCCGAGGAGGGTGGTGCGTTGGCGGGAGGCGGCCGTCCCCGACCGCTGCCCTGCCAGCTGCTCGACCACGCCAGCGGCTGGCTGCTGGCGGCCGGGGTGCTGCGGGCGCTGACCGATCGCCGGGGGGATGGGCGGGGCCGATCGGTATCGGTGGCGCTGGCCCGCACCGGGGCCTGGCTCCAGTCGCTCCCCCGCTCGGGCGACCCGGCCACCGCAGCTCCCGCCGACGACGTGGTGGCCGGACTGTGCGAGACCCGGGCCAGCACCCTGGGCCAGGTGCGGTTCTTGCGCCTCCCCGGCCGCATCGCCGGCGTCGACGCCTCCTGGACAGTCGGACCGAGCCCGCTCGGCGCCGGCCCCCCCGCCTTCCGCGTCGCGTAAGGCACCGCCACGGTGCTTTTCGCGACGCGGAACGAGGGGTGGGCGATCCTGCGCGCTAGCCGACCTGGGCCGCGGCCTGGCGGGCGTGGTAGCTGGAGCGGGTGAGGGGGCTGGCCTCGACGTGGCCGATGCCGAGGGCCTCGCCGTCGACCGCAAGGGCGGTGAAGGTGCTCGGCTCGACCCAGCGGGCGACCGGCAGGTGGTGGGTCGTGGGCCGCAGGTACTGACCCAGGGTGACGATGTCGACCCCGACCCCGGCCAGGTCGGCCAACGCCCCCCGCACCTCGTCGTCGGTCTCACCCATGCCCAGGATGATCCCCGACTTGGTGGTCAGCCCGGCCGCCTTGGCCCGGGCCAGCACGGCGAGTGACCGGGCATAGCCCGCCGACGGGCGCACCGCCCGCTGGAGCCGAGCCACGGTCTCGAGGTTGTGGTTGAGCACGTCGGGCCGGGCGGCCCAGAGGAGCTCGAGCGACTCGGCGTCGCCCTTGCAGTCGGGGATCAGCACCTCGACCGCGCACCCCGGCGCCCGGCGGCGGACGGCGGCGATGGTCTCGGCGAAGGCGGCGGCTCCCCCGTCGGGCAGGTCGTCACGGGCCACCGCGGTGATCACTGCGTGCGACAACCCCATGCGGACGACGGCCTCGGCCACCCGCTCGGGCTCGTCGGCGTCGAGCGCCTGGGGGCGGCGGGTGTCGACCAGGCAGAACCCGCACGCCCGGGTGCAGCGCTCGCCGTTGATCATGAAGGTGGCGGTGCCGTCGGTCCAGCACTCGGAGATGTTCGGGCAGCCGGCCTCCTCGCACACCGTCACCAGCGACAGGTCGCGCAGGGTCTGGCGGAGCTGAAGTTGCTCGGGGCCGATGCGGAGTCGGGCCCGCAACCACTCGGGCTTGCGGTCGTCGAAGGCCAGGCCGGCCTCGACCCCGGCCTGGGCCAGCCGGCCAAGCAGGCGGACGTTCGAGGAGGCCGGAGCGGCGGCACCGGGCCCGCCGAGAGCCGGAGTCGCGGCGCCGTGGGCACTAGGTCCGACGACCGCGCCCGGGCCGAGGCCACGGGAGAAGGCCGACAGGTCCTCGGGGGTCTCCCGCCAGGTCACGTCCTGGCGCTCCCAGTCGCCACCCCCCCAACGCGCCACGGCTCGGGTGACGACCGCGTCCACCACGTCCCGCATCGAGACCCCGACCCCCTCGGCCGCAAGGCTGGTCACCCGGGCGTCGTCGATGCCGCAGGCCACGATGTGGTCGAACATCGACAGGTCGGGATCGACGTTGAGGGCGAAGCCGTGCATCGAGCGGCCCTTCGACAGCCGCACCCCGACCGCCGCCACCTTGGCACCGTCGATCCAGACCCCGGGACGGCCGGTCTGGCGCTCGGCCCGGTCGAGGCCGAGGTCGGCCAGCACGTCGATGACCAGCTGCTCGAGCGCCTCGACGTGCGCCCCGGCCCGCTTGCCGGGTACGGCCACGATCGGGTAGCCCACCAACTGGCCGGGTCCGTGGAAGGTGACATCGCCGCCCCGGTCGGCCCGCACCAGATCGGCGCCGACCTCGGCCGGCGGGTGAAGCACGTGGGCCGGATCGGCCCAGCGGCCGAGGGAGTAGACCGCCGGGTGCTCGACCAGCAGCAGGTGATCGTCGGTCGACCCTTCGAGCAGCGCCCGCTGGAGGGCGTGGGCCTCCCGCCAGGGGACCCGACCCAACCAGCGGACCCGCAGGGTCACGCCAGTTCCTGGGCCCAGTCGCGGGTCTGGAGGATGTCGCGCACCTTGGCCAGGAAGGCCGCGGCGTAGGCGCCGTCGAAGGCCCGGTGGTCCCAGGCCAGCGAGATGTTGCCCACCGGGTGGATGACGATGGCGTCGGAGCCGTCGGGGCCAGGCACGACCACGACCCGCTTGCGCACGCCGTCGGTCGAGAGGATGGCCACCTGGGGCTGGTAGATGACGGCACCCGTCAGCAGCGCACCGGTGGCCCCGTTGTTGGTGATGGTGAAGGTGCCGCCGGTGATGTCGTCGGGGCCGAGCTGCTTGCTGCGGGCCCGGTCGGCGAGGTCGGCCACCTCCCGGGCGATGGCTCGGAGCCGCTTGCCGTCGGCGCCGTGGACCACCGGGACCATGAGGCCCTCGAAGTTGAGGTCGACGGCGTAGCCGAGGTTGACGTCGTGGTGGACGATCAGGGCGTCGTCGCCGACCGACGCGTTGACCTGCGGGAACTCGGCGTTGGCGTCGACCACGGCCCGGGAGACGAACGGCAGGTAGGTGAGGCTGACGCCCTCCTTGGCCTTGAACTCCGCCTTCTCTACCAGGCGCACGGCGTCGACGTTGGCGAAGTCGACCTCCATGACCATGAGCGTGTGGGCCGAGGTCGCCTTCGACCGCACCATGTGCTCGGCGGTCCGCCGCCGGATGTTGCTGAACGCCACCACCTCGTCACGAGCACCAGCCGCAGCCGCCGCCGGGGCGGGCGCCGCGGTCGCCGGCGGAGTCGGAGTAGCGGCGGGCGCCGGAGCGGCAGGGGCAGGCGCCGAGGGCGCCGGAGCCGCAGGAGCGGGAGCCGCCGGAGCGGGCGGGGCAGGCGCCGCAGGGGCGGCGGCAGCCGCCGAACCTCGCTCCGCAGCGGCCAGCACGTCATCCCGAGTGATCCGTCCCCCGGCTCCCGTCCCAGGGATCGAATCCGGGTCCAATCCATGCTCGGCGACCAGCCGCCGAACCACCGGCGAAAGCAACCTCGCCATCCCCCCGTCTCCCCCACCCACCGGCGAAGCAGCCGGAGCCGGAGCCGGAGCAGGAGGAGCGGCCGGCGCAGCCGCAGCCGGAGCCGGAGCGGCAGCCGGAGCCGCAGCGGGAACGGGAGCCGCCGGAGCGGGAGCGGCAGCCGGAGCCGGAGCGGGCGAAACGGCAGGCGCCGGGTGGCCCGTAGGGGAAGGGGCCCCAGCCGAAGGCTGGGGAAGGGCCCCCTGAGGGTCAGGCCCCGGCGCCGGAACCCCCGCGCCCGCGGGAGCCTCAGAAGCCGAAACGACAGCCCCAGAAGCCGGAGCCTCCGAAGAAGCAGCATCCTCGACCGTCGCCAAAACTGTCCCGACGTCCACGGTGTCGCCCTCAGCCACGAGGATCGCAGTGACGATCCCCCCGACCGGCGAGGGCACCTCCGAGTCGACCTTGTCGGTCGAGACCTCGAAGAGGACCTCGTCAGCGGCGACGTTCTCGCCGACCTGCTTGTACCAGCGGGTGATCGTGCCCTCGGCCACGGTCTCGCCGAGTTGGGGCATCTTGATCTCTGCCATCAGCCGTGCAGTCCTCTCCCAGTCATGGCCAACACCGATTCGCCGAACAGCTCCGAGAGCGTGGGGTGGGGCTGGATCAGCTCGGCCACCTCGTCGACGGTGGCCTCCCAGTTCACCGCCAGGTAGCCCTGGCCCAGCTGCTCGGTGACCCACGGGCCCACCATGTGGACCCCGAGGATCTGGCCGGCCCGCCCGTCGGGGGTGCGGGCGGCGATGATCTTCACCAGGCCTTCGGGCTCGTTGATGATGAGCGCCCGGCTGTTCCCCCGGTACTGGTGCTTCGACACGACGACGTCGTAGCCGGCGGCGGTGGCCGACTCCTCGGAGTGGCCCGCGAAGGCGACCTCGGGGCGGCAGTAGATGGCCCACGGCACCCGGCTGTAGTCGACCGGGGTGGGCGACTCGCCGAGGATGTCCTTGATGGCGACGATCGCCTCGGCGAAACCGACATGCGCCAGCGCCGGGGTGGCGATCAGGTCGCCGATGGCCCACACGCCGGGCATGCCGGTGCGGCAGCGGCTGTCGACCTGCACGTAGCCCCGCTCGTCGACCGCCACGGCCGAACCCTCCAGGCCGAGCGTGTCGGCCAGCGGCCGTCGCCCCACCGACACCACGACCTTCTCGACCTCGACGGTGGTGCCGTCGGCCAGCTGCACCGCGGTGCTCGACTCGCCGGGGATGTGGCCGGTGATCGACACGCCGGTGCGGACCGCGATGCCCCGGCGCTTGAAGCTCCGCTCGACCACGTTGGCCACATCCGCGTCGCATCCCGGGAGGATCTTGGGCAGGCCCTCCAGCACCGTCACCTCGACCCCCAGGTCGGCCAGCATGGAGGCGAACTCACAGCCGATCGCACCGCCTCCGATGACGGCCGCGGTGGCCGGCAGAGCCTCGAGCCGCAGGACCTCGTCGGAGGTGAGCACGAAGCGGCCGTCGACCTCGAAGCCGGGGATCGTGCGGGGGGCCGAGCCCGAGGCCAGGATCACCGATCCGCCGGCCAGCTCGGTGGTGGTGCCGTCGGCCGCGACAACGTGGACCGCGCCCGGCCCGGCCAGGGTGCCGGTGCCCTCGACGACGGTGACCTTGCGGCCGGCGAGCACGCCGGTGAGGCCCTTCCACAAGCCGTCGACCACCTGCTGCTTGCGGGCCATGGTGGTACCGAAGTCGATGGTCGGGGTCCCGGCGACGATGCCGAACTGGCCCGCCTCGGAGACCGTCCGATAGACGTGGGCTGACTCGAGCAGCTCCTTGGCCGGGATGCAGCCCCGGTGCAGGCAGGTGCCACCGACCTTCTCCCGCTCGACCAGCGCCACCGAGAGGCCGGCGCTGGCGCCGTAGAGGGCCGCGCCGTATCCGGCCGGTCCGCCACCGATGATCACCACGTCGTACTGGTCTGGCACCGATCCTCCTTGGGGCCCGCCGAGGCTAGCCGGGGCGTCTCAACGGGCCGCGAGCAGGATCTGCACCGCCCCGGCCACCAGGATGGCCAACCCGCAGGCCAGCGCCAGCACGATGAGCGTTCGAGTGCTCACGGAAGGAGCTGGTAGTCGGGGTTGAGGATGGCCAGCTGATCGCGCTGCTCGCCGACCATCCCCTGCACCACCATGCGGGTGCCGGGATGGATCCCGGGGATGTCCCGACGGCCGAGGAACACGACCAGCAGACCGCCGCTGTCGTCGACCAGCGTGCACTCCAACGTCGGCACCCCCGACCAGGGCTGGATGCGGACCGACCGCACCCGGCCGGCGACCCGCACCCGCTGGCGCCAGCGCACCGAACCGATGGGCACCACATCGTCGGCGGCCGGAGCCTCGGCCGCGGGCAGGGGGGCGGCCAGCGCCGAGATCGCCGGGCGCCCGAGCAACCGGGTCAGCAGTCCCATCAGAGTGCGGCGACGTCGACGGTGTCGACCGCCTCGCCCTCGGCAAAGTGGTACGGGACGAACGTGACGTTGGCGTGGGCCAGGCGTGCCAGGGCCTCGGCGATGTCGTCGGCGGTCCGGTCGTGGAGAAGGCGGTGCCAGGCTCGGCGGTAGAGGCGACGGGGAATGAGGACGGAGACCTCGGTCTGGCCGTCGGCCAAGGCGGCAGCCACCACCTCGAGGGCAGCCCGGGGCACGCGGCGGTCGGGGCACTCGACGAGCTCCAGCGGCAGGCGCGCCAGGCCCAGACGGCGCCACTCGTCGGCCAGCTCGGCGGCTGCCTGCTCGTCGGCCGCGACGTGCACGGCCCGCAGGTCGTCGGGAGTGAGCGAGCGGGCGTACTGGATGGCCCGGGCGCTCGACCGATCGAGCTGGTCGATGAACACCAGCACCACATGTCGGCGCATGATCGGCGCCGTGGCGGCGGCGTGGACGTCGCGCTCGAGTTCGACGTCCTCGGCGACGTACTGGCGGTGCAAGCGCAGCAGCAGGACCACCAGAATCGGCACCACCACGACGATCACCCAGGCCCCTCGAGTGAACTGGGTGGCTGCGACGATGGCGCAGACCAGGGCGCACACCGCGGCACCGACCCCATTGATCACGACGCCGAGGCGCCAGCCGGGCTCCTTCAGCCGCAGGTGGTGGCGGGTCATGCCGGCCTGGGACATCGTGAAGGAAAGGAAGACGCCGATGGCGTACATGGGGATGAGGCGCTGAACGCTCGCTCCGGTGCCAATGACCAGGACCAGTGACGCCGCCGACAAGGCCAGCATGCCGTTGGAGAACACCAGTCGGTGGCCCCGCTTGGTCAGTTGGCGGGGCAGGAAGCTGTCACCCGCCTGGAAGTTGGCCAGGCGGGGGAAGTCGGCATAGGAGGTGTTGGCGGCCAGGATGAGGATCAGGGTGGTCCCGGCCTGCAGGCAGAGGTACAGCACTTGGCCCACGAGGCCGTCGCCGTAGACCAGCCCGCCGATCTCTGAGATGACGGTGGGCACGCCGTCTTCGTGCGGCACCACCTGCATCTCCGCGGCTAGGGCTGAGAGTCCGAAGAACATCACGCCGAGAGCGGCGCCCATGACGACCAGCGTTGAGCGGGCGTTCCTCCACTCGGGGGGCTTGAACGCCGGCACCCCGTTGGAGATGGCCTCCACCCCGGTGACCGCCGCCCCACCCTGGGCGAAGGCCCGCATGACCAGGAATGCCGACGCCCCCAACAGCAGACCGGTGCCGGGATCGCCCAACTCGACGAGGCCCTCCTGTTCGAGGTCGGCGGTGGGCAGGTCGCCGGTGAGGAAGCGGGCGAGACCGACGCCGATCAGCACGGCCATGTTCAGCATGAAGAAGTAGGTCGGGACGGCGAAGACCTTGCCCGACTCGCGCACCCCTCGGAGGTTGCCGAAAAGGATCACCGCGACGAAGGCGCAGGCGATGCCCACCCGGTACGGGTGGAGGGCCTCGAAGGTCGAGGTGAGAGCCGCCGCCCCCGCCGCCACCGAGACGGCCACGGTGAGCACGTACCCCAGCAACAGCGCGACGCCCGCCACCTGGGCGGGAACGATGCCGAAGTTGTCCCGGGTCACCACGTAGGCCCCGCCGGCCGACGGGTAGGCCTTGATCGTCTGGCGGTAGGAGAGGATCAAGATGCCGAGCACAAGGAGCATGGCTCCGGTGATCGGCACGACCAGGCTGAAGGCGGCCAGGCCGACGACCGGCACCAGCACGTGCAGGATCTCCTCGGTGGCGTAAGCCGACGAAGAAAGGTTGTCCGACGCGAACACAGCCAGCGCGGTGGGCTTGCCCAGCCGTTCGTGGGCCAGCTGGTCGGTGTGCAGCGGCCGGCCCAGGAGGCGCCGCTTCAGCCGGTAGGTCGGCTCCTCGGGCAACTCGACCAGCGTGCCCGGGGGCAGCGGTCGGGGAGGTGCGGCTCGGGTCAACATGGCAGCCGGCGCGCCTCAGTCTCCGGTCCGCACGGGGGCACTGGCGTCGCCAGCCACTCGGGGCACCGAGGTCACGCTGCGCTGGAGGTGGTAAGGCACCACCGTCACGTTGGCGTGGGGCAGGCCCGCCACCGCCTCGGCGATGGCGTCGGCGGTCCGGTCGTGGAGCAACTTGTGCCACGCCCGCCGGTACAGCCGGCGAGGCAGGAGGATGCTGACCTCGGTCTGGCCGTCGGCCACGATCTCGGCGACGAGTTCGAGCGCGGCCCGGTCGATGCGCCGGTCGGGGCAGTCGACGATCTCCAACGGCAAGCGGGCCAGCCCGAGGCGCCGCCAGTCGTCGGCCAGCTTGGCCGCCTGTTGCTGGTCGGCGGCGATGTGGACGGCGCGGAGCTCGTCGGGGGTGAGGGTACGGGCGTACTGGATGGCCCGGGCCGAGGACTGGTCGATGGAGTCGACGAAGACGAGTACGACGTGGCGGCGGAGAATCGGGGCCGAGGCCGCCCGCTGGGCGTCCTCCACCAGCTCGTGCTCCTCCCGGACGTACTGGTGGTGGAGGCGCAGGAGGACGACCACCATCACCGGGATCAGAATCACGATCATCCACGCCCCCTGGGTGAACTTCTCGACCGCGAAGACGATGCAGATCACGCCCGAGAGCACGGCCCCGATGCCGTTGATGGCCAGGCCCACCCGCCAGCCGGGCTCCTTCAGGCGCAGGTGGTGGCGGGTCATGCCCGCCTGGGAGAGGGTGAAGGAGAGGAACACCCCGATGGCGTAGAGCGGGATCAGCCGTTGAACCCGGGCTCCGGTGCCGAGGAGGACGACGATGGCCGCCAACGACAGGGTGATCACCCCGTTGGAGAACACCAGGCGGTGGCCCCGCTTGGTGAGCTGGCGGGGCAGGAAGCTGTCCTCGGCCTGGAAGCTGGCCAGGCGGGGGAAGTCGGCGAAGCTGGTGTTGGCCGCCAGCACCAGGATCAGCATGGTGCCGGCCTGGAGAGAGAAGTAGAGGATCGTCCCCACCGCCCCGCCGCCGTAGACCAGGTCGCCGACCTGGGAGATGACGGTCGGGATCCCGTCCTCGAACGGCACCACCTCCATCTGCGCGGCCAGCATGGAGAGCCCGAGGAACATGACGCCCAGGCAGCTCCCCATCACCACCAGGGTGGTGCGAGCGTTCTTCCACTCCGGGACCTTGAAGGCGGAGACCCCGTTGGAGATGGCCTCGACGCCCGTGACCGCGGTGCCGGCCGAGGCGAAGGCCTTGAGCGCGACCGCCAGCCCGGCCCCGTAGAGGATGGCATCGCTGCCCTCGCCGAGCTCGAGCAGCCCCTCGGCCGAGAGGTCGGCGTGGGGCAGGTCGCCCATCAGGAACCGCACCAGCCCGACGGTGATGAGCAGCGCCATGTTGCCCATGAAGAAGTAGGTCGGGACGGCGAAGACCTTCCCCGACTCGCGGACCCCGCGGAGGTTGCCGTAGGCGATGAGGATCACGAAGCCGATCGCGATCTGCACGGTGTAGGGCTGGAGGTCGCGAAAGGCCGAGGTCAGCGCGGCGGTGCCGGCCGCGGTGGAGACGGCGACGGTGAGGATGTAGTCGGTGAGCAGCGAGGCGCCAGCGACCTGGGCGGCCGTTGGGCCGAAGTTGTCCCGGGTCACCACGTAGGCGCCGCCGGCCGACGGGTAGGCCTTGATCGTCTGGCGGTAGGAGAGGATCAGGAAACCCAGCACCACCAGCATCGCCCCGGTGATCGGCACCACCAGGCTGAACGCGGCCAGGCCGATCACCGGCACCAGCACGTGGAGGATCTCCTCGGTGGCGTAGGCCGACGACGAGAGGTTGTCCGACGCGAACACGGCCAGCGCGGTGGGCTTGCCCAACCGCTCATGCTCCAGCTGATCGGTATGCAGCGGCCGGCCCAGCAAACGGTTCTTCCAGCGGAAGGCACGCGACTCGGGCAGGTCGAGGCGCCCCGACGGCGGCAGGGGCTGGGGCGGCGCCAACTGGGTGACCACGGCGACACGATACGACTGCCTCGGCGTCGAGCCCGCACCCGCTCGGGCAGGGTGTTTGGTCGCCGCCACCTGGGGGGTGTTGCATGTGCCGGTGCACATCATCGTGGTGGGCTGTGGGCGGGTGGGTTCGGGCCTGGCCCGCGCCCTCGAGGCCGGCGGTCACTCGGTGGCCATCATCGACCAGGAGCAGAAGGCCTTCGACCGGTTCCTGGGCAACGGGTTCGGAGGTCGAGCCATCCGCGGGGTGGGCTTCGACCGCGATGTGCTGCTGGCCGCCGGGGTCGAAGAGGCCGACGCCTTGGCGGCAGTCACCGACGGCGACAACAGCAACATCCTCACCGCCCGGATCGCCCGCGAGCACTTCGGCGTCAAGCAGGTGGTGGCCCGGATCTACGACGCCCGCCGGGCCGAGATCTACGCCCGCCTCGGCATCCCCACGGTGGCCACCGTGCCCTGGACGATCGACCACATCGCCCGCTTCCTGGTCCCCGCCGACATCGAGGCCGACTGGGTCGACCCGACGGGCGCGATCAGCCTGGTCGAGCGTCCCCTCCCCGGGTGGTGGATCGGACGGCCGCTGGCCGAGCTCGAGGCGGGCGACCGGATCCGCCTGGTGGGCGTCAACCGGGGCGGAGGAGCCCAGCTGGCGACCGCCGGACTGGTCGCCCAGGACGGCGACACCGTGTTCCTGGCCGTGCGCAACGACGCGGTCGACGAGCTGGCCGCCCTGCTCACGGAGCCGGCCGTGGCCGGAGGGCACGCATGAGGGTCGTCATCGTCGGTGCCGGTAACGTCGGCACCTACATCGCCACCGACCTGCGCCAGGTGGGCCACGAGGTGATGGTCATCGAGCGCAGCCAGTCCCAGATCGACAGCGCCCGGCGTGAGATCGACGGCGTCGAGTGGTTCGCGGCCGATGCCTGCGAGGTCTCCAACCTCCAGCAGGCCAAGGTCGACGCCTGCGACGTCCTGGTGGCGGCCACCGGAGACGACAAGGCCAACCTCGTGGTCTCCCTGCTGGCCAAGCAGGAGTTCGCCGTGCCCCGGGTCATCGCTCGGGTGAACAACCCCGACAACTACTGGTTGTTCAACGAGACCTGGGGCGTCGACGTATCGGTGTCGACACCCCACCTCCTCACCGGCTTGGTCGAGGAGGCCACCACCGTGGGCACCCTGGTGCGCCTCCTCCAGCTTCAGGGCGGGGTGGTCCGCCTGGTGGAAGTGACGCTGGCCGCCGACTCGCCGGTCAACGGCATGGCCATCACCGAGGTCGGCCTCCCCCGGGATGCCACCTTCGTGGCCGTCATCCGCAACGAGCACGTGGTCGTGCCTCACGGCGACACGTTGCTCTATGCCGGCGACGAGGTGCTGTTGCTGGTCACGCCCGACGCCGAAGATGAGGTTCGCAGGCTCCTCGTCGGCCAGAAGTGAACCGGCTCGGGCCCCGAGCGACCCGAACCTTCTCGTCGCTGCAGGTCCCGAACTACCGCCGCTACTTCGGCGCCCAGCTCCTGTCGGTGCTCGGCAACTGGTTCCAGATCACCGCCCAGGCCTGGCTGGTGCTCGAACTCACCGACAGCGGGAGCAGCCTCGGGCTCACGGTCGCCCTCCAGTCGGTGCCGATCCTGGTGCTGTCGGCCTACGCCGGCGTCGTCGTCGATCGGGTCGACACCCGTCGCCTCCTCCTCGCCACCCAGCTGGCCTTCACCGTGGTCACCGGCACCCTCGGCATCCTGGTGCTGACCGACGCCGTCACCGTGCAGCTCGTCTATCTGCTGGCGTTCTGCTTCGGAACCATCAACGCCTTCGATCGGCCGGCCTCGCAGGCCTTCCTGTTCGAGATGGTGGGCCCGGAGCACATCCCGAGCGCGGTGAGCCTCAACGCCACCACCAACTCGGCCGGTCGGATGGTCGGTCCGGCGATCGCCGGCGTAGTGATCGCAGTCGCCGGCACCGGGCCCTGTTTCGTCGTCAACGCCGTCTCGTTCCTGCTGGTGGTCGCGGCCCTGCTCCGGCTGTCGGTGCCCGACCTCGTCTCCCGCCGGGCCAGCGGCCAGGGGCGACGGGGCCTGATGGCCGGGCTCCGCTACGTGTGGCACGAACCGATCCTGCGGCGCACCCTCGGGGCCATGGCCGTGGTCGGCTGCCTGTCCTACAACTTCCAGACGATCATGCCGTCGATGATCCGCTTCGTGTTCGACGAGGGTGCAGGCACCTTCGGCATCGCCGACGGCATCAACGGCGGCTTCGCGGTGGTCGGCGCCCTTCTCGTCGGCGGGGTCCACCGACCGACGGTGCGGCTGGTGGGGGCGATCGGGGTGCTCTTCGGCCTCACCCTCACGTTCTCGTCGACGGCGCCCAACCTGACGATCTTCCTCATCTCCATGCCGTTCTTCGGCTTGGCCGTCTCGGCCTTCTCGACCAGCGTCCAGGCCGTCCTGCAACGGGAATCGGCCCCCGAGATGCAGGGTCGGGTGATGGCGCTGTTCACCCTGGCCCTCCTGGGCACGACCCCGGTGGGCGCCCTGCTTTCGGGCTGGCTCATCGAGACCTATTCGGCCCGGGCGGCCATGGGCATGGGGGCGGCGGCCGCTCTGGTGACCGGTCTGGTGGTGTTGGCCCTGCCCATCCCCGGGGCCGGCCGGGGCAGCGGCGAGCCGATCGAGCCAGCCATCGCCGCGGACTAGAGCCGGTCGAGGACCTCGATGCCGAGCAGGCCGAGGCCGACCTCGAGCTGACGGGCGGTGGCCAGGCAGAGGGCTAGGCGCGAGGTCCGCAGGGGCTCATCGACCCGGAGCACCGGGCAGTGCTCGTAGAAGCCGTTGAACGCTTGGGCCAGCTCGTGGAGCTGCGTGCTCAGGTGATGCGGGGCCCACTCGGCGACCACCCGGTCGAGGACGTCGCCGAAGGACGAGAGGCGCAGGGCCAGGGCCCGCTCCTGGGGCTCGCCGAGGCTCACCGCCGACGGGCCGACCCCGGCCGGCGGGCCGTCGCGCCATCCGGCCTCGCGCAGGATCGAGCGGATGCGGGCGTAGGCGTACTGCAAGTACGGGGCGGTATCGCCCTTCAGGCTGAGCATCCGGTCGTAGGAGAAGATGTAGTTGCTGAGCCGGTGCTGGCTCAGGTCGGCGAACTTCACGGCGCCGATGCCGACCGCCCGGGCGATGGCATCGAGGTCATCGGGCACCGGCTCGTCGCGCTCGGCGGCGCGGGCAACCACGAAGGCGCCCGCCCGATCGACGGCCTCGTCGAGGAGCTCGCGCAGCTTGGGGTTCTCGCCGGAGCGGGTCCGGAGACGCTTGCCGTCCTCGCCCAGCACCAACCCGAAGGCCACGTGCACCACCTCGACGTGGTCGGGCAGCCACCCGGCAGCCCGGGCCGTGGCGAACACCATGGCCAGGTGCTGGCTCTGGGCGACATCGACCACGTAGACGATCCGCCGGGCGCCCTCGGCCACCCGCACCCGCAGGGCGGCGAGGTCCGTGGTGGCGTAGTTGAAACCACCATCGGACTTGCGGACGATGAGCGGGAGGGCGTCGCCCTCCTTGTTGGTGAACCCCGGGGGGAAGACGCACAGCGCCCCGGCGTCCTCCCCGGCCAGGCCGGCCCGCTCGAGGTCGGCCACCACGGCCGGGAGGTGGGGCTCGTAGGTCGACTCCCCCCGCTCGACCAGGTCGGTCACCCCGAGGAGGGCGAGGACCTCGTCGTTGTCGGCCCGCGACCGCTCCAACAGTGCGGCCCAGGCCGCCCGGGCCGTCGGCTCGCCGGCCTGGAGGTCGACCACCCGCTGGCGGGACCGCTCGGCGAAGGTGGCGTCGGCGTCGAATCGGACCTTGGCTGCCTGGTAGAAGGCCACCAGGTCGCCCAGACCGAAACCCTCGGCCTCGTGGTCGCGGTCGGGGTGGGCGTCTTCGAGCTGCGCGATCAGCATGCCGAACTGGGTGCCGTAGTCGCCGATGTGGCTCACCCGGGATACGTCGTCGCCGAGGAAAGCCAAGACCCGGGCCAGGGCGTCGCCGATGATCGACGAGCGCAGGTGCCCGACGTGCATCTCCTTGGCCATGTTCGGCCCGACCATGTCGATCACGGTCGGCGTCGGGTCCGCCCCGACGGCGACCCCGGCCCGGGCATCGAGGGCACCGGCGACCGACGCCGCCAGCCAGTCGTCGCGTAGGCGCAGGTTGACGAACCCCGGCGGAGCCACCGTCGGGGGCTCGCAGAGATCGGCCACCTCGAGGGCGTCGGCCAGCGCCTGGGCGAGCTCGAGGGGCGAGCGCCCGAGCTGCTTGGCCGCACTCATCGCGGCCGGGGTGGCGAGGTCGCCGTGGCGGGGATCGCGGGCCGGGAGGACCGAGGGGTCGGGCAGCGTCACCTCGGCGCCGAACACCGCGGCTGCGGCGTCGCGCACCCGGGCCGCGAGGATGACCAGCGGCGAGTCGGGCACAGCCGGACCCTACCGCCGGGCACCACCCGTCCAGACGGCTGGCCGCTCCGAACGGAGAGGACCCCGACCGGTGTAACCCATCGGCGACGAGGGAAGAGAGCGCACATGGACATCGCTGTCACCGGCTCCCGCGGCCTGATCGGATCGGCGCTGGTCACCCGGCTCCGAGCCGACGGCCACACCGTTCGACCGGTCACCCGGGGCGCCCCCGCGCCGGGCCTGGTCACCTGGGACCCCGACAACGGTCGCATGGACGCCGCCGCCCTGACCGGGGTCGACGCGGTCGTCCACCTGGCCGGCGAGCCCCTGGGCGACAAGCGCTGGACCACAGCCCAGAAGCGCCGCATCCGCGAGAGCCGCGTCCAGGGGACCCGGCTGCTGGCGTCGACCGTCGCCGCCCTCGACCCCCCACCCCGGATGCTGCTGTCGGGATCCGCCATCGGGTTCTACGGCGACCGGGGCGACGAGGTACTCGACGAGACCAGCGCCGCTGGCCACGGCTTCCTGGCCGAGGTGGTCACCGAGTGGGAGGCCGCCACCAGCCCGGCCACCGACGCCGGCATCCGCACCGCGCTGCTGCGGACCGGGATCGTGCTGTCCCCCACCGGTGGGGCTCTGGCCCGCACCCTCCCGCTCTTTCGCTGGGGGCTCGGCGGGCGCTTCGGACGGGGCCGCCAGTGGTGGTCGTGGATCTCGCTGGCCGACGAGGTCGGTGCCATCGCCCACCTGCTCGACGCCGACGTGGCCGGCCCGGTCGACCTCACCGCCCCCAACCCGGTGACCAACGCCGACTTCACCCGGGTCCTGGCCTCGATCCTGCACCGCCCGGCGCTCCTGCCGATCCCCAAGGTCGGCCCCGGCCTCCTCTACGGCATGGAGCTGGCCCAGGAGCTGTTGTTCAGCAGCGCCCGGGTCGAGCCCGAGGTGCTCAGCGCCTCCGGCTACCGCTTCGAGCACCCCGACCTGGTCGGCGCCCTCCAAGCGATGCTCTGAGCCGGCGGGAGCGCACCGGCGGAGTCGTCAGTCGAGGGTGGCGTCGAGGGTGATCTCGGCGGCCGCGCCCAGCAGCTTGGAGATCGGGCAGTTCGCCTTGGCGTCGGCGGCCAGGGCCTGGAACTGCTCGGCGTCGAGACCGGGGACCGAGGCGTGGGTCACCAGGTCGATCTTGGTGACGGCCCACCCGCCGTCGCCCTGAGTGAGGTGGACATTGGCCGTGGTCTGGATGCTGTCGGGGACGAAGCCGGCGTTGGTAATGCGGCCCGACAGCGCCATCGAGAAGCAGCCGGCGTGAGCGCCGGCGATGAGCTCCTCGGGGTTGGTGCCGGTGCCGTCCTCGAACCGGGAGGTGAACGAGTAGGCGCCCTGGTAGGCGCCACTGGCCAGCTCCATCACACCGGAGCCCTCCTTGAGGGTCCCCTTCCACTCGGCATCGGCGCTGCGTGCAGGCATCGGGAGGACCTCTCGTCAGGGGGCGGCGGGCAGCCGAAACCTACACGGCTGCGCTCGACCCGCTCCGTGCGACCTGAGTCGCCGCGGCCTCGACCGCCAGCCGATCGACGAGGTCGTTCATCGGATGGCCGCCGTGGCCCTTGACCCAGCGAAAGGTCACGTCGCCCCGGGCCCGGACCAGCTCGACGAAGGGCTCCCACAGGTCTCGGTTGGCCACCGGCTTGCGGGCCGTGTTGAGCCAGCCCCGGCGCTGCCAGCCCTCCCACCAGCGGTCGCGGAAGCAGTGCACGACATAGGTCGAGTCGCTGACCACCTCGACCGGCCCCTCGAGCGCCTGCACGGCCTCGTAGGCGGCCCGGATCTCCATGCGCTGGTTGGTCGAGTGGGCCTCGGCCCCACTGGCGAAGGCCCCGTCGGCCACCGCCCAGGCCCAACCGCCCGGTCCGGGGTTCCCCGAGCAGGCACCGTCGGTGTACACCTCGATGGTCATCGACCCATCCTCGCCCGCCGGACGGTGGGGGGGGCAACCGCTGCGGTGTCGGTTCCTGCGATCATGGGGCCCGTGATCTTCGACGGCTTCGTGCACCAGCTCCCCGACATCGACCCGGTCGAGACCCAGGAGTGGCTCGAGAGCCTCGATGCGGTGGTGGGCGTCCGCGGCAAGGCCCGGGCCCAGTTCATCGTGGCTGCCCTGCTCGAGCGGGCCCGCCAGCTCCAGGTCGGCATCCCGTCGATGGTCTCGACGCCCTACGTCAACACCATCCCCCGCAGCGAGCAGGCCTCGTTCCCGGGTGACGAGCACCTCGAGCGCCGCATCCGGGCTTTCATCCGCTGGAACGCGGCCGCCATGGTGGTGCGGGCCAACAAGGCCTCCGACGGCATCGGCGGGCACCTCGCCACCTTCGCCTCGTCGGCCGCCCTCTACGAGGTCGGCTTCAACCACTTCTTCAAGGGCCACCGGGGCGAGGGTCTGGGCGACTTCGTGTACTTCCAGGGCCATGCCGCTCCCGGCATCTACGCCCGGGCCTTCCTCGAGGGTCGCCTGACCGAGAGCCAGCTCGACCACTTCCGCAGGGAGGTCGCCGGCGAGGGCCTCTCGAGCTACCCGCACCCCCGGCTCATGCCCGAGCTGTGGGAATTCCCGACCGTGTCGATGGGCATCGGCCCCATCAATGCGATCTACCAGGCCCGGTTCCTGCGCTACCTGCACAACCGGGGCCTGGCCGACACCTCGGGGTCGCGGGTGTGGGCCTACATCGGCGACGGGGAGAGCGACGAGCCCGAGACCCTGGGGGCCCTGTCGCTGGCCGCCCGGGAGGGCCTCGACAACCTCACCTTCGTCGTGAACTGCAACCTCCAGCGCCTGGACGGTCCGGTGCGGGGCAACGGCAAGATCATCCAGGAGCTCGAGGCGGTGTTCCGGGGCGCGGGGTGGAACGTGCTCAAGGTCATCTGGGGCAGCAAGTGGGACGAGCTGCTGGCCCGCGACGTCGATGGTGTCCTGGTCGACCAGATGAACCGGACGGTCGACGGGGCCTTCCAGAAGTACTCGGTGGAGTCGGGGGCCTACATCCGCGAGCACTTCTTCGGCGCCGACCCCCGGCTGGCGGCGATGGTGGCCGACTGGTCCGACGACGACCTGCGCAGCCTGCCCCGAGGGGGCCACGACTACTCGAAGCTGTACGCCGCCTACGCAGCGGCGACCGCCAACACCGGCATCCCGACGGTGATCCTGGCCAAGACGGTGAAGGGATGGACGCTCGGCCCCGACGTCGAGGGTCGCAACGCCACCCACCAGATCAAGAAGATGGGGGTCGAGCAGATCAAGCTGTTCCGCGACCGCCTGTACATGCAGGACGAGCTGCCCGACGAGGCCCTGGCCAGCGGCGAGATGCCCTACTTCCGGCCCGCGCCCGACAGCCCCGAGCACCAGTACCTGACCGCCCGTCGCCAGGCGCTCGGGGGCCCGCTGCCGGAACGGATCGTGCGCCAGCCGGTGCTGGCCAACCAACCGGCGGCGGCGGTGTTCGACGAGCTGCGCAGCGGCTCGGGCAACCAGGCGGTGTCCACCACCATGGCCTTCGCCCGGCTCCTGCGGGGCCTGGTGCGAGACGAGCACGTCGGCCGCCAGGTCGTGCCGATCATCCCCGACGAGGCCCGCACCTTCGGCCTCGACTCTCTGTTCAAAGAGATCGGGATCTACGCGGCCAAGGGCCAGCTCTACGAGCCGGTCGACGCCGACCTGCTGCTCACCTACCGAGAGTCGGCCCAGGGCCAGATCCTCGAGGAGGGCATCACCGAGGCCGGGTCGATGGCCAGCTTCACCGCCGCCGGGACGTCCTACGCCAACGTCGGGGTAACCACCATCCCCTTCTACATCTTCTATTCGATGTTCGGCTTCCAGCGGACCGGCGACCTCATCTGGGCGTTCGCCGACAGCCGGGGTCGGGGGTTCATGCTGGGGGCCACCGCCGGGCGCACCACCCTCAACGGCGAGGGGCTCCAGCACGAGGACGGGCACTCGCTGCTGCTGGCGTCGACCGTGCCCAACTGCGAGGCCTACGACCCGGCTTTCGCCTACGAGCTGGCGACCATCATCCAGGACGGCTGCCGGCGCATGTACGGCGAGGGCGAGGACGTCTTCTACTACCTGACCCTCTACAACGAGAACTACGTGATGCCGGCGACGCCCACCGACCGGACGGCCGAGGAGCTGACCGCCGGGATCGTCGGTGGGCTCTACCGCTACCTCCCGGCGCCCGACGGGCCGACCCAGCGGGCGACCGTGCTGTTCTCGGGCTCGGCCTGGGGAGCGGCCGCCACCGCCCAGGCCGAGCTGGCCGAGCACTTCGACGTGGGGGTCGAGCTGTGGTCGGCGACGTCGTACAAGAAGCTGCGGGAGGAGGCGATGGCGGTCGAGCGCTGGAACCGCCTGCATCCGACCGAGCCGGCCCGGACCCCGTGGGTGACCGAGCAGCTGGCCGGCGCCGAAGGCCCGTACGTGGCGGTGTCCGACTTCATGAAGGCGGTGCCCGACCAGATCGGCCGCTGGGTTCCCGGCACCTATGTGGTGCTCGGCACCGACGGGTTCGGCCGCTCCGACAGCCGGGAGGTGCTCCGCCGGCACTTCGAGACCGACGCCGGGCACGTGGTGGTGGCCGTGCTCCACGCCCTCGCCCGGGAGGGCCAGGTCAAGGAGACCGTGGTGGCCGAGGCGGTCGCCCGCTACGGCATCGACCCCGAGCTGGTCGACCCCCGCGTCGCCTGAGCCGGCGGACGAGGACAGGCCCCGGTGGACGAGCGGCTGATCGCCAACCGGGCCAACTGGGACGACCGCGACCGTAGGCCCCGCCCCTGGGTGGGGACGCCGCGTCCCCCTGTGGGGGACCGAGAGTCCCCAAGGGCCTGACCGGCGGGCGATCCCGGTGCACGTGGGGACTCACGGTCCCGCTCGGGCGGACTTCACGTCCCCAGCTACTGGGCTGGGCCGAGCGACGACGGGCAGTGCACAATCCCACCGACGAGGTCCGTTATCCCTAACCCGCACGCTGCTGGCCAGCCGGCCGGTGGCCTGAGGGCGGGTACGGTCGACCGATGGCTGCGACCTTCTTCATCACCGGGAACGACGACGCCGACCGCCTGTTGGCCGAGGACCCGTTGGCCCTGCTCATCGGCATGCTGCTCCACCAGCAGGTGACGATGGAGTGGGCCTTCGCGGCGCCGGCGCTGCTGCGGGAGCGCCTCGGCGGGCGACTCGACGCGACCGAGATGGCGGCGATGGACCCGGAGGCGTTCACCGCTGTGTTCCTGACCAAGCCGGCGCTCCACCGCTACCCGGGGTCGATGGCCACCCGCACCCAAGCCCTGTGTCAGGCCCTGGTCGAGGGCTACCAGGGCCGCGCCGAGGCGGTGTGGGACGACGTGGACAGCGGCGCCGCACTGGTCAAGCGGCTGGAGGGCCTGCCGGGGTTCGGCAAGGAGAAGGCCCGTATCTTCGCGGCCGTGCTCGGCAAGCGCCTGGGCGTGCAGCCCGACGGCTGGGCCGAGGCGTGCGCTCCCTTCTCCGACGACCAGCCCCGCTCGGTCGCCGATGTGGTCTCGCCCGCCGCCCTCGCGCAGGTCCGAGCGTTCAAGAAGGCCAAGAAGGCCGCCGGCAAGTCGAAGGCCGACTAACCCTCCGGAAGGGCGGAGGGCCCCGGCGTCAGCGGCGGCCGGACTCGAGGGCGGTGAGGAGCGACGCCTTGGCGGCCACGAAGCGGGGGTCGGTGAGGGTGGCCAGGTCGCGGGGGCGAGGCAGATCGACCTCGAGGCGCACCACCTCCCGGGCCGGCCGCGACGACAGCACCACCACCGCGTCGGACAGCACCAGGGCCTCGTCGACGTCGTGGGTCACCAGCAGCACGGTGCGCCCGTCGGCGGCCAGCACCTCCTGCAGCCAGGTGTGGAGATCCCGCCGGGTGATGGCGTCGAGGGCGCCGAACGGCTCGTCGAGCAGCAGCACCGGCCGGGGCATGAGGAAGGTCCGCAGCAGCGCCAGGCGCTGTCGCATCCCGCCGCTGAGCTCGGCCGGCCAGGCCCGCTCGAACCCGGCCAGTCCGAAGCGCTCCATCTCCGCCAGGGCACGACGTCGGGCCTCGGCTCGGGGAACGCCGCACACCTCGGCCCCGAGGGTGGCGTTGTCGGTCACCCGCCGCCACGGGAGTAGCAGGTCGCGCTGGGGATGGAACGCCGCCGGCCCCACCGTCACCTTCCCCCCGGTCGGCTCCAGCAGGCCGGCCAGCACCCGCAGCACCGTGCTCTTGCCACACCCGCTGGGCCCCACCAGGCTCACCAGCTGGCCCCGGTCGACGGCCAGGTCGAGACCGCCGACCACCTCCTGGGCCGGCGCCCCCCCGCCGCCGCCCAGGCGCTGGCGCAAACCGGAGACGTCGATGGCGAGGTCAGCCACGGCCCCGGGCCTCAGCCCGAGCCTGGGCCGGGCAGGTGATCGTTGGTGAACGCCCGGGTGGAGTCGACCGGCTCCTCCAACAGACCGGCCTCGAGCGCGAAGGCCTCGAAGTCGGCCCATACCGAGGCCTCCTGGACCCCCCAGGTCGAACCCGGCTCGATGAAGCGGGTCGAGTAGTACTCGGCGCTGGCGATGAGCAGCGCCTCGTCCGACTCCGGCACCTCGCCGTGCATCAGTGCCGCCGCCTGGTCGGGGTCCTCCACCGCCACCTGATAGCCGGCCGCGGTGGCGGCCAGGAAGGCGTCGACGTCGTCGGCCCGGTCGTCGAGCGCCGACTCGCTGGTCACATAGATCGGGGTGTACCAGTCGGGGATGCAGTCGGTGTGGTCCTGGAAGCTGATCTCTGCGATCGAGGCACCCTCGATCTCGCGGGCCCGCAGCGCGTCCCAGCCCGAGAAGACCCAGACGACGTCGAAGCGGTCCTGCTCGAGGCCGGCCAGGTAGTCGACGTCACCCACCTCGGTGGTCGTCACCTTCGAGAAGTCGCCGCCGTCGCAGGTCACCAGCGAGTCGAGCAGCTCGGTCTCCAGCGGTCCGCCGTAGCCGCCGTAGGTGCGGCCCTCGAGATCCCGGGGTCGGCTGATGCCGTCGGCGGCCAGCGACAGCAGAGACGACCAGTTGTGGGGGGCCACCGCAGCCACCGACACCAGCGCCAAGCCGGCGGCCCGGGCCGGCAGCAGCGCCTCCGAGGTCGAGATGCCGATGTCGGCCGCTCCCGATGCCACCGCCTGCTCGACGCCCCCGGCGCCGGTCTCGACGATCTCCACGTCGAGGCCGGCCTCTTCGTAGAGACCCTGGGCCTGGGCCACGTACATGCCGATGTGGTGGGTGTTGGGCGTCCAGTCGAGCATGACGGTCAGCGTCGGGCGATCACCGTCGCCGGACGAGGCAGAGCCGGCGGTGCCGGGATCGTCGCTCCCGCAGGCGGCAGCCACCAAGGCGACCACGGCGAGCCCGGTGGCGGCGATCGCACGACGACGGTGACGGGCGTCGGGACGGGGACTCACGGGGTGACCTCCGGTTGGGGGGAGCGGACGCCGCGCTGCCAGGGCATGGCCAGGCGAGCGAGGGCGCCGACGCCGGCGTAGAGGGCAACGCTGAAGCCAGCGATGAGGAACATGGCGACGAAGACCTGGTCGGTGCGGAACGCCCGTTGCGAGCGGATGAGGTAGACGCCGAGACCGGCGCTGGCCCCGATCCACTCGCCGACCACGGCCCCGAAGGTGGCGTAGGCCGCCGCGATCCGGACACCCGAGAACACCGAGGGCAGGGCGCCCGGCACCAGCACGGTCCGGGCCAACCGCCATCGGCTGGCCCCCATGCTGCGGACCAGCTCGACGGTGTCGGCGTCGACCGAGGCGATGCCCGAGGCGGTGGCCACCGCGACCGGGAAGAAGGCCACCAGGACCACGACGAGGACCCGGGGGAAGGTGCCGAAGCCGAACCAGACGACGAAGAGCGGGGCCAGCACGGCCGCCGGGATGCTCTGCGAGCCGACCAGCAGGGGGAGGACGGCGCGGCGCACGGGGGCGATCGCGGCCACCACTACCCCGACCGCGGCCCCCACCGCCGAGCCCACCACCAGGCCGATCACCGCGACCTCGCCGGTGGCCCAGAGGTGCCGCGGCAGCAGCGGGCGGGTCCGCCAGAACGCGCCGGCCACCCGCGACGGGGCCGGTACCAGGTAGGGGGCCACGTCGAGAACCCGCACCGCGACTTCCCACGCCGCGACCAGGGCCACCAGCACCGTCACCGGGGCCACCGCCCGCGCCAGCCACCGACTCATGGGCGCTCCGTCCGGTGCGGGCCCACGAGGTCGGCCACGGAGGGACTCTCGCCCTCCGCGCCCTCGGCCAGCTTGATCACCGTGACCACCGAGGTCGCGCCCGCGTCCAGGCAGGCCTCGTGCACCCGGCGGGCCAACGGCCAGAGGTCATCCGGCGACCCCTCGACGGTCGTGCCCAGTGCCCCGACCTCGTAGGCCAGGCCCGACGCCGCGATCACGGCGATGGCGGCATCGACGTGGCGGTAGCGGTCGCCCTCGGCCCCGAGAGGGCTGGGCAGGCACTGGATCTCGAGGATCACGGGGTCGCTCCGAGGGCGAGCGGGCGGATGACGAAGAGATCGCCCGACACCAGGGCGACGGACACCGGGCCGCCGAGGCACTCGTTGCTGACCCCCCGGGACGACCCGGGGTGCAGGCGCTCGCCGGTGAGGCCGAAGCGGAGACCCCGGGTGGTCACGTCTCCGGCCGCGCCGTGGATGGCGAGGAGCGAGACCAACTCGCCCGCCTCCCCCTCGAACGTCAGGTCGCCGGGCCCCCGCAGCACGCCGATGTGGGCGGTGCCCCACCAGGCCTCGACCCGGGCTCGCTCGGCCGGACGGGTCAGCAGCAGCAGGCCGGCCAGGTCGTGGTCGACCCGGTCCCCGCCGCCGACCACCACCAGGTGGTCGGCCCCCCGATGGAGGGCGGCGTCGACCGCCAGCTCGGCATCGGTGCTGTCCTTGTCCCCCGGATGCTCCTCGATTTCGATCCCGGCGGTCCGGGCCCAGGCCAGGCCCTCGCTCGACACGCTGTCGAGGTCGCCGACCAGCACGGCCGGGCGCAGCCCCAGGGCCCGGGCGTGGTCGAGCCCACCGTCGGCCGCCACCACCACCGCCCCGGCCGGCAAACGGCTGGCGACCTCGGCGTGCGGGGGCGCGCCGCCGAGGACGACGACGATGCTGCGCTGCCCACCGGGCTCCATGACCTTCCCTCCGCTGGCATTACCCAGATCAGGTTCTCGGGTCGGCAGCGGCGGCTGCCCTCTCAGCCCGGCGGTACCCCCGAGCTCCCCGTCTTGTTGAGTGGCCGACCCTACCCGCCTGACCCCGGGCGCGGACAAGGGGAGCACCGAGGTGCTCCCCTTGTCACGAGTGTTGGACGAGACCCGTCACGCCGCTACTTGCGCCAGTCGGACCGGTTCTGGCCGGCGTGTCGGGGGTGGTTGGCGAGTATTCGCCGTGGTGGTCCAACGGCCGCCTAGCGGCCAACCACCTCCAGGGTCCTGCAGGGCTTTGACAGTTGGACCACCTCCCTTCTCTGGTACCGCAGAGGGTAGCCAACCGCGGCGGGCGTCACGCTCCCTCCGGGGGCTCGGCCAGCGGCCCCGCCGCACCGATCGTCTCCAGGTAGGACATCTCCGCCTCGAGCACGGCGTGGACCTGGAAGGCGTCGACGGTCACGCCGCTGGCCGCGGCCCGAGCCAGGACGTGGGCGATGGTGTCGGCCCCGCCCACCACCACCAGCGGGGCGGAATCGGCCGCGTCACCGTTCTGGGGGACGCCCATCGAGCGGAAATGCTCCAGGCTCCAGTCGACGATGGCCCGGACGTCGTCGTAGCTGAGCTGGGCCGAGACCTCGGGAGGAAGGTGCTCGGCCACCCAGTCGACCGCCTCCTCGACATCGAAGACCAGGCGCGGAGGCTGATGCGCCAGCCGGCTCGCCTCCCGGCCGACGACCACCGCGGCGATGGTCAGCACCAGGGCGACAACGACCGCGGCGACCACGACACCCACCGGCGCACCCTAACGTCGGCGGGGTGACGACCACGCTGCACTGGGAGGACTCGACGGCCGAGGTCCACGAGGTGGTGGTGGGCCCGTGGGAGAACAACGTCTTCGTCCTGCGGTGCAAGGAGACCGGGGACGCCGTTCTCATCGACGCCGCCAACGAGCACGACCGCCTGCTCGAGCTGTGCCGGACGCTCGGGGTGCGGACGGTGCTCGAGACCCACGGCCACCCCGACCACATCCAGGCGGTGCCGGCGGTGCGCGATGCCGGCTACCTGGTGGGGGTCACCCCCGGCGATGCCGGGATGCTGGAGTCCTACGACTACCTGCTGGAGGACGACTCGGTGATCGAGGTCGGGCGGCTGCGGCTGCGGACCATCCTCACGCCGGGGCACACCCCGGGATCGATGTGCTTCAAGGTCGAGGGCCTGCCGGTGCTGTTCTCGGGCGACACCCTCTTCCCGGGCGGACCTGGCAACACCCGGGGCGACACCACCGCCTTCGCCGAGATCATCGAGTCGGTCGACCGGCGGCTCTTCACCCTTCCACCGGAGACGTTGGTCATGCCCGGTCACGGCGCCGACACCACCATCGCCGCCGAGCGGCCGCAGCTCGACCAGTGGATCGAGCGAGGCTGGTGACCATGGACGCTCTCGATGCCATCCGCCACCGCCGCTCGACCGGGCGCCTGGCCGAGCCTGGTCCTTCGCCCGTCGAGCTGGCCACCATCCTCGAAGCCGCGGCCTGCGCCCCCGACCACAAGCTGCTGCGGCCCTTCCGGTTCACGGTGCTGGAGGGCGACGACCTCGACCGCTTCGGCGAGGTGCTCGAGGCCGCCTACGTCGCCCGCTGCGCGGAGGGTGGGGTCGAGCCCGACGACCGGGCCCGGATGAAGGAGCGGACCAAGCTGCGACGGGCGCCGACCGTGGTGGTGGTGTCGGGGGTGATGGTGGACGGGTTCGTCCCTCGCAGCGACCAGGTGGGTGCGGTCGACGCCGCCTGCCAGAACGCCCTGCTGGCGGCCACCGCCTTGGGCTTCGGCTCGATTTGGCGGACCGGGGCGCCCTGCGATGACCCTCGGGTCAAGGATGCCCTCGGCCTCCGGGCCGACGACCACATCGCCGGCTTCCTCTACCTCGGGACCATCCCCGACGGGGCGCCCCCCAAGGGCCCCAACCAGCCCGACCTCGGGCCCCTGCTGCTGCCGTTCGACGCCGCCGCCCCGATCGGCTGACCGGCTTCATGCCCGACGTGCCGCCACCGCCCGAGCCGGCGGGGCGCCAGCCCCCCGGGCCGGCAACGGGGGTGGCCCTGCCGGCCGACGAACGGCCGATCGACCCGACGCCCGTCCACACCGCCGACCTACCCCCTACGCCGATCCGCGACCGCAACATCCCGGCCACCGCCTGGGTCGAGGCCCCGGCCGAGCTGCTGGCCCTGGGCGCCGACATCGGCCAACCGGTGTCGACCTACAAGCGCCGGATCGGGCCGTGGCTGCTGTGGCGGGCCGGCCCGGCGTCTCGCAGCGACGCCCGCTACCTGGCCATTCGGGCCGACGATCTCTCGGTCCAGCACGCCTTCCGACTGTTCCCCGACGGCTCGGGCGACGGTCTCGGGCCGAGCGGGGCTCGCCACGAGCGTTTCCGGGCCTGGAAGGAAGACCTCCTCCACCACGCGGAGGACCAAGCGGGCTGACCGCCGGCTGACGGCGAGGGCTACCGTGCCCGGCCGTGCGGGTCACCATCGACGTCGACGGGGCCCAACTGGCTGCGCATGTGGCCCGGCCCCCCGGGACGACCCAGACCGGGCTGGCTGGGCTGGTGGTGGCCCACGGCTTCCCCGACCGCCTCCAGGGGGCGCTCACCTTCGCCCAGACCTACCCCAGCTTCGCCGATCGCATCGCCAACGAGGCCGGGTACCTGGTGCTGACCGCCACCTTCCGGGGGACAGCCGAGTCGACCGGCGACTTCTCCCTGGCCGGCTGGCTCGACGACCTGCGGGCCCAGGTGGCGTGGCTGCGGGCCACCGGTGACGTGCGCGACGTGTGGCTCGCCGGGTCGGGAACGGGCGGCGCGCTGGCGGTGTGTGTCGGGGGCGAGGACCCCGACATTCGGGGGGTGGCCACCTTCGGAGCGCCCTCGGCGTTCGACGACTGGGCCGACCACCCCCGCCGGCTCCTGGCCCATGCCCGCGAAGTGGGCGTGATCCGCGACCGAACGTTTCCCCCCGATCTCGACCAGTGGTCGCGGCCCCTGTCTCGGATCCGACCCCTGGAGCGGGTGGTCGACCTCGCCCCCCGGCCCCTACTGGTGGTCCACGGCGCCGACGACGACGCCGTGCCCCCGGCCGACGCCCGGGCGCTGGCTGGGGCCCACGGCTCGGCCGAGCTCCACCTGGTGGCCGGGGCCGGCCACCGCCTCCGCCTCGACCCCCGGGCGGTCGCCCTCCTCCTGGGCTGGCTCGAACGCCAAGCCGGCGCCTGACCCGAGACTTTCCCGCCGGCGAACGCCGGCTGGCCCCAATCACCCTGCCGGGTCGACCGGGCCCCCCGGCGATTCGACGAGCACCTCGCGACCGCCGTACTGGCGCAAGTGGCGGAGGGTCCGGTCCACCCCGGAAGCCGACTCGATCCGCTCCATGAGATCGTCCAGGAAGACTGCGAACCAGCCCTCGGCCGAGTCGAGCTCCCACCGCCAGCGATAGCGGTAGGTGACCCGCCCGGCCAGCGGCCCACGACGATCCACCACCGCCACCACCACGTCGGCGCCCTCGCTCACGACCAAGTCCGGGGATGGGTTCAGCAAGGGGCGCGACGGCTTCTCCCACCAGAGACGGGACAGCTCGGCCGCCACCGTGGCCCGATCACGCACCACACCGAGCTCGTCGAGCCGGCCCACCGACACCCCGTGCTCGCCAAGTCGGCATGACCACGACGGCCACCCCGAGGAGTCGGGGCTGGAGCCCACGATCACCTCGCTGTCAGGGTGGCGACGGCACCGGGGCCACGGCTGAGCGTGCCGGGCCACGACCTCAGCCCGGACCCGATCGGCGATCCCGTGGAACAGGTCGTCGCCCCGGAGTGCGACGCCACAGATCCACGGGGCCGCGGCCCGACCGTCGACCACGACCTCGAGCACGAGCGTCGACGGCTCGCCCGGGGCGCTCGATGCGGCCCGGACTACCAGGTCGAGCTCGACGCCAGTGCTCGAGCCGTCGGCCCGAACGCTCTCGAGAAAGCGATCCACCACAGAAAGGAAGTCCGGGGGAAAGGAGGACACTGCGGGCACGGTAGGGCTGTCGCGTCGGAGGTGGGGACGCCGGGTCCGGCTAGGGGGGACGGAGAGTCCCCACGTCCTGGCGGAAGGCGCGTGACCGAGGACCTTTTCTCCTATGGCGGTAGTGCGAATATCCTCGGGGCGTGACCACCCCGCTGTTCGCCGTCGATGACCTCCACGTGCAGGTCACCGAGGAGCGCGGCGACGACGATGCACCGGTCGAGATCCTCAAGGGCCTCGACCTGGTGGTGCAGGCCGGCGAGATCCACGCGGTGATGGGCCCCAACGGCTCGGGCAAGTCGACGCTCGCCGCCACCTTGCTGGGCAGCCCCGACTACCAGGTGACCGCGGGCCGCATCCTCTACAAGGGCGAAGACATCACCACCTGGGACACCGACGTGCGGGCCAAGGCGGGCATCTTCCTCGCCTTCCAGTACCCCCAGGAGATCGCCGGCGTCCCCGTCCACTCCTTCCTGCGCCAAGCCCTCGGCGCCCGCAAGGGCATCGAGGACTACTCCACCCTCGAGACCCGGCTGGCGATCATGGACTGGATGCGCCGCCTCGACATGGACCCGGCCTTCGCCGACCGGTACCTGAACGAGGGCTTCTCCGGCGGCGAGAAGAAGCGCAACGAGATCCTGCAGTTGGCGGTGCTCGAGCCCGAGCTGGCCATCCTCGATGAGACCGACTCGGGCCTCGACATCGACGCCTTGCGCTCGGTGGGCAGCGGCGTCCAGGCCGTCCGGGCCGAGCGCCCGGCGCTGGGCGTGGTCCTCATCACCCACTACCAGCGGCTCCTCGAGCACCTCGAGCCCGACGTCGTGCACATCATGATCGACGGCCGCATCGTCGAGTCCGGCGGCCCCGACCTGGCCCGCCGGCTCGAGGTCGAGGGCTACGAAGCGTGGCGAACCCAGTGAGCACTCTCGGCGCCGCGTCCCCGCCGGCACCCTCGCTCGACGTCGCCGCCATCCGCCGCGACTTTCCGATCTACGCCCACCACGCCGGTCGGCCCTTCCACTTCCTCGACTCGGCCGCCTCGTCGCAGAAGCCCACCGCGGTGCTGGCGGCGATGGACGACTACTACTCCACCACCCACGCCAACGTGCACCGAGGCGTGTACGCCATCGCCGAGGAGGCCACCGCCCGTTACGAGGGGGCCCGGCGCCTCCTGGCCAGCTTCGTCGGCGCCCGCTCCGAGCAGGAGATCATCTTCACCAAGAACGCCACCGAGGCCCTCAACCTGGTGGCCCGGTCGTGGGGGCGGGCCAACCTCCGGGCCGGCGACCCCATCCTCCTCACCGAGATCGAGCACCACGCCAACCTGGTGCCCTGGCTCCAGCTGGCCGACGAGGTGGGCGTCGAGCTGCGCTACCTGCGGGTCGGACCCGACGGACGCCTCGACCTGTCCGACCTCGACGCCAAGCTCGACGGAGTGAAGCTGGTCGGCGTCACCGCCGCCTCCAACGTGCTCGGCACGTTGCCCCCGGTCCGCCAGATCGCCGACGCAGCCCATGCGGTGGGCGCCGTGGTCGTCGTCGACGGCAGCCAGTACAGCCCCCACCGAGTCACCGACGTCGGCGCCCTGGGAGCCGACTTCTACGCCCTCACGGGCCACAAGCTGCTCGGCCCGACCGGCATCGGCGCCCTCTGGGGACGGGCCGAGCTGCTCGATGCCATGCCCCCCTTCCTGGGCGGGGGCGACATGATCCTCGACGTCCGCCTCGACGGGTTCACCCCCAACGAACTGCCCTGGAAGTTCGAGGCCGGCACCCCGCCCATCGCCGAGGCCATCGGCCTGGGCGCGGCGCTGGGCGAGCTCGAGCGTTACGGCCTTGACGCCGTCGCCGCTCACGAGACGACGCTCACGGCCTACGCCTTGAGTTCGCTCAAGTCACGTTTCGGGGCTGAGATCACCATCCACGGCCCGTGCGACGTCGTCGACCGGGCCGGGGTGATCAGCTTCTCGCTGGCCGACGTGCACCCCCACGACATCTCTCAGGTGCTCGACCAGCGAGGCGTCTGCGTCCGAGCCGGTCACCATTGCGCCAAGCCCCTCATGCGCTGCCTCGGGGTTCCGGCCACGGCGCGGGCATCCTTCTACGTCTACAACGACACCGACGACGTCGACGCGCTGGTCGAGGGACTGGCCGCGGCCGCCGACTTCTTCGCTCTCTGATCCACCGATCGCCGCCGACCGCAGGAGCACGACCGATGCCCGGACTCGAGGACCTCTACCGCGAGATCATCCTCGACCACTACCGCAACCCGCGCAACCGCGGAGAGCTCGAGGCGCCGCCCGCCCATCGGGTGGAGGGCTTCAACCCGCTCTGTGGCGACGAGATCGTGGTTTACCTCAACCTGGAGGACGGACGGATCGTCGACCTCAAGATCGGCGGCACCGGCTGCTCGATCAGCCAGTCGTCGGCTTCGATGATGTCCTCTGCGGTCAAGGGCAAGACCGTGGCCGAGGCCCGCGCCATCACCCGGGCGTTCAAGGGCCTCATGTCGATCCACGAGACCCGCCTCGACGGGAGCGAGCCGACGTCGCTGGCCGACATGACCGAGCCGTCTGAGCAGACCGAGCCGGCTGTCCGGCTCGGCGATCTCGAGGCTCTCCAGGGGGTCGTGAAGTTCCCGGTGCGGATCAAGTGCGCCACGCTCTCGTGGAACACCCTGCTGAGCGGGCTCGACGAGGTGGCGCCGATCTCGTCCTGAGGCAGCGTCCCGGCGACGGGACCGCCGAAGCTCAGCCAGGCCCTTCGACCACGGTCACGTCGTCGAAGGTGGCAGTGACGGGATTGGCCCAGTCATGCGAGGTGACGAACAGCCCGACGGTGGCCGCGCCCTCGGGGACCGACGCGGTCGCCACCGTCGTCCAGGTCACCCCGTCACCGGAGACCGCGGTCGTCACCGTCGCACCCTGGCGATCCAGTCGGAGCCAGGCGTCGGGGAGCGTGAAGCTTCCCGCGGCGGCGCTCTGAGAGAAGTTCGCCTGGGCCACGGTGCCGTTGGTCGGCGTCACCGCCACCATCGCGTAGGGAGACCCGGCCGTCGTCGAGGACTTCACCATCACCCCGACCTTGGCCCAGTCGCTGATCGCCCCCGACACCGACGACACCCGAGCGACGATCGACCCATCACCCGCCAACGACCGCCACACGTAGCGGCTCTGGTCGGCGTCGCCCCAGATGTCGGTC
>JANNNX010000061.1:0-3761 GCA_031398745.1 Actinomycetes bacterium
TCGGCAGAGCACAGCCATGGTAAGGCTGGTGTCGTCGGTTCGATTCCGACAGGGGGCTCCCCTGGCGGCGTAGCTCAGTTGGTGAGAGCACTCGGCTCATAATCGAGGGGTCGTCGGTTCGAGTCCGACCGCCGCTACCGAGATCGGTCCCGAAGGAGAATCCCATGGCCAGCGACAAGCGGGTGAAGGTCACCCTCGCCTGCGAGGTCTGCAAGCGACGGAACTACATCACGATGAAGAACCGCAACAACGACCGCGAGCGCATCGAGATGAAGAAGTACTGCCGCTGGGACCACCAGCACACGGTGCACAAGGAGACGCGCTGAGCGCCCCTACTCGGGCACCCTTCCCCGTGCCGAGGGACCTGCCGGCGACCGGCAGTAGCCTCGGGCGGCGCAACGACCCAGAGGGCAGTAGCTCAATTTGGCAGAGCACCGGTCTCCAAAACCGGCGGTTGGGGGTTCGAGTCCCTCCTGCCCTGCGTGCAAGGCTCACGACCCCGAGCCGACGATCGATCGTGGTGACCATCGATGGCGATGAACCGACAAACCAGACGGGCCTTGCAGAAGCAGGGCCAGCTCGGACCCGACGGCGAGCCGGCGGCCCGACCGCGGGCTCAGCAGGCTCGGGTGGCCGCGTCGCCCCGGCCCGACCGGGAGCGTTTCCACCCCATTGGGTTCCTCGGAGAGGTCCGGGCCGAGCTGCGCAAGGTGGCCTGGCCGACCCGGGCCGAGGTCGCTCGCTTCTCGGTGATCGTGGCCATCACATTGGTGGTGCTGACCCTGCTGATCTTCTCCCTCGACTACCTGGCGGCCAAGGCCGTCTTCTACCTGTTCGAATGACGACCGATCGACGAGCCTGATGTCCGACCTGCAGCCCCAAGACGACGACCTCGACGCCCAGCCGGGCACCGTGGCGCTCGACACCACAGCCGACGCCGAGCCGAGCACCGAGGACCCCGCAGGGTCTTCGGAGGCGCTCGAGGTCGTCGACGTCGATGATCTCCTGGAAGAGGAGGCTCCCCGACCCCGGCCGGAGAGCCCCTACGACCGGCCCGGCAGCTGGTACGTCATCCACTCGCAGTCGGGCTACGAGAAGAAGGTCAAGGCCAACCTCGAGAGCCGCATGGTCTCGATGGCCGTTGAGGACTCGATCTTCGAGGTCGTCATCCCCATGGAAGAGGTGGTGGAGTTCAAGGGGGGCAAGAAGGTCGTTGCCCAGCGCAAGGTCTTCCCCGGCTACCTCTACGTCCGCTGCTACCTCGACGACCGCTCCTGGGACGTCATCCGCAACACCCCAGGGGTAACGGGTTTCGTCGGCACCGGCGGCAAGCCCATCCCGCTGTCTCGCAAGGACGTCGAGGAGGCCTTGGCCGTCCCCGACGACGACGAGGAGCCGACGGCCCGTTCGAAGCGCCAGAAGCCCCGGCTCGAGTTCGAGGCCGGCGAGATCGTCCGGGTCAAGGAAGGCCCCTTCGCTGACTTCTCCGGCGAGATCGCCGACATCAACGAAGACCAGCTCCGGGTCAAGGTGCTGGTCAACATCTTCGGCCGGGAGACACCCGTCGAGCTCGAGTTCTCCCAGGTCACCAAGCTCTGAGTTGCCGCCGGGCCAACCCGGCTGCGACCATCGTCAACCCGCGGTCACCCGCGCTCGATCCAGCAAGGACGTAACCAGCCATGGCCAAGAAGAAGATCGCGGCCGTCGTGAAGATCCAGATCCCGGCCGGGGCGGCCACCCCGGCCCCGCCGGTGGGCACCGCCCTCGGACCCCACGGCGTCGCCATCATGGACTTCTGCAAGGCCTACAACGCCGCCACCGAGTCGCAGCGGGGCACGGTGATCCCGGCCGAGATCACCATCTACGAGGACCGCAGCTTCACCTTCGTCACCAAGACGCCGCCCACGCCCGTTCTCATCCGCCAGGCCCTCGGCCTGGACAAGGGGGCTACCGCCACCGGTCGCGAGGAGGTGGGCACCCTGAGCGAGGCTCAGCTCGTCGAGATCGCCCAGACCAAGCTCCCCGACCTCAACGCCAACGACCTCGACGCGGCCAAGCGCCAGGTCGCCGGCACCGCCCGGTCCATGGGCGTGAAGATCGCTCGCTGACAATCGGTCGCTGACCGAGCCCACCGAACACCCGACCGGGGACGACCTCGCCCCGGCGGCACGACCCCAGGAGAGGGAGCCACCATGGCGCAAGGCAAGAAGTACCGCGACGCGATCCAGCGTTTCGACCCGGAGCAGCTGCACACCCCGGCCGAGGCCATCGACCTGGTCAAGGGTCTGGCGTCGGCCACCTTCGACGAGACCATCGACCTGGTGGTCCAGCTTGGGGTCGACCCCCGCAAGCCCGACCAGCAGGTTCGGGGCACAGTGTCGCTGCCCTCGGGTACCGGCAAGGCGGTGCGGGTGGCGGTGTTCGCGGCGGGAGACGCGGCCGCCGAAGCCCGGGCCGCGGGTGCCGACCACGTAGGGGCCGACGACCTGATCGCCCAGGTGGAAGGGGGGATGCTCGACTTCGACGTCGCCATCGCCACTCCCGACCAGATGGCACAAGTTGCTCGGCTGGGCCGTCTCCTGGGGCCTCGTGGGCTGATGCCGAACCCCCGTACCGGCACGGTGACGGTCGAGGTCGGTCGGGCCGTCACCGAGTTCAAGGGCGGGCGGGTCGAGTACCGCACCGAGCGCCAGGGGGCCAACGTCCACGTCCCGATCGGCAAGGCCAGCTTCGATGTCGAGGCCCTGGCCGCCAACTTCGCGGCCGTGGTCGAAGAGCTCCAGCGGGTCAAGCCGGCGGCGGCCAAGGGCCGTTACTTCCGGCGGGTCAGCCTGTCCTCGACCATGGGTCCCGGCGTCCGCATCGACCCGGGCCGGGTCCGCCCTGAGGTCGCTCGGGTCGGCGGCTGACACCCGCTTTGGCGGTCTGACCGGCCTTGCCGGTACGCTACCGCCCACAACCAGCACGGCTCGCCGCAGACCTCCGGTGCGCATCAGCGCGTAAGGGCCCCTTTGGGGCCGCCTGACGAGGCGAACTCCCTCGGTCCTGACCACGGGGTTCGCGTCGCCGCGAGCCCCGTTTGATCTCCGAGGACGCCATGGACAACCCGAGGGCCGAGAAGGTGGCCGTAGTGGACGAGGTCCGCTCCCGCCTCTCTGACGCCGACGCCACCCTGCTGGCCGAGTACCGGGGACTGAACGTCCGCGAGCTGGCCGAGCTGCGCCGTAGCCTGCGCACGGCCGGGGGCGACTTCAAGGTCTACAAGAACACCCTGGCCCGCCTGGCCGCCCGAGACCTGGGCCTCGACGATCTCGAGGCTCAGCTGGTGGGCCCCACCGCCTTCACATTCGTCGACGGCGACGCCGCGGCGGTGGCCAAGACCCTGCGGGACTACTCCCGGGCCAACCCGGCTCTGGTGCTGAAGGGTGGGGTGCTCGGGAGCCGGGCCATCACCGCGGCCGACACCGAGGCTCTGGCCAGCCTGCCGGCCCGAGAGGTCCTGCTGGCTCGCTTCGCCGGTGGCCTGGCTGCACCGCTCCAGCAGCTGGCCGGTTTGCTGGCCGCTCTGCCCCGCAACTTCGCCTACGGACTCAAGGCGCTCATCGACCAGCAGGGCGGCGCCCCGACCGAGCCCGAGGCCACCGAGCCCGAGGCCACCGAGCCCGAGGCCACCGAGCCCGAGGCCACCGAGCCCGAGGCCACCGAGCCCGAGGCCACCGAGCCCGAGGCCACCGAGCCCGAGGCCACCGAGCCCGAGGCCA
>JANNNX010000025.1:0-48347 GCA_031398745.1 Actinomycetes bacterium
CCCCCCACACCGCGGCCCCGCCCCCAAACCCCCCGGGGGGGGGGTTTTCCCCGACGCGGAAGGGGCGCGTGGGCGATGTCACACCCTGTCGGTAGGTTCTCGCTGCGTTCGAGCGCCGGCGTTACGGCCCTCCCCCCGGTCCACCTCAGGGAGGAGCCCCATGCTCGCCACCATCGCTTCAGCCACGCTGCTCGGCATCGACGGGCAACCCGTCGCGGTCGAGGTCCACGTCTCCAGCGGCCTGCCCGGCTTCACCGTCGTCGGCCTGCCCGACGCCGCCTGCCGCGAGTCGCGGGATCGGGTCCGGGCCGCGCTGCTGTCGAGCGGGCTCGGCTGGCCCCTCAAGCGCATCACCGTGAACCTGGCCCCGTCGGGGGTTCGCAAGCAGGGCTCGGTGCTCGACCTGGCCATCGCCGTCGGGGTGCTGGTGGCCGACGAGCAGTTGCCGCCGGCGGCGGCCGACGGGATCTCGTTCTTGGGCGAGCTCGGCCTCGACGGCACCGTGCGCCCGGTGCCGGGCACCGTCCCCCTGGTCGATGCGCTGAGCGGGGGCACCGTGGTGGTCCCGCGGGCCAGCGTGGTCGAGGCCGACCTGGTCGGGCGCCACCGGGTGCAAGGCGTCGGCCAGCTCACCGAGGTGGTCGAGGCCCTCCGGGGCCGGGCACCCTGGCCCGAGTCGCCCCCGTCTCCGCCCACCCCCGAGCCCGAGATCGGTCCCGATCTTGCCGATGTCCGCGGCCAGGCTGTCGGCCGCCTGGCCATCGAGGTGGCGGCGGCCGGTGGGCACCACCTGCTCATGGTCGGGCCTCCAGGGTCGGGCAAGACCATGCTGGCCCAGCGACTGCCGGGTCTCCTTCCCGATCTGGCTCCGGCCCAGGCCCTGGAGGTGACGCGGGTTCGCTCGGCGGTCGGCCTCGCCCTACCCCCCGGGGGCCTCGCGCGTCGGCCACCCCTGCGGTCACCGCACCACGGGGCGTCGACCGTCTCGCTGCTCGGCGGCGGGACCGCTCTCATGCGCCCGGGCGAGCTCAGCCTGGCCACCCACGGCGTCCTGTTCCTCGACGAGCTGGGTGAGTTCGCCCCCAGCCTGCTGGATGCCCTTCGCCAACCCCTGGAGGAAGGGGTCATCCGGGTCTGCCGGGCTCGGGCCGCGGTGACCTTTCCGGCCCGGTTCCAGCTGGTGGCGGCGATGAACCCGTGTCCCTGCGGCGTGGGCGGTCCGCCCGGCAGCTGCCGGTGCAGCGAGGCCGCCCGGGCCCGCTACGCGCGGCGCCTCTCGGGCCCGCTGCTCGATCGCTTCGACCTCCGTATCGAGGTCACCCGGCCCGATCCCGGCGACCTGCTCGGGACCGATCCCGGGGAGCCGACGACGTCGGTTGCCGAGCGGGTCCTGGTGGCCCGGGCCCGGGCGGTCGCCCGCGGGGTGGACGGCAACGCCTTCCTGCCGGCGTCTCGACTCGACGAGGTGGCGCCCGTCTCCGCGAGCGCCGCGGCGTTGCTCCGCGACGGTCTGCGAGCCGGCATCCTCAGCGCTCGGGGGCTGCACCGGGTGCGTCGCGTCGCTCGCACCATCGCCGATCTCGCCGGCCACCGCGGCCCCCTGGGCGACGACGACATCGCCCTGGCGCTACAGCTCCGGTCCGAGCCCGACCGTCTGGGGGTGGCAGCATGAACCAGCCCGCCGCAGCGCCAGCGTCCCCGGGGCCTCCGTCCCCGGGGCCTCCGTTGCCGGAGGCGGCCTGGGTCCTGGCCCTGGCCCGGTTGGAGTCCATGGGTCCGAAGCGCCTGAGCGCCCTGCTCTCGGTCTGGCCGGCGTCCGAGGCCTGGCGGCGGGTGGCCGACGGCTCCGCCTCTCGATCGCCCGCCGTACTCGAGGCCGCGGGACCGGTCAGCGACGCGACGTGGCCGCGTTGGTCGGCCGCCGCTCGCCAGACCGACGTCGCCGAGCTGTGGCGGGCCCACACCGACGCCGGCATCTCCGTGAGCGTCCTCGGCGAGGACGGGCATCCCGAGCGGTTGGCCGAGGGTCCTGATCCGGCGCCCATCGTCTTTCGCCGGGGACGGGCCTCCGTGGTGCCCGACGCCAGCACCCCTTCGGTAGCGGTGGTGGGGACCCGGCGGTGCTCGGCGGTAGGGAGCTCGGTGGCCCACGAGCTCGGCCACGACCTGGCCGCGGCGGGTGTGGTGGTGGTGTCGGGGCTCGCTCTCGGCATCGACGGAGCGGCCCACGAGGGTGCGTTGGCCGCCGGCGACGACCACGGAGCCGGGCGGCTGCCGGCCGCGCCGGTGGCCGTGGTCGGGTGCGGTCTCGACGTCGCCTACCCCCGGCGCCATCGTCTCCTGTGGGAGAGGGTGACGGTTGCGGGGGCGATCGTGTCCGAGTACCCGTTGGGCACACCCCCCGATCGCTGGCGGTTCCCCGCCCGCAACCGGCTGGTGGCCGCCCTGGCCGATGTGGTCGTGGTGGTCGAAAGCGCCCGCACCGGCGGGTCGATGCACACGGTGGATGCCGCGTTGGCCCTGGGGCGGCCAGTGCTGGCGGTGCCCGGCTCGGTTCGCAACCCGGCGGCGATCGGGACGAACGACCTGCTGGCGGCCGGCTGCGCACCGGTGCGAGACGCCACCGACGTGCTGGTGGCCCTCGGCCTGAGCGATCGCCGGGCACCCACGGAACCAGTCGAGGCCGTCGGGTCTGGCGACGGGCTCTCGGGTGCCAGTGATCTCGACCTCGAGCCCGACGCCACGGCGCGGGTGGTCCTCGCTCTCGGCGGAGAAGCGGCCACCTTCGAGCAGCTGGTGGCGCGCAGCGGGCTCTCGCTGGCCGAGGCGGCGGGGGTGGTAGCCGGCCTCGAGCGGGCCGGGGTGCTCCGGCGCCGCGGCGGCTGGTACGTGCCGGGATCGATACCCGGTGGCTGACAACCCGCGGTCGGGGCCGTTAGCGTCCACGGGGCATGGGATGGGAGATCGACGGCTTCACGCAGTCGTTGACGGCCGCCGCACCCCCGACCGTCGCCGCCTACCGCCGCGACGTGGTCGCGTTCGCCGACTGGGCTGCCCGTGGCGGTCACGAAGGGCCCGAGCAGATCGACCGGCGCCTGCTTCGGCGTTACCTCGCCCACCTCGCCACCCGGCGATACGCCCGGCGCACGGTGGCCCGCAAGGCATCGGCGCTGCGGCGCTACTTCCGTTGGTGCCTCGCATCCGGCCGAGTCGACAGCGACCCCACGGCCGGTCTGTCCACCCCCAGCGGACCAGGGCGGCTGCCTCGGGTGCTGCGGAGCGACGAGCTCGAGGTGCTCCTCGACGATCCCCCGGTGGCGGTCGACGGCGACGACGAGTGCGTTCGCCTGCGAGACGATGCCGTGCTCGAGCTGCTCTACGGCAGCGGGCTGCGGGTGGGCGAGTTGTGCGGGCTGCGGATCGAGGACGTCGACGCCCGGGGACGAGCGGTCACGGTGTGGGGCAAGGGCTCCAAGCAGCGTCGGGTGCCGATGAGCGAGCCGGCGGCCGAGGCGGTCGCCGGCTGGCTCGGCACGGGGCGGCCGGCACTGGTGGAGGCCCATACGCCGCCCGACGCGCTGTTCCTCAACCGTCGGGGTCGCCCGCTCGGGACCCGCGACGTTCGGCGCATCGTCGACCGCCGAGCGTCGTCCCCGACCCACCCCCACGCCCTGCGCCACACCTTCGCCACCCACCTGCTCGACGGCGGTGCTGACCTGCGGGCGGTTCAAGAGCTGCTCGGTCATGCCGATCTGTCGACCACCCAGCACTACACTCATGTCAGCAAGGAGCGGCTGCGCGCCGTGCACGCAGCGACCCATCCCCGGGCTCGAACGCACTCCAGGGACTGACGTGGAACTCGACGATGCCACAGAGGTGGGCCGCCTGTGGGTCCGCTACAAGGACTCTGCTGATGCGGACCTGCGCGACCAGCTGATCCTGCACTACTCGCCCCTGGTCAAGTACGTCGCCGGGCGTGTGGCCGTCGGGCTCCCGCAGAACGTCGAGCAGGCCGATCTCGTCAGCTACGGCATCTTCGGACTGATCGACGCCATCGAGAAGTTCGACCTCGAGCGCGGCTACAAGTTCGAGACTTACGCCATTGCCCGGATCAAGGGCGCCATCCTCGACGAGCTGCGCTCGATCGACTGGGTGCCCCGCTCGGTGCGGGCCAAGGCCCGGGCGCTCGAGACCGCCTACGCCAAGCTCGAGTCCGAACTCCACCGCACGCCCACCGATGTCGAGCTGGCCCACGAGCTCGATGTGAGCGACGAGCAGTTCCAGACCACCCTCAGTCAGATCTCCTTCGTCGGCCTGGTCGCTCTCGACGAGCTGCTCTCGGTGGGGGGCAGCCGCGGCGACTCCCTGACCCTGGGCGACACGGTGCCCGACCAGTCGGACGGCCCGGTGGCCGCCTACGAGGTCGAGGAGATGCGCCAGATCCTGGCGGACGCCATCAACCGCATGCCCGAGCGGGAGAAGATCGTCCTCACCCTCTACTACTACGAGGGCCTGACGCTGGCCGAGATCGGCGACGTGCTCGGGGTGACCGAAAGCCGGGTCTGCCAGATCCACACCAAGGCGGTCATCCACATGCGGGCCAAGATCGCCCACGCCGAGCGCGAGCCGGCCTAGCGCACGCCGGCGTCGGCCGGCTCCGGTTCGCCGCCTGGCGGCGTGTTCGTTCCAACTCCCCCTGCTCCTGAGCACCGCTTCCCCGGTCCGGCTCTCGGCTTTGGGGAGGCACCGTGCCCACCCGTCATCGGGCACGCGCACGTGCCCATGCCGCGCTCGGTGGCGCGGTTTCGGTCGTCGTTCGCGGACACCGTCGGGCCCGTCGCCTGGCGGTAGTCCTGGCCGTATCGGCAGCCGCCGTCGTGCCCTCACCGGCGCTGGCGGCGTTGTCCTATGCGCCGCCCGTCGATCACCCGGTCAGCGACCCGTATCGGGCGCCGTCGGGACCCTACGCAGCCGGCAACCGTGGTGTGGATTACCTGACCACGCCGGGTGAACCGGTGGCCGCGGCCGCCGACGGCGAGGTGACCTTCGCCGGCCAGGTCGGTGGCCAGCTCCACGTCGTGGTCCTCCACGCCGACGGGGTGCGAACCAGCTACTCGTTCCTCCGGTCGGTCGCCGTGGACCGGGGGGACCGGGTGACGCAGGGTGACCCGGTGGGGGAGGCCGGCGACGGGTTGCACTTCGGGGCGCGGGTGGGCGAGGACTACATCGACCCGACGAGCCTGTGGCTCCGACCCCGCACGGTCCACCTCGTCCCCACCGGCGAGGTTCGCCCGGCGTCGAGGGCCGAGGAGGCGAGTTGGCTCGGTCAGGCGTTGGGCGGTGGGCTGGGTTGGGGTCGAGACGGCCTTGCCTGGGTCCAGGGGACGACCAGCGAGGCCGCCGACGCCGCCGTCGGTCTGGTGGCGCTGGCAGGCGAGCGGGGGTGGGAGGAAGTGCAGGCCCAGCTGGCCGACCTCTGGCTCAAGGCCGAGATCTACAGCAGCTACGCCGCCCAGTTCGCCAACCCGGCGGTTCACGACCTACTCGTGCTGGCACCCCGAGCTGCCGCTTTCGCCGCAGGCCAAGACGCGTGTACGCCGGCGACAGAACCCGTGCCCGACGGTGGTGGCGCGGCCTCGGGTGAGCGGATCCTGGTGCTGGTCGGCGGGTTTGGGTCGGCCGCCGGCTCGGCCAGCGTGCTCGACGTCGACGCCGCGGGGCTGGGTTACGACGACGAGCACGTCCTGCAGTTCTCCTACCGAGGAGGGCGGGCGCCGGGGACGGGCTCGGTGGAGGGCATCGAGGTGAACGACTACACCCCAGCCGACACCTTCGGTGACCTGACCGAAGCCGGGTCGCGTCTGCGTCAGTTGCTCCAAGACCTGCGGCGCACCCACCCGGGCGTGGCCGTTGACCTCGTCGCCCACTCCCAGGGCGGGGTCGTCGCCCGCCTGGCGCTGGAGCGGACCGACGACTTCGACGCCCGGATGCCTCGGATCGACCACGTCGTCACCCTGGGCAGCCCGCACCACGGGGCCGACCTGGCCACGGCAGACGCCCTCCTCGGCACCGGGCCCGGTGGCCGGGCGGTTCAGGAGGCGATCACCTCGGCGACCGGGGGAGGGGTGGCGGCCGACTCGGTGGCGGCCGCCCAGCTCCGGGAGGGGTCGGAGCTGCTCGACGCCCTCGACGACCGCCGGCTCCCGGCGGCGACGAGGGTGACCTCGATCGCGGCCGAGGGCGACCTGGTGGTCCCGGCCCTGCACTCGGCCCTCGACGGCGCCACCAACGTCCTCGTGCCCCTGACCGGTGCCACCGCCCACGGCGATCTCCCGGGCTCGGACGTGGCGCATCGGGAGCTGGCCCTGGCCCTGGCCGACGCGCCGCCGACCTGTCGGGGCCTGGCCGCCGGGTTGGCGACGGCTCGCGGCATCAGCCTGCTCGAGGACGTCGCCGGCCTGTTCGCCGGCATCTCGGTCGATGCCCTGGTGCTGCGCCCGGAGGCACTGCTGGTCCGGGCGTGGCCGTGACCGTTCGACCCGCGGCGCCGCGGAGTTCCCGACCCACCCCCGGGCTCCCTAGACTCAGCTCCTCACGTCGCGGCCGCCGATGCGGTCGCGCGACACCTACCCGGTGCGGCACCCACGGTCGTGGTCCGCCACGCGCCGCCTCGGGTCCAACCGTTGGGAGCAGATCACCATGGGCGCAGTCGTCACGACGCGGCAACTCCTCGAGGCCGGGGTCCACTTCGGTCACCAGACCCGTCGCTGGAACCCGAAGATGAAGCGGTACATCCGGGGGGAGCGCAACGGCATCTACCTCATCGACCTCGAGCAGACCCTCACCGGCATCGACAAGTCGTACCGGTTCGTACGCGAGATCGCCGCCAACGGCGGGACCGTCCTCTTCGTGGGCACCAAGAAGCAGTCCCAGGAGGCCATCGCTGGCGCGGCCCAACGCTCGGGCATGCCCTGGATCAACGAGCGGTGGCTGGGCGGGATGCTCACCAACTTCTCGACCATGAGCGGCCGGGTCAAGAAGATGCAGGAGTACCAGCGCATGCGGGCCATGGGCGACTTCGAGGTCATGCCCAAGAAGGAAGCGCTCATGATCCAGCGCGAGCTGGAGAAGCTGGAGCGCAACCTGATCGGCATCCGTTCGATGGCCAAGCTGCCGGACGCCATCTTCGTGCTCGACACCAAGAAGGAGCACATCTGCGTCGGTGAGGCCAACAAGCTCGGCATCCCGGTGGTGGCGGTGGTCGACACCAACTGCGACCCCGACGTCATCGACTTCGTGATCCCCGGCAACGACGACGCCATCCGCTCGGGCACCCTGATGGCCAGCATCATCGCCGAGGCCGTCGAGGAGGGTCGCTTCCTGGCGGAGCGCCGCGGCGTGGTCACCCCGCCGCCGCCCCCGACCGCCGAGGAGGAGGCCGCCCGGGCCGCCCAGCAAGCTGTGGCCCGCGAGGCGGCGGCGGCCGAGGCTGCGGCCCGCGCCGCCCGCGTGGTGGAGGCGCCCGAAACCGCCGATGCCGAGGCCGATGCCCCGACAGGCGCCGAGGCCGAGGCTGAGGTCCAGGCCGAGGGCACCGTCGAGGGTTCGGCTGAGCCCGACGCGACGGACGTGGCTGAAGGCACGGCGGAGAGCATCGACCAGGCCGACGGCGAGGAGGCGTCCTGATGCCGGAGTTCAGTGCCAAGGACGTGCAACGGCTCCGCCAGGAGACCGGCGCCGGGATGATGGACGCCAAGCGCGCTCTGCAGAGCAACGACGGTGACTTCGAGGTCGCCCGCCGCTGGCTCCAGGAGAAGGGTCTGGCCAAGGCGGCCGAGCGAGCGACCCGGGAGAACGCCCAGGGCGCGGTTGCCCTCGGTCGCTCGGGCCCGACCGCAGCCCTGGTCGAGCTCAAGTCCGAGACCGATTTCGTGGCCAAGAGCGCCGAGTTCGTGGCCCTCGGCCAGGCCATCGCCGATGCTGTGGCCGCCGACGGCGAGGCTGCCACCGCCGGCTTCACCGAGCGGGTGGCGGAGCTGACGCTCAGCCTCAAGGAGAACATCGAGGTCGGCCGGGTGGTCCGCTTCGAGCCGGCAGCCGGCAACGTGCTCGACGCCTACCTGCACATCCAGGCCGACCACGGCGTCAACGGGGTGCTGGTCGAGTTGTCCGGCGCCACCGTCGAGCTGGCTCACCAGGTCGCCCTGCACATCTCCTTCGCCCGCCCCTCGGTGCTGGCCGCGGAGGACTTCTCGGCCGACGAGGTGGAGAGCCAGCGCGAACTGCTCGAGAACCAGACCCGCAACGAGGGAAAGCCCGAGCAGGCCCTGCCCAAGATCGTGGAGGGCAAGCTCAACGGGTGGCGCAAGCGGGTGCCCGACGGCGCCCTCCTGGAGCAGCCGTTCGTGGCGGACGAGAAGCAGTCGGTGGCGGCCGCCATCGGCGATGCCACCATCGTCCGGTTCGCCCAGGTGGAGATCACTGGCTGACATGGCGGCCGGGGCCCGCTGGAGCCGGGTCGTGCTGAAGCTCTCGGGCGAGGCCTTCGCGGCCGCCAGCGGGTACTCCATCGACGGCGACGTGGTCAGTCGCCTGGCCTCCGAGATCGTCGACGCCCGTCGTGGGCTCGGTGTCGACATGGCGGTGGTGGTCGGCGGCGGCAACATCTGGCGGGGACTCCACGGCGCCGGCGCCGGCATGGATCCGGCCCAGGCCGACTACATGGGCATGTTGGCGACCGTCATCAACGGACTGGCCCTCCAAGACGCCCTGGAGCGCCTCGACCAGCCGACCCGGGTCATGACCGCCATCCAGATGGCCCAGGTCGCCGAGCCCTACATCCGTCGCCGGGCCATGGCCCACCTCGACCGGGGCCGGGTCGTGATCCTGGCCGGTGGAACCGGCAATCCGTTCTTCACCACCGACACCACGGCCGCCCTCCGGGCCGCCGAGCTGTCGGCCGAGGCGGTGCTCAAGGGCACCCACTCCGGCGTCGACGGGGTCTACACCGCCGACCCCCGCCTCGACCCCACGGCCACCAAGCTCGACCAGCTCACGTACATGGACGTGCTCAACCGAGGGCTGCGGGTGATGGACGCCACGGCCATCACCTTCTGCATGGATCGGAGCCTGCCGATCGTCGTCTTCAACCTGGCCGAGGCGGGCAACGTCCACCGTGTCCTGGTCGGCGAGGAGCAGATCGGTACGCTGGTCTCGTGATCGAGGATGTCATCGCGCAATCCCTCGACAAGATGCGCAAGGCCGTCGAGCACACCCGGGCCGACTTCTCCTCCATCCGCACCGGGCGGGCGACCCCGGCGCTGGTCGAGAAGCTGTCGGTCGACTACTACGGATCCGACGTGCCCCTCCAGCAGATCGCCGGGTTCTCCGTCCAAGATGCCCGGGTGCTGGTGATCCAGCCCTACGACAAGGGCGCGATGGCGGCGATCGAGAAGGCCATCCAGACGTCGGACCTCGGGATCACCCCCAGCAACGACGGCGTGGTCATCCGCCTGTCGTTCCCGCCGCTCACGGAAGAGCGTCGCAAGGACCTGGTGAAGGTGGTCAAGCAGATGGCCGAGGACGGTCGGGTGACGCTGCGCAACCTTCGCCGCGCCGCCCGTCACGAGCTCGACGCCCTCGAGCGGGAGGGTGACGTGTCGGCGGACGACCTGGAGCGGGCCGAGAAGCAGCTCGACAAGCTCACCACCGACCAGGTGGCCGACATCGACATCGCGCTCGAGCACAAGGAGCGAGAGCTGCTCGAGGTCTGACGGTCCCCGCAGGGCCGTCACGCACTGCAGCCACAACCGACGTGAGGAGGCGGTGATGGACGATCGTTCGCCGTGGGAGCCCGAGGACGACGAGGTCAAGGACCCGACCGAGGGGGTGCGGGTCATCGGTGCCCGGGAGGCGGCCGAGGCGCTCGAGCGGGGTGACGTGGTGGCCCGACGCCCGGAGGGCGCGGCCCGCTTCGGCGACCGACCGGACGTGCCCGACGAGGCCGACGTGAGCTTGCGCTTCCCGCTGGACGAGGAGCCGACGGCCAGCCGGAGCCGTTCTTCGTCGCCGGCCATGCCGCCGTGGACCGAGCCGGCCACCGGTCAGATCCCCGAGGTGTTGAGCGAGGCTGCGCCCGACGACGACCTCGAGGTCTGGTCCGCGCTCGCCACCTCCGGTCCTCGTTGGCGGGACCAGCCGAGCGACTGGGACGACGCCCACGACGACATCGACGTCCGACACGACGACGCCACCCGGGTCGGCGCGCTCGACGAGTCGGACCGGCCTGCGCCTGACGACTTCTTCGCTCCGATCGATGACGACGTCCCGGCGCGGACCGCCCGGACACGGCGACCGGCGGCCCGGACCGGAGCTCGGGCGGGTGCCGGTGCTGCCGGTGCTGTCGGTGCCGCGGGCGCTGGGGCCGCCGCCGGCGCCGGGGTTCGGCCCCGCCAGCGCGGTGCCCGACCGTCGGGGGGCGGCCGGGCCGGTGCCCGGGGGCCCGGGCGCGGGGGCTCGGCGCTGGGCTCGGGTGGCGGCCGATCGAGGGGTGACGAGCGCGACATCCAACTGGCCACCCTCACCGGGCTGGCGCTGGGGGTGGCGACCCTGGCCGTCCTCGTGTTCCTGCCGATCTGGGCCATGGTCGTGGTCCTCACCTGCGTGGTAGCGGTGGCCAGCCTCGAGCTGTACGCCGCCCTGCAGCGCGGTGGCTACCAGCCGGCCACGCTGCTCGGGTTGGTGGCGGCGGCCAGCCTTCCCCTCGGGGCCTACTACCGGGATCTGGAGGCCCTCCCGCTGATCTTGGCGCTGGCCGTGGTCTGCTCGATGTTGTGGTTCATGCTCGGCGTGACCCGCCTCCAGCCGGTGCTCAACATCGGCGTCACCGTGTTCGGGGTGGCCTACGTCGGGCTACTCGGCAGCTTCGCCGCTCTGATGCTGCGCTTCCCGAACGGCAAGGGGGTCATCGCCGGCGTCGTGCTGGTGACGGTGGCGAACGACGTCGGTGCCCTGCTGATCGGCCGTTCGCTGGGCCGGGCACCGTTCGCGGCGAGCATCAGTCCCAACAAGACCATCGAGGGACTCATCGGCGGAGCCCTGGCCTCGGTGTTCGTGTCCTGGCTGGTGCTCGACGTCATCGGTCTCGCCCCGTGGGGCACCAAATCGGCGCTGCTCCTCGGGCTGGTGGTGGCGGTGGCCGCCCCTCTCGGGGACCTGTGCGAGTCGATGCTCAAGCGCGACCTCGACGTGAAGGATCTGAGTACCACGCTCCCCGGACACGGCGGGCTCCTCGATCGGTTCGACGCCCTGCTCTTCGTGCTCCCGGCGGCGTACTACCTGTGCCGGCTGCTCGAGGTCTTCTGATCCTCCCGCCGGCCCGGCGACCCGGCCGGCGATGACGACTGCCGTCGCCATCGCCGGCTCGACCGGCTCCATCGGCACCCAGGCCCTCGACGTGGTGCGGTCGAGCGAAGGCCAGCTCACGGTGGCGGCGCTGTCGGCTCGGTCGTCGGTCGACCTGCTGGTGGAGCAGGTGGCCGAGTTCCGACCCCGGCTGGTCGTCCTCGACGACGAGTCGTCGGCTCGGGAGGTGGCGTCGCGGGTCGCGGGCGGCACCGAGGTGGTGCTCGGGCCGGACGGGCCCGCGGCCATGGCCGAGGTCGCGGCCGTGGTGCTCAACGGGGTGGTCGGCTTCGCCGGCCTGTCGGTCACCGTCGCCGCCCTCGAAGCCGGGCGGCGTCTGGCCCTGGCCAACAAGGAGTCGCTGGTCGCCGGCGGGCCGGTGGTGGCCGCCGCCCGCCAGCGGTCCGGGGCCGAGATCGTGCCGGTCGACTCCGAGCACGCCGCCCTTCACCAGTGCCTGCGGGGCGAGCGCATCGGGGAGGTCGCTCGCCTGCTGCTGACGGCCAGCGGGGGGCCGTTCCGGGGGCGGTCGGCCGCCGAGTTGGCGCAGGTGAGTGTCGAAGACGCCCTGGCGCATCCGACCTGGCAGATGGGCCCGAAGATCAGCGTCGACTCCTCGACGCTGATGAACAAGGGCCTCGAGGTCATCGAGGCCGAGGCGCTCTTCGGGGTCGGCTTCGACCGGATCGAGGTGGTGGTGCACCCGCAGTCGGTCGTGCACTCGATGGTCGAGCTGATCGACGGGTCGACCATTGCCCAACTCTCCCAGCCCGACATGCGGGCGCCGATCGCCTATGCCCTGGGCTTCCCCGACCGCTGGCCGCGGCCCTATGGACGTCTCGACTGGCCGGCGGTGGGGCCCCTCACCTTCGAGGCCCCCGATCTGGCCACCTTCCCGTGCCTCGGCCTTGCCTATGAGGCGGGCCGGGCCGGCGGGTCGGCCCCGGCCTGGCTGAACGCGGCCAACGAGGTGGCGGTGGCGGCGTTCCTGAGGGGCGCTTTGGCCTGGCGGGACATACCTGACGTGCTGCGGCGCACTCTCGACCTCCATGATGGGGCGGTGCTCAGCGACGTTGCCGACGTGATCGAGGCCGACGGGCGGGCCCGGGTGGTGGCCGCCGCCGCCGTCGCCGCCTCGCCGACGGGAGCTCCCCGGTGACGCCGACCCCGCCGGACGGCAGCCCCGAGGTCGATCCCGAAACCGTTCCCGAGGCCGGAGACGGTCGAGGACCGGTCGACTCGCCGACGCCGGCGCCCGACGAGGGCAACGACTGGTGGCGCCCGGCGCTGGTGGTCGGGGCGGTACTGGCGTTCGGGATCGTCCGGTCGCTGCCGACCGTGATCGTCATCCTGGCCCTGGTCATCATGATCTTCCTGCACGAGCTGGGGCACTACGTCACCGCCAAGTGGTCGGGCATGAAGGTGACGGAGTTCTTCCTGGGCTTCGGGCCCCGGCTCTGGTCGTTCCGGCGGGGCGAGACCGAGTACGGACTCAAGGCCATACCGGCCGGGGCCTACGTGCGGATCATCGGCATGAGCAACCTGGAGGAGGTCGACCCGGCCGACGAGTCGCGCACCTACCGCCAGAAGAGCTACCCCCGCCGGCTGTCGGTGGCGGTGGCCGGATCGGCCATGCACTTCCTCATGGCCCTGGTGCTCTGGTACGTGATCGTGGTCGGCTTCGGGGTGGCGCGGGCCGACTCCGACCAGTGGTCGGTGGGGGAGCTGTCGAGCCTGTCCAGCGGGGCCAGCCCGGCCGAGGGCGCCGGGGTCGAGGTCGGCGATCGGGTGGTGGCCATCAACGGCCAGCGCTTCGCCTCCTTCGACGACCTGGCCAGCTACGTGCGGGCCCGGCCCGACGAGGCGGTGGCGGTCACCGTCGAGCGTGACGGGGTCGAGCAGGAGGTCGAGGTGACGCTGGCCAGCCGGGAGGTCGACGGCGAGACGGTCGGCTACCTGGGCATCGCCCCCGAGTTCGACACCGTGCGGGCCGGGGTCTTCGAAGGGGCGGTCCAGTCGGTGCAGCAGACCGGCGAGACCATGTGGCTCTCGGTGGAGGGCCTCGGGCGCCTGTTCTCGCCGTCGGGGGTGACCGGCTATATCGACACCCTGGCCGGCGACGACGGCGAGTCGTCGGGGTCGACGTCGGGTTCGTCCGGTTCGTCGGACAGCGGCGAGACGTCGAGCGAGGGCACCCGGGTCACGTCGATCGTCGGGATCGTGCAGACCGGCAACGATGCGGTCGAGGCCGGGGTGGTCCAGCTCCTCGGCTTCCTGTTCCTCATCAACGTCTTCATCGGCGTGTTCAACCTGGTGCCGCTGCTGCCCTTCGACGGCGGACATGTGGCGGTGGCGACCTACGAGCGCCTGCGCAGCCGGCGAGGGCACCGCTACATGGCCGACATCTCCAAGCTGATCCCGGTGACGTACGCGGTGGTCGGGGTGCTGGCGTTCCTGTTCGTGACGTCGATTTACCTCGACATCACCGATCCGGCCGCCAACCCGTTCAACTGAGGGCCATGGCCGCCGAGCGTCGAGCCACCCGCCAGATAACGGTCGGCACCGTCCCGGTGGGCGGCGGGAGCCCGATCACCGTCCAGTCGATGACCACGACCAAGACCGGCGACCACGAGGCCACCCTCCAGCAGATCTACGCCCTGGCCGCGGCCGGGGCCGACATCGTGCGCTGCACCTGCAACGACGAGGCCGCGGCCGAGGGCCTGGCCCGCATCGTTCCCCGCTCGCCGGTGCCGATCGTGGCCGACATCCACTTCCACCACCGCCTGGCCCTGGCCGCCCTCGAGGCCGGCGTGGCCTGCCTGCGGCTGAACCCGGGCAACATCCGCAAGCCCGAGCGCATCAAGGAGGTGGCGGCCGAGGCCAAGGACCGGGGGGTGCCGATCCGCATCGGGGTGAACGCCGGCAGCCTCGACCCCGACATCGAGGCCCGGTTCGGGATCACTCCCGAGGCGCTGGTGGCGTCGGCCCAGCGGGAGCTGGCCTACTTCGACGAGGTCGGCTTCGACGACGTGAAGATCTCGGTCAAGGCGTCGTCGGTGCCGCTCATGGTCGAGTCGTACCGGATGCTCTCGGAGGTGACCGACCACCCGCTGCACCTGGGGGTGACCGAGGCCGGCCCGCCGCCCGGCGGCCTCATCAAGGCCACCGCCGGCATGGCCACGCTGCTGCTCGAGGGGATCGGCGACACGATCCGCTACTCGCTGACCGCCGATCCGGTGGAGGAGGCCAAGGCCGGCCGCCAGCTGCTGGAGGCGCTGGGCCTGCGGGAGCGCTCGACCACCGACCTGATCGCCTGCCCGAGCTGCGGCCGGGCCGAGATCGACGTCATCGCGGTGGCCGAGGAGGCCCAGGCGGCGTTCGCCGAGCGCCAGATCCCGTTGCAGGTGGCGGTGATGGGCTGCGTGGTCAACGGGCCGGGCGAAGCCCGCTCGGCCGACCTGGGCATCGCCGCCGGGCGCCACCGGGGTCACCTGTTCATCCGGGGTCAGATCGTGCGGGTGGTGCCCGAGGACCAGATGGTCGAGGCCCTGTTGGACGAGGCCGAGAAGCTGGTGGCCGAGGGCATCGACGCCCGCCTGGCGGCGGCCGACGTCGGCGCCGCGGCCGAGGCCGAGGCCGACCGAGCCGCGCTGCTGGCCGAGCAGGGCGACGACGCCAACCACTCCGAGACCCGGGTCGAGCTCATCCGCAAGGGCCTGGCCGGCCCCGAGTAGCCCTTCCCGCGGCCGCCGGCCGGCGCTGCCCTGCGTCGCGGGACCTCGACGTGGGGACGTCGCGTCCTTCCTTGGATGACGATGCCTCCCCACATCGAGCCGGCGAACGAGTCTCCGCTCGACATGGGGACCGGCAGTCACGCACCGACGGACCCTGCGCCCCCGTCCGTCGGCGCCGAGCGCCCGGGCCCAATCCGCCGGGGCTGGTGGGGGCTGCCCACTACCCTCGCTGGCCTATGGCCAAGGCGCCCGTGCTCACCCCCCAGGCCGAGGATTTCCCCCGTTGGTACCAGGACGTGGTGGCCAAGGCCGAGCTGGCCGACAACGGGCCGGTGCGGGGCACCATGGTCATCCGCCCCTGGGCCTATGCCGCCTGGGAGCTGATGCAGGCCGACCTCGACCGGCGCATCAAGGCCGCCGGGGCCAAGAACGCCTACTTCCCGCTCTTCATCCCCGAGAGCTACCTGCGCCGGGAGGCCGAGCACGTCGAGGGGTTCAGCCCGGAGCTGGCGGTCGTGACCCACGGCGGGGGCAAGGAGCTCGAAGAGCCGGTCGTTGTCCGCCCCACCAGCGAGACGGTCATCAACAGCTTCTTCGCCAAGTGGATCCAGAGCTACCGAGACCTGCCCCTGCTCATCAACCAGTGGGCCAACGTGGTGCGCTGGGAGCTGCGGCCTCGCCTCTTCCTTCGCACCACCGAGTTCCTCTGGCAGGAGGGTCACACCGCCCACGCCACCGAGGCCGACGCCCGGGCCTACGCCAACCGGATCCTCACCGAGGTGTATGAGCGGTTCATGGTCGACGTGCTGGCCATCCCCGTCTTCATCGGCCGCAAGACCGCTCGCGAGCGCTTCGCGGGCGCCATCAACAGCCTGGCCTGCGAAGCGATGATGGCCGACGGCAAGGCCCTGCAGATGGGCACCAGCCATGAGCTGGGCCAGAACTTCGCCAAGGCCTTCGGCATCACCTACCTCGACGACCAAGGCGCCGAGGTCCACGCCTGGCAGACCTCGTGGGGGGTGTCGACCCGCATGCTCGGCGGGCTGATCATGACCCACGGCGACGATGCCGGGCTCCGCCTTCCCCCGGCGGTGGCGCCCGTCCAAGCCCTGGTCCTCTTGGTCAAGGACGAGGGAGGCACCGCCGAGGCGGCCCGGCAGCTGGCCGCCGAGCTGGTCGGGGCCGGGGTGCGGGCCGAGGTCGACGACCGGGTCGACACCAGCTTCGGGCGGCGCAGCGTCGACTGGGAACTCAAGGGCGTACCCGTGCGGATCGAGGTCGGGCCCCGAGACCTGGGCCAGGGCCTGGTCACCGTCGTCCGCCGGGACACCGGCGAGAAGGTGCCGGTGCCTGTGGCCGCCGCCGCCGAGCGGGTGCGGGCTGCGCTGGCCGATGCCCAGGCCGGGTTGCTGGCCGAGGCCATGGCCCGTCGCAACGCCCACGTGGTCGACGTCACCACTCTCGACGAGGCCGTCGAGGCCGCGGCCACCGGGTTCGCCCGGCTGCCGTGGTCGTCGGTCGGTCCCGAGGGCGAGGCCCGGCTGGCGCAGTCGAGCGTCACCGTGCGCTGTCTCCAGCGCCCCGACGGCACCCCCGCCACCGCCGACGACGACCCCGAGGCCATCGCCCTGGTGGCCCGCTCGTACTGAGCCGACCCGGCCCGGGACCCACGGCCCTCCGCCCGAACCCAGCCGGGCCGGGATGCCGGCCTCCCGGAATCCGGTAGCCATGCATCCCGGCCCGGGTCTGGCAGGCCGAAGAACCCCGAGCGGGCGGCACGCCGGGGGGATCGGGCGGGGCGGGCCCGGGACAGGGGTGAGGGCTATACTTCGGCGCTTCGCCCCGGCCTGCCAGGCCGTGGGTGGGGTCGTCAAGACCCGTTGGGGCGTGGGCTTCGGCCCACGCTTTTGTTTCGTCGGCCCTTTGACCCGAGAGGAGGTGGCGGTGAGCACGATCGAGCAGATCAGCGCGCTGGTCGAGCCCCTGTGCGCCGCCGCCGGGGTCGAGCTCTACGACGTCGAACTGGCCGGGCCGATCCTGCGGGTGCTGGTGGAGCGGGAGGGCGGCATCGACGTCGACACCCTGAGCAGCCTGTCGCGGGCGGTATCGGAGAGCCTCGACGAGAGTGACCCCATCGAGGGCCGTTACACCCTCGAAGTCTCGAGCCCCGGCCTGGAGCGGCCGCTGCGCAGCGCCCGGCACTTCGAGGCTGTGGTCGGCCAGCGGGTGAAGCTCCGCACCGGCGCTCGGGCCGACGGGCCACGGCGGGTCGACGGCACGCTGGTGGCGGTCGAGGATGGGGGCGACACGCTGGTGGTCGAGTCGGTGGACGACGGTGCTCGCCACCAGGTGCCCCGTTCGGCGGTCGAGCGGGCCCGCACGGTGTTCGTCTGGGGTCCGGCCGAGCGGCCGGTGAAGGTTGGTTCGGGGGCCGGATCAAAGCGGAAGGGAAGTGGCTCATGAGCGACAGCAGCGAGATCTTCGACGCGCTGCAGGCGCTGGCACTGGATCGGGGGATCTCGGTCGACGTGCTGCTCGATGCCCTGGCCAACGCCCTGGTGTCGGCCTACAAGCGGATGCCCGACGCGGCCGAGGAGGCCTACGTCACGGTCGACGCCGACACCTTCGAGATCCGGGTCTACGGCCAGGAACTCGACGAGGACGGGAACGTCACCCGGGAGTGGGACGACACCCCCGACGACTTCGGTCGCATCGCCGCCCAGACGGCCAAGCAGGTGCTGACCCAGCGGGTGCGAGAGGCCGAGCGCGAGCTGAAGTACGAGGAGTACGCCGGCCGCGAGGGCGACATCATCACCGGCATCGTCCAGCAGACCGACAGCCGCTTCACGCTGCTCGACCTCGGTCGAGTCGAGGCGCTCATGCCTCAGGCCGAGCAGGTCCCCTACGAGCGGCCCGAGCCGGGCACGCGGCTCAAGGCCTACATCGTGGAGGTCCGGCGCAATCCCCGGGGCCCCCAGATCGTGGTCAGCCGCACCCACCCGGGCCTCATCAAGCGGCTCTTCGAGCTCGAGGTCCCCGAGATCGCCGACGGCGTCGTCGAGATCAAGGCCTGCGCCCGCGAGCCGGGGCACCGCACCAAGATCGCGGTGTGGTCGAACGACCGCAACGTCGACCCGGTCGGCGCCTGCGTGGGTGCCCGGGGCGCACGGGTCCGCATGGTCGTCAACGAGCTGCGGGGCGAGAAGATCGACATCGTCCCGTTCTCGGAGGACACCCAGGACTTCATCATGAAGGCCCTGTCACCGGCCAAGGTCCAAGAGGTGCGGATCGACGTCGCCACCGGAACAGCCGAGGTGATCGTCCCCGACCACCAGCTGTCGCTGGCCATCGGCAAAGAGGGCCAGAACGCTCGATTGGCGGCCCGGCTGACGGGCTGGCGGGTCGACATCAAGAGCGAGTCGGAGCTGGCCGCCCAGGAGGCGGGCTACGAGGGCGAGGAGTGGGCCGAGGGTGAGTGGGTCGAGGACCCGGCCACCGGCGAGCTCACCTGGCGCCCGGCCGAGGGCGGCCCGGTCGTGACCGCCACCGAGTGGCAGACCGGCGAAGGCGACACCCCGCCCGATGCCCCAGCCCCGGCCCCGGCCGACAGCCCGGCCCCGGCCGACGGGGCCGCGACTGCCGCCGACACCCCGGCCCCAGCTGACGCCCCGGCCGACGGGGCCCCGGCCGACACCCCGGCCCCGACTGACGCCGTGGTCGCCACCGACGAGGAGGTGCCATCCGCCGAGGCCTAGGACCTCGTCGGACCTGCGTCGGGTGCCGGGAGGTTCGCCACCCCGACCACCTGGTGCGGGTGGCCCGCCAGGGTCCGGGCGAGGTCGTGGTCGGCGCCGTCGGCGGGCGGGGAGCCTGGCTCTGCGCCGGTTCCCTCGCTTGCCTGGAGCGAGCGTTGGCCAAGGGTGCCCTGGCCAGGGCGCTGCGAGGGCCGGTCGACGCCGAGCACACCCAGGTACTGCGCCGATTCTTTGAGATCGGTGCGAGAATGCACGAACCCGCCGACGAGTCGTCGGCGGGTAGTGGTCCCAACAGCGGTCAGGAAGGCTGAGTAGCGCGCGTGGCAGGAAACATCCGGGTCTACGAGCTGGCTCGTGAGCTCGGGGTCGACAACAAGGTGGTCCTCGACCTGTGCGAGGCGCTCGGCATCGGCGTGAAGAGCCACTCGTCGAGCATCGTCGACGCCCAGGCCGATCGGATCCGACGCAAGGCCGACTCCCAAGGGCTCCGGCGCGCGCCGGAAGCGGTGGCGCCCGCCGCTCCTGTCGAGGAGCCGGCTCGCCCGGCCCGGGTCGTTCAGGCGGGCTCGAGTGCACGCACCAGCGTCCGCCGCCCCGACGCTGCCGCCTCCGCCCCGACGGCGCCCGACCGGGTCCCGACCCCGGCGCCGACCTCCGACGGGACTGCCCCTGCCACCCCGGCAGTGGCGGCCCCGCTCGCGCCCGCCGCCGCTTCCCACCCGCCGGCGTCACCGCCGCCCGCGCCCGCTCCTGCGGCCACCCCGCCGCCACCGGCGCCCGTTCCGCCTCCGCCGCCCTCGGCCCCGCCCCGCCTCATCACCAGCCGGCCAGCCAGCGAGCAGCCCGACCTCGACCAGCCTCGCCTGGATCGACCGGCGGCTCGGCAGGCCCCGCCGCCCCCGTCCGCCCCGCCCCGACCGCCCTCGGGTCCGTCGGCGCCGGCGCCTCGTCCGCCGGGCGGATCGGCTGGCGCCGAGGGCGCCCCGTCGGTCCCCGGTGGCGACGTCGCACCCCGCTCGTCGACCGGTCGCGCCATCCCGCCCCCGCCCGGCGGACCGCCCCGCTCGTCGTCGGGACGCCCGATCCCCCCGCCTCCCGGCCGCCCGAACACGGGTCCGGTCGGCTCCCGCTCGTCGGCTCCCCGCGCCGGCTCGGGTGCCGGCACGGGCGCCCCTCGCCCGGCCGGGGGTCCCAGCCGGAGCCCCGGAGGAGGCGGCTTCGCCCGCCCCGGTGGACCCACCGGCCTGCGCACCGGCGCGCCGGGCGGTCCTCCAGGTCAGAACCGCGGCGGCCCCCCGGGCCGCGGCCCCGGTCAGCAGCGTCGCCCCCGCAAGTCGGGCGGCCGGCGGCGGCGCAACCGCGAAGAGCTGATGCCCCAGGACCTGCCGACCTACACCGCCCAGGACGCCCCCGTCCCCGAGGGCGAGGTCGTCATCGAGCGGGGCAGCACCGCCCAAGACGTCGCTCCCAAGCTCAACCGGCGCCCGGCCGACGTGGTCCGCTTCCTGCTCCAGCAGGGTGAGATGGTCACGGCCACCCAGACGCTGACCGACGACATGATCGAGCTGTTCGCGGCCGAGATCGGCGCCGAGCTCCTCCTGGTCGACCCCGGCCAGGAGCAGGAGGTCGCCCTCCAAGAGCTTCTCGACGTCATGAACGACGACGCCGAGGACGAGGACCAGCTCGTGCCCCGCCCGCCGGTGGTCACCATCATGGGCCACGTCGACCACGGCAAGACCAAGCTGCTCGACTACATCCGTAGCGCCAACGTGGTGGCCGGCGAGGCCGGCGGCATCACCCAGCACATCGGCGCCTACCAGGCAGTGGTGGGCGACGGCCGGAGCATCACCTTCATCGACACCCCTGGCCACGAGGCGTTCACGTCCATGCGGGCCCGGGGTGCGGACGCCACCGACATCGTCATCCTGGTGGTGGCGGCCGACGACGGCGTCATGCCGACCACGCTGGAGGCCTTGGCCCACGCTCGGGCGGCCGACGTGCCGATCGTGGTGGCCATCAACAAGATCGACCGGGAGGCCGCCGACCCCACCCGGGTCATGCAGCAGCTGGCCACCGAGGGCCTGAACCCCGAGGCCTGGGGCGGCGACACGATCATGGTCCCGGTCTCGGCCCTCACCGGCGACGGGGTCGACGACCTGCTCGAGAACGTGCTGGTGGTGGCCGACCTCGAAGAGCTGGTGGCCAACCCCGACGGTCGAGCCCGGGGTGCGGTGCTCGAGTCGAACCTCGACCCCGGTCGGGGGCCGGTGGCCACCGTCCTCGTCCAGCGGGGCACCCTCGAGGTGGGCGACCCGATGGTCGCCGGCCCGGCCTGGGGCCGGGTCCGGGCTCTCCTCGACGAGAAGGGCAACCAGGTCCGCAGCGCCGGACCGAGCACCCCGGTGCAGGTGCTCGGCCTCTCCGAGGTGGCCGAGGCGGGCGACGAGTTCGTGGTCGCCCCCGACGACAAGACCGCCCGCCGGGTGGGCGAGACCCGGGGCACCTACGCCCGCATCCGCAACCGGGCGGCCGACGCATCGGCCATCCACCCCGGGGTCAAGCTGGAGGACGTCTTCGAGCACCTGCAGAAGGGCGAGGCGGCGACGCTGAACCTGGTGCTCAAGGCTGACGTGACCGGCTCGCTCGAAGCCCTGACCGACTCCCTGCGCCGGCTCGAGCGCGACGACGTCAAGATCAGCTTCGTGCTCCGCGGCGTCGGTGGCATCAGCGAGCAGGACGTCCAGCTGGCCAACACCACCGGCTCGACCATCATCGGCTTCAACGTCCGCCCCGACCGCCGCAGCCGCGAGCTGGCCGAGCACGAGGACGTCGAGATCCGGACCTACGAGATCATCTACCAGGTGATCGAGGACATGCAGAACGCCATGCTCGGTCTGCTGGCTCCGGAGTTCGAGGAGGTCGTGACCGGCGACGCCGAGGTCCGCGAGATCTTCCGGGTTCCCCGAGTCGGGGCCATCGCCGGCTGCTACGTCACCAACGGGGTCATCACCCGCGGCTCGAAGGTGCGCTTCCTCCGCGAGGGGGTCGTCATCTGGAAGGGAGCCATCGCCTCGCTGCGACGGTTCAAGGACGACGTGCGGGAGGTGGCATCGGGCTTCGAGTGCGGTATCGGCCTCACCGACTTCCAGGACCTCAAGCCCGGCGACATCATCGAGACGTACGCGGAGCGGGAGATCCCTCGGGCTTGAGTGGGATGAGCGGGTCGAAGAAGGGCTACTCCCGCATGGCCCGCGTCGGCGAGCTGGTTCGTGAGATCGTCGGCGACGAGCTCGAGCGACTGGACGACGACCGGCTCGGGCTGGTGACCGTGACCCACGTGGTGGTCGAGCCCGACCTTCGCCGGGCCAAGGTGCTGTTCTCGTCGCTGGGGGAGGGCGAGGATGCGGCCCTCGAGGCGCTCACCGAGCACCGGGTGCGGCTCCAGGCCGCCATCGCTCGCCAGGCCCGGCTCAAGCGGACGCCCGAGCTCTCCTTCACGGTTGACGCCCTGATCGAACACGGCCAGCACATCGAGGAGCTGCTGCGCCGGGCCGTCCCGGGCGCGACCGACCCGGCGTGACCGAGCCGCCCGTCGGCTTGGCGATCGTCGACAAGGCGGCGGGATGGACCAGCCACGACGTGGTGGCCCGGGCCCGGCGGGTGCTGGGCACCAAGAAGGTGGGTCACTCGGGCACGCTCGACCCCGACGCCACCGGGGTCCTGCTCCTCGGCGTGGGTTCGGCCACCCGCCTGCTGCGCTTCCTGACCCCGCTGCCGAAGTCGTACTCGGGGGAGGTGGTGCTGGGGGTCGAGACCTCGACCCTCGACGCCGCCGGGGAGGTGGTGGCGACCCACGACATGGCCGGCGCGACCCTCGACGACCTGCGGGCCGCGGCGGTCGGGTTCGTCGGGGCCATCGACCAGGTGCCGCCGATGGTTTCGGCCGTCCAGGTCGGCGGGCAGCGCCTCCACGCCCTGGCCCGCCAGGGGATCGAGATCGAACGCCAGGCCCGCCCGGTGACGGTGCACCGATTCGAGGTCGTCGCCGAGGTCGAACCCGGGGTGTTCTCAGTCGAGGTCGACTGCTCGTCGGGGACCTACGTCCGGTCGCTGGCTGCCGATCTCGGCTCGGCCTTGGGAGGCGGGGCGCACCTTCGCCGATTGCGGCGAACGGCCATCGGTCCGTACCGCCTCGAGCGGGCGGTGGCCGTCGAGGACCTCGAGCGGGATCGACTGAGGCCGCCGATCGACGCGGTACCCACGCTCGACCGGGTGGCGGTCGGCGGTGACCTGGCCGCTCGTGTGGCCCACGGCGCCAAGATCCCCCTCGAGGTTCTCGGGGTCGAGGGTGCAGGGCCCTGGGCCGTGGTCGATACCGCCGGAGCCCTCCTCGCCGTCTACGCGGCACACGGTCCCGATGAGGCCAAGCCCGAGGTGGTGCTGGCCTGACCGGGACCGTGGTCGCTACACGGCGTCGCCGAAGGCGCGGAGCTGTCCCCGCCGATCGACCAACCAGTAGCCCGAGCCGGTTGCCGTGGGCAGCATGCCGATGACGGGGCTGACCAGGTCGGTGCCACCCAGGGAGCCGAAGAACTCGGCGCCACCGAAGGCGAACACCCCGCCGTCGGCGGCCACCGTCCAGTACCCCGAGCCGGTGCAGTCACCGACGAGGCCGACCATCGACTTGTTGAGGGGTGTGCCACCCATCGACCCCTCGAACGAGGTCCCACCGAAGGCGAAGACTCCGCCGTCAGAGGCCACGAGCCGGTAACCCGGCTGCCCGTCGCAGGCCGGGGTCAACCCGGTCACCGGGAAGTTCAGGGGCTGGCCCCCCATCGAGCCCACGAAGGTGGCGTCGCCGAAGGCGAACACGCCGCCGTCGCTGCTCACCAAGTGGTAGCCCAGGCCCGAGTCGGTGGCGGCGATGCCGACGATCGGGGCGTTCAGGGCGACAGTCTCGAGCGAGCCGTAGGAGGTGGCCGAGCCGCTGGTGAGTACGGCCCCGGCGGGGGTGACGCCCCAGAGCCCGGTCCCGTCGGGAGTGGCCGTGACCGCGACGAGGGAGTCGTTGGCGTCGAGGGCCGCGACCAGGTCGTCGACCAGGTCAGGGGTGAGGGCACCCACGCCCCCGGCGACGGTGCCGATCGTCCTGTCGGGAGCGGGAGGTGCGGGAGGCGTGGGAGGTGCGGTCACGGTGAGGGTCGAGGTACCGACCGTGTTGGTCACGCCGACCAGGCCCGAGGCCGAGGCCGAGGTGATCGTGTACGTGCCGGCGGCGGACGCCACTGCGTCCACCGTCACCACGCAGTTGGTGGCGGCGGTGACCGCCGCGGCCGACAGCGTGACGGTGCTCGAGCCGGGAGTGGCCGTCAGGGTGCCCCCACAGCCGTTGATCGGGGCCGCCGTGCCGAGCACCATGCCCGCGGGCAGGGTCAGTGTGTAGTCGAGGCCGGTGCTGTCGCTGAGCACCGTGCTGAGCAGGGAGAGGTCGAGAGCCACGGGTGTCCCGGCCTCGACGCTGCCGGACCCGAAGCGGGCACTGAGGCTCACCGCCTGCACGCCGACGAAGGTCTCCATCGACGCGGTCTGGGTACCCGGGGCGGAGCCCAGGTTCCACTGCATCATCAGCCCGGCGTCATGGATGGCGTTGTTGGCTGAGAAGCCGATGTCGCCACCGCTGCCGACGGTCGAGTAGACGAGGGAGAAGTCCTGGGTGGTGGCGCCGTCGAAGGGCCGGTCGCCGGCGACCTCCCGGTACCCCGCCAGGATCTGGGAGGACGGGTTGAGGGATATGGCGGACCGTACCGGCTCGGTCAGCATGATCCCGTAGCCGACGTCGGAACCTCCGGGAGCGGCGTCGCCGCCCTGGTAGAAGCGGACCTCCTCCGTGTTGCCGGTCGGGATGGTGAAGGTGTAGCTGTCGGTGAAGTAGTCGTTCGGGTAGGTGTAGGTGACGGTGCGGTCCATCACGTACTCGAGAGCGTTCTTGGTGGCCACGTAGCGGACGGTGAACGATCCACTGCCGGTGGCGCTGCCCCCGGTGGTGGAGGCAGTGCCGGTCAGGTCAGTGATGGCCAAGCTGGTCCAGTCGGAGCTGACCCAGTAGGCCGGACCCGCTTGGCCGAAGAGCGTGCCGCCGACGTTGAGCATTGGGGCCGCGGCGGTGCAGCAGTACTGCTCGGTGTTCGCCCAGGTGACGACGTCCTGGCCGGTCCATGGCCCGGCCGCGTTGACCTCGACCCGCACGCCGTCGGCGCCGCCGGAGGCAACGCCACCGCCTGGGTTGATCACCACCGCGGGTTGGCCCAGCTGAGTGGACAGGGCCTGCGCGGTCCCACCGGGAACAAGGGCAAGCAGGACGGCTGTCAACCCCAGCACGGCCACCGCCGCGGCCAAGGACAGCGACTGTCGGATGGAGCGCCTGGACATGAAGAAGTAGACCTCGTGGTTCACCACCCTCCGGCGGGGTGCTCGTGGCAGTGATCGATCGCCGGGGACGCCGACTTGAGCCCGCGTGCGGCCGGCAGCAGCCGGTTCGGACCTGAGGGCTACCGTCGGCACCGATGCAGGTCGTCTCGCCGGAGTCCTGTCCCCGGCCCTCCAACGGCACCGCGGTGACCATCGGGTTCTTCGACGGCGTGCACCTCGGGCATCAGTTGGTGATCAGCGAGGTTCGGCGGCTGGCGGCGGAACGGGGTGCGGCCAGCGCGGTGGTGACCTTCGACCGCCACCCGGCCGCCGTGGTCCGTCCCAAGTCGGCGCCCCTCCTGATCACCGACCTCGACCAGCGTCTCGATCTGCTGGCCGCGACCGGCCTCGACTACGCCCTGGTGCTCCCGTTCGATGCCGAGCGGTCGAACGAGGCGGCCGAGGGGTTCGTCCGGTCGGTCCTGGTCGGGTGCCTCGGCGCCAAGGCCGTCATCGTGGGCGACGACTTCCACTTCGGCCGGGGGCGCTCGGGGGGAATCGAGACGCTGCGGGCGCTGGGCGCGGATCTCGGCTTCGAGGTCGACGGCATCGAGCTGTCGGCATCGGGGGTGGTCGGGACCCAGCCGATCTCCTCGACGGCCATCCGCCGGGCGCTGGTCGAGGGCGACCTCGACGCCGTGCGGCGCATGCTGGGCCGCGACCACGAGGTGCGGGGGGTGGTCGTGACCGGCGATCGCCGGGGCCGCGAGCTCGGCTTTCCCACTGCCAACGTGGCCGTCGACGCCAGCGTCTGCCTCCCGGCCGACGGCATCTACGCCGGCTGGTTCGAGCGGGCCGACGGTGCCGTCCACCGGGCGGCCCTCTCCCTCGGTGTCCGCCCGACGTTCTACGCCGATGCCCCCGAGCGGCTGCTGGAGGCGAACCTCCTCGATTTCGCCGGTGACCTCTACGGTGAATCGGTGCGGGTCCGCTTCGCCCGCCGCCTCCGGGGCGAAGCCGCCTTCGGGTCGGTCGACGAGCTGGTCGCGCAGATGCAGCGGGACGTGGCCGATACCCGCCGACTGCTAGCCTGAGAGACGATCCATGGCCCTGTCGGGCCAGCTCGTGACGCAGCGGTCGCTGCCGAACGCACCGACACGCATCCGAGAGGCTCTACGCACGTGAAGTCAGCCATCATCGCCGACCACCGTCAGCACGACAGTGACACGGGTTCCCCCGAGGTCCAGATCGCGCTGCTGACCGAGCGGATCAACCACCTGAACGAGCACCTCAAGGTGCATCTGAAGGACCATCACAGCCGCCGGGGGCTGCTCAAGCTCGTCGGCCAGCGCCGGAGGCTTCAGACCTACCTGCGCAACACTGACGTCGAGCGCTACCGAGCCATCAACGCCAAGCTCGGGCTGCGGCGCTAGAACCTGCGGCACAGAGGCGGCTGGCTCCGGCCGGTTGTCAGTGGCGAACCCCCCGGCATCGGGTGGCTCACGACTGGGAATCGGCCTGCCTCCGCCGGAAGGCAACACACGTGCAGCTCGTCGAGCGTGCACGCCGGACGTCGCATCGGATGACCGATGCGACCATGTGAGAGGAGTGCGCATGGCAGACGCCATCGCCGTTTCAGGTCCCGTCTCCGGGACCGACAAGACCCTGTCCTTCGAGACGGGCAAGCTCGCCGCGCAGTCGCAAGGGGCCGTCGTGGCTCGACTGGGCGAGACCACCGTCCTGGTGACGGCCAACGCCGCCAAGGGCATCCGGGAGGGCATCGACTTCTTCCCGCTGACCGTCGACATCGAGGAGCGGATGTACGCCGCCGGGAAGATCCCGGGGTCGTTCTTCCGCCGCGAGGGGCGACCGACCGACTCGGCCGTCCTCACCTGCCGGCTCATCGACCGGCCGCTGCGCCCCAGCTTCGCCGAGGGGTACCGCAACGAGACCCAGGTCGTGGGCACGATCCTGGGCGCTGACCAGGAGAACCCGCACGACGTGCTGGCCATCAACGGCGCGTCGGCCGCGCTGATGCTCTCGGGCATCCCCTTCGATGGGCCGATTGGTGCCGTGCGCCTGGCCTTCGACGTCGACGGCACCTGGATCCCGCACCCGACCTACCAGGACGGCGACGCCTCGACCTTCGAGATCGTGGTGGCCGGCCGGCGGGTCCCCGACACCGGCGACATCGCCATCATGATGGTCGAGGCCGGCGGGACCGAGAAGGCCTGGGACTACTACCAGGACGGTGCCCCCAAGGTGACCGAGGAGGTCATCGCCCAGGGCCTCGAGGCGGCCAAGACCTGGATCGGCGAGTCGATCGACCTCCAGCTCGAGCTGGTGGCCAAGCACGGCCCGATCACCCCGTTGGCCTACGAGCCCCAGGTGGACTACGGCGACGACGTCGCCACCCGGGTGGCGGCCATCGGCAGCGAGCGCCTGGGGGCCGCCCAGTCGATTGCCGACAAGGCCGAGCGTTCGGCGGCCACCAGCGCCGCCACCGACGCCATCCTGGCCGAGCTGGCCGGCGAGTTCGCCGACCGGACGGGCGAGGTCAAGGCCGCGGTGCGGTCGGTGACCAAGAAGGTCGTCCGTCAGCGCATCGTCGAGGAGGGTCTGCGCATCGACGGCCGCAAGGCCGCCGACCTGCGCCCGGTGTCGGCGGAGGTGGGCCTCATCCCCACGGCGCACGGCTCGGGGCTCTTTCAGCGGGGCGAGACCCAGGTGCTCAACGTGACCACCCTGGGCATGCCCCGGATGGACCAGCTGCTCGACACCATCGGCGTCGACGAGCGCAAGCGCTACATGCACCACTACAACATGCCGCCCCACGCCAACGGCGAGACCGGGCGGGTGGGCAGCCCCAAGCGCCGCGAGATCGGCCACGGCCTGCTGGCCGAGCGGGCCCTGCTGCCGGTGGTGCCCTCACAGGAGGAGTTCCCCTACGCCCTGCGCCTGGTGTCGGAGGTGCTGGCCTCGAACGGCTCGACGTCGATGGCCTCGGTGTGCGCCTCGTCGCTGTCGATGATGGACGCCGGGGTGCCCCTCAAGGCCCCGGTCGCCGGCATCGCCATGGGCCTGGTCTACGAGGGCGGCACCTACACCACCCTCACCGACATCCTCGGCGCCGAGGACGCCTTCGGCGACATGGACTTCAAGGTGGCCGGGACCGCCGAGTTCGTCACCGCCCTCCAGCTCGACACCAAGATCGACGGCCTCCCGGCCGACGTCCTGGCCGCCGCTCTGGCCCAGGCCCGCGACGCCCGCTTGACCATCCTCGAGGTGATGGAGATGGCCATCGCCGAGCCTCGTCCCGAGGTGTCCGGCACCGCCCCCAAGATCGTGAGCTTCGAGATCCCGATCGACAAGATCGGCGAGGTCATCGGGCCCAAGGGCAAGGTCATCAACGCCATCCAGCAGGAGACCGGTGCCGACGTCAACGTCGACGACGACGGCATGATCGGCACGGTCACCATCGGCTCGAAGGACGGGGCCGCGGTGGCCGAGGCCCGTCGTCGCATCGAGCTGATCCTCGACCCGCCGGCCGCGGTGGTGGGCGAGACGTACCCCGGACGGGTGGTCAACATCACCAAGTTCGGGGCCTTCGTGAACATCCTCCCGGGCCGTGACGGCCTGGTCCACATCTCCAAGCTCGGTGCCGGCAAGCGCATCGACCGGGTCGAGGACGTCCTCGCCCTGGGCGACGAGATCGATGTGCGGGTCGACGACATCGACCCTCAGGGGAAGGTCTCGCTGAGCCCGGTGGGTGAGGGCTTCGCCCCGCCCGAGGGTTCCGGTGGGGACAGCGGCGGGGATCGGGATCGGGATCGGGACCGGGACCGGGATCGGGATCGGCCCCCCCGGCGTGAGCCCCGTGAGCCCCGCGAAGCGGCCCGTAGCGAGGAGCGCGCCGAGCGCCCCAGTGAGGCGTCGACCGTGGCCACCGCTTCCTTCGAGGACGCGTTCGACGCCGAGCTCCGTCAGGAATTCGGCGACCTCGGCCCCGGCCCGGCGGCCGGTCGCGGCGACCGGGGCGACCGGGGCGGCGAGCGCGGCCCTCGGCGGCGTCGCTGAACGTCGAGCTCACCCGGCTGGCCTCCGGCCTGCGGGTGGTCACCGAGCGGGTCCCCGAGGCCCGCTCGGTGGCCATCGGCTGCTGGGTCGCGGTCGGTGCGCGCGACGAGTCGGCCAATCAGGCCGGCGCCTCGCACTTCCTCGAGCACCTGCTGTTCAAGGGCACCCAGACCCTCAAGGCGGCCGAGCTGGCCGAGGTGATCGAGGCCGCCGGCGGCGAAATGAACGCCTACACCGGCGCCGAGTCGACCGCTTTCTTCACTCGCCTGCCGGCCGACGCCGCCGCTCTGGGCCTCGACCTGCTGGCCGAGGTGGTCCGCGAGCCCGTGTTCGGTCCGGCCGACGTCGATGCCGAGCGCCACGTCATCCTCGAGGAGCTGACCGCCGCCGAGGACGACCCCGACGACCGGGCGCATGAGCTGCTGCAGGCGGCGCTGTTTCCCGACCACCCGCTGGGGCGGGAGATCATGGGCACCCGATCGACCATCTCGGCCATGGCGCCGGTCGACATCGCCGGCTTCCACCGGGAGTGGTATCGACCAGCCAACCTGGTGTGGTCGGTGGTGGGCCCCGTCGACCACGAGACGGTGGTGGACGAGCTCGACCGTCGCTTCACGCAGGCCAGAGGGTCGGCGCCCCGACGGACGCCGCCGACCGCGCCGCCCACGCCGGGGGCGGTCGAGCACATGGCTGTCGAGCAGACCCACCTCGCAGTGGGCCTGCGGGCGCTGGCCGCCACCGACGACGATCGCTTCGCCCTCACCGTGGCCAACCAGGTGCTGGGGGGCGGGACCGCCAGCCGCCTGTTCCAGCAGGTGCGGGAGGAGCGGGGGATGGCGTACACGGTGTACTCGCAGCCCACCACCCACAGCGACGGGGGCGCCCTGGTCCTCTACGCGGGGACGTCGCCCGAGTGCGCCGACGAGGTCCTCGCCACGTTCCACGCCGAGCTCGACCGCCTGGCCGAGGAGCGGGTGCGACCCCGCGAGCTGGAGGTGGCCGTCGGCTACCTGGCCGGCTCGATCGCCATCGGGCTCGAGGACCTCGGATCGAGGAGCAGTCGGCTGGCCGGCTCGGTGCTGACCTTCGACGCCGTGATCCCGGTGGACGAGGTGATCGAGCGCTACCGGTCGGTGACCGCCGAGGACGTGCAGGCGGTGGCCCAGCGGGTCGTCGCTGGGGCCCCCCGAGCCGTGGTCAGGGTCGGCCCCGAGGCCTGAGCCCCCTTCCGCGTCGCGTTCGGCACCGTGACGGTGCTTTTCGCGACGCGGAACGAAGGGGGGACGCGAGACTGCGGCCATGACGATCAAGGTGGGCGTGTTCGGGGCCGGCGGGCGGATGGGCGCCACGACCTGCGCGGCAGTGGCAGCCGACCCCGAGCTCTCGCTGGTGGCGGCGGTCGACCCCCACCACGCGGGCGAGACGATCGGTGGGCTGGCGGTGGTCGGCGAACCCCGAGCCCTCGCCGACGCCGGAGTCGACGTGGCGATCGACTTCACCGAGGCGTCGGCCGCTCGCACCAACCTCGAGTGGTGCGCGGCCCACCAGGTCCATGCCGTGGTGGGAACGACGGGTCTCTCCGACGACGACGTGGCGGTGCTGGCGCAGCTGTTTCGCTCGAGTGGCTGCGCGGTGGTGCCCAACTTCGCCATCGGTGCCGTGCTCCTCATGCGATTCGCGGCCCTGGCGGCACCCTGGTTCTCGACCGCGGAGATCGTCGAGCTCCACCACGACGCCAAGGTCGACGCTCCCTCGGGAACGGCGCTGGCCACCGCCCGGGCGATGGCCGCGGCGTCCGAGGACTGGAGGGCCGATCCCACCACCTCGACCGTGCTCGAGGGAGCCCGGGGCGGGGTCGGGCCGGGTGGCATTCGGGTGCACTCCGTGCGCCTGCAGGGATTGGTGGCGCACCAGGAGGTGCTCCTCGGCGGGCCCGGAGAGACCCTGACCATCCGGCACGACTCCCTCGACCGGGCGTCGTTCATGCCCGGGGTGATGTTGGCGGTCAAGGCGATGGAGGGGCGGGTTGGGGTGGTTGTGGGGTTGGACGTGCTGCTCGGGATGTAGTCGTTCTTGGGCCCGAGGTGGTGGCGAGCGGCTGCTTCGGGCGCTTTTCGGCCCCTTCGGGGTCCGAAGGCGCCCTCTCGCAGCCGTTCGCCACCACCTCTCGCGCCACCACCTCTCGCGTCGGCGGCTCTCGCTCGTGGCGCCTTGCTCCGTCGCTTGTGTGAGCGGTGGTTGGTAGGAAGGGGTATGGCTTTTCTTGGGTGCGTGGGTGTGGTGTCGCCGGGGGAGATGGGGTCGGGGGTTGGGGGGGCGCTGGTCGCCGGGGGGTTGCGGGTGGTGACCGTGCTCGACGGGCGGTCGGCCCGGACGGTCGGGCTGGCCGAGCGCTTCGGGATCGAGGATGTCGGCTCCGACGACGACCTCGTGGAGCAGGCCGACCTGATCCTGTCGATCCTCCCGCCCTCCGAGGCGGTGGCGACCGCCGAGCGGTTCGCGGCGGCCCTGCGGCGCACCGGGGCGTCGTGCGCGTTCGCCGACGCCAATGCGGTCGCACCGGCCACCGCGGTGCGGATGGCCGAGATCATCGAAGACAGCGGCAACCCCTTCGTCGACGCCGGCATCATCGGCGGCCCGCCGCCGTCGCCCTCCAACCACATCTACGCCTCCGGGCCGCAGGCCGAGCTGGTGGGCCAGCTCGCCGAGCACGGCCTGCGGGTCAGCGTCCTCGACGACCAGGTGGGCCGGGCCTCGGCCATGAAGATGGTCTTCGCCGGCTACAACAAGGGCACCCAACTGCTGGGGGCCGAGATCATGACCGCGGCGCGGGCCCTCGGCGTCTACGACGCCCTCGTCGCCCAGCTGGGTGACGGTCCGGTCGATCGGCTGGCCGGGATCGAGCGGGGCGCGTCGGGTATCGCCCCCAAGGCCTACCGCTGGGTGGGGGAGATGGAGGAGATCGCGGCCACCCTCGATGCGGTCGGCCTGCCCGGCGCCACCTACACCGGCCTGGCCGAGCTGTGCGCCCTCATCGCCTCCACGCCGCTGGCCGACGAGCACCCCGAGGACCGGGTCCGTCGGCCCCTGACCGAGATCGTCGACGTCTTCGTGGCCGCCCTGGACGCCCGCCCGGGAGCTGAGCAGCCGACCGGTTGAGCCCGAATTCTCAGCGGTCGGGGTGGCGGTGGACCAGGCCCGGGCCGGCCTGGTCCCGGGGCATGACCAGCATCGAGTCGATGTTCACGTGGCTCGGGCGGGTCACCGCGAACGTGATGCAGTCGGCGATGTCCGTGGCCGTCAGGGGGTCGACATCGGCGTAGACGGCGGCCGCCCGCCCCTCGTCGCCCTTGAAGCGGACCTCGCTGAACTCGGTCTCGACCATTCCCGGGTCGATCTCGGTGACTCGGATCGGCCGGCCCAGCAGCTCGATACGCAGGACCCGGGTGACGGCTCGCACCCCGAACTTGGAGGCGTTGTAGCCGGCGCCGCCGGCGTAGGCCTCGAGCCCGGCGATCGAGCCGATCATCACGATGTGGCCGTCGCCGCTGGCCTCCAGGGCCGGGAGCAGGGCCCGGGTCATCCGCATGGGTCCGAGCACGTTGGCTGCGAACATCCACTCCCAGTCGGCATCATCGGCCCGCTCCACCGGATCGAGGCCGAGTGCCCCCCCGGCGTTGTTGACCAGCACCCGGCACTCGGGCACCTGGGCGCAAAACGCCTCGATCGACTCGAGATCGGTGACATCGAGGGGAAGGGCGGTGGCACCGATCTCGTCGGCCACGGCCTGCAACCGGTCGAGGCGCCGGGCCCCGATGACGACGTCGAAGCCGACGCCCGCCAGTTGGGCCGCGGTGGCGGCGCCGATGCCGCTCGACGCCCCGGTCACTACTGCGATCCCTCGACTCACAGGTGCTCCTCTCCGTCGCCCCGGGGCGACTCGTCACCGGCCGCCAGCTCTTGCTCGGCAGCCTCGATCTCGGCCTCGATCTCCGACACCGTGCCCAAGGTGCCGGCCCGGCGGGCCCGCACCGTCGAGATCGACACGGCCACGAAGGCGAGGGCCACCAGCCACCAGCGGTAGCGCTGCATCCAGCCGATCAGGTCGAGCAGCTGGTCTCGGAAGGCCTCGCCGAGGGCCTTGAACAGCACCAGGCGACAGACCGTGCCCGAGACGTTGAGGACGATGAACCGCCGGACCCGCATCCCGGTGGCCCCGGCCAACAAGCACACGTAGCCCGACGGGGCGATGAAGACGATGGCCGGTGCCGCCAGCCGGAACCACCGCAGCAGCAGGCCGACAACGCCAGCCTCCTCGCCGAGGGCCCGGTCGGCCCAGCGCAGGGCGGCATCGCCGTACTGGACGCCGAGCAGGAACCACAGCGGATCGGACAGGACGAGCCGCAAGAACCCGACCAGGAAGAACGACCAGGTGTCGACCTGGGGGGCAGCCAGGATCAGGTAGCGGTTGCGGGGCTGCAGGAACATCTGCAGCAGGGGGTGGTCGGTTATGAGGCTGGGACCGATGATGTCGGCCACCGTGGCCACCGCCGCGAAGGTGACGAGCGGCGTGAGCAGGATCGGCAGCGGGATGCGTCGCGGCTGGTCGATCGCCCCCTCGGTCACGACCGGTCAGCGTAGGGGAGGTCCCCCGCGCCCTTGGGTGCCGGGGGTCGGGGTCTCGACCCCCCACCGGCGGGGGCCGAGTCGAGGGCCCGTCGGCCGACCAGTTCGACCACGAACGCCCCGGCGGCCCCGATGGCGAGCGCCTGGGGCAGCACCTCGACGGGGATCTCGAGGACGAAGAAGTGCCGGATCCAGGGCACGGCCAGGGCCACGCCGAAGGCGGCCGCCATCCCGGTGATGAGCGCCACCTTCCATGCCCGCAGCGGGCGGGCCAGAACCACCAGCACCCACAGCGCCACCACCACCAGGGCCACGGTGGCCGAGGTTCGGGCCTCGTCGGGGGCGACGTCCTCGGCCCGAGCCAGCGAGTAGGCGGCGAAGGCGGCGATCGCCACCACCAGCCCCGACGGTGCCGCGAACCGGAGGACCCGGTGGAGGAACCCGGGTCGGTAGCGCTCGGCGTCGCGACCGAAGGCCAGCCAGAAGGCCGGGATGCCGATGGTCAGCGAGCTGATGAGCGTGAGGTGCCGGGGGAGGAACGGGTAGGGGAGGCCGGCCACCGCCACGGCCAGGGCCAGCACGATGGAGTAGACGTTCTTGGTGACGAAGAGGTTGGCCACCCGTTCGACGTTGCGGGTGACCCGGCGGCCCTCCTCGAGCACCGCCGGCAAGCGGTCGAACCGGCCGTCGAGGAGCACCAGCTGGGCCACCGCCCGGGTCGCGGCCGCGCCCGATCCCATGGCCACGCCGATGTCGGCGTCCTTCAGGGCGAGGGCGTCGTTCACTCCGTCGCCGGTCATGGCCACCACATGTCCCCTCGACTGCAGGGCCCGGACCATGGCCCGCTTCTGCTCGGGGGTGACCCGGCCGAACACGCCGTGGCCCTCGACCGCGTCGGCCAGGTCCTCGGGGTCGCTGGGCAATTGGCGGGCGTCGACCGACGCGGGGTCGAGGCCGAGGCGCCCGGCGATGGCGCCGACGGTCCGGGGGTTGTCGCCCGAGAGGACCTTGAGGGTCACGCCCTGGGCCGCGAAGTAGGCGAGGGTGTCGGCCGCGTCGGGCCGGACCCGCTCGGTGAACGAGCACAGCGCCACCGGGGTCAGCCCGTCGGAGCCGTCGCCCACCTGGCGGGGCCTGGGGGCGGTCGCCACCAGCAGCACCCGCCGACCGCTGGCGGCGAGCTCGTCGGCCACCGGTCGGTGCTCGCTGTCGTCGGCCAGCAGGAGCTCGGGCGCTCCCAGCACCCACGTGCCCTGGCCCTCGAAGGTGGCCGCGCTCCACTTGCGGGCCGACGAGAACGGGACCGAGGCGGTGCGCTCCCAGCCCCCCGGGGCCCCCAGGGCGGCCGACAGCGCCCGTAGGGTGGCGTTGGCCGCCTCGTCGGCGGCCAGGGCTCCCAACGCGGCCCGCACCCGATCTCCCTGGCCCGGTCCCTCGACCAGGAGGTGTACGTCATCGAGCTCGATGGTGCCGTCGGTCAGCGTCCCGGTCTTGTCCAGGCACACGACGTCGACCCGGGCCAGACCCTCGACGGCGGGCAGCTCCTGGACGAGGACCTGGCGTCGGGCCAGCGTCAACGCCGCCAGCAGGAAGGCGATGCTGGTCAGCAGGACCAGGCCCTCGGGAATCATCCCGACCAGGGCAGCCACGCTGGCGGTGACGGCCTCGCGCCACCCCCCTGGGTTGTCTTGGCGGAACTGCGACCACAGCAGCACCGGGGTGATGGCCACGATCACCCAGGTGAGGTAGCGGAGCAGCCGGTCGATGCCGTCGCGCAGCTCGGAGGACACCAGCGTGAAGCGTCGGGCCTCGGTCGCCAGCCTCCGGGCGTAGGCGTCCTCGCCCACTGCGGTGGTGGCGAAACGACCCGACCCGGCCACCACGAACGACCCCGACAGGACGTCGTCGCCCGGGCTCTTGGCCACCGGGTCGGACTCGCCGGTGAGCAGCGACTCGTCGATCTCGAGCCCGTCGGCCTGGGCCACGACGCCGTCGGCGCAGACCTGGTCGCCGGCCCGCAGCTCGACCAGGTCGTCGAGGACGACCTCGCTCGAGGCGATGTCGCCGGCTCGACCGTCACGGACCACCCGGGCGGTCGGGGCGTTGAGCAGCGCCAGGCGATCGAGGGTGCGCTTGGCCCGCACCTCCTGGACGACGCCGATGGCGCTGTTGAGCACCACCACGAACCCGAACAGGCCGTCGCCCAGGCGGCCGGTGGCCAGCACCGCGGCGAAGAGCACCGCCAACATGGCGTTGAACCGGGTGACCACGTTGGCCTTGATGATCTCGCCGACGGTCCGGCTGGTGCGGTCGTCGGAGCGGTTGACCTGCCCCCGAGCGACCCGCTCGGCGACCTCGGCCGCGGTCAGCCCGAGGCCCGGCGCAGGCGACGGAGCGTCGGGCACCGAGGGAGCCTACGGCCCCGCCCCCGGCGAGCCCTCGCCGGCCAGGCCCCTCGGGGGCCGCTGGTAGCCTCGATCGATGCCCCGTTTCGGAGAGGTCCTCACCGCCATGGTGACGCCCTTCGACGACGATCTGGCGCTCGACGTCGACGGCGCGGTGACGCTGGCTCGGTGGCTGGTCGATCAGGGCAACGACGGCCTGGTGGTGGCCGGCACGACCGGCGAGAGCGCCACCCTGAGCGATGACGAGAAGCTGACCCTGTGGGAGGCGGTGGCCGGGGCGGTCAGCGTGCCGGTGCTCGCCGGCACCGGCAGCAACGACACCGCCCACTCGGTGGAGCTCACGAGCCGGGCCGCCGGTCTCGGCATCGCCGGGGTCCTGGCCGTCACCCCGTACTACAGCCGCCCGCCCCAGGCGGGCCTGGCCGCCCACTTCCGGGCCGTGGCCGAGGCCGCCGGCCCGCTCCCGGTGGTGGTCTACGACATCCCGATCCGCACCGGCCGCAAGGTCGCCACTGACACCCTCCTGGCGCTCGCCCGCGACGTGCCCAACGTGGTCGCGGTCAAGGACGCGGCCGGCGACCCAGCCGAGACGTCGCGGCTGGTGGCCGCCGCCCCGGGCGGCTTCGAGGTCTATGCCGGCGACGACGCGCTCACCCTTGCGCTCCTGGCGGTGGGGGCCGTGGGCGTGGTCGGCGTCGCCTCGCACTGGGCCGCCGGGCCGATGGGCGAGATGGTCCGGGCCTTCGCCAAGGGCGACGTGTCCGAAGCCCGCCGGCTGCAGGCCACGCTGCTGTCGAGCTTCGCCTTCGAGACCAGCGAGCGGGCCCCGAACCCCCTGCCGGCCAAGGCCATCCTCCGGGCGCTGGGGCTTCCCGCCGGCCAGTGCCGACTCCCGCTCGGGCCCGCGCCCGACGGCCTCGACGACGAGGCCCGTCTGCTGCTGGCCGACCTCCATGGCTGAGGCCGTCCGGATCACCTTCCTCGGCGGCCTGGGGGAGATCGGCCGGAACTGCGCCGCCATCGAGCAGGGCGGGCGCATCGTGCTGGTCGACTGCGGGCTCATGTTCCCCGACGCCGACATGCCCGGGGTCGACCTCGTCCTGCCCGACTTCACCTGGCTGCGGGAGCGGGCCGACGACATCGACGGCTGCGTCCTGACCCACGGCCACGAGGACCACGTGGGGGCCCTGTCCTACCTGCTGCGGGAGATCTCCTTTCCGCTCTACGGCTCGGCGCTGACCCTGGGCATGGCCCGGGGTCGCATCGAGGAGGCGGGCCTGCTCAAGAAGACCGATCTGCGGCCGGTGGTCGACGGCGAGCGCCGCCGGATCGGGCCGTTCGACGTCGAGTTCATCCCCGTCACCCACTCGGTGCCGCACGGCTTCGCGGTCGCCTTCCACACCGCCCAGGGCGTGGTGTTCCACACCGGCGACTGGAAGCTCGACCTCACCCCGGTCGACGGGCGGACTACCGACCTGGCCCGCATCGGGGCCATCTCGGCCGGCGAGGGCGTCCGCTTGCTGCTGGCCGACTCGACCAACGCCGAGGAGTCGGGCCACACCACCTCGGAGCGCTCGGTCGGCGAGGTCCTCCACGAGCTGATCGGCCGCGCCGCCGGTCGCCGGCTCATCGTCGCCTGCTTCGCCAGTCACATCCACCGCGTCCAGCAGATCGCCGATGCCGCCATCGCCCACGGGCGCACGGTGGCCACCCTCGGCCGGTCCATGGGTCGCAACGTCAAGCTGGCCCGGGACATGGGCCTGCTCGACCTGCCCGACAACGCCATCGTCGACATCGACGACGCCGGTGACATCCCCGACGAGCACCTCTGCATCGTGTCGACCGGCTCTCAGGGCGAGCCCATGTCGGCCCTGTCGCTCATGGCCGCCGGCGAGAACCGCTGGATCCAGGTCGGGGCCAACGACACGGTGATCCTGAGCTCGCACCCCATTCCGGGCAACGAGTCCTCGGTGTCCAAGGTCATCGACGGCCTGCACCGGCGAGGGGTCGACGTCATCCACTCCGGCCTGGCCCGGGTCCACGTGTCGGGCCACGCCAAGCAGGAGGAGCTCAAGACCCTCCTGTCGCTGGCCGACCCCGAGTGGTTCGTCCCGGTCCACGGCGAGTTCCGCCACCTGGTCCACCACGCCCGGCTGGCCGAGGCCGTGGGCGTGCCCGCTGATCACGTGCTGGTGTCGCTCGACGGCGACCAGCTCGAGCTCACCGACCAGGGGCTGGTCAACGTCGGACGGGTCCCGGCCGGCTACCTCTACGTCGACGGCTCCGGCATCGGCGACATCGGCCACGGCGTGCTGCGCGACCGGCGGGTGTTGGCCGAGGAGGGGGTCGTCGTGGTGATCGTCACGGTGGATGTCGACCGGGGCGAGGTCGTGTCGGGGCCCGAGATCATCACCCGGGGCTGGGTCCACGCCGATGAGGCCGAGGACCTGCTCGAGGAGGCCCGCAAGGAGGTCCGGGTGGCGATCGAGAAGGGCGACACCTCCGACGTCGAGGCCATCCGCCGCCGGGCTCGCAAGGCGCTCGGCCAGTTCGTCAACAACCGCACCCGCCGGCGCCCGATGATCGTCCCCGTGGTGATGGAGGCCTGAGCGTGGCGTCGAACCCGCGCTCGCTGCTCGCCGCCGCCGGGGTCGCGCTGCTCGACGAGCGCCGCCGGCTCACCCCCGCCGAGTTGGACCCACTTTCGCGGGTGCCCGACGAGAGCGTGCCCGCACTCGCGTCCCTGGCCCACGAGGTGCGTCTGGCCTGGTGCGGCCCGACCGTCGAGATCGAGGGCATCGTGTCGGCCAAGACCGGCGGCTGCCCCGAGGACTGCCACTTCTGCAGCCAGTCGTCCCGGGCCGACACCACGGTGAAGGCGACGCCGTTCCTCGACACCGACGAGGTGCTCCGGGCCGCGGAGGAGACCGCGGCCACCGGTGCCAGCGAGTTCTGCATCGTTCTCGCCCTCCGTGGTCCCGACGAGCGGGTGCTGGCCCGCATCCTCGAGTTGGTGACCCTGGTGTCCGAGCGGACCGGCCTGCAGGTCGCCGTGTCGGCCGGAATCGTCGACGCCGACCAGGCCGCCGCGCTGGCCGCCGGTGGCGTGCACCGCTACAACCACAACCTCGAGTCGGCCCGCTCGTTCTTCGGCCAGATCGTCACCACCCACACCTGGCAGGAGCGGTGGGACACCTGCCAGGTGGTGCTCGAGGCCGGCATGGAGCTGTGCTGCGGCGGCATCATCGGCCTGGGCGAGAGCCACGACCAGCGCCTCGAGCTGCTGGCCGAGTTGGCCGAGCTGGGCCCCACCGAGGTCCCACTCAACTTCCTCAACCCCCGGCCCGGGACCCCGCTCCAGGTGCGCCGGCCGGTGCGCCCGATCGAGGCGCTGCGTTGGATCGCACTTGCCCGCCTGGCTCTCCCCGACGTCATCCTGCGCTACGCCGGGGGCCGGGAGGTCACCCTGGGCCAGCTCCAGGCCATGGGGATGACGGCCGGCATCAACGCCCTCATCGTCGGCAACTACCTGACCACCCTCGGCCGCTCGGCCGACGACGACCTGGCCATGCTGGCCGACCTGGCCATGCCGGTCGGCGCCCTCACCGGGGTGCTCTGAGCTGTCGGGCGATCTCCCGGCCCGCTGCCCGGGCTGCGGTCGGGCGTCGTCGGTGTGCCCGGGCTGCCTGCCCGACCTCGACCCACCGAGGTTCTGTACCCGCTGCGGGGCCTGGCTGGCGGTCACGGTGACCCCGTCGGGGTGGCAGGCTCGCTGCCGCACCCATGGTCCGGTGACCGTCGAGTGAGCGACCGGGTCGGGGCAACCCCGACCCGGTCGCTCGGCGTCAGCTGGCCAGGCGCATCCCGGCCCGCCGCTGCCGGTACACGGCCCAGGCGCCGATCAGGAGGGCGAGCGGGATCAGCGATAGGGGACCGAGGGGGAGCGAGGGCACCTCGGCGAGCGGGATGGCCGTGCAGGGGAGTGTGCCCCGGCGGAGGGAGTAGCCACCGGTGTCGCTGTCGTCGGACCAGTAGACCGGCTTGCGGTCGTCCACGCACTCGGTGGCCGAGGCGATGGCGAAGCCCTCGTTGTTGATGTTGGCCATCCCCGTCGGCCGCTCGAACAGCGACGACGAGATGAAGGTGCCGGTGGCCGAGGTGAGCCGGAGCACCGACGAGCGGCCGTTGCAGGTGTCGTCGCAGAGGGCCCACAGGTCGTTGAGGTCTCGATCGAACTCGAGGGCCATCACCGCCGGCAGCCCGCTCGCCAGCGTGGCCACCCGGGTGAACCCGCCACCCACGTGGTCGAGGGCGTAGACGAAGAGCGAGCCGCTCGACTCCAGGCCCACGACGAAGAGGCCGGAGCCGTGGTTCGGGTACTCGGCCGGGTCGTAGACGTGGCCTTGGGCCTGGTCGACGAAGCCGTTGGCCACCAGGTAGGAGTCGGGGACCCAGGTGATGGCCTCGAGCCCGAGGTTGGCGCCGGTCGTCGGCAGGTCGGCCGTCAGGTTCCACTCGTTGGTGGCGGTGAGGGTCGATCCGGGGGCGCTCGGGTCGTAACGCAGGATGCTGTTGCGGCTGACCGAGTTGGCGGTGTTGTTGCGCTCGGCCGACACGTACAGGCCGCTGGCGGAGGTCGTGCCGCCCATGGTCACGCTCTCGGCATCGGCGTCGCCGCCACCATCGGGGTAGCGCAGGCCCTTGCCTGCTCCCCACCCGTCCGCGGTGTCCGGCACCCAGGCGCTGCCGTCGTAGACCAGCCGGAACAGCGCCCCGGCCCCATTGCGGGCAGCCCAGAGCACTCCCGGGGTGGCGCTACCGGATCCCTCGTAGACCAGCCCGCTGAGGTTGCTGGTGAAGGTGGCCGTGTTGTCGACCGTCTGGACGGTCGGGCTGCCGGGCCACACTGCGGCCGACGAGCCGGCCGTTGTGGAAGTGGTGCCGACGCCACAGTCGTTGGCCGCGGCCTTGGTCGACGACCCCGTGGTGACAAAGGCGCCCGTCCCGTTCGGGCACCGCCCGTAGGTGGTGGCGGTGGCGTGTGCCGTCCAGGAGTACGAGGTCAGCAGGGTTGTGCCGTCGGCGGCGAAGAGCCGGGCGCTGTCGGCGCCGCCCAGTCCGAAGCCGAACGCCCCGGACTCGAGCACGTAGTAGCCACCGGGAGCGAGGGTCGTGCCTGCGGGGATGGCGTAGAGAGCGTGCGTGTCGTCGTTGTCGATGAACTTGAGGCCGGAGATGTCGATGGTGGCGGCACCGGTGTTGTAGAGCTCGACCCAGTCATCCGGGGTGCCCCCGTTCGACTCGACCTCGTTGATGGCCACGGTGAGCGCGGCGCCGGCGGTCGTGGAGGTCGTCGAACCGGTGGTCGTGGTGGTGGTGGCGCCACCACAGTCGTTCGCTGCGCCCTTGGTGGAGCTCACGGTGTTGGTGAACGCCCCCGTCCCGTTCGGGCACCGGCCGTAGGTGGGCGCTCCATGGGTCGCCCAGGTGTACGTGTCGATCAGCGTCGTGCCATCGGCCTCGAAGAGTCGGGCGCTGTCGGCCGACCCCAGGCCGTAGGTCAATGCGGCCTCCTCCAGGACGAAGTAGCCACCAGCGGCGATGACCGTGCCCGCAGGGATGGTGTAGACGTGAGTGGCGTCGTTGTCGACGTTGTCGAGGAACTTCAGCCCGGAGATGTCGACCGCGGTCGCTCCCGTGTTGTGGAGCTCGGCCCAGTCGCCGGGGCTCCCGCCGCTCGACTCGACCTCGTTGATCACCACGGTGGTGATGGCCGCCGAGGCCGGTGTCCCCCAGCTCGACAGCGACGACGCCACCAGGGCGACGATCGCCACCAACGTGACGCGGGCGCCGACACCGCGGCGCGTCAGGATCGACATCGGGTCTCCTCGGGAAGGGGTGGATCGTGGGCGCGGGGACGTCGCCGTCCCATTGGTGCGCGGCCGGATCATCCGGGAGCCACCTCGCCGGGGCAAGCACCACCGACGATGGTTCAGCTCCCGGTCCACCGTCGTTCACGACCCGGTCGGCGCAAAGGGCACGAGGGGCGCGAGGGGACCAGGGTCCGGCTGTTGCCTGTGTTGCTGGTGTTAGCGTTATTGCCACTGTGGCGACGACCAGGACTCGGACGTCCCCGGCTCGACGAGCCCCGGCCGCGCGCCGCCGTCGCCGCCGCCGGCCTTCGCTGATCGAGCGCGTCCGGCGAACCGTCGAGGTCCTGGGCTCCAGCCCCCACACCTGGGGTCTCGCCCTCATCGTGTGCGGGCTGGTCGCGGCCCTGGGGATCTACGTCGACGCCACCGGCCCGGTCGGTGACGGCCTGCGGGCGGGAACCGACGCCGCCTTCGGGGTCGGCCGCCTGGGCCTGCCCCTCGCCCTGGTCGCACTGGGCGCCCTGCTGGCGCACGACGAGCATCGCCCGCTTGCCGGCCGCGTCGCCCTGGGTTGCGTGCTGGTGCTGAGCGGCGTCGCCGGCTTCGCCCACCTGCTCGGCGACGACAGCAGTGCCGGGGGCGCCGTCGGGCGGGCGCTGGCCGGGCCGCTGCGCTCGGCGGTTGCCACCCCGGGAGCCGCGGTGGTGCTCGGTGGGGTGCTGGTCGGCGGCCTGCTGGCGGTGACCGGGAGCTCGCTCCCGGTCCTCGCTCGCGGGGTCTCGGCCGCGGTCCGCGCCCTCGGTCGCCACCTCGCCCCGCTGGTGGCGTCGCTGTTCTCGATGGACGGCGCCGGGGCCCCGGCCGCCGCCGCGCCGGTGGACTCCAAGGGACGCTCCGGCCGGGGTCCGGGCCTCGAGATCGACTTGTCCGACGCTCCGGCGCCGGTGCTCGGCGGGTTGCTGTTCGACGACGCGGCCGACGAGGAGCGCCTCCCCGCCGCCTCGGCTCCGCCCGAGGTGCGGCTGCCGTCAGCACCCCCGGAGGCGGTGGGCGACACCGAGCAGCTGGCCATCGACCTCGGTCCGGCGGTGCGCAAGAGCAGCTGGAAGCTCCCGCCGCTCAACCTGCTCAAGACGTCGAAGGCGCAGAGCGTCGACCGGTTGGCCGTCGAAGCCGAGGGCCGGACGCTCGAGCGGGCCCTGGCGGCCCACGGGGTCGAGACCCGGCTGGTGGGAATGACCGTCGGCCCCACGGTCACCCGCTTCGAACTCGAGCTCGGTCCCGGCGTGAAGGTGGCCCGGGTCACCGCGCTCCACAAGGACATCGCCTACGCCATGGCGTCGCCCGACGTTCGCATCCTGGCCCCCATCCCCGGGCGTTCGGCCATCGGGGTGGAGGTCCCCAACCGCGAGCGCCAACTGGTGGCGCTGGGCGACATTCTGAACTCGCCCGAGGCTCGCCAAGCCACCCACCCCTGCGCGGTGGGTGTCGGCCGCGACATCGCCGGACAGGCCCTCCTGGTGAACCTGGCCGAGATGCCCCACCTGCTCATCGCCGGTGCCACCGGGGCCGGCAAGTCGAGTGCCATCAACTCGATGATCACCTCACTGCTCATGCGTTCGACACCCGAGCAGCTGCGCCTCATCCTCATCGACCCCAAGCGGGTCGAGCTCGGCCAGTACAACGGTCTTCCCCACCTGCTCACCCAGGTGGTGGTGAACCCGAAGAAGGCGGCCAACGCGCTGGCCTGGGCGGTCAAGGAGATGGAGCGCCGCTACGACCTGCTCCACGAGGTCGGGGTGCGCGACATCATCGGCTACAACGCCGCCTACGACCGCGGCGAACTCGACCCGCCCCGGGTGGAGGGCGTGGACGATCCGGGCCTGCCCAGCTACGAGCGCCTGCCCTACATCGTGCTCGTGGTCGACGAGCTCAACGACCTGATGATGGTCGCCGCTCGCGACGTCGAGGATGCCATCTGCCGCATCGCCCAGATGGCCCGGGCGGTGGGTATCCACCTGGTCATCGCCACCCAGCGGCCGTCGGTCAACGTCATCACCGGGGTCATCAAGGCCAACGTGCCGGCCCGCATGGCGTTTGCCGTCACCACTGCCACCGACTCCCGGGTGATCCTCGACACCATCGGGGCCGAGCGCCTGGTGGGCAAGGGCGACATGCTCCTCCTGGGCCCGGCCTCGTCGGTCGCCCAGCGCATCCAGGGCCCCTGGGTGGGGGAGGACGAGGTCCGCAAGGTGGTCGCCCACTGGCGGCGTCAGGCGCCGACCGTCGACTACGACCAGGGCGTGGCCGGAGCCGAGGGCGACGACGCGGTCCTGGCCACGGGCGCCGCCGGCGGAGGTGCGGGCGACTCCGACGACGATCTGCTGTGGCAGGCCATGAGCCTGGTGGTCCGGAGTCAGCTCGGCTCGACGTCGATGTTGCAGCGCAAGCTGAAGGTGGGTTTCGCTCGCGCCGGTCGGCTGATGGACCTGCTCGAGCAACGGGGCGTGGTCGGCCCGTCGACCGGATCGAAGGCTCGTGATGTGCTGATGACGGTCGAGGAGCTCGACGCCCTCCAGGGCCCGGGTGAACTCGAACCCGAGCCGCTCCGCCTCTGATCGGGGCTCAATCCTGGCCCCTGGGGTGCCGATCCCCTGCGAATGCGGCTGCCATTTCGACACCCGAATCCTCGGGCGCCGCGCCATTCGAGGCTGTCGACCTTCGGCTGCCTGCTGGTCGGGCTGGCGGTGTTCGTCGCCGGCGTCACGGGCACGACGGTGGTGGCCGAACGGGCCCGTTCACGGGGAGCGTCGGCCGTCGACCGTCGCTTCGAGGAGGCCGCGGTCGAGATCGAGGCCGCCACTCGGGCCGAGCTCACCCGGTACCAGGACGTGGCCCAGGCGGCGTCGGGGATCTTCAGCGTCGACCCGCAGATCGATGCGCTGCAGTTCCGTTCCTACGTCGACGCCCTCGACCTCGAGTCGCGGTACCCGGAAGCCCTGGCCATCGCCTTCGCCACCCCGGGCGAGATGGGCGCGGCCAGCTCGGCCACGCTGCGCCTGCTCGAGCCGGTGAGCGTCTGCCCGACCTGCATCGGCCTCCAGGCCGGTGCCCTCCCGGTGGTCGCCGCCACCTTCGCCGAGTCGGCCCGGACCCGGGAGCCGAGGCTCTCGGCGGTCCTCGACGTGAGCCCCTTCGAGGGCTTCGACGTCGAGGAGGCCAACGCCCAGCGGATCGTCATGTTGGTGGTGCCGGTGCAGCGCCCAGCACCCGGAGAGGGCGACCTCCTGCCGCCGGTGGGCTGGGTCTTCGTGGTCCTCAACGGTGCCCGGTTGCCCGAGGCGGTGCTGGCCCGGGCCAACGTTTCCGAGATCGGCGTGGCCCTGGTCGATCTGGGTAACGACGGCCGCGAGGAGGTGCTGGGTTCGACGTCTGCCGACGCCGTCACCGGCCGCTCGTGGCGGGGAACGATCGAGATCTACGGGCAGCGCTGGGCGATCGACGTCGATGCCCTCGCCGGCTTCGATTCGGGCGCCTACGAGCGCGAGGCCGAGGTCGTGATCCTCGGGCTGGTCCTGTCGGTGCTGGCCGCCTTCGTGGTCGCCAGCCTGCTGTTGGCCCGCCAGAGGGCGTTGGCCCACGCCATCGCCATCGGCAACCGCGAGGACCGGCTGCGTCGGATGTTCGACTCGTCGCCGGTCGCCATGATCGAGCTCGCCCCCGACAGCGGGGTGCGACGGTGGAACCCGACGGCATCCCGACTGCTGGGCTGGCCGCCTTGGGAGGAGGGTGCCCCGTCGCCGTCCCCGTCCCTGCCCTTCGAGACCGTCGCCGCGCTGGCCGAAGGGGTCGAGCAGGAGGCCGACCACCGCTTCGAGCGGTCCGACGGCGTGGCCCTCGAGCTCGTGCTCTCGGCGTCGCCGCTGCGGGGCGACGACGGCCGCCTGCTGGGCACCATCGCCATGGCCAACGACATCACCGAGCGGGCTCGGCTCATGGCCGAGCTCGAGCACCTTGCCGGCCACGACCTGTTGACCGGGTTGCCCAACCGCGGCCGCTTCCTCGAGCGGGTGGAGGAGGCGCTGGCCCGGGCCCGTCGCCAGGGCACCCAGGTGGTCGTGCTGTACTGCGACCTCGACCGCTTCAAGGCGGTGAACGACACCCTTGGCCACCGGCTGGGCGACGTACTCCTGGCCGAGGCCGCCGACCGCCTGCGGGGTGTGCTGCGCGAGACCGACACGCTGGCTCGGATGGGGGGCGACGAGTTCGTCGTCTGCAGCGAGCAGCTGGAGGAGGGCGAAGGGGTTGCCGTCCTCGCCCAGCGGCTGCGGGAGGTGCTCGACCAGCCCTTCGACCTCGACGGTCGGTCGGTGTCGGTGGGTCTGAGCATCGGGGTCGCGGTGGGTGACGGGCGGGACATGGCCGAGGACCTGCTGCGGCGGGCCGACGTGGCCCTCTACTGGGCCAAGGAGCGGGGTCGCAACCGGGTCGAGGTCTTCGAGGCCGGCCTCGAGAATGCGGTCGCCCACCGGGTCATCATCCAGTCGACGATCGGCGATGCGCTGCCGGAGAACCAGCTCTGTCTGCACTACCAACCCCAGGTCGACCTGGTCACCGGAGACGTGGTGGCGGTCGAGGCGCTGCTGCGCTGGGACCACCCCGAACTCGGCCAGCTCCGACCCCGCGAGTTCCTGTGGGCCGCCGAGGACACTGTCCTCCTCGACAAGATCGGGCTGTGGGTCGTCGGCGAGGCCTGTCGCTGGCGGGCGTCCCTGGGGCCCGGACAGCCCCTCCAGGTGGCGGTCAACGTCGCCGTGGGCCAGCTCCTGGCGCCGGCCTTCGTCGACCAGGTCGCCGAGTTGCTGGCCGGAGCGGCGGCCGAGCCGGAGTGGCTCTGCCTGGAGGTGGCGGAGGCCTCGCTGGTCGACCCGACCCCGGTCCGCCACAGCATCGAACGGCTACGGGGGCTGGGCGTGACCGTGGCGCTCGACGACCTGGGCACGGGCGCCGCCACCCTGGCCTCCCTGCGGGATCTGCCCCTCGACCAGGTCAAGCTCGACGGGAGCCTCCTGCTGGGAGTGACCGCCGATCAGGTCGATGCCCTGATCGTCACCTCCCTCGTCCGTCTCGCCCACGACCTCGGGCTGCTCGTGGTGGCCGAGGGGGTGGAGGACCCCGACCAGCTCTCGGCCGTCCGGGCGATGGGCGTCGATCGGGCTCAGGGCTACCTGTTCGGCCACCCCGCTCCTGCCGACCAGGTCCGCCTCGACGCTCCGACCTCCACCCGCTGACGCGGGCTGCCCCTGCGGGGAGGGGGGAGAAGGGGGCCCGACGGCGGCCTGGGGGCCCGCCACTACCCTGTCGCGCCATGGCGCAGCGGTTCTGGGTGGAGACGTTGGGCTGTCCCAAGAACCGCGTCGACTCCGACAAGCTCGTCGGGACGCTGCTGGCCGACGGCTTGTTGGCGGCCAGCAGCCCCGACCGGGCCGACGTGGTCGTGGTCAACACCTGCGCCTTCGTCGAGGAGGCCCGGGCCGAATCGATCGAGACCATCCTGGCCCTGGCCGACGTGCGCCGGCCGGGTGCCCGCCTGGTCGTCACCGGCTGCCTGGCTGAGCGTTCGGGCGCCGAGCTGGCCGAGGCCCTCCCCGAAGTCGACCTGGTGGCGGGCTTCGGGATGCCGCTGACCGAGGCCCCCATTGAGGCGGTCCCGTCGAGTTCGGTCCCCGTGTCCCTCGGCCGGCGCCCGGGTGCCCCGACACAAACCTCCTCAAAATTACTCCAATCTTTACGAATAGAAATATAATGGATATCCGGTTTTAATATCCCATTGTAGGTGCCTTCAATTAATACCTGGCAGGTCTTAGCCATACAAGCCTCAAAATGTCTTGGCGAAATTACGGTATAACTAAAGGGTCTGGTTTCACCAGGTAAACAATGATCTTCAAATTCCTTATAACTCGTGTCTGGTTTTTCTAAAAATTGTTTTTCCATACATTGTCGAATGTCTCCTACTGGATCAAAAATAGTTGAACCACCTTCACAACCAGGCATGATTCTAGCATC
>JANNNX010000035.1:0-13558 GCA_031398745.1 Actinomycetes bacterium
TTTTTTTGCGCCGGGGGCTTGCGGCTTAGTGGGCTCGGGGCCGGGTAAACGTGGCGGGGCCGAGGGGGGTCGGGGGGGCGTACCTCGGCCCCCACGTATTTCCGAGTCCGGACGCGCCACGGGGGCCCTCGCGGGCCCCCGTGGCGACCTCCGGCCTAAGGAGGGTCAGCTGTTCAGCGCCGACTTCAGCGTCGAGCTGGCGGTGAACTTCAGCGCCGTCGATGCCTTGATCTTGACCGGCTCTCCGGTCTGGGGGTTGCGACCGGTGCGCGCCGCCCGCTGGGTGGTCGAGAACGACCCGAAGCCGGGCCACGCCACCTTGTCCCCCTTCTTGGTCGCACTGGTCACGGTGCTGAAGAAGGCATCGAGCACGCCTTCCGCCTGGGTCTTGGTGACGCCGGCGTCGGCTGCGATGGCCTCGACGAGATCGGCCTTGTTCAACGGGAACCTCCTGGATGGACGGTTGATGGGCCCGAGGGCCGAAGGCCATGCAAGTCCAGGTGGCCCTGGGAAGCAAGGATCCTCAACCCCGACCGCGCTCAGTCGACTGCGGCTGGTGGTCGGTCCACGACGCCGGTTCGACGCCGCAGGACCGCCGCCCCGGCCACGATCAGGCCAAGGAGGAGGGCTCCGGCGAGGTACGGGACAGCCTCGGGAAGCGGTTCACCCACCACCCGGGCCACCTCCGTGGTGGTCGTCTGCGCGGCGAGGGTGGCGGTCGACACCATGGGTCGGGGACCCTAACGCCCGACCCGTCGGAGACCCAGGCGCCTCAGCCCTGAGGCTGAGGCGTCACCCGCAGGTAAGGCTTCTTGGTCTCGTAGCCAGGGAAGCGCACCCGGGCATCGTCGTCGGACACCGCCGCGGTGATGATCACGTCGTCGCCCTGCTTCCAGTCCGCCGGGGTGGCCACGCTGTGCTTGGCCGTCAGCTGCAGCGAGTCGATCACCCGCAGCAGCTCGTCGAAGTTGCGCCCGGTGGCCGCCGGGTAGGTGAGCGACAGCTTCACCTTGTTGTCCGGTCCGATCACGAACACCGACCGGACGGTCATGGTCGAATCCCAGTTGGGGGCGATCATGTCGTAGAGCTCGGCGACGGTGCCGTCGTCCGCGATCATCGGGAAGTTCGGAGCCGTGCCGGTGACCTCCGCGATGTCCTGGGACCACGTCTCGTGGCGGTCGAGGGAGTCGACCGAAAGGCCGATGACCTTGGTGTTGCGCCGGTCGAACTCGGGCTTGAGCCGGGCCACGGTGCCCAGCTCGGTGGTGCAGACCGGCGTGAAGTCGGCCGGGTGGGAGAACAGGACGGCCCAGCTGTCGCCCTTCCAGTCATGGAAGTCGATCGTGCCCTCGGTGGTCTCGGCGGTGAAGTCAGGGGCCTCGTCGCCCAGTCGGATCGCCATGGCGCGGATTCCTCCAGCAGTCGGTCGTTTCGTCGGTCGGCGGCGACGCTACCGGCGCTCGGGCCGATTGTCGACCTGACCAGTCAGGATTCAAGAAGGACGCTCCCGTTCGCCGTCATCTTGTCTGCCGATGGTGCCCATCGTGGGAATCCATTGGAACGATCCTGTTCCAACGCTGATACTTGTCGGCGTGTCCGAATCGCTTCGCCTTGTGACCGACCCCCTCCTGCAGCACTGGATGACCGACGGGTCGTGCAAGGGTCAAACCCACCTCTTCTTCGCTCCCCACGGCGAGCAGGCCGATGATCGGGAGCGCCGAGAGGCGATCGCCCGCACCATCTGCTCGTCCTGTCCGGTGCTGCTCGATTGCCGCGAGTACGCCCGCACCAACCGGGAGCAGGGCTTCTGGGGCGGCGAGAACGACGACCAGCGGATGGCCGCCCGCCGCGCCGCCGGTCGGCGCAGCGCCATCCCGGTCGCCGTCTGAGCGACCGCCTCGCCGACACCCCGCCCCCGCGGGGATCCGGGCCGGGTCGAGCGTGCAGGCCGGGTGCTCCTCGGGCATGATCTCGGCCCGCGGCGGCGCCTCCGATCTCGATCGGTGGGTCCCCGCTCCACCCGAGCGTGACGGAGTGAGTGCATGGACAAGGTCGTTGCCAGCGCCGCCGAGGCCGTGGCCGACATCCCCGACGGTGCTTCGCTGGCGGTCGGCGGGTTCGGGCTCTGCGGCATCCCGTCGGTCCTCATCGAGGCCCTCCTGGCCCAGGGCTCGACCGATCTGACCCTGGTCTCCAACAACTGCGGGGTCGACGCGTGGGGCCTCGGCATGCTCCTCGGCGCCAAGCGGGTGTCGAGGATGGTGGCCAGCTACGTCGGCGAGAACAAGGAGTTCGAGCGGCAGTTCCTCCAAGGCGAGCTCGAGGTCGAGCTGACCCCACAGGGAACGCTGGCCGAGCGCCTGCGGGCCGGGGGCGCCGGCATCCCCGCCTTCTTCACCCCGGCCGGGGTCGGGACGCTGGTGGTCGACGGCGGACTGCCGCTGCGCTACGCCCCCGACGGCTCGGTGGCCAAGGCCTCCGAGCCTCGCGAGACCCGAGAGTTCGACGGGCGGGAGTACGCCCTCGAAGCCGCCATCGTCTGCGACTTCGGATTGGTGCGAGCGTGGCGCGGCGACCGCCACGGCAACCTCGTCTACCGGGAGGCGGCCCGGAACTTCAACCCCCTGTGCGCCGGCGCCGGCCAGATCACGATCGCCGAGGTCGAGGAGCTGGTCGAGCCGGGCGAGCTCGATCCCAACGAGATCCACACGCCGGGCATCCTCGTGCAGCGGGTGGTCGAGGTCGGTCTGACCGACAAGCGCGTCGAGCGACGCACGGTCCGTCCCCAGCCGGGCTCCCCGTCCGGCCCGTCGACGTCGGAGGCCTGAGATGAGCCTGACCCGCGAGCAGATGGCGGCCCGGGTGGCCCTCGACCTGGAGGATGGCTCCTACGTCAATCTCGGCATCGGGCTGCCGACGCTGGTGCCCAACTACGTGCCCGAAGGCCGGACCGTCGTGCTCCAGAGCGAGAACGGGATCCTCGGCGTCGGCCCCTACCCCTTCGAGGGCGAGGAGGATCCCGACCTGATCAACGCCGGCAAGGAGACCGTCACCGTCTTGCCGGGCGCCTCGTTCTTCAGCTCGGCCGACAGCTTCGGGCTCATCCGGGGCGGCCACATCGACGTGGCGGTGCTGGGCGCCATGCAGGTGTCGGCCCGCGGCGACCTGGCCAACTGGATGATCCCGGGCAAGGTCGTCAAGGGCATGGGCGGAGCGATGGACCTGGTCCACGGGGCCAAGCGGGTCATCGCTCTGATGGAGCACGTGGCCAAGGACGGCAGTCACAAGATCGTCGACCGGTGCAGCCTGCCCCTCACCGGCAAGGGTGTCATCACCCGCATCGTCACCGACCTGGCCGTCATCGACGTCGAGCCCGAGGGACTGGTGCTGCGCGAGGTGGCGCCCGGCTCGTCGGTGGAGGACATCCAGGCCGCGACCGGTGCGCCCCTGCTGGTGCCGGCGACTCCCTCGGAGATGCCCGCCGGGGCCTAGCCCCGAGACCCTCCGCTCGAGGCGACGATCGCTGCCTCGAGCGCCCGGCCGTCGCCGTAGGCCACCTCGCGGAGCAGGGGGTGGGCCGGGAGGCCGGACCCCTCTCCGGCCACCACCGGAACCCCCGCGGCCAGGGCGGCCAGCAGGGCCGCGGGGCGCTCCTCCGCGATCGACGGTTGGACTACGACGTCGACCTGGTCGAGCCAGCGCTGGCGGTGGGTCGCCGTGCGGACCGTCACCCCGGCCCAGGCCGGGTGGTCGGCGGCCGTACCAGCGGCCGGGAGGAGCTGGACCTCGGCTCCCAGGACGGCGGCCGCGGCGGCGACATCAGAGGCGCCGGTCCGCTCGACCAGCGGGCCCGCGAAGCCGAGCACCAGGCGAGCCGACGGGCTCGGCCTCGAAGCCCGGACGGGGACGGGGGCGGAAGCCAGGCCGGCCCACGGCAGGACCACCGCCCGCGCCCCCACCGCGCCCGCCAGCCCGACATGGGCGGTCACCACCGATCGAGCGGCCGCCAACGCCTCGGCCTCGGCCACGACCAGCTCGTCCGGGGCCCGGAAGTCGCCGAGGGCCCGCCGATCGGGGAACCGAGCCAGGGCGTCGTCGAGTCGCTGGTGCAATTCGGCCAGCGTCAGCCGGTGTCCGAGAACGTCGTAGGTCCGTCCCCCCAGTACCCCCTCGCGCCACAGGAAGGCCACCAGCGATTGGGACACCACCAGGTGGGTGTGCTCGGGCCGGAGATGGCGGGCGAGCGTCGCCGCCACCCGCTCATCGCGAGCCAGGCTGGCGGCCCGCACCGCCGCCGGACCCCGGCGGGCGGCCCGGCGGATGCGGAGCGCCCCGGCCAGAGTCGCCCTCGTGGCTCCGTCGCCCGCCACCCGCCCACCTTCCTCCCAGCGGTAGCGGTCGACACCCCAGAGGGCGCCGTCGAGGGGGGCCAACACCCGGTCGGCGGGCCGTCGGATCGAACGCAGGTGCGCCACCAGCTCGGGGGTGGCGCCGTCGACCACGAAGGCGACTGGTCCTGCGGTGGCCAGCGGGTCCGACGCAGCGGTCTCGAGCCGTCCGGTATGGCGGAAGCAGTCGGTCTCCCCGCAGGAGTCGCACCCGGCGGCCGCAGGCGCCGCCACCGTCAGCCGCCGGCCGTCATCCCGGCGGCTCGCCCGGCGCGGGCCTGGGTCGGGAGGGTCGGTGCCCCAGAAGGCGACCACCAGCTCGCCCGCGGTGAGCCGAACCTCGAGGCGGATCGGCACCTGAGGTCTGAACCGCAGGTCGATGTAGTTCCAGGCAATCGTCGCGTCCCGTCCCTCGGCCACCGGCGACCCCGGCACCAGGTGGGTGTGGGCATGGCGCTCGACGATCTCGGCCCCGGTGCGGAGGGCGAGGTCGTAGAGGGCGTTCGAGAGCTGGCACAGGCCACCCCCGACCGCAGGGATCAGACACCCGTCGCGCAGCTCCCGACCGTCGACGAATCCCCGCCGGCGAGTGACCCGACCGAGCTGGCGCCAGAAGCTGAGGGTCTCGCCGGCCGGGACCACCACCCCGTCGAAGGCCCGCACCGCCCGGCGGAGGTTCTGGGTCTTGCCCTCCTGCATCGCTCGCTCGGCCGACGCCTCGTCACCCCAGAGGGCCGTTCTCGACTCGGCCAGGAGCGACCGGTAGTTCCCGGCGTCCCGTTCGGTCGGCCCGTGTCGGGGCACCCGGTCACGGCGATCGACCAGGCGTCGGCGACCCTGGAGGCCGAGGGCCTTGGCCCGGTGCACCCACGCGTCCCACCGGCTCGGCTGGCTGACCCTGGCCTCCACCACCGTCCCCCCGGACACGGGCCCAGGCTACGTGACCCCCGGTGTCAGGGAAGGCTGCAGCTCAGCGGTACACCGACTTGCGCTCGAGATACTCGTCGAGCCCGTAGGACCCCAGCTGACGCCCCGTGCCCGACTGCTTGTAGCCCCCGAAGGGGGCCAACGGGTTGAAGGCGCCGTCGTTGATCGTCACCATCCCGGTGCGCAGGCGGCGGGCCACCTCGAGGGCCCGGTCGGGATCGGCCGAGCGGACCCCGCCCGACAGCCCGAAGCGGGAGTCGTTGGCGATGCGCACCGCGTCGTCGTCGTCGGCGAAGGCCAGCATCGCCAGCACCGGCCCGAAGATCTCCTCCTGGGCGATGGTCATCTCCGACTCGACGTCGGCGAACACCGTGGGTCGCACGTACCAGCCGGTGTCCAGGCCCTCGGGTGGGCCGAGACCACCGGTCACCACACGGGCCCCCTCGTCGATCCCGGCCTGGATGTAGGCCCACACCCGCTCGCGCTGGGCGGAGGAGACCAGCGGGCCCAGCTGCACGCCGTCGACCGTCGGGTCGCCCACCACGTAGCTCTCGGCGACCTCTCGGGCGATGGCCACGGCCTCCTCGTAGCGCGACTCGGGCACCAGCATCCGGCTCCAGGCCACGCACCCCTGGCCGGAGTTCATGAACAGCTGCCGAATGCCAGCCTCGACCGCCGGGCGGAGCGCGGCGTCCTCGAGGATCACCAACGCGCTCTTTCCCCCCAGCTCGAGGTGGACCCGCTTCACGGTGCGACTCCCGACCTCGGCCACCCGCTGGCCGGTGCGGACCGACCCGGTGAAGGAGATCATGTCGACATCGGGGTGGCCGATGAGGGCCTCACCCACCGTGGGCCCGCTGCCCACCACCAGGTTCCAGACACCGGGCGGGAGCTCGGCCTCGTGCGCCGCCTCAGCCAGCAGGTAGGCGTTGAGCGGGGTGAGCTCGGACGGCTTGGCCACCACCGTGCACCCGGCGGCCAAGGCGGCCGCCATCTTGGTCACCAGCAGCTGGATGGGCACGTTCCACGGGGTGATGGCAGCCACCACGCCGACGGGCTCGTGGAGCACCAGGGTCGGACCTAGGGCCTGGGTGAACTCGAAACGGTCGAGGAGCTCGATGTAGGAGCCCAGGATCCCGAGGGTCGCCCGGGTATGGATCAGCGACGAGAGCCCTCGGGGGGTCCCGACCTCAGCGGTGCAGACGCTGGTGATCTCCTCGGCCCGGTCCTCGAGCGCCGCCAGCAGCCGGGCCAGGTGTGCCTTGCGCTCCGCCGCGGTGGTCGTCGACCAGCCGCCGTCGAAGGCGGCCCGGGCTGCCGCCACGGCCGACTCCACGTCGGCCGCGGTGCCGTCGGGCACGGTCGCGATGACCTGCTCGTTCGCCGGGTCGACCACCTCGAGCAGGTGGGTCCCGGTCGAGGGGAGCCAGTGGCCCCCGACGTAGTGCGAGTCGCGCCTCACCATGGTCGTCGGGGCCATGGCTGCCTAGCGCTCCGACAGGAGCGAGCCCTTGGACGACAGCTGCGACCGGGGGACATCGACGATCCAGGCGTTGATGACCTCGTCGGGGGCGTCGATGGTGTCCTTGACCACCTGATGGATGCCCTTGAGCAGGGCGGCCTTCTGCTCGTCGGTCCGGCCCTCGGCCATGGTGATCTGGATGAACGGCACGGCGCACACTCCTTCGACAGGTCGGGCCAGCATCGCACGCGGGAGGAGTCGGGGGCTCGTGGCGGGGCCGAACCTCGCTCGGTAGGGTCGGGAAACGACGAGGTCGGCACCCGACCCGACGCCAGAGAGGCACCTGCACCGATGACCGACACCACCCTCCCCGCCGCCGACGTCCTCGAGCGCACCGCCGAGGCCCTGCGAGCCCACGGCTTCGACGTCGTCGTGGCCGACGACGCCGAGACCGCCAAGAAGGAGGCCCTGGCTCGGGTACCTGACGGGGCCAGCGTGGCCTGCGCCGGCTCGGCCACCCTCAACGCCCTCGGCATCACCGCCGAGATCAACGAGAGCGGGCGCTACGACGCCATCTTCCCCAAGATCATGCAGATGGACCGCATGACCCAGATGGACGAGATCCGTCGCCTGAGCGCCGCCCCCGACGTCGAGTTGGGCAGCGTCCACGCGGTGACCGAGACCGGTGAGATGGTGGTCGCCTCCGGCTCCGGGAGCCAGATCGGGCCCTACGCCTACACCGCCGGCAAGGTGATCCTGGTGGTGGGGGCCCAGAAGGTGGTGCCCGACGTCGACGCCGGCATCCGTCGCATCTACGACTACGCCCTGCCCAAGGAGAACGAGCGGATGCAGGCGATGATGGGCCGCGACAGTGCGGTGCGCAAGCTCCTCATCCTCAACGAGGAGGGCATCCCCGGCCGGACCACGGTGGTGTTGGTCAACGCCTCGCTCGGCGTCTGAACCACCCGATCAGGCCAGCAGTTCGGCGTAGAGCTCGGCCGTCCGGGCCGCCACCGCGGCCCAGGTGAAGTGCTCGAGCACCCGCTGGCGGCCGGCCCGGCCCCGGCGGGCGGCCTCGGCTGGGTCGTCGAGGAGCTCGGTGATGGCCGAGGCCAGGTCGTCCGCGAAGCGGTCGGGGTCGGCCGGGCCACCGATCGCGCCGGCCTCCGGGTCGAAGGCGACCAACGTCCCGGTCTCCCCGTCGACCACGATCTCGGGGATGCCGCCCACCGCGCTCGCCACCACCGCCGTCTCACAGGCCATGGCCTCGAGGTTGATCAGCCCGAAGGGCTCGTAGACCGACGGGCAGGCGAACACATCGGCGTGCGACACCAGCTGCACCACCGCGGCTCGGGGGAGCATCTCTTCGATGAGCACCAGGTGGGGCCGGGTGGCCCGCAGGGCCTCGACCCGACGGGTGACCTCGGCAGCCATGGCCGGCGTGTCCGGGGCGCCGGCACAGAGCACCAGCTGGACCTCGGGATCGAGGTGGTGGGCGGCATCGAGGAGGTGGAGGATGCCCTTCTGACGCGTCACCCGACCCACGAAGATCACGGTCGGGCGGCCAGCCTCGACACCGTGGCGTTCGAGCCAGGCCGACCCGAGGTCGGGCCGGTACACGTCGGCGTCGATGCCGTTGTGGATCACCCGGACCCGGGCCGGGTCGACGGCCGGGTAGACCCGACAGACATCCTCGGCCATGGCCGCCGAAACGGCCACGACGGCATTGGCGGCCTCCAGCGCCGTCCGCTCGCAGAACGACGACACCGCGTAGCCGCCCCCGAGCTGTTCGGCCTTCCAGGGACGGAGGGGCTCGAGGCTGTGGGCGGTGGCGACGTGGGGGATGCCGTGGAGCAGCGAGGCCAGGTGGCCGCCCAGGTTGGCATACCAGGTGTGGCTGTGGACCAGGGCGGCGCCCGCCACCGCCCCGGCCATGGCCAGGTCGACCGACAGCACGCCGAGCACGCCGCCGCCGGCCGCGCCGAGGGCCGACCAGGGCCGGTGGGCCCCGGCCACCAGCGGGTCGTGGCGGTCGGGCCCGAAGCAGTGGACCTCGACGTCGACCTGGCCGAGCCGTCCCAACTCGGCGGCCAGGTGCTCGACGTGGACGCCCGCCCCGCCGTAGACCTCTGGTGGGTACTCGCGGGTCAGCATGGCCACCCTCAAGGTTCGACCCGCTGGCCCTTCCCGAGCACCACGATCCCGTTGTCGGAGACCTCGTAGTAACGGCGGTCGTGGTCGAGGTCGACGCCCACTGCCGCCCCCGTCGGCACCACCACGTTCTTGTCCAGGATCGATCGGCGGACCACCGCGCCCGCGCCCACCACGGTGTCGTTCATGATGATCGAGTCCTCGACCAGGGCTCCGGGCTCGATCTGGACCCCCGGCCCGATGACCGAGCGCCGCACGGTTCCTCCGGCGATGATGGCCCCGCCGCACACCATCGAGTCGAACGCCTGGCCCGAACCCTGGGGGCCCTCGAGCACGAACTTGGCCGGCGGCAGCGCGGTCGGTCCCGAGGTCAAGATCGGCCAGTGCCGGTTGTAGAGGTTGAACACCGGCTCCACCGAGATCAGATCGATGTGGGAGTCGTAGTACGAGTCGAGCGAACCGACGTCGCGCCAGTAGGCCCGGTCCCGGGCAGTCGCCCCGGGCACCCGGTTCTCGCTGAAGTCATAGACATGGGCATCGCCGGCCTGCACCAGGGCCGGGATGATGTCGCCGCCGATGTCGTTGCCGATCTGCTCGTCGGCGGCGTTGGCCACCACGGCGTCGATCAACGTCTCGGTGCGGAAGACGTAGATGCCCATGGAGGCGAGGACCTGGCCCGGTGAGCCGGGCATCCCGACGGTCACCGACGGCTTCTCCCGAAATGCCCGGATGGTCGATCCCGGGCCCTGCTCGATCACGCCGAACGCCCCGGCCTGCTCGATGGGCACGGGAATGGCCGCCACCGTGACCCCCGCCCCCGACTCGACGTGGGCGTCGACCATCTGGCGGGGGTCCATGCGGTAGATGTGGTCGGCCCCCAGCACCAGGATGTGCTCGGGCTGCTCGTCGCCGACCAAGTTGAGGTTCTGGTAGACGGCGTCGGCCGACCCGGCGAACCACCGGGGGCCCCGCCGCATCTGGGCCGGTACCGGGGTGACGTACTGGTTGAGGAGGGTCGAGAGCCGCCAGGTGCGGGTGACGTGCAGGTCGAGGCTGTGGCTCTTGTACTGGGTGAGCACCACGATCCGCAGGTAGCCGGCATTGGCCAGGTTCGACAGCACGAAATCGATGATCCGGTACTGGCCAGCGAAGGGCACCGCCGGCTTGGCTCGATCCGCGGTCAGGGGCGCCAGCCGCTTGCCCTCGCCCCCGGCCAGCACCATCGACAGGACCCGGTGCTCGGCCATGGCCGCAAGCTAGCCCCCGCGTCCCGCGGCCCGGCGCCCCACATCGTCGGCGCTGGCCGGTCCGCCCCCACGACGCGGTTATGGTCCCTCCGTCGGTCACCGGGGGGGTGACCCGTCAGCGAGGAGCGGCGCATGCCCGACACACCACGCCTTCGGTTCGGCGTCAACGTCTTCGGCCCGTTCTCTATCGCCGGACCGATGCCCGAGCCACCCTTCACCGAACTGCTGGCCACCGCCCTGGCCGCCGAGGGCGCCGGATTCGAGGTCGTCGGCCTCTCCGACCGGCCGCCGGAGGACAACCTCGAGGCCTGGACCCTGGCCACTGCCCTGGCGGTGCGCACCGAGCGGGTGCGGGTCACCCACTCGACGCTCAATGTGCCGTTCCGCAACCCCGCCCTACTGGCCAAGATGGCGGCCAGCCTCGACGTCATCAGCGGCGGCCGGCTCGACCTCACCCTGGGCGCCGGCGCGGTCGTACCCCACTTCGAGTCCTACGGCATCGGTTTCGGGTCGGGGGCGGAGCGGTTCGAGGCCATGGCCGACACCCTGGCCATCCTGCAAGGGCTCTGGACCGGCGAGCCCTTCTCCTACGAGGGTCGCCGCCACTCGGTACGAGACGCGGTCGCCCTCCCCCGCCCGACGGGGGGAACGGTCCCGATCATCCTCGGGGCCCGAGGCCCCCGGATGCTCGGACTCGCCGGACGTCACGCCGATGGCTGGCAGCGGCCCGACGGCTGGCCTTCGATCGACGAGCTGCGGGGCCAGCTCGCCCACCTCCGCGACGGAGCCGAGGCGGTCGGGCGCGACCCCGACACGTTGCGGATCGTGCTCAACGCGAGCGCTGGCGTCGGGCGCAACCAGGGCGAGGTCGATGCCATCCGCCAGACCCTCAACCCGATGGCCATCCCCCCGCTCGACGGCCCCATGGGCACCGTCGACCAGATCCTCGAGCTGCTCTCCACCTATCGGGCCGAGGGCGTGAACGCCTTCTACCTGAGCTTCCCCCGGGAGGATCGGATCGGCCACATCCAGCGCTTCGGCGAGGAGATCGTCGCCCGCCTGACCTGACCGACCCCCCACGGCACTCCCCCTGGATGCTCCGAACATCTGTTCGCTACCATCGCCCAGGTGGGGTTCCGCTGGCGACTCGTCGACGACCCTGGCGCCGACGACCAGCCGGCGCTGTTCGACGAGACCGTCGAACGCCGACCCGGCACCGGTCAGTTCGCCGGGATGGAGTTCCTCCACGTCCGGGCCCGGCGCATCGTCAACGAGATCCCGGCCGCGGCCCAGCTCCCGTTCCGATTCACCATCAACGCCTACCGGGGCTGCTCGCACGCCTGCGTGTACTGCTTCGCCCGGCCCAGCCACGACTACCTCGGCCTGGGGATCGGCGAGGACTTCGAGCGGCGGATCGTGGTCAAGGTCAACGCGGTGGAGCGGCTCCGCCGCGAGCTGGCCGACCTCCGCTGGCGGGGAGAGCCGATCGCCATGGGCACCAACACCGACCCCTACCAGCGCTGCGAGGGTCAGTACCGGCTCACCCAGGGCATCGTCGAGACCCTCGGGGTGGCGGCCAACCCGTTCTCCATCCTGACCAAGTCGACCCTGATCCTGCGTGACCTCGAGCGGCTGGTCGACGCCGCCGACCGCACCTCGGTCTCGGTCAACCTGTCCATCGGCACCCTCGACGACGACGTGTGGCGCTCGACCGAGCCGGGCACCCCCCACCCCCAGCGCCGGTTGGAGGCGGTGGCCCGGCTGAACGAGGCCGGGATCGACTGCGGGGTCTTCATCGCCCCGGTGCTGCCGGGCCTCTCCGACCACCCCGACCAGCTCGAGGCCCTGGTGGCCGCGGCCGCCGAGGCCGGGGCCACCAACGTCGGGGCGATCTACCTCCATCTCCGGCCCGGCGTCCGGGGCCATTACCTCGACTGGCTGGCGGCCACCCGCCCCGACCTGGTCGAACGCCACCACGAGCTCTACGGATCCGGCCGGTCCTACGCACCGGCCACGGCTCGCGGCACCGTCCAGGAGATCGTCGCCGCGGCCCGGGCCCGGCACCGGTGGCGGCGCTCCCGACCGCCGCGGGCAGCGGCGGTACGGGCGCGGCCGGCGGCCACCGCGCCAGGCATCGAGCAACTCAACCTCGACCTGCTCTGAACGGGGCCGGGCGCCGGCTCAGAGGGCCGGTGCCCTCGGGCCGTCGGCCACCCGCCACAGGTACCACGACGCCACCGAGCGATACGGCCGCCACCCGTCGGCCGCCGTGACCAGCGCCCGAGCCGGCGGGACCTCGGCTGCGCCGGTGGCCTGAGCGAAGCCCTTGCGCACCCCGAGGTCGTCGACCGGCCACACGTCGACGCGACCGAGGGTGAAGATCAGCAGCATCTCCACCGTCCAGCGGCCGACGCCGCGAACGGTGATCAGCCGCTCGACGATCTCGTCGTCGGTGAGCCGAGCCAAGCCGGCCCTCGGGGGGACGGTGCCGTCGAGCACCCGGGCCGCGATGTCGCGCACCGCGGCGACCTTCTGGCGCGAGAGCCCGGCGGCCCGGAGGAGCTCGTCGGGCGCCTCGGCCAGAGCTGCCGGCGGGGGGAAGGCGTGTCCCGGGAACGAGGCGACGAGCCGGGCCGCGATGGCCCGGGCTGCGGCCCCCGAGACCTGTTGGGCCAGCACCGAGCGGACCAGGGCCTCGTAGGGCTGGCGCCCTCGGGTCGGCACCCAGGTGCAGGGCCCGTGGGCGACGAGCACCGGGCCCAGCACCGGATCGGTGGACAGGTGCGCCTCAGCCTCGGCGACCCGCTGGCGGTGGGAGGTGGCCATGGCACCCCCGACGATGCCAGATGGCCGCCCTTCACCGACCGGTCGGCCACCGGCCCAGCGTGCCCGAGGCGAAGCGGGTCAGGAGCAACGATCGGGCGGCCCGGAGCGCGGCGACGGCGGCCGGCGCTCGGGCCAGGAGTTCCTCAGCACCGCCGGGGGCCTGGTCGGCGTCGCCCGGCATGGCGGCCGCGAACCTGGCGACATCGGCCACGTCGACCTCGAGGTGACACTGGAAGCCCCACGCCGCCCGCCCCACCCGGAAGGCCTGCTGCTCGTAGGCCGCGGATCGAGCCAGGTGCACGGCACCGTCGGGCAGCTCGTAGGTCTGGCCGTGCCAGTGCAGGACCACCAGTTGGCGGGGCAGGTCGCTCAAGAGCGGATCGAGGGCCGCCGACCGGGTCAGATCGATCGGGCCCCACCCGACCTCGGGGCCGTGGCCGTCGAGCACCCGTCCGCCCGCCGCCGCGGCCAGCAGCTGGGCCCCCAGGCACACGCCCAAGATGGGAACGCCACGGGCGAGAGCATCGGCCAGCAAGGCCAGCTCGTCGGACCGGCTC
>JANNNX010000038.1:0-16701 GCA_031398745.1 Actinomycetes bacterium
CCCCCCCGGGCTGCGCCTGCGCCCAACCCCCCGCCCCCCCCGCGGGCGGGTCCCCCGGGGGGGGGGGCCCCGCGGCCCGCATGGTGGGCGTGCCCGGCGACGAGGTGACCCGCAGCGACGACCGGGGCTTTCCGATCAACCGGCAGTTCGCCGACGTCGACCAGAGCGAGCCCGAGATCGAGGTCGAGGCCGGCTTCGAGGACCAGGTCTGCTCCTTCAACCTCTTCGCCTACCTGTCGCGCTCCGACGTCACCTGGAACCCCTCGGTGGTGTCGGTCTGCAAGAGCAGCCTGTACTGCCCCACCACCGAGGAGTACATCCTCCCGATCATCCACGGCAACGACCGGGTGGAATGGTTCGTCCAGCTGTCGGACGAGATCCAGTGGGATGTCGAGGATCGCGACACCGGCGCCATGCGGGCCCGGGTGGTCATGAAGCCGGGCGACGTGGCCGCCATGCCGGCCGACATCCGCCACCAGGGCTACGCCCCCAAACGGGCGATGCTGCTGGTCTGGGAGAACGCCTCCCCCGACCTACCGGGCCTGATCGCCAGCGGCAAGGCCCCGACCGTCCCGGTCGAGTTCTAGGCCCGACGACCAGAGCCGGGGGGCACGGCGTTGCAGGACAAGCTGCTCATCGGGGGTCGCTGGGTCGACGCAGCCGACGGCCGCACCTTCGAGACCCGCGACCCGCATGACCTGTCGCTGCTGGCCGAGGTGGCCGAGGCCGGGGCCGAGGACGTAGATCGGGCGGTGGCGGCCGCCGGGCAGGCCTTCCCCGAGTGGTCGGGGCGGACGGCGGCCGAGCGGGGCCGCATCCTGTTGCGCTTGGCCGACCTGGTCGAGGACCACCTCGATGAGCTCGCTCTGCTCGAATCGCACGACACCGGCCACCCCCTGCGCGACGCCCGGATGCTGGACGTACCCCGGACCGCCGCCACCTTCCGCTACTTCGGCGGGATGGCCGACAAGGTCGAGGGATCGGTGGTCCCCGTCGACCGGGGCTTCCTCAACTACGTGACCCGCGAGCCGGTCGGGGTGGTCGGCCAGATCGTCCCGTGGAACTTCCCGCTCATGTTCACCAGCTGGAAGATGGGTCCGGCGCTCGCCGCCGGCAACACCGTGGTCCTCAAGCCGGCCGAGCTGACCCCGCTCAGCACCCTGCGCATCGCCGAGCTGATGGCCGAGGCCGGCGTTCCCGACGGGGTGGTCAACATCGTCCCCGGCCTGGGCGCGGTCGCCGGCGCACACCTGGCCGCCCACCCGGACGTGGCCAAGATCTCCTTCACCGGCTCGACCGCGGTCGGCCGCAGCATCGTCGAAGCGTCGGCCGGCAACCTCAAGCGGGTCCACCTCGAGCTGGGCGGCAAGGGGGCCAACATCGTGTTCGACGACGCCGACATCGCCGCCGCCGTCCAGGGCTCGGCCTTCGCCATCTTCCACAACCAGGGCCAGGCCTGCATCGCCGGTTCGCGCCTGCTGCTGCACGAGGCCATCGCCGAGGAGTTCCTCGAACGCTTCGTGGCGCTGGCCCGCTCGATCCGGATCGGCGACCCCCGCCAGCTCGACACCGAGATGGGTCCCCTGACTTCCCCCGAGCATCGAGACCGGGTCCTCGCCTACGTGAAGGTGGCCGAGGACGAGGGTGGCGAGGTGCTGCTCGGCGGCCGGGTGCCCGACCGGCCCGAGCTGACGACCGGGTGCTACGTGGTGCCCACCATCGTCCGAGCCGATCCTCGCGACCGAGTGTGTCGCGAGGAGGTGTTCGGGCCGTTCGTGACGGTCAGCGCCTTCGCCGACGAGGCAGAGGCGCTGGCCGTCGCCAACGGCGTCGACTACGGCCTGGGGGGCGGGCTCTGGACCCGCGACCTGGCCCGAGCCCATCGGGTGGCAGCCGGGCTGCATACCGGGATGGTGTGGATCAACAGCTACAAGCGGGTCAGTCCGGGATCGCCCTTCGGCGGCGTGGGTCGCAGCGGTTACGGGCGGGAGATGGGCTTCGACGCCATGCACGAGTACACCGAGGCGAAGTCGGTGTGGGTCAACGTCGACGCCCAGCTCCTCCCGTGGTACGCCCGGCCGACGTGGTGATCTCGCCCTTCACCCACGACGCCCTCGCCGGCCGGGTGGTCTTCGGCGTCGGCCGCGTCGCCGAGGTGGCCCAGGAGGTGGACCGGCTGGGGGGCGACCGGGTGCTCCTGATCGGCGGCGGGGGCGCCCACCGGGCCGCTGGCGACGGGATCGCCGAGGGCCTCGGCCCGAGACTGGCGGCCCGCCACCTCGAGGTCCGCCAGCACGTTCCCGAGGCCGTGGCCGCCGCCGCGGTGGCGACCGCCGAGCGGGTCGGGGCCGACACGGTGGTGACCCTCGGCGGCGGATCCGCGACCGGATTGGGCAAGGCGGTGGCGGTCGAGCTCGACCTGGTGCTGCTGGCCGTCCCGACGACCTACGCGGGCTCGGAGATGACCCCCATCCACGCCACCACCGGGCGTCACAAGCGCACCGGGCGCGACCTGCGGGCCCTACCCCGCACCGTGATCTACGACCCGGCGTTGACCGTCGGCCTGCCCCGGGCGGTCACCGCCGCCACCGGCATGAACGCGATCGCCCACTGCATCCAGGCCCTCTCGGCCCCGGACAGCGACCCGGCGGTGACCCTCGGAGCGGAGGCGGGGTTGGCTGCCCTGGCCGCCGCGCTGCCCCGGGCCGTCGAGCGGCCTGACGACCTGGACGCCCGAGCCGACGCGCTCTGGGGCGCGTCGATGGCCGGGCGGTCGCTGGCCGCCGCCGGCACCGGCCTCCAGCACCGCCTGGCCCACATCCTGGGCGGGACCTTCGGCCTGGTCCACGGCGACGTCCACGCCGTCCTGCTCCCCCACCTGACCGGGTGGCACAACCCCGCCGGGCCCGACGCCATGGTCGCGGCCGGCCGAGCACTGGGCGTCGACCGCCAGCACGTACCTGCCGCCACCTTCGACCTGGCCACCCGGTTGGGCACGCCCACCAGCCTGGTCGCTCTCGGCATCACCGAGGACGACCTGGAGGTCGTGGCCGACCTCGCCCTCGACGGCGACGCCGCCAACCCCTGGCCACTCGATCGCGACTCGCTGCTCGCCCTGCTGCGGGCCGCCTGGGCCGGCCGCCGCCCGAGCGAGGCATGGGACGCCCGGCCCACGTCCCCCACGACCTGAAGAGCAGACACGACGACAGGAGCACGGATGACTGGCAGGACTCGGATCGGCCGCGGACGCCTCGGGGCGACCGCTGGCATCAGTCGAAGGCGGTTCCTCGGCGTGGCCGGGGCGGGAGCAGCCGGCGCGGTGGTGCTGGGCGGCGGCGGCCTCCTGGCCGCCTGCGGCGACGACGACGAGAGCGGCGGGGGCGGTGGGGGCGGCAGCGACACCATCACCATCGGCTACGTCACTCCCCGCACCGGTGCCCTGGCTCCGTTCGGCGAGGCCGACTCGTTCGTGCTGGAGCAGATCCGGGCGCTCTACGAAGGCGGAATAAAGATCGGCGGGACGACCTACGCCCTCGAGATCATCGACCGCGACAGCCAGTCCGACTCGGCCCGGGCCAGCGAGGTCGCCCAGACCCTGATCCTCGACGACGGGATCGACCTCATGCTGGTCTCGTCGACCCCCGACACCACCAACCCCGTGGCCGACCAGTGCGAGACCAACCAGATCCCGTGTATCTCGAGCGTCGCGCCCTGGCAGCCGTACTACATCGGTCGGGGGGCCGATCCCGCCGATCCGTCCACCGCGTTCGACTGGACGTACCACTTCTTCTGGGGACTGGAGGACATCATCGGCGTGTTCCTGGCCATGTGGGGTGAGGTCGACACCAACCAGGTGGTCGGCGCGCTGTGGCCCAACGACCCCGACGGCAACGCCTGGGGCGATCCGACCAACGGCTTCCCGACCCCCCTCACCGAGGCCGGCTACACCATCGTCGACCCGGGTCGCTACACCGACGGAACCTCCGACTTCTCCGCCCAGATCGCCCAGTTCAAGGCCGAGGGGGTGCAGATCCTCACCGGAGTCCCGATCCCCCCCGACTTCACGACCTTCTGGACCCAGGCCGCCCAGCAGGGCTTCGAGCCCCGGGTGGCGTCGATCGGCAAGGCGCTGCTGTTCCCATCGGCCGTCGAGGCCCTGGGCGACGTGGGCGACGGGCTCTCGACCGAGGTCTGGTGGAGCCCCGAGCACCCCTACTCGTCGTCGCTGACCGACCAGTCGGCCGCCGACCTGGCCGCCGACTTCGAGGCCGAGGTCGGCCAGTGGACCCAGCCGCTCGGCTTCGCCCACGCCCTCTTCGAGGTGGCCATCGACGTGCTCCAGCGGGCCGGCGGGCCCGGGGACAAGGACGCGGTGGTGGCCGCCATCAAGGAGACCAACCTCGACACCGTGGTCGGCAACGTCGACTTCAGCGCCGGGCCGGTGCCCAACGTGGCCAAGACCAAGCTCGTCGGCGGTCAGTGGCGCACCGGCACCGACCACCCCTACGAGCTGGTGATCGTGTCCAACGACGACCTCCCCGAGGTGCCCGTGGCCGGGACCCTCGAGGCCATCACCTGACCGCGGGCGGTGACCCCCACCCTGCGCGTCTCTGGCCTGACCCGGTCCTTCGGTCACCTCCGGGTGGTCGACGAGCTCGATCTGGTCGTCTCCCCCGGCGAAGCCGTGGGCATCGTCGGGCCGAACGGGGCCGGCAAGACCACGCTGCTCAGCCTGGTGGCCGGGGATCTCCAACCCGATGCCGGGGTGATCCTCTTCGAGGGTCGCGACCTGCGAGGAATGTCGGCCGACCGCCGCTGCCGTCTGGGGCTGGCTCGCACCGCCCAGGTCCCCCGGCCCTTCGAGGCCATGTCGGTGTTCGAGAACGTGCTGGTGGGGGCGGTGTTCGGTACTAGCCCGCCCCGGACCGAGCGAGCCGCCCTGCCCCAGGCGGTGGCGGCCCTCGACCGCACCGGGCTGGCCGCGGTGGCCGATCGAGCGGCCGGGTCGCTGGGTCTCCTCGACCGCAAGCGCCTCGAGCTGGCCCGGGCCCTCGCCACCTCCCCCCGGCTGCTCCTCCTCGACGAGATCGCCGGGGGCCTCACCGACGCCGAGGTCGACGAGCTGGTGGTCATGGTCCGAGCCCTGCGGGCCGAGGGCATCGCCGTGGTCTGGATCGAGCACGTGGTCCACGCCCTGCTGTCGGTGGTCGACCGCATGGTGGCCATGAGCTTCGGGGTCAAGATCGCGGACGGCGACCCCGCCGAGGTCATGGCCAGCCCGGTGGTCCAGGAGGTCTACCTCGGGAGCATCCCCACGTGAGCCTGCTCGAGGTCGACGGGGTGGTCGCCCGCTACCGCGACTTCCAGGCCCTCTCCGAAGTGTCGGTCAGGGTCGAGGAGGGCGAGGTCCTCGCCATCGTGGGAGCCAACGGCGCCGGGAAGTCGACCCTGCTGGGCAGCATCGCCGGGATGGTCGAGGTCTCGGCCGGCACCCTGACCTTCGACGGGCGCTCGCTGCGGGGCCTGGCCCCCCACCGCCGGGTCGACCTCGGGATCGCCATGGTCCCGGAGGGCCGGCGGTTGTTCCCCAGCCTCTCGGTGCGCGAGAACCTCCAGGTCGGCGCCCACCGACGCCGGCCCGGGCCCTGGCACCTCGACCGGGTGCTCGACTTGCTGCCCCTGCTCGCCCGCCTCACCGACCGACCGGCCGGGACCCTCTCGGGGGGCGAGCAGCAGGCCGTGGCCATCGGCCGGGCGCTGATGGCCAACCCCCGCCTGCTGCTCCTCGACGAGCTGTCGCTCGGCCTGGCCCCGATCGTGGTCCGCCAGCTCTACCAATCGCTCCCCAGCATCGTCGGCGCCGGCATCACCGTTCTCCTGGTCGAGCAGGACCTCACCCAGGCCATGACCAGCGCCGACCGCCTCTATTGCCTGCAGGAGGGACGCATCTCGCTGCACGGGCGGCCGCCCGACCTCGACCGCGCCCAGATCACCACCGCCTACTTCGGGGCCGGCCGGTGACCTGGGTCAATGCCGTCACCCAGGGCATCCTGCTGGGGGGGCTCTACGCACTGTTCGCCACCGGGCTCTCGATCTCGTTCGGGGTGATGCGGCTGGTCAACCTGGCCCATGGCGACCTCGCAGTGCTGGCCGCCTTCGTCTCGTGGTCGATCGTCGACCGGCTGGGGGTCGGCCCTTTCGCCACCCTCGCGCTGGTGGTGCCGGCCCTGGGCCTCGGCGGCTACCTGCTGCAGCGGGGCGTCCTCGACTTCGTGGTCTCCGCCGACCCGCTGCGGGGCATCCTCGTCACCTTCGGCCTGGCCGTCGTGCTCCAGAACCTCCTGCTGGAGCACTACTCGGCCAACGCCAAGGGTCTCGACGCGGGGGGCCTCGAGACGGCCAGCTTCCGCCTCACCGACCAGCTCGCGGTCGGCTGGCTCCCGCTGCTCACCCTGGGGGTGGCGGTCGCGGTACTCGGTGGCCTGTCGGCCTTCCTGCGCTGGACCCGCACCGGTCGGGCGTTCCGGGCGGTGGCCGACGACCTGCGCACGGCCCGCCTCATGGGCATCGACACCCGCCACGTCTTCGGGCTGGCCATGGCCCTGGCGCTGGCCACGGTGGCGCTGGGCGGGGTCTTCCTCGGCATCCGCACGACCTTCAGCCCGGGCGCCGGCCCCGGGCTGCTGCTGGTGGCGTTCGAGGCGGTGATCATCGGCGGTCTGGGCTCGCTGTGGGGAACCCTGGTCGGCGCCATGGTGATCGGCGTGGCCCAAACGGTGGGCGCCCAGATCGAGCCGGGCTGGAGCATCCTGCTCGGCCACCTCGTGTTCCTGGCGGTGCTGGCCGTGCGGCCCCAGGGGCTCTTCGGGCGGGTCGGCCGGACGTGAGGACCAGTCCCCGAGACGTGCAGGCCGGCCGCCAGGGCGGAGCCGGCCTTCGCATCATCCGGTCGACCCCGGCCGGCCGGATCGGGCTGAGCGCACTGCTCACCGCCACCGCGGTGTTGGCCACCCTGCCGTCGTGGGCGGCCCCCAGCGTCCTGCGGGCCTGGGTGGTGGTGCTCGGCCTGCTGTCGCTGGCGTCGATGTGGAACCTGCTGGCCGGGTTCGGAGGGATGGTGTCGATCGGCCAGCAGGCCTTCGTCGGCATCGGCGCGTACAGCCTGCTGGTGCTGGCCGACGACCGAGGAGTCGACCCCTTCCTGGCCGTCCCGCTGGCCGGGTTGGTGGCGGCGGCGGCCTCATTGCCGGTGGCCGCCTTCGTGTTCCGGCTCCGCGGCGGCTACTTCGCGGTCGGCACCTGGGTGATCGCCGAGACGGTCGCCCTGGCCGTGCTCAACAACCAGGCGCTCGGGGCCGGCAACGGCCGCAGCCTGCGGGCGGTCGGCGACTACGGCATCGAGACCCGCCAGCACCTCACCTTCTGGCTCGCCCTGGCCATCGGGGTGGGCGCGGTGCTGGTGGTCGTGGTGCTGCTGCGCACCCGTCTCGGGCTCGCCCTCCAGGCCGTCCGCGACGACGAGCACGGGGCCCGGGCCCTGGGCATCGATGTCGTCCGGGCCCGCCTGATCGTGTGGGTGTTGGCCGCCGGCTGGACCGGCATGACCGGGGCCCTGATCTACCTGAGCCTGCTCCGGGTGCAGCCCGAGGCCGCCTTCAACGTGCAGTGGACGGCGTTCATGATCTTCATCGTCGTCATCGGCGGGGTCGGGAACCCGGCGGGGCCGATCGTCGGCACTGCCGTCTTCTACGTCCTGCGCGACCAGCTCCAGGACGAGGGCGCCTGGGCCCTGATCGTGCTCGGCTCGGTGGCCATGGCCATGGCGGTCCTTGCCCCTCAAGGCATAACCGGCCTGCTCGACCGGGTGCGGCCGGTGCAGCTCTTCCCGATCCGTCGCTCGCTGTGGCGAGGGCCGGCGGGTGACGTCAGGGGCGGGGGGCGATGGCCTCGGCGAGGGCTCGGAAGGCCGCCCCCCGGTGCGACAGCGCCGTCTTGAGCTCGATGGGGAGCTCGGCGAAGGTCCGGCCCTCGGGATCGGCGTCGGGGACGAACACCGGGTCGTAGCCGAAGCCGCGATCGCCCCGGGGCTCGAGGCTGATGGTGCCCTCGCAGGTGCCCTCGGCGGCCAGCTCGGTGTCGTCGGGGTAGGCGACGAGCGCCACCGTTCGCCACCGGGCTCGGCGCTGCTCGGGTTCGTGGTGCATCGAAAGGCTGTGCAGGAGCTTGCGCCAGTTGTCCTCGTAGGTGGCGGCCGGCCCGGCGTAGCGGGCCGTGTGGACGCCGGGTCGGCCCCCCAGGGCCTCGACCTCGAGGCCGGTGTCGTCGGCCACCGCGGCCTCGCCGGTGGCGGCCAGGACGGCCCGGGCCTTGATCCGGGCGTTGGCCTCCAGGGTGTCGCCGTCCTCCTCGGGATCCACCAGATCGGCTGGTCGGTCGAGCACCTCGAGCCCGGCCACGGTGCGCAGCACCAGGCGGATCTCGGCCGCCTTGCCGGCGTTACCGGTGGCCAGGACCAGCCTCACCGGGGCGGGGGCGGCTCGGCCAGGAAGAGCTGCTGGGCCTCGACGATCTCGGCGATGCCGGTGGCCGCCAGCCCGAGCAGCGAGTCGAGCTCGGGTCGTGAGAAGGCGGCGCCCTCGGCCGTCCCCTGAACCTCGACGAAACGCCCGCCGCCGGTCATCACCACGTTCATGTCGACCTCGGCCCGGCTGTCCTCGACGTACTCGAGGTCGAGGACGGCGACCGCGTCGACGATGCCCACCGAGATGGCGGCGCAGGCGTCGGTGAGGGGCACGGCCGGCAGCGAGCCGGCCTGGACCAGACGGGTCAGCGCATCGTGCAACGCCAGGTAGCCCCCGCAGATCGAGGCGGTGCGGGTCCCTCCGTCGGCCTGGAGCACGTCGCAGTCGACCACCACCTGGCGCTCACCCAGGGCGGCGACGTCGGTCACCGACCGGAGGGCTCGGCCGATGAGGCGCTGGATCTCCATGGTCCGGCCCGACTGGCGGCCCTTGGCCGCCTCCCGACCGACCCGCTCGGCCGACGACCCCGGCAGCATCGAGTACTCGGCGGTGACCCACCCCTTGCCGGTGCCCTTCATCCAGCGAGGGACGCTCTCGTCGATCGATGCCGTGCAGAGCACCTTGGTCCGCCCGAAGGAGACCAGCACGGAACCGGCGGCCAACTCGGTGAAGTCACGCTCGAACTGGAGGGGGCGGAGCTCGTCGTCGGCTCGGCCGGCGGGTCGGGTCATGGGTGCACCTCGTAGCGGTCGTCGATGTGGGCGATCTCGGCGTCGGCCCCGAAGGCGGCGGTGGCCACCCGGCGCGACTCGTCGGGGTCGACGCCCGGGCCGAGGTGGGTGAGCACCAGCCGGCGGGCCCCGGCGGCCCGGGCCGAGACGCCGGCCTCCTGCGCGGTGAGGTGCTGGTAACGGCGACCTTCGGGCGTGGCCAGGGTGGCCTCGCACAGGGCCAGGCCGAGGCCGGGGCCGAGCTCGGAGAGCGACCACCCGGGCCCGGTGTCGGCCGAGTACCCGATGCTGGCGCCGTCGGGGCCGTCGATGCGGACGGCGAGGGTCTCGGGTGGGTGGTCGGTGCGGGCGAAGCGGAGCTCCAGCCGGCCCACGGTGGCCGTCGATCGGTCGGCGACGACCACCCAGTCGAGCTCGGGGTCGGTGCCGCCGGCCAGCAGCTCGCAGTCGGTGCGGACCTCGGCCGGGGCCAGGATTCGGAGGGGGCCGCGCTCGGCATAGTGGCGGAGGGCGACGTGGAGACCCAGGAGATCGACCCAGTGATCGACATGGCGGTGGCTGACCACCACCGCGTCGAGGTCGGTCGGTCAGGGCGACGTGGCGCTGCAGGTTGGCCAGGGTGCCCGAGCCGCAGTCGAGCCAGATCGACGTCTCGCCGTCGGACACGAGGTAGCCGCTGGTCGGTGCCCCGGCCTGGGGGTAGGACCCCGCGCAGCCCAGCACGGTGAGCGTCAGCGGCACCCGGCGATGCTAGGCGGGCCCCGTCTCCCACCCCACGGGCCGCCCGATACCGACGGGGCCGATGGCGCGGTACCCGGCGGTGGCGCCGAGCAGCCCGACCAGCGGGGCGGCCCCGACCAGCAGCACCGCCGACCACCACATCCGGCTCAGGTCGAGGACCCGGGCCGCGCCCCCGCCGGAGGCGGCCTCGGAAGTGCACTCGATACGCCGGCCCCGGTCGAGCACCTCGACCGCCCCGCGGGGATCGGTGGGACGGCCGCAGAAGGTCAGGTTGAGGCCGACGGGCAGGAGGTAGAGCGCCGGCGCCACCACCACCGTCGCCGTCGTGGCCACCACACCGGCGGCCGCCGCCCGAGCGATCCGCCCTCGGAGGGGCGCGCCGGTCATCACCGTGCGGGGTCCGCCGAAGGCCTCGTCGCTGACCTCGAAAACCCACCAGCCAGCCCGGGCGGCAGCTAGCAGTACCAGCACCGGGAACACGACCAACACCGCCATCGCCACCCCGACCACCCACACGCCCCCACCCACGGAGGCGAACCCGACCAGCAACGCCACCTCGACGACGGCGCCCACACAGGCGATCGCCCCGGCGACCATCACCGCCAAGACCCCGGCGCCGATCACCCCCGCGGTGCGCACCCCACCAGGATGCAGCCTCGAAACGCCGGCGTCGATCGCCAGGCTCAGAAGTAGATGATCTGCTTGGCCCGTTCGACGACCTCGTCGAGGTCGCCGGTCCAGGCGTTGGTGGAGAGGTACTTCCAGCCCCCGTCGCAGACCACGGTGACGATCGTGCCCGAGTCGATCTCGGCCGCGCAGCGCACCGCGGCGGCCATGATCGCCCCCGACGAGATGCCGGCGAAGATGCCGACCTCGGTGAGGCGGCGAGTCCACTCGATCGACTCCCGGGGCCGCACGATGCGCCGGCGGTCGAGCAGCTCGGCGCCCCCGTTGTCGACGAAGACCTCGGGCACGAAGCCCTCGTCGATGTTCTTCAGCCCGTCGACCATCTCGCCGGCCGGCGGCTCCACGGCCCAGATCTGCACGTCGGGGTTGCGCTCCTTGAGGAAGCGGCCCACCCCCATCAGGGTGCCGGCGGTCCCCAGACCGGCGACGAAGTGGGTGATGTCGGGCACGTCGCGCCAGATCTCGGGCCCGGTCGACTCGTAGTGGGCCCGGGGGTTGTCGGGGTTGCCGTACTGGTAGGGGAAGAACCACTCGGGATGCTCCGCCACCAGCTTCTTGGCCCGAACCATCGCGCCATTGGAGCCCTCGGCCCCCGGGGAGTCGATGATCTCGGCTCCCCACACCTCGAGTAACTGGCGACGCTCGATGGACACGTTCTCGGGCAGGACGACCTTGAACGGGTAGCCCCGGAGCTTGGCGATCATGGCCAGGGCGATACCGGTATTGCCCGAGCTCGACTCGAGGATGGTCTGGCCCGGCTGCAACCGGCCGTCGGCCTCGGCGGCGTCGATCATCCACTTGGCCGCCCGGTCCTTCACCGACCCACCCGGGTTGGCGCCCTCGAGCTTGGCCACGATCCGCACCTGCGGGTTCGGGCTCAGCGCCGAGATGTCGACCATGGGGGTCTCCCCCACCAGGTCGAGGATCGAGTCGTGGACGGCCATGGCGTCGACCGGCCCGCCCGCCGCTCAGGCTCCGCCGGCGACGGCCGGCAGGATGGCGATCTCGTCGCCCTCGGCCAACTTCGTCTCGAGCTTGTCGAGGTAGCGGATGTCCTCGTCGTTCACGTACACGTTGACGAACTTGTGAAGGCCGCCGTCGGCCGCCCGCAGGTGGGTGCTGAGGCCGGGGTAGCGCTCGACCAGCTCGTCGACCACGGAGCCGACGGTGCCCCCGACCACCTCGACCTTCGACTCGCCGCCGGTGTTGGGGCGCATGACGGTGGGGATGCGGACGCTGACGGGCACGGCAGGGCCTCCTAGGAACCGAGCGGGCTGGTCGGCCGGAAACCCGACCTGGTAGCTGGCAAATCTACCGGTCGACCAGGACGACGGGCTCCTCGACCACGTGGCCCTCGACGATGCGGTAGCTCCGGGCCGACGCCTCGGGTCGCTTGAGCGAGACGATGACGAAGTGCCAGGGCCCGAGCAGCTCGGCCTGGGCGATATCGGTGGGCGACGGGTAGGCCTCGGTGTGGGTGTGGGAGTGGGCCACCCCGACGATCACCAGCCCGTCGCCCTCCAGGGCCCGCTCGACGGCCAGCAACTCGCGCCCGTCGATCGAGTAGGTCTTGGCCGAGTGGTCGGCGTTGGCGGTGGGCACGAAGCGCACGACCTCGGCATCGTCACCTTCGGCGTCGGCGCCGGCCAACAGCCCGCAGGCCTCGTCGGGCAGGCCGTCGTAGGCGTGGGCCACCAGTTCGAGCCAGACCTGCTCGCTCATCCGCAGCACGAGGGCCGACGGTAGCGGCCGCCCCCGCCCGGACCGGGTCTACCCTCGGCCGCCATGCCGCCCCGTGACGCCAAGATCGTCGCCAGTAACCGCAAGGCGCGGCACGACTACGACGTGCTCGACACCTTCGAGGCCGGTCTCGTCCTCCAGGGCTCGGAGGTCAAGTCGCTGCGCGACGCCAAGGCCCAGTTGGTCGACAGCTACGGCTTCGTGCGCAACGACGAGATCTGGCTGAAGGGGGTACACATCGCGCCGTACTCCCACGGCCACGGCAAGGACGGACACGAGCCGGATCGGGAGCGCAAGCTGCTGCTGCACCGCCGCGAGATCCACGAGATTGCCGAGCGGATCAACCGCGAGCGCCTGACCCTGGTACCCCTCGCCCTCTACTTCCTCGAGTCGCGAGCCAAGGTCGAGATCGCGCTGGCCCGGGGCCGCAAGCAGCACGACCGACGTCAGGCCATCGCCGAGCGCGACGCCCGGCGGGAGGCCGAGCGAGCCTTCGCCGACCGCCAGCGGCGGTAGCGGTCGCGGTTCAACCACGGGCGGACGGGGAACCAACGGGGATGTGACACCTCGGTTGGCGGCTCCGGAGGTCGCGCTCGACGCCCCGCTCGGCCCGCAGGTGCGCCCGTCGCCGCTGCCGGCGGCCCGGGGACCGGTCTCGGCCCACCTCCTTCGCCTGCTCACCGGGATGGGCTGTGTCGAGCGCATCCTCCCCCTGGCCGACGACGATCCGCTGGCCGGCGACGACAGCGCCCTCGCCCTGTCCCTCTGCTACGAGCTGCGCTACCAGGGCTTCGACGGCGTGGACGACGTGATGGAGTGGCACCCCGACGTGCTGGCCGCCCAGGCCGAGCTCGAGCGGCGGTTCCTGGGCCGACTGCGGATGGCGGTGCCGATGCCAGGCCCCGGCGTAAGCGACGTCGAGCAGGTGAAGGCCACCCTGAGGTCGATCCTCGACACTGCCGACGGGCCGTCGCTCTCGGGCTACATGGCGTCGGTGGGAACGATCGACCAGCTGCGTGAGCTGGCCATCCACCGCTCGGCCTACCAGCTCAAGGAAGCCGACCCCCACACCTTCGGCATACCCCGGCTGGCCGGCGAGGCCAAGGCGGCCATGGTCCACATCCAGACCGACGAGTACGGCTCGGGGGTGACCGCGGCCATGCACGCCACCCTCTTCGCCGACACCCTGCGGGCCCTCGGCCTCGACGATGCCTACGGCGCCTACCTCGACTGCATCCCCGGCGTCACCCTGGCCACCACCAACCTCGTCTCCCTGTTCGGCCTGCACCGGCGGTGGCGCGGGGCGCTGGTGGGGCACCTGGCGGTGTTCGAGATGACCTCGGTGGCGCCGATGGGTCGGTACTCGGGCGCTCTGGAGCGCCTCGGGCTCGATGTCGACGCCCGCCGGTTCTACGACGTGCACGTCGAGGCCGACACCGACCACGAGGTGGTGGCCCTGGAGCGGATGGTCGCCGGGCTGGTGGCCGCCGAACCGCACCTGGCCGGCGACATCATCTGGGGGGCAATGGCCCTCATGGCGCTGGAGCGACGATTCGCCGAGCACCTCCTCGACTCGTGGGCCGCGGGCCGGTCGTCGCTGCTCGACCCGGCCTGACCCCGGGCGCCCGGCGCCCGCGTCCTCCGCCCGGCCAACCCGACCCGACGCCGGTAGCCTGGCTGTCCCTCGTCTCCGACCTCCGTTCACCGGTCGGGTCGTGGGAAACCCGGTGCCGGTGGTCCCGGCGCCACGCACGTTGACATGGGGGTGAACGGTTTCGACTCAGGTGGTCGAGACGAGAGAAGCGAGCCGTGGTCCCCGGATCCACGTGAAAGAGCCGGGAAAAACAACACAAACGCCGACGACAACGTCGCACTCGCTGCCTAACTAGCAGTGACGTCCTTCCGTCCTCAGCCCTATGGGGCGGGTAAGGGCGCCATCAAGTAGGGCTCACCAACCAGCTGCGTCAGCCGGCCGGTCGGGACACTTCAGCTGACTACGGCGATCGTGGGGTGCCGATGCCCAGCGACCGCCCGACAATCAAGCACCGGCTGCGCTCGGAGAAGTCTCGTCGAGGTACTCGAGGACGCGGGTTCGATTCCCGCCACCTCCACTCCCAAGGTTGTCCCGCCGGTGCCGTTCCGCGTCGCGAACGGCACCGTGGCGGTGCTTTTCGCGACGCGGAAGCGTCAAGCTCGTCGTGTGCCGCTTCCCACGACGATCCGCACGGAGCGCCTCGAGCTCCACCGATGGGCGCCAGAGCACCTCGACGACGTCCTCTCGGCGATCGCGCAGAGCTGGACCGAACTCCATCCCTGGATGCCGTGGGCCGACGAGGTGCCGACCGCCGACGCCCAGCTCGACGTCCTCCGTGCGGGCAGGGCGCTGTTCGACGCCGAGGAGACCTTCGAGTACTTCCTGTTCGAGACCGCCACCGCCGAACTGGTGGGTGCCGTCGGCGTTGTCCGTCGCGGCCCCGACCACGCGGAGATCGGCTACTGGGTGCGCAGCGATCGCCACCGGCGGGGCTACGCCACCGAGGCAACCCGCGCCCTCACCCGCGCCGGGTTCGACCACCTCCACGAGGTGATCTCCATGGAGATCCACATGGACCAGGCCAACCTCGCCAGCGCGGCAGTGGCCAGGAAGGCCGGGTACGTGCTCATCGGCGACGAGCAGCGCGTGCAGCTCGCACCTGGGCAGACCGGTGTCGGCTGGATCTGGCGTGCCACCCGCGACGGCTGGACCTGACGGACGCCGCACACCCTCTTCCGCGTCGCGAAAGGCACCGCCACGGTGCTTTTCGCGACGCGGAAGAGTGGGATCAGCTACGGCGGTTCGCTCTCGCGGTGAGGGGTCGGCTGGTGGGCCGGGCCAGGAGTACGGCCGAGCCCAGTACCGCGGCTGCCAGCGACGCCACCAAGACGGCGAGGGTCGCCTGCTCGGACTCCGCGGCCGAGAAGGCCAGCCCGGCGACGAACAGCGACACCGTGAAGCCGATGCCGGCCAGGAGACCCGCCCCGGTGATCTCCAGCCACCCGGTCGCCGCCGGCAGCCGGGTCCACCCGAGGCGGACCACGAGGGCCGCCGCGGCCACGATGCCCAGCGGCTTGCCGATCACCAGTCCGGCGACGATCCCGATCGTGAGCGGGCTGGTGAGGTCGATGCCACCGCCGACATCGACACCCGCGTTGGCCAGGGCGAACACCGGCAACACCACGAACGCCGTCCAGGGGTGAAGCAGGTGTTCGAGCCGGGCCAACGGCGAGGCCTGGTCGGTGGCCTGGTCGGTGGCCTGGTCGGTGGCCCGGTCGGTGGCCCGGTCGCGGGCACGGGCGGGGGTGAGCAGCCCGAGAGCGACCCCGGCGAGCGTCGGGTGCACCCCCGAGCGGAGGAGGGCTACCCACACGAGCGCGGCGAGCACGACGTAGGGAGCGAATCGCTCCACGCCTCCGATCCGCAGCAGCACCACCAGCCCCAGGCCCCCCACCCCCGCCGCCAGCCAGCCGAGGGCGATGCCCTCGCTGTACACGAGGGCGATGACCACGATGGCCCCGATGTCATCCACGATGGCCAGGCTGAGCAGGAAGGCCTTCAGTGGCGCGGGTGTCCTGCGGCCGACCAGGGTCAGCACCCCGACCGCGAAGGCGATGTCGGTCGCCATCGGCACGCCCCAGCCTCCAGCCGTCGACTGGCCGGCGTTGACGGCCACGAAGATCACTGCCGGCAACACCATCCCGCCCGCCGCGCACACCAAGGGCAACAGCGCGGCCCGGGGCGTCCGCAGATCGCCGAGCACCAGCTCACGCTTGATCTCCAGGCCGGCGACGAAGAAGAACACCGCCATCGCCAGGTCATTCACCCAATGGCGAAGATCGTCCCGTAGCTCGAAGGACCCGACCGCGATCGACAGCTCGGTCCCCCACAAGGTCCGGGCCGCCTCCGACCACGGCGAGTTGGCCCACACGAGGGCGACGAGGGCGGCGATGCCGAGGACCACGCCACCGGCGGCCTCGGTGCGGAGGAACTCGCCCAGCGGCTCGGTGATCGCCCGACTCACGGGCCGAGACCGGGTTCGACGACGAACGACGAGCGGCATGTGGGTCGGTCCTTGGGGGTCGGCAAGATCGCGCCGACCAGGCTTCCCGGCTCACCTGCCCCGGCACGCTAACCGCGGCCGCGCGACAGGTCAGGTCCGGCGACCCCTCTTCCGCGGGGGGGGACGGAACCCCCCCCCGGCGATGGGGGGGACGCCACCGGGGGGGGGGGGGGGGGGTGGGGG
>JANNNX010000068.1:0-23667 GCA_031398745.1 Actinomycetes bacterium
CACCAGCCCGGTGGATGTGTCGGCCACCTCGACAGCGGCGTCGAGCACCTCGCACACGACCCCGTCGGTGACCACCACGGGGGGGTGGCGTTCGGTGGTGGCGATGACCGGGGTGGCGGCGTCGACGACATTGGCCCCGACGACCAGCGGGTTGACCGAGCGGTCGGATCAGAACACCACGGGGAGTGGAGCGGTCACCCTCGAGGTGGCGGACCGCAGGGCCGATGTGGCCGGTTCGACGGGCACCAGTGCGACCACGTCGGCTGCCGCGGGAGTGGATGCGGCGGTGACAGTGGCCTTGAAGCCGGCGTCGGTGACCACCACCCAGCGCTACAGCTTTGCCGGTGGGAGTGATAGCCCGGTGGCCACATTGGATGGGGCGTCGACGGTGATCGAGCGGACCATCGGTCTGCCCGGTGGGGTCAGTGTCACCAAGCGCTCAGGGGGCGACGTGTGGTCCTACACGGGCTTTCACGGCGATGTGATCTGCACGGCCAACTCGTCGGGCACTAAGACCGGGACCTACCGCTATGACCCCTACGGCCAGGCGATCAACGCCAGCACCGGGGCGTTGGATACCCAAGCCCAGCCCGACAATTCCGAGGGCGCCTACGACAACGGGTGGCTGGGCAGTGCCCAACGAGGAGCCGAACACCAAGGCCAGCTCGCCACCATCGAGATGGGGGCCCGCCAGTACCAGCCAGCGCTCGGCCGCTTCCTCGAAGTCGACCCCGTCGAAGGCGGCTCTGCCAACGACTACGACTACGTCAGCGGCGAACCCCTCACCACTTACGATACCTCTGGCCGGTGGCAATGGAAGCATGTCGTGTACACGTCATACAGACTGTATGGGTGGGAAAGGATTCCAGGATACTATGGTTGGGGTGCAGAAAATTGCAGCGAAGTCCCCACCGCTGCGGGAGTGTCCATGATTTGTCTGCCGGGCAGTAAGCCCGGTGATGAGTACAGGAAGTTCAAGGTCGAGTTCTTCTGGGCGCGACCTAGCCAGAGTGTTTGGGAGCGGATTACAGGCCGGCAACCCGCCATTCGATATGTGATTCGGACCCATCACAATACACGTGTGGCGAGTGCGGCATACTCGGGCTGGGGTTGGAAGGATGCGGGCAACGGCTACATCGATCAAGACGTCGCTAGCTTTGCCCACCTGGTGTACTGGGTGAACGTCTGGAAGTACTTTGGGCTATAAACTGCAGACCTCTGTATGGCTGCTCCTGGCCGTGGCGGTCGTGTCCAGCGCCTGTGCCTCAGACGTCCCGATCCCTCCTGCTCGTTCGTCGCCCCTACCCGAGGTGACAGCTCCACCCGAGGTGAACGCGACGTTCGTTCGTGAGGTTGGTGACGTAAGGACGGAGTCGGTCCTCGAGGCCGTAAGCGCCCATTGTTATGCGGACAACTACATTTCATTTTCCCTTGCTGTAAGCCTCTTGGAACTGCGGGAATCCGGACCCGACGTAACATGGAACCTGAACCTCAACGGGAGTCCCGGTCGAACGAATGCAGTGGTTTCGGGTGTTCCCAAGGAGGGGGAGGGTATGTTTGTAGAAGCACGCCTTGAGTTGTTCTCGGAAGGTGAGAAGCTGCAGCCCTCGTACTTCGCATATGCCCCACCGACAGACCCTGGTGCCCCACCGGCAGCAGACGCGAGCACGTCCACGGCCGTCGGGTCCGTGACGGTGTCTGCTGATGTCGCTACAGGAACGATGACCTTCGGGCCATTGGAACTTTCCGAGGGAAATGGTCACTTGACGCTGTCTTGGGAGTGTCACGGGTTCGAGTAGGCGTCATCTGTTGCCAACCCCTTGACGCCGACGGGCAATGCCGAGCGGCAGCCCGCTCCACCCGAAGGGTGACCTAGTTGAGGCCCCGAGCCCGTCGTGCGCGAATGACCCGCCCGGGCACGCTGCCCGTCCGGAGAGGGGGCCGGGCCTAGGATTCCCGGGGCCTGCCGCCGGCCGAACCTGCGGCCCCGTCGACCATCTCCGAGGACGTCTGATCCATGCCCCGAGCGCTCATCACCGGCATCACCGGCCAGGACGGCCAGTACCTGGCCGAGTTCCTCCACGGGCAGGGCTACACAGTGTTCGGGATGGTCAAGGGCCAGAACAACCCCAAGGCCGAGCGGGTCAAGGAAGACCTGCCCTTCGTCGAGCTGATCTCGGGTGACCTGACCGACTTCTCGTCCCTGGTCGCCGGCCTCGAGTACTCCCAGCCCGACGAGGTCTACAACCTGGGCGCCATCTCCTTCGTCGCCCTGTCGTTCCGCCAGGCCGAGCTCACCGCCAACGTCACCGGCACCGGCGTGCTGCGCATGCTCGAGGCCATCCGCATCGTCGGCGGCACCAGCGACAACCCGATCAAGTTCTACCAAGCGTCGTCCTCGGAGATGTTCGGCAAGGTCCGGGAGATCCCCCAGACCGAGCGCACCCCGTTCCACCCTCGCAGCCCCTACGGCACGGCCAAGGTCTTCGGCCACGACATCACCGTCAACTACCGCGAGTCCTACGGCCTCTACGCATGCAGCGGCATCCTGTTCAACCACGAGAGCCCCCGCCGGGGCCTCGAGTTCGTCACCCGCAAGATCACCAACGCGGTGGCCCGCATCAAGCTCGGCCTCCAGCCCGACCTGGCCCTGGGCAACACCGAGGCCAAGCGCGACTGGGGCTTCGCCGGCGACTACGTCGAGGCCATGTGGCGCATGCTCCAGCAGCCCGAGCCCAGCGACTACGTGGTGGCCACCGGCGAGACCCACTCCGTCCAGGAGTTCCTCGAGCTGGCCTTCGCCGCCGCCGAGCTGCCCGACTGGGAGCGCTACGTGCGCCACGACGAGCGCTTCCTGCGCCCGGCCGAGGTCGACTACCTGGTCGGCGACGCCACCCGGGCCAAGGAGGTGCTCGGCTGGGAGCCGACCGTCACCTTCCCCGAGCTGGTCACGATGATGGTCGAGGCCGACCTCAAGGCCGAGGCCGACAAGCGCTCGTCGCGGCGCTGAGCGCCGTGAGCATCGCCCCTCTCCGTCGCCGGTGAGCACCGCCCTCGGCCTGCACCGGCGGCCCTGCCTGTCGGTGGTCATGCCGGCCTACGACGAGTCCGCCACCATCGTCGAGGCCATCGACCGGGTGCTGGCCTCGCCCTGGGTGGCCGAGCTGGTGGTCGTCGACGACGGCTCCCGCGACGGCACCGGCGACCTGGTGGCCGCCCTCGACGACCCCCGCATCCGCCTGCTGCGCCAGCCCCAGAATCGGGGCAAGGGCGCTGCCCTGCGCCGAGGCCTGGGCCAGGCCACCGCCGAGCTGGTCATCATCCAGGATGCCGACCTCGAGTACGACCCAGCCGAGTACGGCACCCTCATCGAGCCGCTGCTCGACGGTCGGGCCGACGTGGTCTACGGCTCACGCTTCCACGGCAGCCGGCCCCATCGGGTCCTCTACTTCTGGCACTCGGTCGGCAACCGGCTGCTGACCCTGCTGTCGAACATGTTCACCAACCTCAACCTCACCGACATGGAGACCTGCTTCAAGGTCTTCCGCCGGGAGGTGATCGAGCACCTGGTGATCGAGGAGGACCGCTTCGGCATCGAGCCCGAGATCACCGCCAAGGTGGCGGCCGGCGGCTGGCGGGTCTACGAGGTCGGCATCTCCTACTCGGGTCGGACCTACGCCGACGGCAAGAAGATCGGCTGGCGAGACGGCATGCACGCCCTGCGCTGCGTGGTCCGCTACTCGCCGATCGGCGCCCGGATCGCCCGCAGCGACCTGGTGACCGGCCTCGACGGCAGTGCCCGCCAGCCGGTCGACGATCGCCGCTGAGCCGGGCGCCGGCGGGCGCCGGCTCCCCACCCCGTTCTCGGCGCGCTCCGTCCGACATTCCGGACCCGGCGCGTCGAGAACGAGAGGGGGCGGGGAGTGGCTCGGTCGCTTGCCGGTGCTCGCCCTGGTGGTGGCCGGAGCCGGGCTGCGGCTCTGGATCCTGCTCGGACCCATGCGGGCGCTGGAGGGAGACGAGGCGGTCATCGGCCTCATGGCCCGGGCCGTCACCGAGGGCCGCTTCGACACCTTCTACTGGGGACAGGCCTACGGCGGCAGCGCCGAGGCCATCCTCACGGCCGTGGCGGTGGCCATCCGCCCGACCACCACCACCGGCATCAAGCTGGTCAGCATCGCCCTCAACGCCGGCGCCGCGCTGCTGCTGTGGCGCATCGGCATCCGCCTCGTCGGCCGGCGGACCGGGGCCCTGGCCGCGGCCCTGTTCTGGGCCTGGCCAGCCAGCTTCGTGTGGCTCTCGACCGACGTGAAGGGCTTCTACCAATCGGTGATCGTGTGCGGGCTGAGCGCCGTCCTGCTGGCCTTGCAGGTCGTCGAGCGACCCCGGTCGTGGTGGCGCTGGGCCGCCCTCGGGGCGGCCGCCGGCGTCGGCTGGTGGCAGGCCCCCCAGATCGTCCTGCTGTTGGTGCCGGTGGTGGCCTGGCTGGGGTGGTCGGCTCCCCGGTGGCTGCGCCCGCTCGGGGCCGGGGGCATGGCCGCCGCCCTCGCCCTCGGCACCGGCGGCTTCGTCGTCGGCGCCGCCCCGTGGCTGATCTACAACGTCCGCAACGACCTGCTCTCCCTCGACGCCCGGTGGGCCGCCGGCCAGGGCAGCTACCTCGAGCACCTCGAGACCTTCTTCGGCCGGGGGCTGCCGATGGCGTTCGGCGCTCGAGTGCTGCTCACCGAGCGATGGCTGGGGGGCGTCTGGGGCCAGGTCGGCTTCGGGGTGGTGGTGGTGGTCGTCGGCGGGCTGCTGGTGTGGCGAAGGCCCCGGACGTGGGCCGACCCGATCGTGCTGGTGCTGGCCGCGCTGGCGTCGTACCCGCTAGTGCTGGCCGCTTTCCCTAATGCCTGGTACGTGGGGGAGGGGCGCTACCTCTACTTCCTCGCCCCGTGGGTGGCGCTGGCTCTCGGGATGGTGGCCCGCTGGCCGGCAGCGGCCGGGGCGGTAACCGCGGTTGCCATCCTGTCGTCGGCCAGCTCGCTGTGGATCGCCCGCCACGACGGCCGCCCGATCACCAAGGGCGGGGTCCGCATGCCGATCGAGGTCGGTGGCGCCATCGACGTGCTGACCGACGACGGCTACACCGCCGCCTACGCCGACTACTGGCTCGCCTACCGCCTCCGCTACCAGAGCGACGACGCCATCCTGGGCGTGCCCACCTACGTGTCCCGTGACCCGGCCGGCGAGGCCGCAGTCGCCAGCATGGACAGGGTCGGGTGGGTCCTGGCGGCGGGGGGCACCGACCTGGCCCCGGTGCTCTGCACCTTCGACGCGCTGGGCGTCGAGCACCGCCGGGTCGACCTCGACGACCTGATCGTCCTGCTGCCCGAGCGTCCGGTCAGCGTGGCCGATGTCCGGGCCACCTGCCCCGCCCCCGGCATCTACTGATGCCCGCCGCCCTCCCGCCGCCCGCCGCGCCCGAGCCGGGATGCATGCCGCCCGGAATCCGGGAGCCATGCATCCCGACCGAGGGAAAGCGGGGCCGAAAGGCGGGCGGCGGCGGCGGGGGAGCGGGGGGTCAGGCGTCGAGGGCGTGACGGACGGCCTCGACGTCGGCCGGATCGGCCACCCGGGTGTCGAGTCCCCAGCGGGCCTCGAGGTCGGCCACCGCCGCCGCCGAGCGACCGTCGAGCGGAGGCTCCGGTGTGCCGGGTACCGCCAGCACGTAGAGGTTCCAGTACTTGGTCAGCCCGAAGCGGGCCAGCTCGGGGTGCATCCGCCGCTCGACCTGGCCCCGCCGCTCGAAGCCGGCCTCGGCGAAGCGCTCGGTCCACCACCGGAAGCTGGCGATGGTGAGGTGGCCTTCGATCGGGTGGCCCTCGGCGTCGCGCCACAGGTCCTCATGGGGGATCGGTCCGTCGTAGTCGGGCCCGAGCTCGAGGTAGTGGTGGACCCGGTCGTCGGGGACTTTGGCGTTGAGCCACCCGTCGGGGCCGTGGGGGTTCGGGCCGAAGCTCGGGATGGTGGCCACCAGGTGGCCCCCGCAGACCCGTCGCAGCTCGGCCAGGGCGCCGGGCACGGCCGCCGGCTCGAGGTGCTCCAGGGTCTCGAGTACCGAGACCACGTCGAAGGCACCGTCGTCGTAGGGCAGCCGGTCGGTGAGGCTCGCCACCCGGAGGTGGCCTCGGGCCCCGGGGGCGGCATGGTCGACGGCGTAGGGGCTGAGATCGCAGCCCGACGCCTCGACCCCGACCTCGCGCAGCGCCTCGACCACGAACCCCATGGCGCAGCCCACGTCGAGGCTGGTGGTGGGGGCCAGGAACCGCCACACCAGGTAAGCGGCGGCCTCCGCGTTCGAGGTGGTGCGGTCGTAGCGCTCGTAGCCCGACAGGCCGAGGCGGTCGAGCGGATCGCGGTCGAGGCCGAAGTACCGGCCGTCGTAAGGCCCAAGATCGCTGGCCGGCGCCGCCGGCACTGACCCCCGCCCGCCGAGCCACGACGGTCGACGGAGCAGGCCCATCGGCCGGACGCTACCGTGCGACTCCGGCCGCCGACGGGCGGGGTCGAGGCTTCAGGACCCCGCCGCCGATGCCGATCCTCACGAGAATGGCTTCTGGCGCAACGACCCTCGCGGGTGCCCGGCGGCGACGTCTCCTCGTCACCGCCCTGGCGACCCTCCTCAGCCTCACCCTGGCCGCGGGCGGTCTGTTCGAGGCACCCGCCGCCGGCGCCTACCCGACCTCGTCGATCTCGGTCAGCGGCCACGGCTGGGGCCACGGCCGGGGCATGGGTCAGTGGGGTGCCCTCGGCTACGCGGTCGACCGCGGCTGGTCCTACAGCCAGATCCTCGACCACTACTACGGCGGTACCAGCGCAGGGTGGCTCAGCGCCGAGTCCAGCGACAGCGGCCAGATCGACGTCCGACTCAAGAACGCGGTGGTCGACAGCACCCTCACCGTCACCGCCAGCAAGGACTTCTTCGTCACCACCGACGCCGGTTCGATCACCGTGGCCGCCGGCAGCTTCGCCCGCATCGCACCGAATGGTGGCGGGTGGACGGTGAGCACCAGCACCCAGTGCGGGGGCTGGGCCAGCCCGTCGCTGGCCGGCTCGGGCGGCGAGGTCACCGCCTGGTGGGGCTGGCGCACCGCCGACACCGTCGACGAGCTGGTCAACGTGGTCCGTTGCTCGGCCGACGGCTCGCTCGCCGACAAGCGGGCCTACCGGGGCACGGTCCGGGCTGGCCAGAACGGCGGGACCATCGTCACCAACCGGGTCTCGATGGGCGACTACCTGCGGGGTGCAGTGCCCCGGGAGTCGCCGTCGTACTGGGGTGACCTCGGCGGCGGCCGGGGGATGAACGCCCTCAAGGCGCAGGCCGTGGCCGCCCGTTCCTACGCCCGGGCGTACACCGCCGGCGGCGGTGCCATCTGCGACACCACCTCGTGCCAGGTCTACGGCGGGGCCGGCCACAACGGTGAGCTGCTGGAGGACGCCCGCGCCAACCGGGCGGTCGACGAAACCGCCCACGAGGTCCGCCTCCGCAACGGGGCGGTGGCCTCCACCGAGTACTCCTCCTCGACCGGGGGCTGGACCGCGGGCGGCGCCTTCCCGGCCGTCGAAGACGCCGGCGACACCGTCGCCGGCAACTCCAACCACGACTGGTCGACCACCATCGAGGTGTCCTCGATCGAGGCCGCCTACCCGTCGATCGGCTCCCTGGTCGGCATCACCGTCTCGGCCCGCAACGGCCTCGGCGCCGACGGCGGCCGGGCGACCCAGGTGACGATCTCGGGCACCAGGGCCAACACCACGGTCAGGGCCACCAGCTTCCAGTACGCCTTCGGGCTCAAGTCCGACTGGTACTCCTTCAGTGCCCAGTCACCGGTGGTCGGCGTGGCCACCCGCTCGACCGGAGGCTGGTGGACGGTGACGGCCAGCGGTCGGGTGTCGGCCCAGGGCGGCGCCCCCGATTTCGGCTCGATCACCGTGGCTCTCAACCAGCCCGTGGTGGGCATGGCCGCCACCCCCTCGGGCAACGGCTACTGGCTGGTGGCCGGCGACGGCGGCATCTTCTCCTACGGCGACGCCGCCTTCTACGGCTCGACCGGGTCGATCCGGCTGAACCAGCCGGTCGTCGGGATGGCCGCCACCGCCACCGGGCGGGGCTACTGGATGGTCGCCTCCGACGGCGGAATCTTCGCCTACGGCGACGCCACCTTCCTCGGCTCCATGGGGGCCACGCCCCTCTACCGTCCGGTGGTCGGCATGGCCTCGACCCCGTCGGGCAACGGCTACTGGATGGTGGCGGCCGACGGCGGCATCTTCTCCTTCGGCGACGCCGGCTTCCTGGGCTCGACGGGCGGCACCAACCTCAACGCCCCGGTCGTCGGCATGGCCCGGACCGCGAGTGGTGACGGCTACTGGTTCGTGGCCGCCGACGGCGGGATCTTCGCCTACGGCGCCCCGTTCTACGGCTCCAAGGGGGGCCAGGTCCTCTCCGCCTCGATCGCAGGGATGGCCGTCACCGGGGGCTCGACCGGCTACGTACTGGTGGCGGCGAACGGCACGGTCTACGCCTACCCGTCCTGAGCGGCGGGCGTCGCTGCCCCGGGCCCTGAGGGGCGCACGGCTACCCTGAACGCCTCGTGACACCCGACGGTCCGCCTACCCGAGAGGCGGGGATCGGGGAGGGCGACCTCGCCGTCGATGATGTCGACGACAGGGTCGACGACCTCGAGGCGGAGGTCCCCAGCCAGCTGCCGACGGTCGCCGTCGTCATGGTCGCCCACGACCCCGGCGACTGGTTCGAGGAGGCCCTGGCCAGCCTGGCCGCCCAGGACTACCGAGCCCTGGTGGTTCTCGTCGTCGACGCCGGATCGGCCGAGCCCATCGTTCGCCGGGTGGCCTCGGTGCTGCCCACGGCCTACGTCCATCGCATCGAGAACAACCCGGGGTGGTCGGTCGCCGCCAACCAGGGGCTGGCCATGGTTGAGGGTTCCGACTTCTTCCTGTTCTGCCACGACGACGTCGCCCTCGAGGCCGGCACGGTGCGGATCCTGGTCGAGGAGGCGTTCCGGTCCAATGCCGGGATCGTGGGCCCCAAGCTGGTGGGTTGGGACGCCCCCGACGAGCTCCGCCAGGTCGGCCTCTCGGCCGACAAGACCGGCGTCGTGTCGTCGTTCGTGCAGCCGGGTGAGCGCGACCAGGAGCAGCACGACGCGGTCCGCGACGTTTTTTGCATCCCCGGGGGCGTGACCCTGGTTCGGGCCGACCTGGCCCGGGCCATCGGCGGCTACGACGCGGCCATCCCCGTCCTCGGCGAGGACCTCGACCTGTGCTGGCGGGCCCAGGTGGCCGGGGCTCGGGTAGTGGTCGTCCCCGCCACCCGGGCCCGCCACGTCGAGGCCCTCGATCGGCGCCGGGTCACCGACGACCGCCGCCGCCTGCTGGCCCGCCACCGCCTCCGCACGACCCTGGTGGTCTACAGCTGGCTCCATCTCGTCCGGGTGCTCCCCCAGGCCGCACTGCTGGCGCTGGCCGAGGTGCTGGCGGCCGCGGTGTCGGGCGACGGGGCCCACGCCCGGGAGGTGGCCGCCGCCTGGCCGTGGAACCTCCGCCGCCTCCGGGAGGTCCGGGCCCGGCGCAAGGTGCTGGCCCGCCTGCGGGTCTGGCCCGATTCCGAGGTCCGCCTGCTCCAGGTCCACGGCAGTGTTCGGGCCACTGCCTTCGTGCGGGGCGAGCTCGGCCGGGCCCGGGTCGACCAGCTCGGTGTGCTGCGTCGCCGGGTCTCCACCCGGCTCTCCAGTCACTCTCTGCGCTGGACGCTGGGGGCGTGGGCCACCGTGCTGGTGGTGTTGGCCGTCGGGGGCCGCGAGCTGTGGGGCGAGCGCCTGCCCAACGTCTCGGCCCTGGTGGCCTTCGGTGACGGGCCCACTCGCCTCGTGGCCGACCACCTCGACGGTTGGGCGGCGGCCGGGGTGTCGGGCCCGGCACCGACCGCGCTGGCCCTCGTCGGCCTGGCCGGGATGGTGCTGGCGGGTGCCATGGGGCTGCTGCAGCAACTCGCCGTCCTGGGCACCCTCCCCCTCGGCCTGGCCGGCGTCTGGCGCCTGGCTCGGCCACTCGACTCCCGGGCGGCCCGGGCCGTGGCGGTGATCGCCTACGGATCGGTGGCGCTGCCCTACGACGCCGTGGCCCGTGGTCGCTGGGGCACGCTGGTGCTCTACGGCGCCTCTCCGTGGATCCTCGCCCGCCTGGCCCGGAGCACCGGCGAGGTTCCCTTCGCTCCGGCCGAGCGGTCGCGGCGGCGGGGGGCCCGACGGCCGGGTCGGGTCCGCTCGATCGTCGCCCTGGGGCTGGTCACCGCGGTGGCCGCCGCCTTCGTGCCCCTGGTCGTGCTGATCGTGCCGGTGATGGGCCTGGCCCTGTCGCTCGGCTCGCGGCTCGGCGATCCCGACACCGACCAGCCGTCCGTCACCGCGGTCACCGGCCTGTCACTCGGCGACCTGGTCGACGCCGGTCCGGAGGCGGCCGCGCCCCCCGATCTCGACGCGCCCCAGGCGGTGCTGGCCGGCGCTCCGGCCGGCGGTCGGCGCCGGAGCCGCCGGTGGGGGCCACTGGTCACCGGGCTCGGAGCCGCGCTGGTGGCGGTCGTGTTGTTGGCACCGTGGAGCGCCACCCTGGTCGAGGGCCCGGGGTGGTGGCGACTCGTCGGGGTGGCGTCGCCGGTGGCCGTCGACACCGACCTCGGCGCACTTCTGCGCTTCGACACCGGGCCCACCGCCATCGGCGTCTTCGGCTTCGGGGTCCCGCTGGCGGCTCTGCTGGCGCTGATCATCGGCCACGGCTGGCGCTTCCGCTGGGCCGTCCGCCTCTGGCTGGTGGCCCTGGCCGGATGGGCGGCGGCGGCCGCCGCCGGCGAGGGATGGCTCGGCGATGCCCCGCCCGACGCCACCCTCTTCCTGGCCCCGGTGGCCGCCGCCCTGGCCCTGGCCGTCGGGCTCGGGGTGGTCGCCTTCGAGGACGACCTGCGACGGGCGCACTTCGGCTGGCGTCAGCTGGTGTCGGTCGCCGCCGCCGGCGCGATGGTGCTGGCCACCCTCCCGGCCCTCGGGGCCACCGTCGACGGGCGCTGGTACCTCCCGTCGGCCGACTCGTCGCCCACCCTGGCCTTCTTCGACCGCGACGACCGGGCCGCCGAGGGTGACTACCGGGTGCTCTGGGTCGGCGCGGCCTGGGTCCTTCCGCTGGCGGGGGTCCCACTGGCCGGCGAGCTGGCGGTGGCGGTGGCCGAGGCGTCCGAGCCGTCACTCGACGAGCGCTGGTCGCCGGGCGACGACAGCACGGCCCAGGCCGCCACCGCGGTGGTCCGGGTGACGGCCGACGGCGAGACCCAGCGCAGCGGAGCCCGACTGGCCGATCTCGGGGTGCGCTACGTGGTGCTGGCCCGACGCTCGGCGCCCACCGACGACGCCGAGCAGGCACCGCTGCCGGAGGCCCTGCTGACGAACTTCGACCAGCAGCTCGACCTACGGCCGATGGCCGTCGATCCCGGCCTGGTGGTCTACGAGAACCTGGCCTGGCGGCCGGTCGAGGAGTCGCCGGGCTCCGACGGAGGGCTCGGCCTCGGGCTGGCAGCCCAGGCCGGCGCCTGGGCGTTGGCCCTCGCGGTGGTCGCGGGTGGCGGGCGACGGACCCGCCGGGCCACTCGTCGGGGGCGGCCGTGAGGCGCCGCCGGGCCCTCGTGCTGGGCGTGGTGGTGGTGGTTCTGGCCGGGCTCCTCGTGGCCGGACGAGGCGACAGCGCCCTCGATCGGCCGTCGGTGGGGCGGACCCGGGCGTTCCCGGCCTCGGCGGTCGCCAGCGGCGAGCTGGCCCAGACCTGGTACTGCGCCGGAGGCTCGGCCAACGGCTCGGGCGACGACGTCACCTACATCCTCACCAACGTCGGCACCACCGATCGCGTGGCCGCCCTCTCGATGGTGGTGGACTCCGGCCCGCTGGTCACGGCCACCGTGGCGGTGCCGGCCGGTTCGACCGTCGCCACGCCGGCCTCCTCGATCGCGTCGTCGGCCACCGCCGGGGCCATCGTCGAGATCGACGGCGGCGACGTGGCCGTCGAGCACGCCCTCGGCGGCATCCGAGCTGCGCCGTGCGCCAGCGGCACCTCCGATCGGTGGTACTCGGCCAACGGCTCCACCACCCCCGGCGCCACCGAGCTGGTCTACGTCCTCAACCCGTTCCCCGAGCCGGCGGTGGTTACCATCACCGCCGCCACCGAGGGGGGTCTCGACACCCCTCGCAGCCTCGAGGCCCTCCCGGTGCGGGCCCAGAGCGTGGTCGTGGTCGACCTCGGCCAGCACGTGCTGCGCCGGCAGGTGGCGGCGGTGACCGTCGATGCCCGTGCCGGCCACGTGGTCGTCGACCGGATCCAGCGCTTCGACGGCAGCGACGGCCGGGTGGGGAGCGAGCTGTCGCTGGCGGCGCCGGCCACGTCGACCACCTGGCAGTTCCCCGACGCCGGGGTGGAGGCGGGGTCGACGTCGAGCGAGTCCTGGCACATCTTCGCCCCCGACGGCGCCACCGAGGTCAGCCTGGAGCCGGTGCCCGACGGCGGCGGGTCGCTCAACCCGGTCACCGTCCCCCTGGGATCAGGTGGCCAGGGGGTGGTCACCGCGGCTGAGTTGGGCATCACCGCCGGGCAGGGCTACTCGATGACGGTGCGCTCGCTGGACGGCGAGGGGGTGGTGGTCGAGCGAGAGGTCGACGGCCGCGACGACGGCCGCCGGGGTTGGTCCTCGGCCCTGGGGGCGCCGGAGGCCGGCTCTCGCTGGGTGTTGGCGGCCGGGGAGTCCAGCGCGACCACCCTCGAGTCGATCTCGGTCCTCAACGTCGGTGCCGACCCCGTCACCGTGCGCTTCTCTCAGGTCACCTCGGCCGGACTGGTGCCCCTGCCCGGCCTCGAGGCGGTGGACCTGGCCGCGTCGCAGCGCACCCGTCGCGACCTCGGGGCGGTGCTCCTGGCCTCGCCGCTGGCGGTGGTGGTCGAGGCCGACGGCGAGGTGGTGGTGGCCCGCCGGATCAGCCAGCCGGGTTCGACCGGGGTGAGCGACACCGCCGGCCTGCGCTGGCCCACCGGCTGACCCGAGCCGCGACCTGTGGTGCGGGCCGCGGCATCGGCCACCATGGGGTCGGTGGAGCGCCTGGTGGTGGTGGCTGTGGTCGTCGTCGTGGCCGTCGTGGTGGCCCTCGTCGCCCAGCGCCGCCGACCCGACCCGCCTACCGGGGCCCGCTGGGAAGTCCCGGTCCAGGTCGACCGAGCCGACTTCGATCGCCCCGACGCCGACTGGCTGGTGGTCGTCTTCACCTCGTCGACCTGCCACTCCTGCGCCTCGACGGTGGCCGCCGCCCGCCCGCTCGAGTCGCCCGCGGTCGCCGTGGAGGAGGTCGAGTCGGTGGCCCGGGCCGATCTCCACCGCCGCTACGCCATCGACGCCGTCCCGATCACGGTGGTGGCCGACGCCTCCGGTGTCGTGCGGGCCAGCCACGTGGGTCCGCTGTCGGCCACCGAGCTGTGGTCGACGGTGGCCGCCGTGCGCGACGTCTGACCGCGACACCACCGCCCCCTCTCGTTCTCGGCGCGCCTGGTCCGCAATGGCGGACGGAGCGCGCCGAGAACGGGGTGGGGGCGGTCAGTCTCGAGCCGAGGAGACCGGCAACGAGGGGGCCGGGCGATCGTCGTCGTCGGTGCCGCCCTCGGCGATCAGGCGGCGGACCTCGTCGCCGTTGATCGTCTCCTTCTCCAGCAGCGTCCGAGCCACCAGCTCGAGGCCCTTGCGGTGGCGGCGCAGCACCTGGCGGCACCGCTCCTCCTGCTCCCGGAGGATCCGCTCGATCTCCTCGTCGATGACCCGGGCGGTCTCGTCGCTGTACTCCCGGTTGTGGAGGAGGTCCTCGCCCAGGAAGACCTGATTGCTCGAACCCCAAGCCATGGGCCCGACCCGGTCGCTCATGCCCCATTCCCGGACCATCTTCTTGGCCAGGTCGGTGGCCCCCTGGAGGTCGTTGCAGGCCCCGGTGGACACCACCCCGTAGACGAGCTCCTCGGCGATGCGCCCGCCCATCCGGACCACCAGCGAGTCCTCCATGTAGTCCTGGCGGTAGAGGTGGCGCTCCTCGGGGAGCTGCTGGGTGACGCCGAGGGCCATGCCCGACGGGAGGATCGTCACCTTGTGCAGCGGGTCGGCGTTGGGCAGCACCGAGGCGCACACCGCGTGACCACCCTCGTGGTAGGCGACCGCCTCCTTCTCGAGGTCCGACAGCGCCATCGACTCGCGGCGAGCCCCCATCAGCACCCGGTCACGGGCGGCGTCGAAGTCGATCATGAAGACCTGGTTGGCGCCGCGGCGCACCGCGAACAGGGCCGCCTCGTTCACCAGGTTCGACAGGTCGGCGCCGCTCATGCCCGGGGTACCCCGGGCGATGGTGTGGAGGTCGACGTCCTCGCCCATCCGCTTGTCCTTGGAGTGGACCCGCAGGATCGCCAGGCGCTCGTCGGCCTCGGGCAGGGGCACCACCACCTGGCGGTCGAACCGACCCGGACGCAGCAGGGCCGGGTCGAGGATGTCGGGCCGGTTGGTGGCCGCCATCATCACGATGCCCTCGGTCGACTCGAAGCCGTCCATCTCGGCCAGCATCTGGTTGAGGGTCTGCTCCCGCTCGTCGTGGCCTCCGCCGAGGCCGGCCCCCCGCTTGCGGCCGATGGAGTCGATCTCGTCGACGAAGATGATGGCCCGGCCGAGCTTGCGGGCCGACTGGAAGAGGTCGCGGACCCGGCTGGCGCCCACCCCGACGAACATCTCCATGAAGTCCGAGCCGGTGACCGACAGGAAGGGCACGCCCGCCTCGCCGGCCACCGCCCGGGCGATGAGGGTCTTGCCCGTCCCCGGCGGACCCACCAGGAGCACGCCCTTCGGGATGCGGGCCCCGATCTGGGCGTAGCGGCCCGGCGACTTGAGGAACTCGACGACCTCCTGGACCTCCTGCTTCACCCCGGCGTAGCCGGCGACGTCGGCGAAGGTCGTCCCCGGGCGCTCCGAGGAGTAGGTCTTGGCCTTGGAGCGGCCGATCTGCATGACGCTGCCCATCTGGCCCGACGCCCGGCGCTGCATCCACACGAAGAAGCCGATGATCAGCACGATCGGGAGCAGCAGCGGGATCAGGGTCGAGAACAGGCTGCTCTGGGGGGTCGAGTAGGTGACGTCGACGTTCTTCTCGGCCAGCAGGGCCACATCCGCGTCGGGCAGGGTGGCCGGCCCGCTCGAGGAGTAGCTCTTGGTGTCGACCCGCTTGCCGGAGATCACCAGACTCTGGGTGTTCACCTCCGCGGTCGCGATCTGGTCGTTGCGAACCTCCTCGAGGAACTCCGAGTAACTGAGGCGGTCGTCGTCGCCGCTGGGCAGCGAGCTGATGAGGAAGACGGTGACCAGGAGACCGAGCACGACCCACACCGCCCAGCGGGGGATGCCCCCCTCGCGGCGGAGCGGGTTGCGGTTCTGCGGGGGCCGGTTGCCGGCCGGCCCAGGACCGTTCGGCGGCGTGTCGGACATGGCGACCATGCTAGGGGTGAGGTCCCGAGGCCGGCGTGCAGCGCCGGGGTTCGACCGCGGCCACCGGGGGTGGTCGGGCGGGGTGGTAGCCGCGGATTATGGTCCGCCGGTGCTTCGACGCTGCGTCCGCCCGGGTTGCGGTGTCACCGCAGTGGCCACCATGTCCTACGGCTACGGCGTTCGGACGGCGTGGATCGACGACCTCGACCTCGATCACGAACCCAGCGGCTACGACCTCTGCGAGCGTCACGCCGACGCCCTGGCCGTGCCGGTGGGTTGGGAGCGCCACGACCGGCGGCTCCCGAGGGTGCAGCTGCCGCTGTTCGCCGTCGCCTAACGCTCCGCCCGTGCGCTGGGGACTGCGGGAGGCGTTCGCCGGGCTCGTCCTGTCACTGGTCGTCCCGTCGCTGGTCGGCGCGGCGGCGCTGGCTGTGCTCGACCAGGACATCGATGACCTGACGCTGACTGGACAGGTCCTGCTCCAGCTCCCGCTCTGGGCGCTGCTGGTGGGGGTGTGCGGGTGGGTGAGCGTCGTACGCGGCCGCCGCAGCCTGGCCGACGACTTCGGCCTTCGGATGGTCCCGTGGGACGTCCCGGTGGGGTTGGCCGTCGGCGTCGGCACCCAGTTGGTGGCGGCCCAGGTGGTGGCCGCCCTGTACCGATGGGTCGGGATCGACGCCGACCAGATCGGCCGCAGCGCGGAGGAGCTGGCCGACCGGGCCGGGGGAACCGCCGGGGCGGTGGTCGCCCTGGTGCTCTTCGCCGGATTGGCGCCGTTCGCCGAGGAGCTCTTCTACCGGGGCCTCTGGCTGCGGGCCCTGCGCCAGCACCTGGGCCGGTGGGCGGCGATCGGGGTCGACGCGGTGCTCTTCGCCAGCGTGCACTTCGCCCCTTACGACTTCCCGGCCCTGGTGGTCGTCGGGGCGGTGTTCGCCTGGCTGGCGGTGCGCACCGGACGGCTCGGCCCGAGCATCTGGGCCCACGTCGGCTTCAACGCCACCGCCCTCACCTTTCTCTTGTGGTCGGGGTGAGGTCGCCGCCCCAGCTGACCAGCGGAGACGACGGAGGGTGGCCGCGTTCGGCGAGCTACACCACGGACGGCGTTTCAGCGTCATCCAGCGGGGTGCCGATCTTCGGACATGGCACTGATGACCGCCCACTCCGCGTGCGCCTCCTGCGGGTCGCCCACCATCGAGATCACCTTCCACCGCGAGCAGGCGGTGGTCACCCTGCACTCGTGCTCGGCCTGTGACACCCGTCGGTGGGTCCAGGGCGGCCACGAGATCGACCGCGGCGCGGCCCTGCCGGTCGTGGTGGCGGCCGTCCCGCCGGGTGCCCGTCGCGGCTGACCGTTCACCTGGCCGGCACCTGGCCGCGTCGGAGCCCGGCACCGGGAATGCCAGCATGGTCCTCCTGTGATCGCCGCCCTCCGCTCCCGGCTGCGCCGCCCGTCGGGTGAGGGCCTCGTCGCCCTCCTGCTGGTCGCCGGTGCCGTCGTCTTCACCCTGGCCCAGCTCTACCCATCGCTCGTCCTGCGCAACACGCTGGCCAACGGCGGTGACATGGGGGCGCACGTCTGGGGCCCCGACTACCTGCGCAACCACCTGCTGACCCAGGGTCGGCTCTCGGGGTGGTCGCCCGACTGGTACGCCGGGTTCCCGGCCTACGTCTTCTACATGGTGGTGCCGAGCCTGGTCGTGGTGGCCGTCTCGCTGCTCGTCCCGTACGCGGTGGCGTTCAAGGTGGTGACCCTGCTGGGGGTGGCCACCCTGCCGGTCGCCTGCTGGTTCCTCGGGCGATGTGCCCGGCTGCCCTTCCCGGGCCCCCCGCTGCTGGCCATCGGGGCGGTCGGGTTCCTCTTCGAGCGCTCGTACACCATCTACGGCGGCAACATCCTCTCCACCCTGGCCGGCGAGTTCGCCTTCTCCCTCAGCCTGACGGTGGCCGTGGTGTTCCTCGCCGTGGTCCTGCGGGGGTTGGACACCGGACGCCGACGGGCCCTGGCCGCCGGGCTGTTCGCCCTGACCCTCCTGTGCCACGTCATCCCCGCCTTCTTCGCCGCCGGGGCCGCAGTGGTGGTGTGGCTCAGCGAGGGTCGTCGTACCCGCCTGCGGTGGTTCGTGTCGATGGGCGCGGTCGGCGCCCTGCTCACCGGCTTCTGGACGGTGCCCTTCGTCATCCGGCGGGCCTACGCCACCGACATGGGGTGGAACAAGACGACCACGTACCTGGAGTCGCTCCTGCCCGGGAGCCTGGGCGAATGGCTGTCGAGCACCGCGGGTGGGGCGGCCTCGGCCAACGTGTCCGGTGACATCACCCTGGTCGCCGTCCTGGCCGTGCTCGGTGTGGTCTTCTCGCTGCTGTTCAACCGCCGGCTCGGGGTGTTCCTGGCGCTGGTGGCGATGGTCACCGCCTGCGCGTTCGTGCTGGCGCCCGAGGGCCGGCTCTGGAACGCGCGCCTGCTGCCCTTCTGGTGCCTCTCGCTCTACCTGCTTGCGGCGATGGCGGTGGCCGAGGTCGCCCGGGCGGGCGCCGAGCTGCTCAGCCCCGACCCCGAGCAGCCCAACCGGGTCGTGCGCTTGCTGGCCCCGGTGGCGCTGGCGGCGGTGGGCCTCGTGCTGGTCGCCTTCCCCTTGCGGACCCTGCCCTTCGGCCAGACCGTCGTCGACCGGGCGACCGGGGTCACGGCGTACTCCTGGCTCGGCTTCTCGTCCTCCAGCCCACAGAGCATCGTGCGCAGCTGGGCCCGCTGGAACTACACCGGCTATCAGGGTCAGAGCTCGTGGCCGGAGTACGACGCGGCGATGCAGACCATGACCGACGTGGGAGCCGACCACGGGTGTGGCCGGGCCATGTGGGAGTACTCGTCGGATCAGAACCGGTACGGCACGACCATGGCCATGATGCTCCTGCCGTACTGGACCGACGGCTGCATCGGCTCGATGGAGGCGGTGTACTTCGAGTCCTCCGCGACCACGCCGTACCACTTCCTCAACCAGTCCGAGCTGTCGACCGCCCCGTCGAGGGCGCAGTCGGGCCTGCCCTACGGCGGGTTCAACGTCGCCGATGGCGTGACCCACCTCCAGCTCCTGGGCGTCCGCTACTACATGACCTACACCGACGCCGCGGCTGCGGCCGCCGACCAGGAGGGTCGTCTCAGCTTGCTGGCGACGTCCGGGCCGTGGCGGGTCTACGCGGTGGCTGACGCCGAGCTGGTGACCGCGCTGGCCAACGAGCCGGCGGTCGTGCGCGACGCCCCATCGGGCGGCGAGGCCTGGCAGGACCTCTCGGTCGAGTGGTACCAGGACGCGGACGAGGGCGGGTTGTCGGGCCCCGACGAGCAGGTGCTGCTGGCCGCCTCGGGCCCCTCGTCGTGGCAGCGGGTGGACGAGGGCGAGACGCCCGACACCCGCACCACCGGCGAGGCGACCACGGTCACCAACATTCGCAGCGGCGACGACTCGGTGTCCTTCGACGTCGACCAGGTCGGCACTCCGGTGTTGGTGAAGGTCTCCTACTTCCCGAACTGGACCGCGTCGGGAGCCGACGGGCCCTACCGGGTGACCCCCAACCTGATGGTGGTCGTGCCCACCAGCACCCACGTCGAGCTCTCCTACGCCACCACCCCGGTCGACCTCCTCGGGTGGACGGCCACCGTGGTCGGTGCGGGCGCCCTGGTGCCCATGGTGCTGCGCCGGCCCCGGCGCCCGGAGCCGCCGGCGTTCCCGCTGATCGAGGGCGAGCTGCTGGCGGTCACCGCCCAGCCCTGGCCGACCATCTCCTGGGACGGCGGCGACGCGGTGCGCCCGGCGCCGGCCGACGATGTGGCGGCCGACGATCAGCCGGCACGGGCACCATGAGCCAGCCCGACCCGCCGCCCCGGTTGTCGGTGGTGGTGCCTGCGCTCGACGAGGCGAACCGCATCGGTGGCGCGGTGTCCCGTCTGCAGGCGGCCCTCGACGGGCCCTTGGCCGGATCCTTCGAACTGCTGGTGGTGGACGACGGATCGGGCGACGACACCGCCGCCGTCGCCCGGGCCGCCGGCGCCCAGTCGCTGCGGCTCGCTCGCAACCTGGGCAAGGGCGCGGCCGTGCGGGCCGGGGTGCTGGCCGCTCGGGGCGAGCTGGTGGCCTACGTCGACGCCGACCTGGCCTACCCGCCCGACCTCCTCCTCGACCTGGTGGCCGCCCTCGAGGCCGGCGCCGACGTTGCCGTGGGGAGCCGTCGCCACCCGGACTCGGTGGTCGCCTCCGACGGCGGGATGGCCCGCACGATCGGCAACCGGGTGTTCAGCGGGTTCGTCCGGGCCACGCTCGGCATCGCCCAGCGCGACCCGCAATGCGGGCTCAAGGGCTTCCGCCGGTCGGCGGCGGTGCGGCTCTTCGTCGACTCTCGGCTCGACGGCTTCGCCTTCGACGGGGAGGTGCTGCTCCTCGCTCGGCGCTTCGGTCTCCGGGTGGTCGAGGTGCCGGTCCGCCTCGAGGCCACGACCGGCTCGACCGTGCGGCTCGGTCACGATGCGCTGCGGATGGCTCGAGACGTGCTGCGGGTCAGGGCCTGGGCCGCCGCCGGCGCCTACTCACCGGCCACAGCCGACGGGGCCGGGCGGTCCGGCGATCGATCCGAGCCCTCCGCGGGGCCCCGCTAACCTCGACCTTCCCATGGCCGACCTCGATGCCGTCTTCAAGGCCTACGACATCCGCGGCATCGTCCCCGATCAGCTCGACGCCGGCACCTGCCGCCGCATCGGGGCCGCCTTCGCCCGCTTCGTGCTGGCCGACCCCAGCCGAATCGGGTCGGGCCGGACCGTGCTCGTGGCCCGGGACATGCGGCCGAGCGGCGTCGACCTGGTCGCCGCCTTCACCGCCGGGGTCACCGCCCAGGGGGTCGACGTCGTCGATCTCGGTCTGGCCTCGACCGATCTCGTGTACTTCGCGGCCGGCGAGCTCGACGCTCCCGGTGCCATGTTCACCGCGTCCCACAACCCGGCGGCCTACAACGGCATCAAGCTGTGCCTGGCCGGGGCCCGGCCGGTGGGGGAGGAGACGGGCCTCGGTCAGATCAAGGCCGACGCCGGTGGTGATCTGGCGCCGGCGACGACCCCCGGGCAGCGCCGCGAGCAGTCCATGCTCGATCGCTTCGCCGACCACGTCCGCTCGTTCGTCGACGTCGAGCGCCTGAAGCCGCTCAAGATCGTGGCCGACACCGCCAACGGCATGGGTGGGCTGGTGGCGCCCGAGGTCTTCAGGCCCTTGCCCTTCGAGGTCGAGTACCTCTTCCCCGAGCTCGACGGCACGTTCCCCAACCATCCGGCCGACCCCATCCAGCCCGAGAACCTGCGCGACCTCCAGGCCCGGGTCCTCGACACCGGGGCCGACATCGGCCTGGCCTTCGACGGCGACGCCGATCGGGTCTTCTTGGTCGACGAGCAGGCCCGACCGGTGTCGGGGTCGCTGACCACCGCCCTGGTGGCGTCGGGAGTGCTGGCCCGCAACCCCGGGGCCACGGTGCTGCACAACCTCATCTGCTCCAAGGCCGTGCCCGAGGTCATCCGGGAGAGCGGGGGGACGCCGGTGCGGACCCGGGTCGGCCACAGCTTCATCAAGCAGGTGATGCTCGAGACCGGCGCCGTGTTCGGCGGCGAGCACTCCGGCCACTACTACTTCCGGGCCAACCACCGGGCCGACTCCGGCCTCATCGCCTCGATGGTCGTCCTCGAGCAGCTGTCGGTCTCCGGCCAGCCGCTGTCGGCGCTCCTCGCCCCGCTCGACCGCTACGCGGACTCGGGCGAGATCAACTCGGTGGTGGGTGACCAGCACGAGACCATCGAGCGCCTGGCGGCCCGCTACCCCGACGCCACCCAGGACCGCCTCGACGGCCTCACCGTCGACCTCGGCGACTGGTGGTTCAACGTCCGTCCGTCGAACACCGAACCGCTGCTGCGACTGAACCTCGAAGCCGCGACCCGTGCCGAGTGCGAGGCCCACACGGCCGAGGTGCTCGCCGTCATCCAGGAGGGCTGAGGGCTCGTGAGCCTCGATCCGAAGCTGTTGGAGATCCTCGCCTGCCCGGAGGACAAGGGCCCGCTCTACTACCTCGACGACGAGGACGCCCTCTACAACCCCCGGCTCCGGCGCCGCTACGACGTGCGCGACGGCATCCCGGTGATGCTCGTCGACGAGGCGACCACCCTCGACGATGCCGAGCACCAGCGGATCCTGGCCAAGGTCGAGGCCGACGGGCTGTCGCCCACCTTCGAGGGCTGAGGCCACCAGTGAGCGACACTGCCGCCACCGAGGTGCTCGACACCTGGGACATGTTCGGCCTGGCCGCCGGGTTCGCCGACCAGGTGGCCGACGCCGCCGACCGGGCCCGGGGCCTCGACGGGCTGGCGGCCCGCGACCGGATCGAGCACGTGGTGGTGCTGGGCATGGGCGGCAGCGGGGTGTCGGGCGACGTTTTGGCCGCCGCCGCCGGGCCCTTCCTCCCGGTGCCCGTGCTGGTGTCGAAGGGCTACGAGTGCCCCGGCTACGTCGGCGAGAGTTCGTTGGTGTTCGCGGTGTCGTGCTCGGGTAACACCGAGGAGACGCTCGAGGCGACGGGCGCGGCGGTGGCCGCCGGGGCCCACGTGGTGGCCATCACCCAGGGGGGGGCGCTGGCCGAGCGGGCCCAGGGCTGGGACGTGCCGGTGGTGTCGGTCCCGACCGACATCCCCGCCCCCCGGGCCGCGCTGGGGGCGCTGGCCACGCCGGCCTTCGTGGTCCTCGAGGAGATCGGGCTCTTCCCTGGGGCCCAGCAGTGGATCGATCTCGCGGTCGAACAGCTCCGGCGCCGGCGCGACGAGCTGGTGGGCGAGGGCTCCTTGGCGGCCGAGCTGGCCCGGGCCATCGGCCGGACCGTCCCGGTGGTCTACGGCGGGGGTGCCCTCGGAGCGGTGGCGGCCTCCCGCTGGAAGAACCAGATCAACGAGAACGCCAAGGCCCCGGCCTTCTGGAACACCCACCCCGAGCTCTGTCACAACGAGATCTGCGGCTGGGGCCAGCACGGCGACCTGACCCGCCAGGCCATGACCATCGTCAACCTCCGTCACGACTTCGAGCACCCCCAGGTGGCCCGGCGCTTCGACGTGGTCGAGCCGCTGGTCGAGGAGGTGGTCTCGGCGGTGCTGTCGGTGTCGGCCGAGGGCGAGGGCGAGCTGGCCCAGCTGCTCGACCTGCTGACCATCGGCGACTTCGTCTCCCTGCACCTCGCCGTCCAGGAGGGCGTCGACCCCGGCCCCACCCCGGTCCTCACCCACATCAAGTCGTCGCTCGCCGACTGATTCGCTTCCGCGTCGCACATCGCCTGCATCTCGCTAGCATTCTGCGACATGCGCACCTTGTACCTGCGGAATGTGCCCGACGAGGTCGTGGATCGGCTCGAAGCGCTGGCCGGGCGGGCGTCGATGTCGGTCTCGGCCTTCGCCACCCGAGAGCTGGCCGAGGTGGCTCGCCGAGCCGACAACGAGCGCCTGCTGGCCCAACTCCCGAGCATCGACCTCGACGTCGACTCGTTGCTGGGCGACCTGGACGCCGCCCGCTCCGAGCGGTGATCGTCGCGGACGCGTCGACTCTCGTCGCCGGACTGAGCCACGCCGGAGCGGCCCGTCGTCGCCTGGGATCCGACCCGGTGGCGATACCCCACCTGGCCGACACCGAGGTCACCCACACGTTGCGGCGCCAGGTCCGCGGCGGCCAGCTCGAAGCCCACCAGGCCGCGGCCATGCTGGCGACGCTCGCCCAGCTCGGCCTCACTCGCCACCCCGCGCTCGGGTTGCTGGGCCGCACCTGGCAGCTCCGGGACAACCTCTCGGCCTACGACGCCACCTACGTGGCCTTGGCCGAGGCACTCGACGTCCCGTTGGTCACCTTGGATGCCCGGATTGCGGGGGCCCCCGGGCTGCGAACCTCGGTCGAGGTCCTGCCTGACTGACGTGCTCTCGTTCCGCGGGGGGGAAAACAACCGGGGGGGGGGTTTTGGGGGGCGGGTACGGGGGGGGGGGGGGGGGGCGGGCGCCATGGGGGGGGGGG
>JANNNX010000069.1:0-2866 GCA_031398745.1 Actinomycetes bacterium
CGAGCAGACCGCCGAGAGCATGATCACCCAGGGCGCCAAGATCCTGTTCTTCACCAGCTACGGCTACAAGGACTACGCCCTCAACGTGGCCGCCGCCCACCCCGACGTGGTCGTGCTGCAGCAGGGCAACACCATCGACGGAGACGTCCCGGAGAACGCCAACACCTACTTCGGCAACGTCTACGAGCCGGTCTACCTGGCCGGCATCGCCGCTGGGAAGGCGACCACCAGCAACAAGCTGGGCTACGTGGCGGCCTTCGGTATCCCCCAGACGCTGCTCAACATCAATGCCTTCGAGCTCGGTGCCAAGTCGGTGAACCCCGAGGCCGAGACCTACGCGGTGTTCACCTCGTCGTGGTGTGACCCGGCGAAGCAGGCCGACGCCGCCACCAGCCTCCTCAACCAGGGCGTCGACGTGCTGACCCAGCACCAGGACTGCACCAGCACCATCATCCAGACCGCCGAGAACGCCGGCGCCTACTCCGTGGGCTACCACGCCGACGCCAGCGAGCTGGCCCCCGAGGGCTGGCTGACCGGCTCGGAGTGGAACTGGGGCCCGCTCTACACCGACATGGTGCAGACCATCGTCGACGGTGAGTTCGTCGGCTCGGCCTACAACGACAACTACCGAGTCGGCTACAAGACCACCGAGGCCGATGCCGTCGAGTCGCCGCTGGTCCAGTCGGTGTTCGGCTCGTCGGTGACGGCCGAGACCAAGAGCCTCATCGAGACGGCCAAGGCCGACATCTCCGGGACCGGCTCGCCGTTCAAGGGGCCGGTGGTGGCCCAGGACGGCACCGTGAAGGTGGAGGACGGAGTCGTCCCCGACTACGCCGACCTCGAGGACATGGACTACTTCGTGGAGGGTGTGGTCGGCGAGATCCCGGCCAGTTGATGAGCACCTCCACCTCGCCCCTCGGCGTGGCCGGACGCGTGGTGGAGGGCACCACCCCTTACCCGTGGCCCTACGACGGCCAGCTGGTGCCGAGCACCTCGGCACTGGTCATCGCCGGGGCCCAGGGCTGGTGGGCGGCTCGGACGGTCGGTGGCCCGGCGACGGTGGAAGCCGTCGCCGGGTTCGCCGACCGCCTTCGGGCCGTCGGCGTCCTGGTCGTCGCCCTCCGCCACGGGCGGCCCGGGGGTGTCCCTGCCCCGGGCGGCCCGACCTGGGTCCGCGAGCAGCTCCCCCTCCGTGGCTCCTCGGCCTGGGACCTGGTGGCCGATCTGGCTCCCGGTGACCTGGTCATCGACGCCATGGGGGTCGACGGGTTCTATGGCAGCACCCTCGACGCCGAGCTGCGGGCAGCCGGGCGCACCCATCTCTTGTTCTGCGGCCTCGGTCTCGAGGGGCCGGTCCACTCGACGCTGCGGCGGGCCAACGACATGGGCTACGAGTGCCTCACCGTCGGTGACCTGACGGCTCCCCTGGAAGCCGGCACCCGGGCCGCGGCCCTGTCCACCATCACCATGTCGGGCGGCATCTTCGGCGCCATCGGCACGGCCGCCGCGGTCGAGGCGGCGCTGGCCACCCGACCCGACCTGACTCCCTCGGAGGATCGACCATGACGTTCCCGACCGTGGCCGCCGAGCCTTATGCCTGGCCCTACGACGGCACCCTCGACCCCCGCCGGACGGTGGTCCTCAACATCGATTGGCAGGTCGACTTCTGCGGTCAGGGTGGCTACGTCGATGCCATGGGCTACGACCTCCAGCTCACCCGGGCCGGGCTGGGGCCGACCGCGATCGTGCTGGAGGCAGCCCGGGACACGGGCTTTTCGATCATGCACACCCGGGAGGGCCACCGGCCCGACCTGTCCGATCTGCCGGCCAACAAGCTGTGGCGCTCCCAGCGGATCGGCGCCGGCATCGGCGACGCCGGGCCCTGCGGGCGGATCCTGGTGCGGGGAGAGCCGGGCTGGGAGATCGTGCCCGAGGTCGCGCCGCTGCCGGGCGAGGTCATCATCGACAAGCCGGGTAAGGGCGCGTTCTACGCCACCGACCTCGACCTGGTGCTGCGGAGCCAGGGGATCACCCACATCGTGCTCACCGGCATCACCACCGACGTGTGCGTCCACACCACCATGCGGGAGGCCAACGACCGGGGCTACGAGTGCCTGCTGCTGTCGGACTGCACCGGGGCCACCGACCACGACAACTACCTCGGTGCGCTGGAGATGGTGAAGATGCAGGGCGGGGTGTTCGGGGCGGTGGCTCCCTCCTCGGCGTTGCTGGCCGCGCTGGGCCGTTGAGGCCCCAGGGCAGCGTCGCCGTCGAGGCCTTCGCGGCCGCGCACGCCGCGGTTGCCGGGCATCGGCTCGGGGCGGCGGTGCGTCCCGCCACGAGCTACCGCGTCCCGGTGGCCGACCGGCCGCTGCCGCTGGGCCCGGCGGGCACCTCCGGGCCGCCGACGCTGACCGCCGCCCAGGGGAGATCGGCGGTGGCGATGGTCGAGGCCGCGCAGGTGGCGATGGAGGCCCGCGCCGGCCTCAACGCCATCGTCGAGGACTGCTCCAAGGAGGCGTTGGCCCGGGCAGCCGTCCTCGACGACGAACGTCGGCTCGGCCGGGTCCGAGGCCCCCTCCACGGCGTGCCGATCACCGTGAAGGACGTCATCGACGTGGCCGGCGTGCCCACCCGGGCCGGGTCCGACGCCTACCTCGACGTGCCCGAGTCCGATGCCGTCGGGGTCGCCCGTCTCCGCGCCGCGGGGGCGGTCGTGGTGGCGAAGGTCTCGACCCACGAGTTCGCCCTCGGGGTGACGTCGCCGCAGAGTCGCAATCCGCACGACCCTTCTCGCATCCCGGGCGGGTCATCGGGTGGTTCGGCCATCGCCGTGGCCACCGGCATCGGGCTGGCCTCGCTGGGC
>JANNNX010000074.1:0-85840 GCA_031398745.1 Actinomycetes bacterium
CCCGGGGCCGACGCCAGCAGGGCCCGGGTGTAGGGGTGCGACGGCCGGCCCAGCACCGCCGCCGTCGGGCCGATCTCGACCAGGCGGCCCAGGTACATCACCGCCACCCGGTCGGCGAGGTGGCGCACCACCGACAGGTCGTGCGAGATCAGCAGGAAGGCCACCCCCCGGTCAGTCCGCAGGCGGCCCAGCAGCTCGAGGATGTCGGCCTGGATCGACACGTCGAGGGCCGACACCGGCTCGTCCAGCACTACCAGGCGAGGCGAGGTGGCCAGGGCTCGGGCGATGGCCACCCGCTGGCCCATGCCCCCCGACAGCTGGTGGGGTCGGGCCTCGGCCACCGACCGGTCGAGGCCGACCGCGTCGAGCAGCTGGTCGACCCGGTCTCGGCGCTCGGCGGCCGATCGGCCGCCGAGCCGCCGGCCGCGCCGGCCCCCGACCCGGGCCTGGGCCCGCATCGGCTCGGCCACCGAGCTGGCCACCGTCCGGCGGGGGTCGAGGCTCGATCCCGGGTCCTGGAACACCATCTGGATCTGGCTCCGCAGCGCCCGCAGGCGATCGGGCGGCGCCGCCCGCAGGTCCTCGCCGTCGATCGAGATCGATCCCGAGGTCGCGGGACCGACCCGCACCACCGCTCGGGCCAGGCTCGACTTGCCACAGCCCGACTCCCCCACCAGGCCCAGCACCTCCCCGGCCCCGACCTCGAAGGACACGCCGGCCACGGCCTCGACCCCGCCGGCGCCGGCCCACCACCTCCCCATGATCGACCGGCGTGCCCGCCGGTCGGGGTGACGGACCACCAGATCTCGCACCGACAGCACCGGGCGGCCACTCATGCCAGCACCGCCGCCAGCAGCGACTGGGTATACGGGTGCGACGGCGCCCCCAGCACGGCATCGACCAGGCCTGATTCGGCCTCCCGCCCGTCGTGGACGACCAGCACCCGGTCGGCCCACCCAGCTACCACCCCGAGGTCGTGCGTGATCAGCACGAGGGCGGTGCCGGTCTGCTGCTGGACGTCGCGCAGCAGGTCGAGCACCTGGGCCTGGATGGTGACATCGAGAGCAGTGGTGGGCTCGTCGGCCACCAGCACGGCCGGGCCGCAGGCCAGCGCCATGGCCACCGCCACCCGCTGGCGCATGCCGCCCGAGAGCTGGTGGGGGTAGGCCCGGGCCGACCGGCGGGGGTCGGGCAGCCCGACCAGGCCGAGGGCCTCCACCGCCCGAGCCGCCGCCACCCTCCGGCCCACGCGCTCGTGCACCCGCACCACATCGGCGATCTGGCGGCCCACCGTGAGCACCGGGTCGAGCGAGGTCATCGGATCTTGGAAGACCATGGCCACCGACGAACCCCGCACCCCCCGCCATCCGGCCTCGTCGAGGCCCGCCACCTCCCGGCCACCCACCCGGATGGACCCCGAGACGCGTCCGCCGTCGACCAGGCCCAGCAGGGCCAGGCCGGTCACCGTCTTACCCGCCCCCGACTCCCCGACCAGGGCCAGGGTCTCCCCGACCTCGACCGAGAAGCTCAGCCCGTCGACCACCACCCGCTGGTCGAACTCCACCCGCAGATCGGCAACGGCCAGCGCCGGGACGCTGCTCGCTCCCCGAAGTGCGCTCATCGCCGGGCCCGGGGATCGAGGGCGTCCTGGAGCCCGTCACCGACCAGGACGAAGCCCATGACCGTGAGCAGCAGCGCCCCACCGGGGAACAGCAGGACGTGGGGGGCGGTGCGCAGCAGAGAGCTTCCCCGGGAGATCATCAGCCCCCACGACGGTTGGGGCTCGGTGATGCCGACGCCAAGGAAGGACAGCGCCGACTCCGAGAGGATGGCGGTGCCGACGAAGGTGGCGGCCACCGCCAGCACGGGCGCCACCGCGTTGGGCAGGACGTGGCCCAGCACGATGCGGGCCCCGCCGACACCGGCGGCCCGGGCAGCCTGCACGTAGCCGGCGTCGCGCACCACCAGGGCGGCCGCTCGCTGGATCCGGGCGATGGCCATCCAACCGAACAGCGACAGCACCAGCACCACCGTCGCGGTGCCCCGCCCGGCGATGGTCACCACTGCGATGGCAGCCACCAGGTAGGGAAAGGCCAGGAACACGTCGGTGAGGCGCATGAGGACGCCGTCGGTCCGACCCCCCCGCCAGGCCGCGACCAGACCGACGACCATGCCCACCAGCGTCGCGGCCAGCGCCGTGCCCAGCCCGACCGCCAGCGAGGTGCGGGCTCCCCACACCACCCGAGAAAAGACGTCCCGCCCGAGCTGATCGGTGCCGAACCAATGGGCTCGACTCGGTCCCTGACGGGAGAGAGCGGCATCGATGGCCAACGGATCGTGGCGGGCCACCACCGGGGCGAAGAGCGCCACCACCGCCACCAGTACGACGACCGCCAGACCGGCGACGGCCAGCCGGTTGGCCCAGAACCGCCTCCCCGCCTCGGCCCACGGGCGGGCCCGGGCCGAGGCCCCGGCGGTGGCCAGCGACGGAATCACGCCACCCGCTCCCGACCGACCCGGATGCGGGGGTCGAGCAGCCCGTAGGCGACGTCGACGGCCAGGCTCACCACCAGGTAGCCGACCACCAGGACCAAGGTCATCCCGAGCACGATGGGCACGTCCCGGGCGCCCACGGCATCGGCCAGGGTGCTCCCCATGCCCGGCCAGTTGAAGACAGTCTCGGTGAGGACCGACGAGCCCACCAGGGCGGCGAAGTCGACTCCGAGGAAGGTCACCACCGGCACCAGCGCGCTGCGCAGGGCCCGGGCCCGCACCATCCGTGGCGGTAGCCCCAGGGCCCGGGCCGTGCGCAGGTGGTCGGCGGCCAGGGCCTCGCTGACCGCGGCTCGGGTCAGCCGAGCGATGATCGCGGCCGAGGTGGTGGCCAGCACCACCGCCGGGAGCACCAGGTAGCGCCACTGGTCGCCGAGCGGCACCACGCCCAGCGCCCAGCGATCGGGGCCGATGCCCTGCACCGGGAACTGCAGCCACTCGGGCCACCCGTGCTGGTAGGGGTAGACCCCGAGCGCGTACTGCAGCAGGTAGCCGAGGACGAACACGGGGACCGCCAGCGCGGCCGTGGTCGTCACCGTCACCAGGGCGTCGAGCCAGGAATGACGACGGGTGGCGGCCACGACACCGGCCGCCACCCCGAGCACGGCCTCGCCCAGCACGGCCCAGAAGGCCAGCCGCAGGCTGGCCGGGGCGGTGCGGGCCACCAACTGCGTGACGTCGGATCGATCCTGGAACGACTCACCTAGGTCGCCCCGGGCCAGCCGGCTCCAGTACGCCCCGTATTGCACCAGCCACGGCTCGTCGAGCCGGTAGCGGGCCTCGATGGCAGCCCGCTGGCCCTCGGAAATGGGTCTGTTGCCACCCCCCACGATGGCCCGCACCGGATCGCCGGGGAGGAGGAAGAACAGCACGAAGAGCAGTGAGACGGCCGCGAAGGCGACCGGGACGGCGACGAGGACGCGACGCAGGACGTAGCCACCCATGGGACCGGCCAAGTCTGCCGAACCGCCCGTCGATGGCCCGGGATGCCCACGGCGTCAGTCGGTGAAGCGCACCTCGTCGTAGGCGACGAACCCGATCGAGTTCATGGTCACGTCGGTCACGTCTCGATAGACGAGCTGCGAGGTCGGCCAGCCGGTCACGAACACCGCCTGGTCATCGAGGGCGATGGCCTCGGCCTGCCGATACAGCTCGGCCCGCTCGTCGGCGTCAGCCGTGCCCCGCGCCTCCTCGATCAACGAGTCGAAGCGCTCGCTGCTGTAGTGCCCGAGGTTGGCCTCGCCGTCGGTCAGGAACAACGAGCTGATGCCGCCGTCGTAGATGGGGTAGTCCCATCCCCATCCGGCCAGGCAGATCTGGCAGCCGCCGGGCTCCGACATCTCGTCGTAGTAGACCTCGGCATCCACCGGGTCGAGGGCCACCTCGATGCCGATCTCGGCCAGGTTGGCCTGGATCACGGTGACCTCGTCGTCGTAGGCACCGCTGGCCGGGTAGCTGAGCCGGAGCGGCTCGGTCAGGGTCCCACCCCAGTCGGCGTAGAGCTCCTCGGCCCGCTCCACGTCGAGTTCGCAGGTCGTACACAGGCCCTCGCCGTAGCCGACCACGCCGGGAGGGGTCACGCCCGACGCCTCCACGTAGGCACCTTCGTGGGCGGTGGTGTTGATCGCCGCCCGGTCGATGGCCAGGGAGATGGCCTTGCGCAGGAGCGTGTTGCTCGCCCCCCCCACCACCGGGTCCTCCTGGTTGAAGACGTAGAGGTCGATGGCCAGCTGGGCCTGGACCACGCTGTCGTAGGCCTCGGTGGCGGCCTCGAACTGCCCGGGCGGGATGGCGGCCAGCTGGCCGGTGCCGGACTCGAAGTCGGTGTAGGCGGCCTGCACGTCGTCCGAGGCACGAAGCTCGAGCTCGTCGACCACGGCCTCGCGGTCACCTTCGGGGCCACCCCAGTAGTCGTCGTTGCGCTCGAGGCGGATACCGTCGCCGGCCTCCCAGGCGTCGGCCAGCACGTAGGGACCGTTGCCGACCAGGTCGCCGTGCTCCCACGACGACGGGTCCTCGAGCTCGGCCACCGCGGCCTCGGGCACCGGCGAGTAGGCAGTGTGGGACACCACTGCCGGGAAGTCGAAGAACGGGCGGTCGAGGGCGACGGTCAGTGTGGAGGCGTCGTCGTCGGCCTCGATCCCGGTGAGCTCCCCGTCGGTGTCGGCGATGACGTCGAACAGGTAGGAGACGTCCGAGGCCAGCTCCTCGGAGGCGGCCCGCTGCCAGGCGTAGGCGAAGTCGCTGGGCTCGACGTCGCTGCCATCGCTGAAGGTGACCCCGTCGCGCAGGTGGAAGGTCCACACGTCGCCGGCATCGTTGGCGCTGAACTCGTCGGCGGCCCAGGCCACGACCTGGCTGCTGGCCGGGTCGATGGCGGTCAGGCCGTCGAAGAGCAGGGCGGTGACCTGGGCACCTTCGAGGCTGCCGGTCAGGCCGGGGTCAATGTGGTCGGGCGGTCCGCCCGCGAGGTTGTAGACGTCGACCAGCTCGGTCGACCCGGCGTCGCCGTCGTCGCCGTTAGAGCCCGAGTCGGTACAGGCCGAGGACACCAGGGCCAACGCGCCGGCGGCCAGCAGAAAACGGGCCCATCGTGAGTGTCGAACCGTTCGCATGTCGGGATCTCCTCGTCCAGCCGCGAGGACGACGACCCGTCACTGCAGGCGCAGCGCCAGGACCACCGTCGTGAAGGCGAAGACCACGGCGAACGCCACAGTGATGCGATCGAGGTTGCGCTCCATCACCGTCGAGCCGGCGGCTGCCGACCCCATCCCGCCGAACATGTCCGACAGGCCGCCGCCCCGCCCGCTGTGCAGGAGCACGAGGACGATCATGGCCACAGAGACCAAGACGTGGGCGACGATGACAGCGGTGGTGAGCACGGTTCCGAGCGACTTCCTCTGGCTTCCGGGTGTCTTCTGACCCCGACTATCGGCGGTCCCCGGACCCTACCTGAGACACTTCAGCGGCTCTGGTACCGGACGATCCTGACGAACTCGTCGGGATCGAGGGAGGCGCCCCCGACCAGGGCGCCGTCGATATCGGCCTCGGCCATGAGTTCAGCGATGTTGGTGACCTTGACCGACCCGCCGTACTGGACCCGCACCCCGGCCGCGGCCGCGGGTCCGGCCAGGTTGCCCACCACCTGGCGCACGTGCCCGCACATCGCCTGGGCGTCGGCCGCGGTGGCGTTGCGCCCCGTCCCGATGGCCCACACCGGCTCGTAGGCCACCACCAGGCCGGCCACCGCCTCGGGCGCCACCCCCGCCAGCCCGGCCCGAACCTGGCCCTCGACCACCGACTCGGCCTGGCCAGCCTCGCGCTGGTCGAGGGTCTCGCCCACACAAAGGATGGGTGTCATGGCGGCCCCGAGGATGGCCGCCACCTTGCGGTTGACCTGCTCGTCGGTCTCGCCGAAGAGTGCCCGGCGCTCGGAGTGGCCGGCGAGCACGTAGCGCACCGACAGCTTGGCCAGCATGGTCGGGCTGATTTCGCCGGTGAACGCGCCCTTCTCCTCCCAGTGGCAGTGCTGGGCCCCGAGGGCGACGGGGATCTCGTCGGCGTCGAGCACGGTCTGGACCGACCGCAGGTCGGTGAAGGGAGGGTGGATCGACACGTCGACGACGTCGTGGTCGTCGCGGGTCAGCCCGTAGGACAGCTTCTGCACCACCTGGATGGCCTCGAAGTGGTTGTGGTGCATCTTCCAGTTCCCGCTGATCAGGGGCTTGCGGGCGGGAGTGGCGGTGGCCATCTAGGCCTCCTTGCTGAGGGGGTCAGAGGGTGCGTTCGAGGCCGACCGAAGGGCGGCCAACCCGGGCAGGTCACCCTGCTCGAGGAGCTCGAGTGACGCTCCGCCACCGGTCGAGACGTGGTCGATGCGGTCGGCCAGCCCGAACTGGGCGGCCGCCGCCGCGCTGTCGCCGCCGCCGATCACCGTGAAGCCGCGGCACTCGGCCACGGCCTCGGCCACGGTCCGGGTCCCGGCCTCGAACCGCGGGTCCTCGAAGACCCCCATCGGACCGTTCCAGAAGACGGTGCCGGCCTCGGCCACCAGGTCGGCGAAGGCGCCGGCGGTGCCCGGTCCGACGTCGAGGCCCATCCAGCCATCGGGCACGTCGGGTCCGACGTGGCGGACCTCGCCCCCAGCCGTCGGGTCGCCGATCTTGCCCCCGGGGCCGAGGACGACCACGTCATGGGGGATCTGGATGCGCTCGCCGTGGTCGGCCAGCAGCTGGCGACAGGCGTCGATCTGGTCGGTCTCGAGCAGCGAAGCGCCCACCGAGTGGCCCTGGGCGGCGAGGAAGGTGAAGCACATCCCACCCCCGATGACCAGGCTGTCGACCACGTCGAGGAGTGCCTCGATCACGCCCAGCTTGTCGCTGACCTTGGCCCCCCCGAGCACCGCCAGGAACGGACGCGACGGGTGCTGGCGCAGGCCCGACAGCACCTCGACCTCGCGGGCCAGCAGGCGACCGGCCGCGCTCGGCAGCGTCCGGGGCGGGCCCACCACCGAGGCGTGGGCCCGGTGGGCGGCACCGAAGGCGTCGTCCACGTAGGCGTCCTGGCCCTCGACCAGCCGGGCCACGAACGCCGGATCATCCGCGGTCTCGCCTGGGTCGAAGCGCAGGTTCTCGAGCAGGTGGACCCCGGGGAGCAGCTGGTCGAGGCGGGCCCGGACCGGGTCGAGCGACCAGCGAGGATCGGGGGCGCCCTTCGGGCGGCCCAGGTGGGTACAGGCGGTCACCGTCGCCCCGTGCTCCTGCAGCCACGACAGGGTCGGCAGCGCGGCCCGGATCCGGAGGACGTCGACCACCTCTCCGTCGCGCAGCGGCACGTTGAAGTCGACCCTGACGAGGACCCGGGCGCCGTCGACCGGCGGCAGGTCCTCGAGGAGCGGGAGCCTCACCGTGGGGCGCCGCCGAGCATCAGAGACAGGTCGACCAGGCGGTTGGAGTAGCCCCACTCGTTGTCGTACCAGCCCATGACCTTGACCATGCTGCCCAGCGCCATGGTGAGCCCGGCGTCGAAGGTGCACGACGCCGGCGAGCCGACGATGTCGGACGACACGATCGGGTCCTCGGTGTACTCGAGCACCCGGGCCAGGGGGCCGACGTCGGCGGCGGCCGCGAACGCCTCGTTGATCTCGGCCACGGTGGTCTCCCGACCGAGGATGGCCACGAAGTCGGTGATCGATCCGTCGGGGATGGGCACCCGCAGGGCGGTGCCGTCGAGGCGGCCCTTCATCGACTCGAGCACCAGGCTGGTGGCCCGGGCCGCGCCGGTGGATGCCGGGACGATGTTGACCGCCGCGGCCCGGGCCCGGCGCAGGTCGCCGTGGGCCAGGTCGAGCAGGTTCTGGTCGTTGGTGTAGGCGTGGACCGTGGTCATCAGGCCCTTCTCGACGCCGAAGGTGTCGTCGAGCACCTTGACCAGGGGCACGATGCAGTTCGTCGTGCACGAGGCGTTGGACACGATGGTGAGAATCGCCGGGTCGTACTGATCGTCGTTGACCCCGACCACGAAGGTGGCGTCGACGTTGGTGGCCGGCGCCGAGATGATCACCTTCGAGGCCCCGGCCTCGACGTGGGCCGCGGCCCGCTCGCCGTCGGTGAAGATGCCGGTCGACTCGACGACGACGTCGATGCCGAGGTCGCCCCAGGGCAGTGCCTTCGGGTCGCGCTCGGCGAACACCCGCAGGAGCTGGTCCCCCACCCGAATGGCGTCGCCCTCGGGCTCGACCGGCACCCCGAGTCGGCCGTGGGTCGAGTCGTAGCGCAGCAGGTTGGCGTTGGTGGCCGGCGGCACCAGGTCGTTCACCGCCACCACCTCGACGTCGGCACCGGCGGCGCGGGCCGCACGGAAGTAGTTGCGGCCGATGCGGCCGAAGCCGTTGATGGCGACCCGAACGGTCATCGGTGAGCCTCCTGCAGATCAGGGAAGAAGTGGGTGGTATGGAATCCCATGGCGGGCGTCAGGTCCAACCGCAGTCGGGCGAGTCAGCGGCGGACGTCACGGTGGCTGACCCGGGGAGAGATGCCCCGCTGGCGCAGAGCGGCCGCCACCTCCTCGGCGATGGCCACCGATCGGTGCCGCCCACCGGTGCAGCCGAAGGCGATACCCAGGTACGACTTGCCCTCCCGCAGGTAGGCCGGGAGCAGGAGGTCGAGCAGGTGCTCGAGCCGGGCCAGGAACTCGGTCGTCTGGGGGAAGCCGACGACGTAGGCCCGCACCGCCGGGTCGGTACCGGTGAGGTCGCGGAGCTCGTCGACCCAGTGCGGGTTGGGCAGGAAGCGGCAGTCGATGACCAGGTCGACGTCGAGCGGGAGACCGTGCTTGTAGCCGAAGGACACGATGCTGGTCTGCATCTCGTCGCCGTCGGTACCCAGGCCGAACAGGTCGACCAGACGGTCGCGGAGCTGGTGGACGTTGAGGTCGCTGGTGTCCACGACCACGTCCGCCTCGGCCTTCAGCGGCTCGAGCAGGGTGCGCTCCCGGCGCACGGCGTCGGCCACCCCGGAGTCATCGGCCTGGGGGTGACGCCGCCGGGTGTCCTCGTAGCGTCGGATCAACACGTCATCGGCGGCATCGAGGAACAGCAGCCGCACCCGCTCCGCGGTGGCCCGGAGCTGCTCGAGGGCCGAGGTCAACTCGGTGCCGTCGGTGCGGACCCCGGCCACCAGCGCCACCCGGTCGATCGACGATCCCGGGGCCTGGGCCAGCTCGGCCACCTTGTCGACCAGCACCGGGGGCAGGTTGTCGATCACGAACCAGCCGAGGTCCTCGAGCACCTTGGCCGACTCGCTGCGACCGGCGCCGGACAGGCCGGTGATCAGGATGAACTTGCTCATGCGCGCCCCTGGGAGAGAGCCTCAGGCTAACGGCCGGGCCCCGAGTGGCTCGGGACCGCCGGCGCCGGCCGGTTCAGGCGAGGCCCTTCTCGGCCCGCAGAAAAAGGAGGCGGGGGATGCTGGCGGCCTCGACGTACTCGTAGGCCCGGGCCAGGAAGCCCGGTGGCGGCGCCGGCTCGTCCATGTGGGCGATGGTCAGTCCCGCGTCGGCCATGGCGTTGACATACCGGGACAGCGGCCGATGGACGAACGGGATGAAGACCCCCTTCTCCACCTCCTGGAGGCTCTCGTCCTCGATCAGGTACGGACCGATGCGCCAGTACTGCTCGGGAGGATCGAGGATCTGGTCATCGATCCAACCCGAGTTGGGCGTCTGCAGCAGCGGGTGGTTGAGGAAGAACAGGAACCGCCCGCCGGGGCGGAGCACCCGGGCGACCTCGGCGATGGCCCGGTCGACCTCCCGGATGTGCTCGAACACCAGGCAGGCGACGACGGCATCGAACGAGTGGTCGGCGAAGGGCAGGCCCGCAGCGTCGGCCCGGGCATAGCCCACTCCCCCACCCCGCCGGCCAGCCTCGACCACCTGGTTCCAGGTGGGGTCGATGCCGACCACCCGTCGGGCCCCGCCGGTCACGGCCAGGCGGGCGATCTGGCCCTCGCCGGTGCCCACGTCGAGCACGTCGGCGGCGCCGGCCAGGTGCTCGGCGGCGAGCGGCAGGATCTGCTCCTCGTACTCGGGGTCGGCCCCGTCGGTGAAGCCGTCCTGCCACCACCCGGCGTTCGCTTCCCAGAGGTCCTCCGGGCCGGTGGGGCCGGTCATGCTCCCTCGTCGAAGAGCTGCGCCACGAAGAACCGAGCAGCCACGTCGAGGCGGTCGCCGAACACTTCCTCGGCCACCGCCAGGACGCTGGAAGCGTCGGAGAGGCCGAGGTGCCCGGCCAGCAGGGCGACGTCGGCTTCGTCCTCCCCCACCCGGTGAGCCAGCACTTTCAGGGCAAGCAGCATCCGGGCCGAGGCTGTCGACACCCGTAGTCCGGGGACCTCGAGCACGACGCTGGCCTCGGCATCGGGCCCGGCCAGGAAGCCCTTCACCGCGTCGTTCAGCCAGCCACTGGCCAGCACGTACTCGTCGGCCATGCGGGCGGCCTCGGCGTAGATGGCCACCTTCGGCTCGAAGACGGCGTCGATGTCGCGGGTCGAACGACGCTCGTCGAAACCGAGGGCGATCGCCGCCCCCCCGACGACGTACAGCTCGCCGGTGACGCCGTCGGCCGCCAGCCGTCGGCCGAGCTCGGACAGGAGGCGGATGATCTCGGCGCGATCCACGGGTCAGACCCGCACCAGGGAGCGAGCTGGCCAGAAGATGCAACGTCGCTTGAGAGCCATGGGGGTCTGAGCCAGGGCGATGGCCCGGAACCCGGGGACGTCGCTGACGAACCAGAACTGGTCCAGGAAGCGGTCGACGCCCACGGTCCAGGCTGGCACCGGCAGGCCACGCTCGGTGGCCGTGTGCTCGGCCAGGGCACCGAGCAGTGCATCGGCCCGCGGGTTGCCGGTGAGCGACGGCTCGGCGTCGATGAGGTCGAGCACCTCGGCGGCCGAACCGCGCGCGGCGGCGTCGAGCCAGTCCCGAGCCTCGGCCAGGGGGTCGGCGCCCGCCCGGATCCGATCGGCCAACGCCGTGAGCTGCATCGACAGCGGGGCCACGGCGGGACGGTACCGGGCCTGGGGGGCTGCGCTGTCGGATCAGCGGTGGGCGGGCGTCGGCCGGTGGAGCTTGTCGTGGACCGCTCGGGCCACCGGCTCGGGTAGCCAGGTCAGGCCGAGCAGGTCGTCGAGGCTGGCCGCCTTGACCGCGGCGATACCGCCCAGCTCCTTGCGCAACCGCTTCTGGCGGGCCGGCCCCAGCCCGGCGATGCCGTCGAGGGCGCTGACCGTCATGCGCTTGCCCCGCAGCTCGCGGTGGTAGGTGATGGCGAAGCGGTGGGCCTCGTCGCGGATGCGCTGGAGCAGGTACAGGGCCTCGGACTGGCGGGGCAGCCGGATCGGCTCGGGGTCGCCGGGGCGGTAGACCTCCTCGAAGCGCTTGGCCAGAGCCGCCACCGGGATCTCCTCGGTGAGCCCGAGCTCGTCGAGGACCTCGACGGCCACCGCCAGCTGGCCCTTGCCCCCGTCAACCAGCAGCAGCTGGGGCGGATAGGAGAAGCGGCCGGTGCGCTCGGCCACCGGCAGCCGGCGATCGGCCAGGTAGGCCTGGAGCCGCCGGGTCAGCACCTCCCGCATGGCCGAATAGTCGTCGTTGCCGTCGACCGTGCGGACCTTGAACCGGCGGTAGTCGGACTTCTTGGCCAGGCCGTCCTCGACCACCACCATCGAGCCCACGTAGTCGGTGCCCTGGATGTGGCTCATGTCGTAGCACTCGATGCGCAGGGGGGCCTCGGGCAGGCCGAGGGCCTCCTGGAGCTCGTTGAGGGCCTTGGCCCGGCTGTTGTGGTCGGCCGAGCGCCGCAGCCGGTGGCGGGTGAACTCCTCGACCGCGTTGCGGGTCACCGTCTCCTGCAGGCTGCGCTTGTCGCCCCGCTGCGGGACCCGGATGGTCACCGCCGCCCCCCGCTCCTGGCGAAGCCAGGCCTCGAGTACGGCGGTGTCACTGGGCTCGTCGGGCACCAGGACCTCGCGGGGGATGCCGAGGGTGGGCTCGGCATAGAGGCCCTCGACTACCCGGCTGATCAGCTCGGCCCGGGTCAGGTCCTCGACCTTGTCGAGCACGAAGCCCCGGCGGCCCACCACCCGGCCCCGGCGGACGAAGAACACCTGCACAGCCGCTTCCAGCTCGTCCTCCGTGAGGCCGACCACGTCGATGTCCTCCGGCCGCTCGACGACCATCTGTTGGCGTTCGATGGCCTTGCGGACACTGGCCAGACGGTCGCGGAGGCGGGCCGCTCGCTCGTACTCGAGGGCGTCGGCGGCCGCCTGCATGTCCGCCTCGAGCCGCTCGACCACCGGGGCGGTGTCGCCGTCGAGGAAGTCGATCAGCTCGGCCACCAGGCGGTCGTAGTCCTCGGGGGCGATCTCGCCCACGCAGGGGCCCGAGCACTTCTCGATGTGGAACAGGAGGCAGGGCCGGCCCAGACGCTGGTGGCGGACCAGCTTGGTGTCGGAGCAGGTGCGGATGGGGAAGGTCCGCAGCAGCAGGTCGAGCGTCTCACGGATGGCGTAGGCGTGGCCGTAGGGCCCGAAGTACCGGGTGCCCTTCTGCTTGGCCCCCCGCATCACCCGGGCCCGGGGCCACTCGTCGGACAGGGTGACCGCCAGGTACGGGTAGCTCTTGTCGTCCTTGAGCCGGATGTTGAACCGGGGCCGGTGGGCCTTGATCAGGCTGAACTCGAGCATGAGGGCTTCGACCTCGTTGCGGACCTCGATCCACTCGACGCGGTCGGCGGCGGCGACCATCTGCGCGGTGCGCAAGGGGAGCGTGCGAGGGTCGACGAAGTAGTTCGACAGGCGTTGGCGCAACGAGGCCGCCTTGCCCACGTAGAGCACCCGGCCGTCGCGATCGAGGAACTGGTAGGACCCGGGGGTGTCGGGGATCGTCCCGGTCGGCGGTCGCGTCACCATGGGCGCCAGTCTGGCGGCTGGGACGGACCCATCACGGCCCTAGGCTGAAGCCGATGTTGCGCCTCCAGGTGCCCCTTCCCCCCCGCTGGCGGGACGCCTCGGCCGAGGAACTGGCGGACTCGATTGCCGCCTCCAAGGCCGTGCTCGGCGATCGGCTGTACATCCTCGGGCACCACTACCAGCGCGACGACATCATGCGCTGGGCCGACGCTCGAGGTGACTCGTACCGGCTGTCGCGGCTGGCCGCCGACAACCCCACGGCCGAGTACATCGTGTTCTGCGGCGTCCACTTCATGGCCGAGTCGGCCGACATCCTCACCGGGGAGCACCAGCAGGTGCTGCTCCCCGACCTGAACGCCGGCTGCTCGATGGCCGACATGGCCGACATCGATGAGGTGGAGGAGGCCTGGGACGCGCTGGCCGAGGTGATCGACGTCGACCGCCTGGTCCCCATCACCTACATGAACTCGTCGGCCGACCTCAAGGCGTTCGTGGGTCGCCATGGCGGCTCGGTGTGCACCTCGACCAACGCCGGCGCGGTCATGGCCTGGGCGCTGGGTCGGGGCGACCAGGTGCTCTTCTTCCCCGACCAGCACCTGGGCCGCAACACGGCCCTGGCCATGGGCTACGGCCACGACGACCTCGCCCTGTGGGACCCGCGTCAGGCGCTCGGCGGCCTGAGCCCCGAGGCGTGCGCCCGAGCCACCGTGCTGCTGTGGCGGGGCCACTGCTCCATCCACCAGCGATTCACCCCGGCGCACATCGCCGCCTTCCGGGCCGAGCACCCGGGTGGGATCGTGCTCGCCCACCCGGAGACGAGCTACGAGGTGTGCGACCTGGCCGACGAGGTCGGGTCGACCGACGCCATCATCCGAGCCGTCGAAGCCGCGCCCCCGGGGTCGGTGCTCGGCGTAGCCACCGAGATCCACCTGGTCCAGCGCCTCGGTGCCGAGCACCCCGACAAGACCGTGGTGTCGCTCGACCCGATCGTCTGCCCGTGCTCGACGATGTCGAGGATCGACCCGAACCACCTGGCCTGGGTGCTCGACAACCTGACCGAGGGCCGAGTGCTCAACCGGATCACCGTGGAGCCCGACACCGCCGAGTGGGCCCGGGTCGCCCTCCAGCGCATGCTCGACATCACCTGACCGTCCCCCACCGCGATCGGTCCGGCGACGACGCGATAGAGCGCCAGAGCAGCGTGATCAGGACAAGCTGAGAAGCGAGCGTGGTCCACGCCGCCCCCCGCGCTCCCCATTGCGGGATCGCGACCAGGTTCACCCCCACGTTCAGGCCGAGGGCAATGAACACCGCCCGCGCGTACCTCCGCCGGTCGACCACCATCACCGTGGCCGTCAGCACCAGGACCGCGGCACTGGGAACGGCCGCCATGGCCAGCACCGTGAGGAGCTCGCCACCGGAGCGGTAGCTGGTGCCGTAGAGCGCACCCAGGACACGATCGGGGGCGACCAGTCCCACCACCACGATCGGCAGTACCGAGACCACGGCGAGCAGCGCGGCGCGACGGATGAGCGGGACGACCAGATCGGGGGCGGTGGCCGCCACCCGGGGGGCTACCAGCGAGGCCAGGGCCAGGGCCGGGAGCAGGCTGGCATCCAGCAGCTTGTAGGCCGCGCCGTAGTGCGCGAGGTCCGAGGCCGAGCCGAGGACGCCGAGGAGCCAGACGTCGAGCCGCCAGTAGACGTTGGCCAGCGGCACGGCCACGGCCAACCACCACAACCCGCTCCTCGACCCATCCGGAGGCGCGGGTGGGCTGCCGTCGTCGGGCAGTGCACTCGTTCGCCATGCGAAGAGAAGGAGGGTGGCGACGTCGGCCGCGGCGTAGACCGCGACCGCCCCGAGCAGCCCCCCGCCCGCAGCCAGCACCGCGACACCGACCCCCAGGACGAGTGCTCTCGAGCCGACTTCGGTGCCGACTTCGACACCGATCGGTCCGAACGCCCGCCAGGCGGTGGCCAGCACACCGTGCACCGACGTCGCCGCCACCGAGGCGCCGAACACCAGCGCGACCAACACCGACGGCCGGGATGCCGCGGTCAGGTAGGCGAGCGCGACCACCGCGGCTGCGGCCACGCCCGACCGGGCGCGGCGCCGGGCGGCGGCACCGGCGATCTGGCGGGCGGCCGTGGGTCGCCGGGCGACGTCGGCCGACACGGTGGCCGTCAGTCCGAGGTCCGCGGCCTGCACCGCGATCGCTCCCATGGCCAGCAACAACACCAGGTCGCCGAACGCGGCTACGTCGAGTTCTCGAGCCGCCACGAACAGCCAGATCGCCGACACCCCGGCCGCGCCGATCTTGGCCGCGGTGAGGATCGACGCCTTGGTCAGCATGCGGCGCCAGCTCCCGTCGTTCGACGAGCTGGGCAACCCCTGGGGAGGGGGCGTGGATTGGGCGTGGGCCGGGCGCACGTCAGGCTCCCGCGGCGAGTGGCGAACCGACCCGGACCGTGATCGCGTGCTCGATGAGCTCCCGGTAGCCCGGGCCGACCACGCGCCAATCGAACCGATCTCGCACCCGCCGCTGGCGGCTCCGGCGGGCCCCGGGTGCCTCGACGTCTCCGAGCACGGCCGTGAGCTCCTGGGCGAGGGCGGGGACCGAGCGCATGTCGACGTAGCGGGCACCGTCCTCCAGGATCCACCGGCTGGCCGGGAAGTCGTGGACGATCATCGGCACCCCGGCCGCGGCCGCCTCGACGTAGGCCCGGCTCAGGCCCTCCTCGGTGGACGCCAGCGCGAACTCATCGGCGATCTCGTAGAGCCGAGCGACCTCCTGGGGGGCCACGGTCGTCATGGTGAAGCCGTCGACACCCAGCTCCTCGGTTGCCCGTCGCCGCAGGGCCGAGGTCTCCGCCTCCTCCGCGCCGGCCATGACCAGGTGCACCGCCTGGGATCGGGAGACGGCCCGCACGGCCGACACCAGGTGGTGATGACGCTTGTGGTGCAGGTTCAGCGCACCGATCGACAACACGATGGCCCCCTCGGACGGGATCCCGAGGGCTGCCCGCCGGGAGCGCCGATCGGCGCTGGCCAGCCGCGGCGGAGGCGTCCCCAGGTCGAACCCGTAGGGAAGCAGCACCTGGCGCGCCTCCGGCTCGCCGGCCTCGATGGCCAAGTCCAGGGCGGGCCCGGTGAGGTGCTGCACCAGATCGGCGAACGGGTAAGGCGGGGGCCACGGGGCGCCGTTGGAGAAGACGATCGACCAACTCCCGCCAAACCGACGTCGAAAGCCGGCGAGCGCCCGGGTGGCGAGCACGTCGCTGGCGATCACCACATCGGGCCGGAACCGGCGCAGCGCGACCGCGGCACTGCACGCGAACGACAGCTGCTCGACCTCGTAGGGCGACACCCTCAGCCGGCGACGGGCGGCGGCGCGCGCGAGTCCCTTCCAGGAGAGGCTCGCCCGATCGGCGGTGTCCGGCGTCGTTCTCGCCCCCAGAGCGCGACTGAGGCGGCTGGCCACTGGCCGGTCACGACGCAGAGCGGTCGCACGCACGGCGTTCGAACTCGATGGCCCGCTCCCCTTCACGAGCAGGGGAACGACATCGGCCATGGCGCCGAGCTCGTCCACAAGCTCCGAGGAAAAGGTCTCGTAGCCACGGGTCACGTGGTCCAAGCCGCTGCACAGGACCGCCACCCGTCGTGGTCGATCGGCGCCCCTCACCGAACCTCTCCCGATCGGGCGGGCGCCCGAGATGGCTCCGAAGGGCCGGCGTCCAGTGGCCGACGAGCTGCTCGCCACAGGGCCGTGCCGTAGCAGGCCAACCCGACCACTCGGAGGGCGACGTAGCCGATGGCCCCCATCCGGCCCGCTACCGCCCGATAGTCCCGATAGCGGCGGCACCAGTAGGTCGGCGAGGCCATGCCCCTCGCAGCCGACGCCACCGAGTCATGCGGGTGGGTGGCCCGCAGCGCCGCCCGGGCCCGACCGTGCTTGGCGAAGGTGCGCAGCACACCGACCAGACTCACCCGGTGGTCGTGGGCCACGGTGGCATCCGGCGTCACCACAAGCTTCCCGCCGGCGGCAACCAGGCGCCAGCTGAGATCGACGTCCTCACCGGCGGGGCTGGGGAAGCGCTCGTCGAATCCCCCGACCGCCTCAATGGCCGATCGCCGGAAGGCGGCGTTGGCCGTCACCAGGTACCGAGCCTGGACGCCGTCGCCCACCAGCCCGTGGTCGACCTGACGCTCGAGCTGCACGAAGGTGGCAATGAAGCTCGGGGTCAGCGGCTGAATGCGACCGCCTACCCCCACCACCGACGGGTCGTCGAACGGGCGCACCATCTCGACCAACCAACCGGGGTCAGGGATGCAGTCGTCGTCCGTGAAAGCCACCAAGGGTGCCGACGACGTTCGCCAGCCACGGTTGCGCGCCGCCGCCGGACCGGCCTGGGCCTGGGCCACATGGGCGGCCCCGGCCGTCGACAGGAACTCGTGAGTGCCATCGGTCGAGCCGTCGTCGACCACCACCACCTCGAACCCCCCGGGGGGCGGCACGCAGCGTTCGAGGGCAGCGAGCAGCCGACGGAGCGAGGCCACGCGGTTGTGGGTCGGCACCACAACCGTGACCGCCACGTCAGCCATGACGGTGCCGGACCCCGGTGACCTCGCCGACGACTCCTACCACCGCGCCGGTCCACCACGCGCCGCACGTGGTGACCATCGCCGCCATCGCCACCAGGCGCGGCACGAAGCGCACCGATGGGCCTCGGGTGCCAACGGCATCGACGATCGCCACGACCGCCACGGCACCGACGACCGTGGCCGACGATCCGATGCGGCGACGACCGATCTCGAACACCAGAGCACCCAGCACTGGTCCCAATAGCAGCCCGACCTGTCGGCCCGAGGGTCGCCGGCCGCGTGCCCACCACGTTCCCTTGACCCGGCCGAAGAAGAAGTACTGCCGAAGGAGTCCGCCCAGGGAGCGCCGGGGCAGGTAGCCGGAGCGCAGCGAGGCGTCGAACCACACCAGCCACCCGGCCGCCCGGTAGCGCTGGTTGAGCTCGAAGTCCTCGTTCAGCGCAACCGCCGGTGACCAGCCGCCGATCCCTCGGAGCTCCTCGGTGCGGAACGCACCCATCCACACCGTGTCGGCGGGGCCACTCACCGCCGTTCTCCGGTAGCGGGCGAGGCCGGTCGTCCATCGGTTGCCCAGTGCCCGGGCGATGCCCACGGCCAACGCGGAGTCGTCCCGGCTGATGCCGACCTGGGCCCCACCGACGACCCCGACCTCCGGGCGCGCGGCAAGGACCTCGACACAGGTTCGGACGTGCTCCGGCTGGATCCGACTCCGGGCATCGACCCGCACCAGAACCTCGCCGGCTGCCGCCCGAAGCCCAACGTTGAGTCCCTCCGACGTGCGTCCGGCCGGATTGGCAAGGATCTCGGCCCGCGCCCACGGGATCGCGGCGACGATGTCGGCGGCGATCGTCACGGTCCTATCACGCGAGCCACCGTCGACCACCAGCAGCTCGATGCGATCGAGCGGGTGATCCTGGGCGGCGATGGCCTGGAGGCAACCGGCGATGTCCTGCTCCTCGTCGAGCACCGGGACGACCACCGTCACCAGCGGGGCGGTCACCGGCCCTGGCCCCCGAGGACGTGGCGAACGGTGCGGCCGAGCACCCGTAGGTCGAGGCCCAGCCGTTGGTTGCGGAGGTACCAGAACTCGTACTGGAGCTTCTCCAAGGCGTCCCGCTCGTCGCCCGCGTAGCCGTACTTCACCTGGGCCCAGCCGGTCAGGCCGGGGCGCACCAGGTGGCGGACGTCGTAGAACGGCAGCTTGGCCGAGAGCTCGGCCACGTAAGCCGGTTGCTCGGGCCGGGGCCCGACCACCGACAGGTCGCCCCGCAGGATGTTCAGCACCTGGGGCAGCTCGTCGAGGTGGGTCCGGCGCAGGAACCCGCCGAACGGCGTGATCCGGGGATCGTCGGTGGTGGTCCACACGGCCGCCTCATCCGGGTCGTCGGACACCTCGATGTGCGGCTGCATGGTGCGCAGCTTGAGCATCTCGAAGGTCCGGCCCCGACGCCCCACCCGCACCTGGCGGAACAGCAGCGAACCCTGGTTGGCCCAGCGGTTGGCCACCCACACCACCGGCACCACGACCGCCAGGGCTGGGAGGAGGGTGACGGCCACGGCCACGTCGAGCAGCCGCTTGCGCCTCGAGTAGCGGGTGTCGTGGAGCTCGCCAATGTCGAACAGCAGCGATGCCCGCTCCAACTCCGACACCGGGAGCTTCCCCAACCACTCCTCGTAGAAGCCGGTCAAGGTCCGGACCCGGACGCCGTGGCTGTGGAGGCGGGCAGCCTGGGCCAGCACCCGCTCGTCCTCTTGGGCGACCCGGTCGAGGACGACTAGGTGTGCCCCCAACGCCGCCGCGGCCTCGGTCAGCGGCTGCGAGCGTCCGTCGCCCGACGCCTCGGCCACCCCCAGGCAGGTCACCAGCCGAGCGTGGGCCTCGGGGGCGGCGGCCAGCTCCTGGGCCACGATCTCGGCCTCGCCCGGCTCCGACACCAACAGCACCCGGGTGCGCTCCTCGGCCCGGAGCCGCTCACCGGCGGCCAGCCAGGCGCACAAGAAGAACCAGCCCGCCATCGGCACCGCCGAGCCGAACACCACGAACCGAGGCAGCAGGGCGGTGCCCAGCGCCAGCTGGGCCAGGGACACGCCGGCGACCCCGATGCCGGTGGCGACGGCCGACGCCCGGGCCGCCGACCGCCAGGTGGGCATCTGGTCGGGCAACCCGACGCCGTAGGCGGCCACGCACAGCAGGACGACATAGGCGGTGGCCCAGGCGAACCGGAACGACCCGGTGAAGTCATACGACGGGTTGGCCACCCAGGCGGCGTGGACCTTCGAGAGGCCAAGCACGATCGCCACGACCCCGAGGTCGGTCAGGGCCCGCGTCGCCCGATGGACGTTCACCCCGGCTGTATCGACCGAAGCCGGGTGCCGGCTGAACCGCTCTCCGTGGCGGCCGCGGCCCCGTCTCTTGTTCTCGGCGCGCCTCGTCCGCCATATCGGACGCCGCGCGCCGAGAACGAGGGGGTGGGGTCAGGAGAGCCCGAGCAACGGGGCGAGGTAGCGGCCGGTGTGTGACGCCGGGGTCTTGGCCACCAGCTCAGGCGGGCCCTCGACGACCACCCGGCCTCCCCCATCGCCACCCTCGGGACCCAGGTCGATGATCCAGTCGGCGGTCTTGACCACGTCGAGGTTGTGCTCGATGACCAGCACCGTGTTGCCCTGGTCGACCAGCCTCGACAGCACCGTCAGCAGCTTGCGGATGTCCTCGAAGTGCAGGCCGGTGGTCGGCTCGTCGAGCACGTAGATGGTGTGGCCGGTGGAGCGCTTGGCCAGCTCGCTCGACAGCTTCACCCGCTGGGCCTCGCCCCCCGACAGCGTGGGAGCGGGCTGGCCGAGGCGGACGTAGCCCAGCCCGACGTCGACCAGGGTCTGGAGGTGACGGGCGATGGGGGGCTGGTTGGCGAAGAACTCGAGGGCCTCCTCACACGGCATGTCCAGCACCTCGGCGATGCTGCGGCCCTTGAAGGTGATGTCGAGCGTGTCCCGGTTGTAGCGGGCGCCACCGCACACCTCGCAGGGCACGTACACGTCGGGCAGGAAGTGCATCTCGATCTTGATCGTCCCGTCGCCCGAGCACGCCTCGCAGCGCCCGCCCTTGACGTTGAAGCTGAACCGCCCGGGCTGGTACCCCCGGACCTTGGCCTCCTGGGTCTGGCTGAACAGCTTGCGAACGTGGTCGAAGACGCCGGTGTAGGTAGCCGCGTTCGACCGCGGGGTCCGCCCGATCGGTGACTGGTCGATGGCGATGACCTTGTCGTGGGCTTCGAGGCCCTCGACCGTCCGGTGCAGGCCGGGGGCCTCTTTCGACCGGTAGATCCGCTGCATCAGCGCCTTCAGCAGGATCTCGTTGACCAGGGTGGACTTGCCCGAGCCCGATACCCCGGTGACCGCCACCAGGCACCCCAGAGGGACCTCGACGTCGATGTTCTTGAGGTTGTGCTCGCGGGCACCCCGCACGGTGAGCCAATCCTCGCCCGGGACCCGGCGCATCTCGGGCACCGGGATCGAGCGCTTGCCCGACAGGTACTGGCCGGTGATCGATCGGCGGCTCGTGAGGAGCTTGGCCACCGGGCCCTGGTAGACGACCTCGCCACCGTGCTCACCGGCCCCAGGGCCGATGTCGACCACGTGGTCGGCGACCCGGATCGTCTCCTCGTCGTGCTCCACCACCAGCACGGTGTTGCCGATGTCGCGGAGTCGTTCGAGGGTCTCGATGAGGCGCTTGTTGTCGCGCTGGTGCAGGCCGATGGAGGGCTCGTCGAGGACGTAGAGCACGCCGACCAGGGCCGAGCCGATCTGGGAGGCCAACCGGATGCGCTGGGCCTCGCCACCGGCCAAGGTGCCCGCCGAGCGGTGCAGGTTGAGGTAGCCGAGCCCGACGTCGAGCAGGAAGCCGACCCGGGCCTTGACCTCCTTGACCACCCGCTCGGCGATGAGCCGGTCGCGCTCCGACAACGTCAGGTGGTCGAGGGCCACCGCCACCTCGGCAATGGGCAGCGAGCAGAGCTGATAGATGTCACGGCCGTCGACGGTGACGGCCAGCGACTCGGGCCGCAGGCGGGCGCCCCCGCATGCCGGGCACGGCACCTCCCGCATGTACGACTCGATCTGCTCCCGGGTCCAGTCCGACTCGGCCTCGGTGTGCCGACGCTGCAGGTAGGGCACCGCGCCCTCCCACTCGGTGTCGTAGGTGCGCTGCCGGTTGTAGCGATTGCGGTACGAGACGTGGATCTTGGTGGTGCCAGTGCCGTAGAGGAACGCCTTCTGGTCGGCCTTCGACAACTTCGACCACGGCGCCCGCAGGTCGACCCCGAGGGTCTCCCCCACCCCCTCGATCACCCGCTCGTAGAAGCGGGAGCGGCCGCCGGCGAACGGGGCCAGGGCGCCCGCCGAGATCGACAGGTCGGGGTTGGGGACGACCAGCTCGGGGTCGACCTCGTAGCGAGTGCCCAGGCCGTCGCAGGTCGGACAGGCCCCGTAGGGGGAGTTGAACGAGAAGTTCCGGGGGGCGAGCTCCTCGAAGGTCGTCGGGTGGCCGTTCGGGCAGGCCAGGTGCTGGCTGAAGGTCAGGATCTCGGGCTCGACCGGATCGGCGCCCTCGGCACCGGTCGCGTCGGCAGACGGAACGTCGGCAGCCGGGGCGTCGGCCGGCACGATCTCGACCTCGGCGACGCCCTCGGCCAGGCGGAGGGCGGTCTCCAGCGAGTCGGTGAGCCGGCGCTCGACGCCGACCCGCCGCACTAGCCGGTCGACGATCACCTCGATGTGGTGCTGCTCGTAGCGCTCGAGGTGCACCTCACCACCGAGGTCGACGATCTCCCCGTCGACCCGGGCCCGGGCGAAGCCCTCGCTGGCCAGATCGGCCAGCAGCCCCTCGTATTCACCCTTGCGGCCCCGCACCACCGGGGCCAGGACCTGGAACCGGGTGCCCTCGGGCAGCTCGAGGATCCGGTCGACGATCTGCTGGGGGGTCTGACGGATGACCACCGCGGCGCAGGTCGGGCAGTGCGGCACCCCGATGCGGGCGTAGAGCAGGCGCAGGTAGTCGTAGACCTCGGTGATCGTCCCGACCGTGGATCGGGGGTTGCGGGACGCCGACTTCTGGTCGATGGAGATGGCCGGGGACAGGCCCTCGATGAAGTCGACGTCGGGCTTGTCCATCTGGCCCAGGAACTGGCGGGCGTAGGACGACAGCGACTCGACGTAGCGGCGCTGGCCCTCGGCGTAGATGGTGTCGAACGCCAGCGACGACTTCCCCGAGCCCGACAAGCCGGTGAAGACGATCAACTTGTCCCGGGGCAGCTCCAGCGAGACGTCTCGGAGGTTGTGCTCGCGGGCGCCCCGGATGACGATCCGGTCGGCCATCGGCGGAGCCTACCGGCGGCCCCTCGGCGTTCCGGACGGCTGCTGGTGCGCCCTGGAGTCAGTGCTCTCCTACGCCGGTCCGGTGCCGTCGAGTCGGTCGAACCGCCACACGGAGTAGCCGCCACCGACGACCGACACCACCCGGTGGTCGGTCAGGACGAAGCCATCCACGACCGGCACGGGCGAGTCCGGCCCGCGCACCACCTCCACCGTCTCGGTCCCGGCTGCGACCGCGAGGGCGATGGCCTCTTCGATGCCCGCATCGTCATCACCCCGCAGCCATCGGCGCTCGCCGTACCAGTTGCCGGCCTCCCGCCCGGTGTGCGTGTCGGTCACGATCACCGCGTCGCTCGGGCTGCCTTCCACCACTTCGGCCAGTGCCCCGGCGAAGGACGCCGAGCGATGCGCGTGCCAGGCCAGGCCCCAGCCAGCGGTGACGACGCTGATCGCGATGAGGATCACCCCAGTGGGTCGACGCCAATCGGTGGCAGCGATCGCCACCACGCCGAGCACGGTGAGGAGGGCTCCGGGTAGCAGGAGGTAGCGCCCGGCCCACTGAGCGACGAGCTGGCCGGTCCACTGGGTCGCCAGCACCAGAACGACGGTGAGGACCGCCGCCCGCCGCAACGTGCGCCGATCCCCGTGAGCCGGGGCAACCAACCCAGCCACGGCCCATGGTGTCGCGGGGAGAAGGCCTGGGATGAAGCCCAAGCCCAATCCCAACCGACCGATCAAGGCTCCGGGCAGCACGGTGGCTACGGCTCGGACCAACGTGCTGGTGGTGGGGCGACAGGCCCGCCAGGCCACCGCGCCCAGGCCGATCGTGCCCGCCAGGCCGACGAGGAGGTCGATGGGTCCATCGCCCGGGACGGTGCCGATGGTGGTGAGCGCCACGTCGCGCAGACGGGCGGACCACTGGGTCGCCGCCTGGTCGAGAACGCCTGCGGCCCGGGCGCCGCGGACGCCCGACCCGAAGAGCAAACGCTCGAGAACCTGGTTGCTGGCGAGGACGGCGAGGAACCCGGCCGCGACGGCGACCACCGAGGGCGGGCGCCACCGCCGCCGCCAGGATGAGACCAGCGTCAACACCGCGAAGGCCAGGACGGCCGGGGCCATCTCCAGCCGCAGCACCACCGCCAGACCCGCCAACACGCCGACGATCAACGGGCGCCGAGGCCGATCGCCCTCCATGGCCTCGGCAACCGCCAGGAGGGCGATCGCCGTCGCCGGCGCATGCTCCCAAACGTCGAGCGAGTAGAAGGCCACGGGGGACCCGAGGCCTACCGCCCACAACGCGGGCAGGGGCGACTGAGCCCCGAGCGTGACCGCGATGCGGCCGGCCGCCCAGCCAGCCAGCGGCGCCGAGAGGATCGGAAGCAGGAGGAGCGCGGAGGCTCCACCCATCCACCACAAGGGGACCGACAGCAAGACCATTGGGAGACTGGTGACCTGGATCCAGCGATCGCCCCGCTGGGAGGTGTTGTACAGCGGGTGGTGCTCGCCGTCCGGGTCGAGGGCCGCGGCCCAGTAACCCACGTCGGGATCGACGGTGCGTCCCTCGGCCATGACCTTGACGGTGGCCACCTTGCCGCCGGCATCCGAGCCCGACCAGGCCCGGGTGTCGCCCAGGGCAGCGACGGCGAGCAGGGCGACAACGATGGCGACCAGTGACATCGGCATCGCCCACGGGCGTCGAGCCCGGTCGTCGACCGCGCCGCCTGGACCGACATCGGTGCCCGCGGCGGACGGAGCGGGCACGTCGATCGAGGTCACCCTGGAGATATCGCCGATACGAGCCCGGCCCTGAACCGAAGGAGCGTTCAGACCATGGAGCGGAGCTCGCGCTTGAGTTCGGTGACCTCGTCGCGGAGGCGGGCGGCGTACTCGAAGCGGAGCTCGGCGGCGGCGTCGTGCATCTCGTCGGTAAGGGTCTGGATCAAGCGGGCCAGCTGGTCGCCGGGCAACGCCGAGATCTCCTCGCTGACCCGGTCGCGACTCCGTGAACGCCGACCCTCGCCCGGCATCGGCGCGGTCTCGTTGGGCCGCAGGATCGTCAGGATGTCGGTAACCGCCTTGCGGATCGTCTGGGGGTCGATGCCGTGCTCGGCGTTGTAGGCCTGCTGGACCCCCCGACGGCGCATGGTCTCCGAGATCGCCCGCTGCATCGAGTCGGTGACCCGGTCGGCGTACATCACCACCTGGCCGTCGACGTTGCGGGCGGCCCGGCCGATGGTCTGGATGAGGGAGGTCTCGGACCGGAGGAACCCCTCCTTGTCGGCGTCGAGAATCGCCACCAGCGAGACCTCCGGGAGGTCGAGGCCCTCCCGGAGCAGGTTGATGCCGACCAGCACGTCGAACTCGCCGAGCCGCAGGTCACGCAGGATCTCGATGCGCTCGATGGTGTCGATGTTGGAGTGGAGGTAGCGGACCCGAAGGCCCTGTTCGAGCAGGTACTCGGTGAGGTCCTCGGCCATCTTCTTGGTCAGGGTGGTCACCAGCACGCGGTCGCCCTTGTCGGTCCGTTCGCCGATCTGTTCGATGAGGTCGTCGATCTGGCCCTTGGTGGGCTTGACGATGACCTCGGGGTCGACCAGCCCGGTGGGGCGCACGATCTGCTCGACCACCTGGTCGGAATGCTCGAGCTCCCACGAACCGGGAGTGGCCGACAGCAGGACGCACTGGTTGATGCGACCGAGGAGCTCGTCGAAGCGCAGCGGCCGGTTGTCGGCCGCCGACGGGAGCCGGAACCCGTGGTCGACCAGGGTGACCTTGCGCGACCGGTCGCCCTCGTACTGGCCGTGGAGCTGGGGAACGGTCACGTGGCTCTCGTCGATGACGAGGAGGTAGTCGTCGGGGAAAAAGTCGAGCAGCGTGCTCGGCGCCTCCCCCGGGCGCCGGTCATCGATCGGCGCCGAGTAGTTCTCGATGCCGTTGCAGAAGCCGACCTCCCGCATCATCTCGAGGTCGTACTGGGTACGCATCCGGAGGCGCTGCGCCTCGAGCAGCTTGCCCTCCCGCTCGAAGGTGGCCAGGCGCTCCTGGAGCTCGGCTTCGATGCGGGTGATGGCCTTGGTCATCCGCTCGGTGCCGGTCACGTAGTGGGTGGCCGGGTAGACCATGAGCCCTTCGAGCTCCGAGATCCGCTCGCCGGTCACCGGGTCGACCACCGTGATTCGGTCGACCTCGTCACTGAACAGCTCGATGCGCACGAGGTGCTCCTCGTAGGCCGGGTGGACCTCGATGGTGTCTCCCCGTACCCGGAACTTTCCTCGGGTCACGGACACGTCGTTGCGCTCGTACTGCATCCCGACCAGCTGCGAGAGGATCGAGCGCTGGTCGCGGCTCTCGCCCCGGTTCAGCACCAGGAGGTTGTCTCGGTACTCCTCGGGCGAGCCCAGGCCGTAGATGCAGCTCACCGACGCCACCACGATGACGTCCCGGCGGGTCAGGAGGGCCGCCGTCGCCGAGTGTCGAAGGCGGTCGATCTCGTCGTTGACCGAGCTGTCCTTCTCGATGTAGGTGTCGCTCGACGGGATGTAGGCCTCGGGCTGGTAGTAGTCGTAGTAGCTGACGAAGTACTCGACCCGGTTGTCGGGGAAGAGCTCGCGGAACTCGTTGGCCAGCTGGGCCGCCAGCGCCTTGTTGGGCGCGATGACCAGCGTGGGCCGCTGGACCTCGGCGATGGTCCAGGCAATCGTCGCCGACTTGCCACTGCCGGTGATCCCCAGGAGGGTCTGGAACCGGTCGCCCCGCTCGATTCCCGCCGAGAGCGCCTCGATGGCGGCCGGCTGGTCGCCCGCCGGCTCGAAGTCGGACACGATCCGGAACGGCGGCACGCCGACGAGCCTAGAGGCGGCCTATCCAGTGCCAGAGGGCCTCGACCTGGGCGTCGAGCGCCGCCGGGTCACCGGCGTTGTCGATCACCCGGTCGGCGGCCGCCAACCGGGTGGCGCGGTCGATCTGGGCATCGACCCGGGCACGGGCATCGCTCGACGACAGCCCCCGAGCCACCAGGCGGGCCACGGCCACCTCCTCCGGGGCGTCGACCACCACCACCGCCTGCACCGGGTAGCTGCCCTCCGACTCCACCAGCAGGGGCACCTCGAGCACCACCACCCGGTCGCTCTCCTCCCAACCCCGTACCCGGGCTAGGAGCTCGGCCCTCACCGCGGGGTGCACGATCGCCTCCAGATCAGCCCGGGCACCGGGATCGGCGAAGACGATCCCGGCCAGTGCCGATCGGTCGAGGTCGCCCTCGGGCGTGACCACCCCCGGCCCGAAGCGGTCGACGATGGCCGCGAAGACCGGCGTACCCGGTGCCTGGAGCTCGCGCACGACCGCGTCGGCGTCGATCACCACCGCCCCACGGGCGTCCAGCAAGGCGGCCACCGTGGACTTGCCGGCGCCGATGCCCCCGGTCAGACCCACCAGCTTCACCGACGGGCGACGCTACCGCCGTGCTCCGGGGCGAGCCGGCATCCACGAGGGACGCAAGAACCACTCCTACGCTGCCGATACCTCTTCGACGACCCCCAACCCGCCGCCGATGGCGGCCCGGTCGCACACGAAGGCGCGATCATGAACGCTCGGCTCGACGAACCTGTGCCCGTGGCCACGATCACCAGCGCGGTCGTGACCCCGCAGAGCACGTTCCGCCCGCCGGTCACCGCCATCCGGTGGGCCACGGTGGCCGTCGGGATCGCGCTGACCGGCGCGTCGAGCCAGCACCTGTCGCGCCAGATCCTGACCGGAGTGCTGGTCCTGGCGGTGTACAGCGCCTACCGGACCTTCCGCCCGCTGGTGGTCGACCACACCCTCCTCGGCCTGGCTGGGGTGCTGATCGAGGTCGGCGTCGGCGTGCTGGTGGTCGATGCCACCGGGTACTGGAGCTCGCCCTTCGTCTTCTCCCTCACCACCGCGGTGCTGGTCGCCGGTTTCGCCAGCGGCTTCGCGCTGGCGCTGAGGGTCAGCGTGGTGTCGATCCTGGCCGTGGCGGTCCCGTTCCACCTCGAGACCCAGCTGTCGACGCTCGACGCGCTGCACCTGACCGCCCAGTTCTCCGTCGAGCTGCTTCTGGTGGGCCTGGTGGCGGAGTACGCCCGGCGCTTCACCGGTGAGGCCGAGGCCCGCCGCACCGTCGCCCTCGACCGGCTGGGCCGGCTGTCAGAGGCCAACACCCTGCTCTACTCGCTGCACCGACTGGCCCAGACCTTGCCGGCGTCGCTCGATCTCGACGAGGTCCTCGACTCCACCGTCGGCCGCCTGCGGAGCTTCCTCGACATCACCGCGCTGGCCGTGGTCATGCCCGACGACACCGCCGAGGGATTCTGGGTCGTCGGCCGCCAGGAGGGCGTGCGGCTGTCGCCGTTGGTGGCCACCGCCGACCTGCCGGCCGCCATCCGGGCGGCAGCCGAGTCCGACGTCACCCTCAACCACCGGTCGCTCGACGCCGACGGCTTCCCCGGGCTCTCGGTCCGGTCTCGGTCGGGCCTCTACGGCCCGTTGCGAGCCCGGGGCCAGCTGGTGGGCGTCATCGCGGTGGAGCACGACAGCCCCGACCACTTCTCCCCGGGGGACGTCGCCTTGGTCGAGGGCATGGTCGAAACCGCGGCGCTGGCCATCGACAACGCCCGGTGGTTCTCCCGGCTCCACACCGTGGGGGCCGCCGAGGAGCGGACCCGCATCGCCCGAGACCTCCACGACCGCATCGGTCAGTCGATCGCGTACCTGGGCTTCGAGCTCGACCGGATCATCGGCAAAGTCGACGACCCGGCCCTCGCCTTCGACCTCGACCACCTCCGCCGGGATGTTCGGGCGGTGGTCAGCGAGATTCGGGAGACGCTCTACGACTTGAGGACCAACGTCACCGAGGCCGACGGCTTCGTCGAGGTCCTCGACACCTTCCTGGAGCGGGTGCGCAGCCGCTCCGCGGCGCAGCTGACCTTCCGCCACGACGCGCCGGCCCGGTTGCCGCTGCCCCAGGAGCGTGAGCTGTGGCGCATCGCCCAGGAGGCGGTCACCAACGCGGAGCGCCATGCCGCAGCGTCGGAGATCAGCGTGTCCTGGCGGTGCGACGGGAGCCGGGCGACCCTGGAGGTGGCCGACGACGGCAAGGGCTTCGAGACCGCCAAGGCGGGCCGGTTGGACTCCTACGGCATCGTGGGGATGCGGGAGCGAGCGGCGTCGATCGGGGCGTCGTTCACCATCGACTCCCGCTCCGGCCGGGGCACCACCGTGCGCTGCGCCCTGGAGGCGTCGTGAGACTCGTTCTGGCCGACGACCACAAGATGCTGCGCGAGGGGCTGCGCCGGTCGCTCGAGGCCCACGGTCTGGAGGTGGTGGCCGAGGCCGCCGACGGCGAGCAAGCCGTCGAGCTGGCCGACGAGCACCGACCCGACGTGGTCCTGATGGACGTCTCCATGCCCGGGCTCGACGGCATCGAGGCGGCCCGGGCGATCCGGGCCCGGGTGCCCGACACCCGGATCGTGATGCTCACCATGCACGCCGACAGCGACGTCGTGGCCCGAGCCATCCGGGCCGGGGCCGACGGCTACCTGGTCAAGGACTGCTCCACGGAGGAGATCATCGACACCATCGAGCAGGTGGCGTCGGGCGACACCGTGGTCTCCACCGGCCTAGCCGGGTCGATGCTGGCCGAGGTCCGCCGCTTGGGCATGGTCGCCGGGGCCGATGCCATCACCCGGCGAGAGGAGGAGGTGCTCCAGCTCATCGCCGATGGCTGCAGCACCCCCGAAGTTGCCGAGCGGCTCTACATCAGCCAGAAGACGGTGAAGAACCACCTGGCCTCGATCTACCAGAAGCTCGACGCCCGGGACCGCACCCAGGCGGTACTGCGGGCCGTGCGGATCGGCATCGTCCGACTCAACTAGGCCATACGGCCCGTCCTCGCCGTTCGCGGCCCCTAAGGGTCGATCGACCTATTGAGACCACGGCCACGCAGGGCGATGTTGTGGTGACACTCAGTGCCCCGCTGTGGGGCGACTAATCACAAGGGAGTCCCCCAGATGCTGCTCAACTACAAGTTCCTCGCCGCCTACCTCCGGGCCCGTTTCGGTGACAACGAGCGGGGCGCCAGCCTCGTGGAGTACGCCCTTCTCGTGGCACTGATCGCGGTGGTGTGCATCGTCGCCGTGACCACGCTGGGCAACAACGCCGACTCGAAGTTCAGTGAGGTCGGCTCGGCCGTTCAGTAGGTCCGGCGGCCGCAGCAACGGCGCTGCGGCAACCGCGCATCGAGGAGGGGCGGGCCACCTGGTCCGCCCCTCCTCGCGTTTCCCAACGACCACAACGAGAGGCCTCCGTGACCGACCTGCTCCTGCGCATCCGAACCGCTGCTCCGTGGCGCACCGGTCTGACCCGGCTCGCGGCGCGCCTCGGGGGCGAGCGGGCCGCCTCCCTCGTGGAGTACGCCCTCCTCGTCGCCCTCATCGCCCTGGTGGCGGTGGTCTCGGTGACCTACTTCGGCGACTCGGTCGGCGACAGCTTCAGCCGGTCGGGCAGCTCGATCTCGCGCTAACCCGCAGCTCAGCTGGGCGATCGCCGGGCGACGATCCAACCCGGATCAGCCGACTCGCCCACGTCCCATCCCTCGGCTGCGTCGAGGACCGTGGTCAGCGGCTGGTCATCGGGCCAGACCACCACGTCGATCCGGTAGCGGTCGAGCACCTCCTGCCACCGCTCGCCGGCTCGCACCAGCACCACGTAGTCCTCCGAGACAGTCTGGGGGTACATGTCGAAGCGGTCGTCGTAGAACACCTCGGCGTCGACTCCGAAGGCCAGCTCTTGGTAGTTGCCGACGACCTCGGGCGCGGCGATCCGCGGGTCTCCCTCCGACCGCAACTCGGCCAGGGTGTTCACCGGGTACTCGTCGAGATCGAAGGCCGGCCGGCCGAGGGCGATAGCCACCAGGAGCGCACCGACCAGCGCCAGGGCAGCGGCCACCGGTCGATGGATCCGCCGGCGCTCCGCGCCGGTGAGCGAGCCGAGGCCCGCCAATCCGGCGGCGGCTCCGGGGAGGAGCACCAACGACGCCACCGCCACATTGCGGGCGGCCAGCAGCGCGGTCACCGTGAACAGGGCCGAGGGCAAGGCCGTTGACCACCGGGGCCGGCGGGTGAGCCCGACGATGGCCAGCACCAGCAGCACCAGGAAGGCCCGCTCGGACCACCCCACGAAGCGGGGCGCTTGCCACTCGATCACGTCCGCCAAGACGTCCTGGCGCGACAAGAGTTCGAGCGGGAAGGTCAGCAGCCGGGGCCCGAGGGGGTTCACCGCGCCGGCCACCGTGCCCACCAGGGCCCACCGCAGGGTGCTCGCGGGTCGGCGCCAGCTGTCCGTCGCCGACCAACCCTGCCGGCCGTCGGCCCACTCCCCGGCGGCCAGTACGGCCAAGGCCACCAGGCCCAACGGGAACGAGCCGTGGGTGTTCACCCAGATCCAGAACAGAGGCGCGACCCACCAGGGACGGCCGTCGCCCCGGGCCACGAGCACCGCCGCCGCCAGCAGCAGGAGTCCGAAGGTCAGGGGCCGCGCCGACCACGCTCCCGCACCTACGCCCACTGATGCCGCCACCAGGGCGACCCGAGCCACCAGCGACCCGGCAGGCTGGGTGAGACGCCACACGGCCAGGGCCAGGGCGACGGTCGTCGCCGCGTGGAGCAGCACGAGCCCGTGGTGGCCAGGGGTGTGCCAGCCGATGCCATAGGCCACCGAGGCCAACCAACTCTGCACCACCCACGACTGACCGTCGGCGGTGAACGAGAACCCGTCGACCGTCGGGATCCGGCCGGTGTCGACGATGAGCCGGCCGGTGGCCACATGCGTCAAATAGCTGTTGTCGCTCAGCGGGCGCAACCCGATGACGAGACCGGTCCCGGCCACCACCAGCGCCACCAGGGTGGCCAAAGTCGGCCCCGGCCGGCGCGAGCCCGATGGAACCGATGGAACCGGTGGGACGAGGGGGCCGGCGCCCACCAGCGGCGCCGCGACGGTCACGGCCTCAGAGGTTCTCGGCGATGTTCAGCGCGGCCGGGCCGATGACCACCACGAACAGCGCCGGGAAGACGCAGAACACCATCGGGATCAGCATCTTGATCGGAGCCTTCTGCGCCTGCTCCTGGGCCAGCTGGCGGCGCTTGACCCGGGCCTCGTCGGCCTGAGAGCGCAGGATCCTCGAAATCGACACCCCGAAGGTGTCGGCCTGGAGGAGGGCGAGGATGAACGACCGGACCTCGGCCACGTCGACTCGCTCGTCGACCGCCCGCAGGGCGTTGGCCCGGCTGGCCCCTGCTCGCACCTCGCCCAGCATCCGCCCGAACTCGTCCGACATCGGGCCGGGCACGGCGGCCACCGTCCGGTCGAGGGCCTGCTCGAAGCCCAGCCCGGCTTCGACGCTGATCGTGAGCAGGTCGAGGATGTCGGGAAGCTTGACCCTGATCGCCTGCTGGCGCTCGGCGACTTGGCGGTTGAGGCGAGCGTCGGGCCCCACCACCAGCGCCGCCACCAGCAGCCCGAACACCATCAGGCCCTTGCTGCCGCTGAGCCCGAGCACCCGGTAGGTGAGCCACCACATGACCGGCAACAGCGCGAGAAGCGCGACCCGGACGGCCAGGAAGCGGTCGAGCTGGGCCGGGTCGGCCTGGCCCGCGGAGATGAGCTTGCGCCGGACGCCGTCGATGTAGCCGACCGGGGTGAAGCGCCGAGCCAGACCGACCAGCAGGCCGGAAGCCGGATTCAGCACCCGATCCCGGAACGGGTTGAGCATCTGCTGGTCGCGGACGTTGTCGACCACCTCGTAGCGGTCGAGCTGGCGCAGCGACGCCCGTACCACCGAGCGGTCGTTGGCCTGGTCGAGGAGGGCGAACGCCACGAACGCCACCGCTGCGAACACGCCGAGGGAACCCAGGATCAGCATCTCGTCCTCCGCCTCACACGTCGATCTGGATGATCTTCCACATCCACCAGAAGCCGAAGACGGCGAGGAGGATGGATCCGCCAAGCATGATCTGGCCGGTGGTCTCGGTCAGCAGCGGCTGGACGTACTCAGGGTTCATGACCTTGAGCGTCAACCCGAGTCCGACCGGGAGGATGCCGAGCACGATGGCGCTCATCCGACCTTCGGCGGTCAGCGACTTGACCTCCCGCCGGAGCCGCTCCCGGGCCAGCATCGTGCTGCCCACGGTCTGGAGGAGCTCGGAGAGGTTGCCCCCGACCTCCCGCTGGATTCGGATGGCCATGACCGCCCAGGCGAAGTCGTCGCTCTGCATGCGCTCGGCCACGTCTTCCAGCGACTCCTCGAGCTTGCGGCCCAGTCGGGCCTCGGCGACGACCCGCCGCAGCTCCTTGCCCATCGGCTCCTGAGCCTCTTGGGACACCGCTTCGACGCCCTGCATGAGCGAGTAGCCGGCCCGCAGCGAGCTGGCCAGCAGCTCGAGGGTGTCGGGGAGCACGGCCAGGAACTTCGCCTGGCGGCGCCGACCCAGGAAGCTCACGATCCCTGGGGGCAGGAGGAAGGCCAGCGATCCGACGATGAGCGCCGAGATCAGCGACCCGGCCAGCAGCAGCCCAGCCAGGGAGATCCCGGCCGCGGTGGCGACGTAGAAGAACAGTGCTTCCGCCGCCCGCAGCGGGAGGTCGGCCTTCTCCAGAGCCCGCTCGACCTTCGGGAGCACACCCCGCTCTCGGGCCAGGTCCTCGGTGAAGGTCACCGCCCGGGCCATCATCGGCGTCTGGAACATGGCGCCCTCGTCGGCGTCGTGCTCGGCCGCGCTGGCCGTGTCCTCGTAGTGGCTCAGCCGGGCGTCGAGGGTGCCGTCGTCCTTCTGGAACACCAGCACCAGCGCGGCTGCGGCCAGCGCGGCGGCGACGACGCCGGCACCGACGCCGAGCACCAGGCCCAGGGAGCCCCCGAAGATGCCACCTGAGGAGCTGACGACTTCGGGGTTGGCCGAGGCGCCCACGCTCTTGGTCCCGGTGTTGACCGTGGCCGAGGCCTGGGCCCCGCCGGCGGCAACCGCCAGCTCGAGGGTGTCTTGCTCGCTGGTCGACGTGTAGACCAGGTCGTACTGGTTGGCCAGGCTCTCCTGGACGCCTTGGTAGACGCCGGCCAGTCCGCCGGGGTCGCGGACGCCGGCGTAGCTCCCGCCGGTGTCCGAGGCCAAGCGCTGGAGCGACCCGGCGTCGAGCTCGGTGGTCTCCACGCCCACTGTGAAGGCCGTGGCATGGGCGGCCTTGACCGCGGCAATGGCCTCGTCCTCGGTCGAGGTCGAGGTCGTGTCGGTGCCGTCGGAGAGGACCACCAGGTTGGCCTGGAGGTCGGGCCGGTCGCCGTAGAGGGCGGCGCCCATGCGCACGCCGTCCCACAGGGCCGTCTCCCCGGCCGCCACCAGCTCGCCGATCGCCTGGACCAGGAAGTCGTGGTTGGTGCTGAAGTTGGACACCAGCCGGGCCTGGTCACCGAAGGCGACCAGGGCGATGGGGGTCTCGGGATCGCTGGCCCGGACGAACTCGGCGGCGGCCTCGCGCGCCGATGCGATGGCGTCGCCGTCGGCCATCGACCCCGACACGTCGAGCACCAGGACGGTGCTCAACCCGGTGTCGCTTCCGGTGGGGAAGACGTCGAAGCTCGCCACGAGCTCCCCGTTCTCGCGCACGGTGAAGTCGCTGGCCGCCGGTCGGCTGCCGGTGGCCAGGGTGGTGATCCGGACCTGGGGGAAGTCGGTCGTGTCGACGGCCCGGATGCTCACCACGGTGTCGGTGGCCGCGGTCGCGGGACCAGTGCCGAGCACGCCCGCCACCAGGAGCACCATCGCCGCCAGGCTGGCGGCCACGCCGCGCCCCCGCCGGCGGCCACCCGTCATCGGTTGACCGCCCGGCCGGCGAAGGGCTCAGGGGCGAAGAGGTCGGCCGACAGCTTGATGCCGGAGTCGGCCAGCTTCTCGGCGAAGCGGGGGCGGACGCCGGTGGCCTTGAGGTGGCCCTGGAAGCTGCCGTTCTCGTCGACGCCCATGCCGTAGTCGAAGAGGTACACGTCCTGGAGGGTGATGACATCGCCCTCCATCCCGTCGACCTCGGTGATGTAGGTGATGCGACGGGTGCCGTCGCGGAGCCGGGTGAGATGCACGATGCAGTCGAGGGCCGAGGCCATCTGCTCGCGGATGGCCCGGATCGGCAGGTCGAATCCGGCCATCAGGGTCATGGTCTCGATGCGGGAGAGCGTGTCGCGAGGGCTGTTGGAGTGGACGGTGGTGATCGACCCGTCGTGGCCGGTGTTCATGGCCTGCAACATGTCGAGGGCCTCACCGGCGCGGCACTCCCCCACCACGATCCGGTCGGGTCGCATGCGCAGGGCGTTGCGGACCAGGTCGCGAATGGTGACCTGGCCCTTGCCCTCGATGTTGGGGGGACGAGCCTCGAGGGAGAGCACGTGCTCCTGGTGGAGCTGGAGCTCCTTGGCGTCCTCGATGGTGACGATGCGCTCGTCGCTGGGGATGAATCCGGACAGGACGTTGAGGGTGGTGGTCTTGCCGGTGCCGGTACCGCCCGAGACGATGATGTTCAGGCGCCCTCGGACACAGGCCTCGAGAAACCGGGCCGACTTGGCGTCGAGCGATCCGAAGCGGATGAGGTCGTCGATCTGCAGCGGATCCTTGGAGAACTTCCGGATGGTCAGGAACGGCCCGCCGATGGCCAGGGGATGGACCACCGCGTTGACTCGGGAGCCGTCCGGGAGACGGGCGTCACAGAGGGGCGAGGACTCGTCGATGCGCCGGCCGACCTGGCCCACGATCTTGTCGATGATGCGGCGCAGGTGGGTCTCGTCGACGAAGCTGGCGGTCGTCTTCTCGATGCGGCCGCGACGCTCGACGAACACCGAGTCCGGGCCGTTGACCATGACCTCGGAGATGTCCTCGTCGCTCAGGAAGCGGTCGATCGGTCCATAGCCGAGGATGTCGTCCGAAACGTCCTGGATGAGCTGGGCCTTGTCGGCCGCCGACAGCGGTGCCCGCTCGATGGCCAGCGCCGACTGCAGGTGCTCCTGCACCTTGCGACGCATCTCGTCCTCGGAGAGCCGACGGTCGTAGAGCACCGGACCGAGCTCGTCGATGAGGTGGTTGTGGATCTTCTGGCGGAGCTCGTCGAGGACGGGGTCGCGCCGGCTGATGCTGCCGTTGTGGGCAGCCTCCGGGGAGACCTCTTGGAGCCGCTTGTAGAGGGACATCGACCTGCTCGCTTCCCGTTACCGTCGGCCGACCCCGGCACCCTGGAAGAGCGTGGCCAGTTGCTCGATGCTCTTGGCCACGCCCGACCTGGGGGCGTCGAGGACGACGGGGATCCCTTTGTTCACCGATTGGGGGACGACCACGTCGCTCGGGACGAGGCAGTCCGCCTTGACCTGCAGGGTCTTTTCGACCTCGGCGACGTCGAGCTTGACCCGGCTGTTGGCCCGGTTGAGCACGAGCTTCACCTTGTGGACCGGCGTGTTGAGCAGGCGCAGGGTCTGCAGCCCGATCTTCACGTTCTTGATGTTGGGCACGTCCATCCCGGCCACCAGCAGGATGTCGTCGCTCTCCTCCAGCAGCGAGAGCACCACCTCGTTGAAGTACGAGGGTGTGTCGACGATGACGTGGGTGAAGGTGCTGCGAAGGGTGGCGATGATGCGGCTCATGTCCGACGCGCTCACCTGGTCGGCGAACGCCGGCTCGATCGGTGCCGGGAGCACCATCACCCCGGACGGCTCGTGGCGCACCAGCAACTGGTTGAGGAACTGGCTGTCGAGCCGCTCGATGGCGGTCACCGCGTCGACGATGGTGTGCTGCGGCGTCAGCTTGAGCATGACCGCCACGTCGCCGAACTGGAGGTCGGCGTCGACCAGAGCCACCGTCCCGCCACCGCGGGTGAGGGCCACGGCCAGGTTGGTGGCCAGCACCGTCTTGCCGGTGCCGCCCTTGGGTGAGAACACGGTGATCAGGCGGCCTCGCGGGCCGGCCGGCTCGGTCGGGGCGGGTACCACCGGGACCGCAGGAGCAGCCGCCACCAGCGTCGCCGCCACCCGGTCGATGGCTTCAGCCAGCTGCTCGCCCTCGACCGGGGCGGTCAGGACGTCGCGCACCCCCACCCGCAACGCCTGCTGAAGGAGGGCCGTGGTGAGCGTCTCGACCACCAGGATGGCCGCCACCTCGGGGCGGTTCTGGGTGATGCCCTCGATGCGGGCCAGACCCCATTCGTCGCCGAAGGAGGGACCGAAGACCACCACCGCCGGGACGCCGACGGCGAGCACGGTGTCGACCGCCTCGACGGTCGGGAACGCCGACGCGTCGGGCCGGTCGCCGACCTGCATGGCCAGGCGGGTCCGGACGTTCAGGTCGTCATCGACGGTGGCCACAAAGGTGGCCACGGTGTCCACGCCCACGGTGCTTCAGCTCCTCTCGGGTCCGGCTGGATCAGCCGTAGGGGGTCAGGGTCGACGGGATCTGGCTACCGGCATCGATCGGCGGCACCGAGACGGGGGTGTTGTCGGGCGGCACCAGAGTCAGGTAGAGGCCGCCGTTCTCGGACGAGTAGGCGATTCGGGATGCGGCCTCGGCGGGCACCGAGAAGGTGATGAGCCCGCTGGTGGCGGCCACCGTGGTCTGGGTGGTGTCCCCGGGCTCGGGGGCGGTCTGGTTGCCGATCGCCAGCACCTCGACGTTCTGGTAGAGGACCTCGTACCTGGCGTTCTCCTCGGAGCTCACCTTGGCGATGATGTTCACCTTGTCCTGGGGCACGAGGAGCTTGGCCACCCCGTGGACGTCGTCGACCGACACGGTGATGGCCACCCGCCCGCTGCCGATGTTCTGGGAGAAGGTGACCTGGGCCTGGCGGGCATCCACGAACATGCCCTCGACAACGACCTGGCCCTTCGCCAGATCGCCCACCGCGACCTTGCCCTTGATGACGTCGATGTCGGTCAGGGCGGTCGCCGGGCGGTACTTCTGGGGCACGGTCGAGGACTCGACGAACTGGTCGATGGCCTGCTCGCCCGGGAGACCCTTGGCGATGTCCTCGGTCACCACGTAGGCCTTGACCAGCTTGGCGTCGTCGTAGGCGCGTTCGTCCGCGCTGTTGACGTACTGGTACAGGACCAGAGCCGCAATGGCGCCGACGACTACGGCGGCGATCACGGTCAGGGTTCGTCGTGAGCTCACTGCACGCCTCGCTCTTCCGGTGCGGAGGGCTTCCCTCTGCTGTGGTGGCTCTATCGACTGCCCCCCGGCACGGGTTGAGGCTCGGCCATCCCAGACATCTCGACGATCGGGGAAATGGGCCGGAATGCCCATAGCCATCACTGTCCGCGTTCTTCACACTCTTTTCCGTGATGACGGGCCGGTACAACCACTACCAGGGCGGCCGTTCCACCACGAGGGGCGGTACTCAAGTCAGGCGGCGGGGTGCCGATAGTCCCGACGTGCGCATCCTCCCTCCCGCCCGGCAGGCTGCCCGTCGCGCCGACGAGCGCGGTGCGGTGCTGGTCGAGGCGGCGTTCGTTCTCCCGGTGCTGATCATCCTGATGCTCGGGATCTTCGAGTTCAGCCTGATCTTCAAGGACCAGCAGACGATCTACTCCGCCACCCGCTCCGGCGCCCGGATCGCGTCGGCCGAGGCCCGCAACACCAACTACCAGACCAACACCGTCGACGCAGTGACCACGGCCCTGGCCGCCATCCCCCAGAGCAACTGGCGTGAGCTGTGGATCTACAAGGCATCCAGCTCGGGCATGCCGCCGTCGGGCAACTTCACCACCTGCTCCGGGGCCTGCGTCAAGTACGTGTGGACCGCGGGGGCCTGGGTCAAGCAGTCGGGATCCGACTGGGCGGCCACCGGGACCAACTCGCAGTACGCCTGCTCCGGCAACCCCGACAGCCTCGGCGTCTACCTGAAGATCGACCACTCGATGATCTCGGGCATGTTCGGCAACACCAAGACCCTGACCGACAAGACGATCATCAAGCTCGAGCCGCAACCCGCCACCAGCTGCCAGGGGTAGGAGACGCCCGATGGCCACCTTCCGCGCTCGCATCGTGTCGCGCTTCCGTGAGCGGATCACCGGCGACGAGGCCGGCATCGTGCTGGTCTGGTTCGCGCTGACCCTCGTCGGCCTGGTCGGCATCGGCGCCCTGGCCGTCGATGTCGGCAACTGGTACGTGCAGGCGAACCGCCAGCAGAAGGCAGCGGACGCGGCCGCGCTGTCGGGTGTGGTCTACCTGCCGGCCGACATCCCCAAGGCCCGGACCACGGCGACCGACATCGCCACCCGCAACGGCTACACCACTGGCGGCGCCGGCAACGTGTCGGTCACCACCAACCCGGTGACCGGCAAGCCCACCCAGCTGCAGGTGGCGGTGACCAGGGACACGGCGTCGATCCTGGGCGGGGTGTTCGGGTTCGACTCGCTGCGCATCACCCGCACCGCGGTGGCCGAGTACGAGACCCCCATCGACATGGGCAGCCCGGCCAACGTCTACGGCAACGAGCCCACCACCGACAACGAGGTCGGCGGACCGTGGTCGAACGTGCCCACCTTCGCCCCCAACCTGTGGGGCAACCTCATGGGGTTCCGGTCGAGCAAGTCGTCGGGCGACGCCATCCAGGGCGGTCAGTGCTCGAGCGGCGTCGACCGCTGCGGCAGCTCGGGGGCCACCAACGCCGACTACTCGACCAACGGGTACTTCTACCGGATCAAGGTCGACGAGACCCAGCGGCCGTCGGCCGCCAGCAAGCTGGCCATCGAGGTGTTCGACCCGGCCGCGGTGGCGGTGGGCGACCACTGCGACATCAACAGCTTCAGCAACGGGACGGTCCAGGCCGCGCTGACGACCTCCTCGAACCCTTGGACCACCCGGAACGGCACCCGGCCCACCGACGCCGACGAGCGGTACGTGTGGGGCGACGCCTACAACAACGCGGCCGCCTCCCAGAACGGGAAGTTCTGCACCGGCGACAACCCCGACGCCGGTACCGCCAGCCCGGTCACCACCTACCGGGTGCTGCAGGACCTGAACCCCAACGACCCCGGCAGCTCGCCGCCGGTGGCCTCCGGCAACTGCAGCGGCCTGAGCTTCACCGGTTCCCGACCCAACTGGTCGACCAGCCGGGATGCCCTGAACGAGACCAGCCCGAGCTACGACCCCGACCTGGCCAGCGTGTTCCGCCAGTGGGTGCCGGTGTGCGTCTTCGACCCGTCGACCCTTCCGCCGGGCGACTACCTCCTCCAGATCCGCACCACCTACAACTCACCCACCGACGGCGGGTCCAACCGCTTCTCGGTTCGGGCCGGTTGGGTGTCGGGCAACTACACCTTCGACCAGGGCACCTACACCACGCCTCCAACCCTGGAGTCGGGTGGTGCCGAGGGCATCACCATCGCCGGCACCGGCAACATGGGCCTCTACGCCAACATCGCCGGCGGATCGAGCTCGAACTTCTACCTGGCCCGGGTGCTCAGCGGGGGCAGCGGCCAGACCCTGGAGATCCAGCTCTACGACATCGGTGACTGCAGCAACTGCAGCAGCGTGACCCTGACCTTCCGCGGGCCCGACGGGTCGACCTGGTCGAACTGCACCTACAAGGTCGGCGACTCGGCCACCACCAACACCGCGGCGCCCTGCTCGATGACCTTCAGCGGGACCAACCGATGGACCACGGTCAACATCCCGATCCCGGCCGGCTACTCGTGCAACGTGTCCGACCCCGAGGGGTGCTGGACGACCATGACCTACCAGCCGAACGGCTCGGGAACGGTGGCCCTGCAGGACACCACCACCTGGACCGCACGGCTGAAGGGCGCCCCCGTCCGCCTGGTGAAGTAGCCGTCAGCTCTCGGTGCTGGCGTCGTCGGCGTCGACCTCGGTGCCGGCGGCGACGTCGGCTGACGGAACGTCGGCAGCCTCGGTCACCTCGTCGACGGTCACCGGAGCCTCGGCCTCGCCCGCGGTGTCGACACCCTCGCCAACCGCGGTCGCCTCGGTGGAGGAGGTGGGCAGCGGCTCGACCCCGGCCGGGCCGCCCTCGGCGCCGTCGCCGTACTGCTCGTAGTAGTCGGCCCAGGCCTGCTCGGCCTCGGACACCCCGGTGCCGATGTAGTTGCCCTCGGCGTCGTAGGCGTGCTCGCCGAAGTGCTCCTGGTACTCGGCGGCCACCACGCCACCTTCGGCGGCCTGCTTGATCGACAGGCTGATCCGGCGGCGGGCCAGGTCGAGATCGATGATCTTGACCCACAGCTCCTCGCCGACCGACACCACCTGCTCGGGCAGCTCGACGTGCTGGTGGCTCATCTCGGAGATGTGGACCAGGCCCTCGATGCCGTCACCCACCTGGACGAAGGCACCGAAGGGCACCAGCTTGGCCACCCGGCCGTACACCAGCTCGCCCACCCGGTGGCTGTTGGCGAACTCCTGCCACGGGTCCTGCTGGGTGGCCTTGAGCGACAGGCTGATCCGCTCCTTGGAAAGATCGACATCGAGCACCAGGACGTCGATCTCGTCGCCCACCGCCACCACCGAACTCGGGTGGTCGACGTGCTTCCACGACAGCTCGGACACGTGGACCAGGCCGTCCATGCCCCCCAGGTCGACGAAGGCCCCGAAGTTCACCACCGAGGACACCACGCCCGATCGACGTTCGCCCGGCTTGAGGTTGGCCAGGAACTCCTCGCGCTGCTCCTTCTGGGTCTCCTCGAGCCACGCCCGGCGGGAGAGCACGACGTTGTTGCGGTTCTTGTCGAGCTCGATGATCTTGGCCTCGATGGCCCGGCCGACGTAGGGGGCGAGATCGCGCACCCGGCGCAGCTCGACCAGCGAGGCGGGCAGGAAGCCCCGCAGCCCGATGTCGAGGATCAGGCCGCCCTTGACGACCTCGATGACGGTGCCCTTCACGACCCCGTCGGCCTCCTTGATCTGCTCGATCGTGCCCCAGGCCCGCTCGTACTGGGCCCGCTTCTTGGACAGGACCAGCCGGCCCTCCTTGTCCTCCTTGGTGAGGACCAGGGCCTCGATCTGGTCGCCCAGCGAGACGATCTCGCCCGGGTCGACGTCGTTGCGGATCGACAGCTCCTTGGCCGGGATGTGGCCCTCGGACTTGAAGCCGATGTCGAGCAGGACCTCGTCCTTGTCGACCCGGACCACGACCCCCTGGACGATGTCGCCGTCCTCGAAGGCCACGATCGTCGCCGCCATCGCCTCATCGAGCGACAGCCCACCGAGGTCGTCCTCGACGATGGAGCGGGAGACGTACTCCCCGGCATCGTCGACGAAGGCTCGACGGCTGTCGGGCGAAGTGGCCACGGCGACCGCCGGGGCCACCGCCGATGACCCGGGCTCGAGACCGGGCGGGTCATCGAGAGTGGGGGCGGCGGGGTCGAAGGGATCGGACATGGAAGGGACGACCTGTGGGATCTGGGGAATGGGGGACGATCCGGGGCTCAGCGGCCTGACCGGAGCCGGCCATGGTAGCCCCGCGGTCAGCCCTTGGCCGAGGCCCAGCTGGGCCCGAAGGCCAGGTCGACCTCGAGGGGGACAGACAGCTCGGCCGCACCCACCATCAGGCGGGGCACCATCTCGGCCATCTCGTCGTGCTCGGTGGGCGGCACCTCGAGGATCACCTCGTCGTGTACCTGCAGGATGAGCCTGCTCTGCGCCGAGGCCGCTTCCAGGGCGGCGTCGATCCGGACCAGCGCCACCTTGAAGATGTCCGCGGCCAGGCCCTGGATGCCGGCGTTCATGGCCTGGCGCTCGCCCGCCTGGCGGATCCGGTGGTTCGACGACGACAGCTCGGGGATCGGCCGCCGCCGGCCGAACAGGGTCTCGGTGTAGCCGCGCTGTCGCGCCTCCTCGACGGTGCGCTCCATGTAGGCCCGCACGTTGGGGAAGGCCACGAAGTAGGCATCGAGGATCGCCTGGGCCTCGGGAACCGGGATCGAGAGCCGCTGCGCCAGCCCGTAGGACTCCATCCCGTAGGCCAGCCCGTAGGAGACCATCTTGGCCTTGGCCCGCTGAGCCGAGGTGACCTCGGCGGGATCGACACCGAACACCCGGGACGCGGTGGCGGTGTGGATGTCCTCGCCCGCGGTGAAGGCCGCCACCAGCCCAGGGTCGTCGGCCAGGTGGGCGATGACCCGGAGCTCGATCTGGTTGTAGTCGGCCACCAGCAGCTCGTAGCCGTCGGCCGGGACGAATGCCCCCCGGAACTGGCGACCTTCCTCCGAGCGGACCGGGATGTTGTGCAGGTTGGGGGCGTCGGAGCTGAGGCGACCGGTCCGGGCCACGGTCTGGTTGAAGGTGGCCCGGATGCGGCCGTCGGGCGCGACCTCGGCCAGCAGGCTCTCGCCGTAGGTCGAGCGCAGCTTCTCGACCTCCCGGTAGCGCAGCAGTAGATCGATCACCGGGTGCTGGCCGCGGAGCCGCTCCAACGAGGCGGCGTCGGTCGAGTACCCGGTCTTCGTCTTCTTATGGGGAGAGAGTCCCAACTGGTCGAAGAGGACGCTGCGCAGCTGGGGGGTCGAATTGACCTTGAAGCGACTTCCGGCGACGTCCTGGATCTGCTCCTCGAGCGCCGCGGCCTCGAGCGAGAGCCGACGCTGCAACGCCTCGAGGACGGCCACGTCCACCCCGACGCCGATGGCCTCCATGCGGGCCAACACCCGGACCAGAGGGTTCTCGATCTCGCGGTAGAGGCGCTCGAGGCCCTGGGACTCGAGGGCGGCATGGATCACCGGAGCCAGGCGGGCCACCCCCACCGCCCGAATGGCAGCCTCGGTGGCTCGCTCGGCGACTGCGGCCGCCGAGCCGTCGCCGTCGACCACCTCGTCGATCCCGAGCGCCAGCTGGCCGGCGGCGTCGGCCGCGGCCGCGGCGGACGAGGAACCATCGCCCAGCCGCAGCCCGAGGTAGCGGTCGACCACCCGGTTCAGCGCGTAGCTGGGCTGGGCGGGATCGATCAGGTACGCCGCCACCTCGGTGTCGAGGGTGAGGGCCTGCACGTCGACGCCGACCGCGGCCAGGGCCCGCAGCAGCGGCTTGGCCCCGTGGGCGACCACCGCCCGGTTGCCGGCGACCAGCATCCGCAGGGCGTCGATGACCGCTTCGTCGGCCAGCACCCGAGCGTCGAGCCACGGCACCGGGTCGCGGCTCTCCGCGCCGTCGACGTCGGCCGCCGCCACGGCCAGGCCGGTGAGCGGAGATCGGCCGGGCACCCCCTCCCAGGTCGGAGCGAGAGCCACCGCGTCGGTCCGGAACCCCCCCTCGGGCCCGGCCGATACCCGGCGGTCGACCAGGCCCCGGAGCAGGACCTCGGCCTCGTGGGCGTCGGTGACGGCCAGGCCCTCCGCCACCAGCTCCGCGGTGGGGACCGTCGCCTCATTGGCCTCGACCCCCACCACGTCGGCCAGGCGGTCGAACAGGGCCCGGAACTCGAGGAAGTTGAACAGCTCGTGTACGGCCTCGAGATCGAACGGGCGCCGGGCCAGAGCCTCGCCGTCGACGGGGATCGGGGCGTCGCGGCGCAGCACCATCACCTCGGCGTTGCGGCGTACCTGGGCCTCGCTCCCGGCCAGGTTCTCCCGCAGCTTGGGCGAGAGGTCGCCCAGCGAGGCGAAGATCCCGTCGAGGCCGCCGTAGGTGGTGATGAGCTTGGCCGCGGTCTTCTCCCCCACCCCGGGGACCCCGGCCAGGTTGTCCGACGGGTCACCCCGGAGCGCGGCGTACTCGGTGTACTGCGCCGGGGTGACCCCGGTGCGCTCCTCGATCCCGGCCTCGTCGTAGAGGGCGTAGTCGCTCACCCCCCGGCGGTTGTAGAGCACCTTGACGTGGGGATCCTCGACCAGCTGGTAGGTGTCGCGGTCGCCGGTCACGATCAGCACGTCGTCACCCCGGTCCCGGGCCGCGGTGGCGATGGTGGCGATGAGGTCGTCGGCCTCGAAGCCGGCGAGATCGAGCACCGGGATGCCGAGGGCGTCGAGCACCTGGCGGACCAGCCCCATCTGCTGGCGCAGGATGTCGGGGGCCGACTCCCGCTGGGCCTTGTACTCGGGCACCTGCTGGTGGCGGAAGGTCGGCTCGGGTCGGTCGAAGGCCACCGCCACCTGGTCGGTCTGGTGATCGCGCAGGAGGTTCACCAACATCGAGGTGAACCCGTAGACGGCGTTGGTGACCTGGCCCGACGCGGTGGCCATGTCGGTCGGGAGGGCGAAGAACGCCCGGTAGGTCAGCGAGTTGCCATCGAGCAGGAGGAGCGGACCCACGGCGCGGCATCGTAGGGCCGCCCCGGCACCCGGACCCCGGGCTCGTCGCCCGGCCGCGCCGTGGGGTCAGGCCTGGTCGGGCAGGAGGCTGCCGGCGACCACGGCCTCGGCCACGTCGCGCATCGTGGAGCGGCGGTTCATGGCCGAGCGCTGGATGAACGAGAAGGCGTCCTGCTCGCTCAGGCCGTGGTCGTCCATGAGCACCCCCTTGGCCCGGTCGATGGCCCGGCGGGCGTCGAGGCGGTCCTCGAGGCCCCGGACCTCTTCCTCCAGGGCCTTGACCTCCCGGAAGCGGCCGAGGGCGAGCTCGATGGCCGGGATGAGGTCGGCCCGCTGGAACGGCTTGACCAGGTAGGCCAGCACCCCCACGTCTCGGGCCCGCTCGATCAGGTCTCGCTGGGAGAAGGCGGTGAGCACCAGGACCGCGGCTTGGCGCTCGCCGGCGATCTCCCGCGCCACCGACAAGCCGTCGAGCCCCGGCATCTTGATGTCGAGGATGGCCACATCGGGGCGGAGCGAGCGGACCAGCTCGACCGCCTCATCGCCCCGCCCGGTCTCGCCCACCACCTCGTAGCCCTCCGACTCGAGGGTCTCCTTCAGGTCGAGTCGCACGATCGCCTCGTCTTCGGCGATCACCACGCGGGCCGGGGTCGGGTTCGGGTCGGGCACGTCAGCTCGTCTGGGTGAGCAGCTGGTCGAGCAACTCGTCCTGCAGGCGCTCGAGGCCCTCCAACTCCTGGCTCACCTCGGCTCGGTGCCGCCCCATGGCCTCGGCGTGCTTGCGAGCCTCGTGGTGCTCGTGCTCGGCGATCGGGGTCTCGGATACGAGGGCCCGCAGGCGCAGTTCGTCGGCCGCCTCCTGGAAGAACGCCAGCTGGTCGTCGGCCACGGCCAACTCGTCGCGCAGCGTCGCCATCCGACGCGACACGTGCAGGAGGCGCCGCTCGACCGAGGCTCTCGACATAGGGGCGACGAGTGTAGGCCTGGGTACGCCAGACACCAGTGCAGCCGCACCCTGCTGCGAGACTGCGCGGATGCGGCGCCTGGCCCTCCTCGGGTTCATCTGGGGCTGGTCGTTCGTGCTGCTCAAGGTGGCCACCCGGGCCGCTACCCCCACCACGGTGGCCGGCGCTCGCACCCTCCTCGGCGCGGTCGTGCTGGCCGCCCTCAGCTGGTGGCGCGGCGTCCGCCTCCCCCGGGACCGCGCCACCTGGGGATGGTTGGCGGTGGTCTCGGTGGCCGGCGCCGCCCTTCCTCTCGGCCTGTTGGCCTGGAGCGCGGAGCGCATCACCTCGACCCTGATCGCGGTGGTCAACACCTCCACCCCGCTGGCCACCGCCCTGCTGAGCGGCCTCGTCCTCCGTGAGCGCCTCCGGCCCAGCCAACTGGTGGGCCTCGGGCTCGGGGTCCTCGGCGTGGCCGTGGCCGTCGGCATCGGCGGCGACGACCTCGACCGTTCGTCGCTCACCGGAGCGGCGGCGGTGGTCGGCTCGGGCTTCTCCTACGGCATCGCCTTCATCCTCATGCGCCGCCACCTCCTTCACCTCCCGTCCGACGTCGCCGCCGGGGCCCAGCTGGCGCTGGCCTCCGTACTCCTGGCGCCGCTGGCGGTGGTGTCGACCGGGCAGCACGGGCTCGACCTCACGCCCTGGCGGGTGAGCTGCCTGGTGGTGCTCGGCGTCGTCAGCACCGGCATCGCCTGGTCGATGAACTACCGGGTCGTGCGCGAGCTCGGCCCGACCCGGGCCTCTCTGGTCGGCTATCTCATCCCGGTGGTGGGGGTGACCGGCGGCGTGGTGGTGCTGGGCGAGCCCTTCCATCTCCGGGTCGTGGCCGGCGGGCTCGTCATCCTTCTGGCGGTGACCCTGGTCAACCGGGGCGGGGCGCTCCGGGGGTTGATCCCGCGGCCCGTCACGGCCCCGGGCGCGCTGGTGCTCTTGGCGGTGGCGCTGGTGGTGGGCGGCACCGGTTGTGCCGCGGGCTCGTCGGCCGGTGACGACCGCGGTGCCTGCGCGGCGCCGGTGCGCGAGCGCCTCGATGCCGCATCCTCGCTGCACCTGCTGCCCAACGCCGAGGAGCCCGACTACCTCTCCGACCCCCCGACGTCGGGAGCCCACCTCGCCGGTGCCCCGGCGACCGGCGTCCAGACCCAACCACTCTCGCGGCCGGCGCAGGTCGGCGTCCTGGAGACCGGGGCCGTCCTGCTGCAGCACGACCCCGATCTCGGCACGACCGAACGCCGGGAGCTGGAAGGGCTGGCCGGAGCCCAGGTGGTGGTGGCCCCCAACGACGACCTGCCCGACCAGGTAGTGGCGACCGCCTGGACCTGGAAGCAGACCTGCTCGGCGGTCGACGTCGAGGCCCTCGCCCGCTTCGTTGACGAGCACGCCGGCGACCCGTCGACGTCGTCGAGCACCCACTGAGCGCCGTGCCACCCGACCGCGACCAGTGGGGCATCGCCGGGGGCTACCTCGACCTGGACGGCCGGTGGCACGAGCCCGCCCCCGAGGCGGTGGAGGCCATGTTGGCGGCCATGGGGGCCGACCTCGACGCCGACGGCGGACCACCCGATGCCCCCCGCCAGTGGTTCACCCGGCCGGGTGCCGGGGGCCAGGTCCTCGGGCCGGCCGATCTCGTGCTGGAGGATGGGACCGACCTGGGCCGCACCGACGATCTCCCGGTCGACCTCCCCCTCGGCTACCACGAGCTCCGCCCCCACGACGGCAGCGAGTCGACGCTGTTGGTGGTCAGTCCCGGCACGTGCCCCACGCCGGTGGGTCGTCCCTGGGGCTTGGCCGTCCAGCTCTACGCCACTCGCTCGGCCGCCAGTTGGGGCATCGGCGACCTCGGCGACCTGCGGGCGATCGCCCGGTGGGCCCGATCGGCGGGCGCGGGAATGGTGGCACTGAACCCGCTCCACGCCCACGGTCCGGGTTTCCCCCAAGAGCCCAGCCCCTACTTCCCGTCGTCCCGGCGGTTCCTCGATCCCCTCAACCTCAGGGTCGAGGACGTCGACGGCGCCGATCACCCGTCGGTGGCGACCACCCTGGCATCGGCGGTCGAGGCCGGTCGAGCGCTCACCGCCCGGCCCACCATCGACCGCGACCAGGTGTGGCGCCTCAAGCGAGCGGTCCTCGAGGCCTGCTTCCTCGCCGTCCGCCAGCGGGGTGGCCCGCCGCCGTCGGCTCCCACCGTGCTCGGCACCGAGGGCGGCGGCGTGCGGTCCTTCGCCCTCTGGTGCGCGATCGCGGATCGCCACGGCGACGACTGGCGGCGATGGCCGGCGAGCCTGCGCGACCCTGACGGCGCCGGGGTGCGTGCCTTTGCGGTCGCCGAGGCCGATCGGGTGGCGTTCCACCTCTGGCTCCAGCAGCAGCTCGATCGCCAGCACGCGGCGGCGGTCGAGCTCCCCCTCCTGGCCGACCTGGCGGTCGGGTTCAACCCTGGCGGGGCCGACGCCTGGGAGTGGCAGCACCTCCTCGCGGGCGACGCCCGGGTCGGAGCCCCGCCCGACGAGTTCAACCACCTGGGCCAGGACTGGGGCCTGCCCCCGTTCGTGCCCCACCGTCTGCGGGCGAGCGGGTACGCGCCGTTCGTGGACACGCTGCGGGCGGCCTTCCGCCACGCCGCGGGCCTCCGCATCGACCACGTCATGGGGTTGTTCCGGCTGTGGTGGGTGGCGCCCGGTGCCCCCACCCCGGCGTCGGGCGGGTACGTGCGGTACCCGTCGAGCGACCTGCTCGACCTGCTGGCGCTCGAGGCCCACCGGGCCGGGGCGTTCGTTGTGGGCGAGGACCTCGGGCTGGTCGAGGACTCGGTGCGGGCCGAGCTGGCCGCCCGCCGGGTGCTCTCGACCCGCCTGGCCTGGTTCGAAGACCAACCCCCCAGTGCATGGCCCGAGGGTTCGGTCGCCTCGCTGGGCACCCACGACCTCGCCACCCTGTCCGGGGTGTGGTCGGGCACCGACGCCCTGCGGCGACGGTCGCTCGGGCTCCCGGTCGACGACGCCGCCGAGGAGCGGGTCCGAGGTCGACTGGCGCGCCTGGTCGGCCGCGACGGCGCTACGCCCCTCGAGGAGGTCACCGTCGAGGCCCACCGGCACCTCGCCGACGCCGGCTCGTCGGTGGTGCTGGCGGCCCTGGCCGACGTGGTCGGGGCGGATCAGCGGGTGAACGTGCCCGGCACCACCACCGAGTGGCCCAACTGGTCCGTGGCCCTGCCCCTCGGGGTCGAACAGTTGCCCGGCGATCCGGTGGCATCGGCGGTGGCCGAGGCGCTCACCGCGGGACGGACCCCGCCGCCCCGGTAGCGTTCCCCACGGCCACGGGCGCGTGGCGGAATCGGCAGACGCAGCGGACTCAAAATCCGCCGCCGCAAGGCATGAGGGTTCGAGTCCCTCCGCGCCCACCACGGATGATCGCTGGTCCGCTACCCGTTCGACGCCACCGTGAACCGCTGGTGAACCCTCGGCGTGCACAGCGGATCGGGGTCACCCGGCTAGCCTCGGCGGGCGCCGCCAGGCGCTTCGTCGCGCGTCCGACGGCCGCGAGTCCGCCGACCCTCCTGAGACCCCCATGCTGGCGTTCACCTTCCCCGGACAAGGTTCCCAGCGGCCCGCCATGGGCTCGGCCTGGGTGGAGCACCCCTCGTGGGAGCTGGTGGCCGAGGCCTCGGACATCCTCGGCCGTGATGTCGGCCACCTCCTGCTCGACGCCGACGCCGACGAGCTGCGACCCACCCGCAACGCCCAGCTGGCCACCTTCGTCACCAGTCTGATCGTCCTCGACGCGGTCGAGCGCCTGGGCCTGGCCCCAGCGGCGGTGGCGGGCCACAGCCTCGGCGAGTACAGCGCCCTGACCGCTACCGGAGCCCTGTCCTTCGCCGACGGGATCCGGTTGGTGGCCGCCCGGGGCGAGGCCATGCAAGAGGCGGCCGACGGCCACGCCGGAACGATGGCCGCAATCCTCGGGCTGTCCGACGACGACGTCGACGCCGCCTGCCGCATCGCCGAGGGCGACGTGTGGGTGGCCAACTTCAACGCCCCGGGCCAGGTGGTCATCGCCGGGGCACCGGGGGCGGTGGCCGACGCTGGCGAGGCGGCCCGCGGTCTCGGGGCCAAGCGGGTCGTTCCCCTCGAGGTCAGCGGTGCCTTCCACACCCCGTTCATGGTCCCGGCCCGCGACAAGCTGCGCAAAGCCGTCGATGAGGCCCGCCTGCGCGACCCCGAGATCCCGGTGGTGGCCAACATCGATGCCCGCCCCCACAGCGAAGCCGACGAGTGGGCCAACCTCCTGTCGGCCCAGCTGTCGAGCCCGGTGCGGTGGCGCCAGTCGATCCAGCGCCTGAGCGCCGACGGCATCGTGACCTTCGTCGAACTGGGCCACGGGTCGACGCTCACCGGCTTGGCCAAGCGCATCGCGCCGGAAGCGATGGCGCTGTCGGTCTCGACCCCGGCCGACCTCGACTCCCTGCTCGAGACCCTGGCCGGCGAGCCGGTGCACCCGCCGGGCCAGCCCGACGGCGAGCAGCTCCACATGGTCGAGCGCCTGGTCGTGAGTCCGGCCGCAGGGATCTTCTCGCTCGACGCCCGGTGGCGGACCCCCGAGACCCACGCGGTCGAGGTCGGTTCCCTCATCGGCACCGTCGGCGACCTGGAGGTGCTGTCGCTGTTCGAGGGAACCCTGATGGGGCTCCTGGCGGTCGACGGCGAGCGGGTCACCCCCAGCCAGCCGATCGCCTGGCTGCGAACCCGATGAGCTCCGGTGCGAACTCGGTGAGCAGCCGATGAGGGGAATCGCGGTGCGGGGGTGGGGCACGGCCCTGCCCGACAAGATCGTGACCAACGCCGACCTCGAGGCTCGACTCGACACCTCCGACGAGTGGATCACCGAGCGCACGGGCATCCGGGCTCGCCACATCGGCGGCACCACCGGGGGCCTGGCCGTCGAGGCCGGCCGGGCGGCATTGGTCCACGCCGGGGTCGAGGCGTCGAGCGTCGACGTCGTCGTCCTGGCCACGACCACGCCCGATCAGCTCATCCCGGCCACCGCCTCCTACGTGCAACAGCAGCTGGGCATCGTCGGCGGGGCGTTCGACCTCACCGCCGCCTGCTCGGGCTTCGTCTACGGACTGATCACGGCGGCCGGCCTCGCCGCGGTGGGCGCCGAGCGCATCCTCCTCATCGGCGCCGACGTGATGTCGAGCGTGGTCGACCAGGAGGACCGGGCCATCGCCATCCTCTTCGGGGACGGCGCCGGCGCGGTGGTCCTCGACGGGGTCGAGGGTGCCGGGACCCTGCGGGGCTGGGACATGGGCTCCGACGGCGACCTGCGCCACATCCTCTACGCCGACCACGGTGGCGTGCTGTTCCAGGATGGCCGGGAGGTGTTCCGGCGGGCGGTGCGGGCCGTGGTCGACTCGGCCAGCGCGGCCCTCGCCCGCTCGGGGCTCACCGCCGCCGACGTCGACCTCTTCGTGCCGCATCAGGCCAACCTCCGCATCATCGAGGCCGCCGGCAATCGCCTCGGCATCCCCCTGGAGCGCACCGCGGTGGTGCTCGATCGGCTGGGCAACACGTCGGCCGCATCGGTCCCCCTCGGCCTGGTCGACGCGCTCGACGCCGGTCGGCTCTCGCCCGGCGACACCGTGCTGACCGTCGGCTTCGGCGCGGGAATGGCGTGGGCCAGCGCGGTGCTGGAGTGGCCCGGTGACTGAACCTCGGGTGGTCCTCGTGACCGGGGGCAACCGGGGCATCGGCCTGGCCTGCGCCCGCGCCTTCGCAGCGGCCGGCGACCGGGTGGCCGTGACCTACCGGTCCTCGCCGCCGGCCGATGGCGATCTCTTGGCGGTCCTCTGCGACGTCACCTCCGGCGACCAGGTCGACACCGCCTTCCAGGCCGTCGAATCCGAGCTCGGAGCGGTCGAGGTGCTGGTCGCCAATGCCGGCATCACCCGTGACGGCCTCCTGATGCGCATGGCCGAGGACTCCTTCACCGACGTGGTCGACGCCAACCTCACGGGCGCCTTCCGGGTCGTGCGCCGGGCCACGCCGGGCATGGTCAAGGCTCGGCGGGGCCGCATCGTGCTGATGTCGTCGGTCGTCGGCCTGTCGGGCAACGCCGGCCAGGCAAATTACGCCGCCTCCAAGGCCGGTCTCGTCGGCCTGGCCCGATCGGTGGCTCGGGAGCTGGCGTCCCGGGGCATCACCTGCAACGTGGTCGCCCCCGGACCGATTGCCAGCGACATGACCGATGCCTTGACCCCCGACCAGCAGGCGGCCATGACCGCCGCCGCCCCGCTCGGCCGCTTCGGCACCGCCGACGAGGTGGCCGCCGCGGTCCTGTTCCTCGCCTCCCCCGAAGCCGCCTACATCACCGGGGCCGTGCTGCCGGTCGACGGCGGCATGGGCATGGGGCACTAGAACTATCCCCCCCACCAACCACCAAGGAGAGCCCCGTGGCTGACGATGAGGTCTTCGACAAGCTCAAGCAGTGCGCCGTCGACGTGCTGGCGGTCGACGCCGACAAGGTCACCCTCGACGCCAAGTTCGGCGACGACCTCGACGCCGACAGCCTCGATCTAGTCGAGCTGGTCATGGCCCTCGAGGAGACGTTCAGCATCGAGGTGCCCGAGCAGGACCTCGACGGCGTGGTCACCGTCAAGGACGCCTACGACCTCGTGAAGTCCAAGCTGCCATGATCGGCCGCCGAGTGGCCGTCACCGGCATGGGCGTCATCGTCACCGCCGGCACCGGTCCCGAGGCGTTCTGGCAGGGGCTGCTCGGACCAGCGCCGGTCGGGCCCCGCGAGGTCACCGACTTCGACCCCGGCGCCTGGTTCGGGCCCAAGGACGTCCGCCGAGTCGACCGCTTCACCCAGTTCGCGGTGGCGGCGGCGGGCATGGCCCTCGACGACGCCGGGCCGTTGACGGCCGCCGCCGCCCGTTCGGGGGTGCTCATCGCCACCGGTGTGGGCGGGCTGCACACCCTCGAGGAGCAGATCGTGCTGCGCCACGAACAGGGGGCCCGCCGGGTCACCCCGTTCCTGGTGCCGATGATGATGTGCAACGCGGCGGCCGTGAACGTGTCGATGCGCTACGGCTTCCAGGGGCCGTGCGACGTCACCGTGACCGCCTGCGCGGCCAGCACCCACGCCATCGTCAACGCCGCCCGGCTGGTCGCCACCGGGACCTGCGACGCGGTGCTGACCGGCGGGTCGGAGTCGGCCATCACCCCCACCGGGGTGGCCGGGTTCTCCAACATGACGGCCCTGTCGTCGGTGGGAATCTCCCGGCCCTTCGACGTGGCCCGCGACGGCTTCGTCATGGCCGAGGGGGCGGCCATCCTGGTCCTCGAGGCGTGGGAGCTGGCCGAGGCCCGGGGCGCCCGCATCTACGGCGAGATCCTGGGCGGGGCCAACACCGCCGACGCCCACCACATCACCGCCCCCGAGCCGACCGGTGAGGGCGCCGTGCGGTGCATGGAGCTGGCCCTGGCCGATGCCGGGGTGGCCCTCGGCGACATCGGCCACATCAATGCCCATGGCACCTCCACCGGGCTGAACGACCGAGCCGAGGCCGAGGCCGTGACCAAGGTGTTCGGCGCCGCCGGGCCCCCGATCACCTCGACCAAGGGCATCACCGGACACGTGCTGGGCGCCACCGGGGCGGTCGAGGCCATCGCCGTGCTCCTGGCCATGGAGCACGGCCTGATTCCGCCGACCGCCGGCCTGGTCGACGTCGACCCCGACATCCACCTGGACATCGTCCGGGGCGAGGCCCGCCCGTGGACGCCGGCGCCCACCTTGTCGAACTCGTTCGGCTTCGGCGGCCACAACGGCTGCCTGGTCATCGGCCCCCCCGCCTAGGTCCGCCATCCCCCACCCCTCCGCCCCCCCGCCGTTCTCGGCGCGCCCCGGCCGGTATGGCGTACGGAGCGCGCCGAGAACGAGGGGTGGCAGCCGTTCAGGCGTCGGTCATGACGAACAGCAGCTCGCCGGAGCAGGCCAGCTCCCCACCCACGGTGGCCCGTCCGCTGCCCTTGCCGGCCCGGATCGAGACCCGGCTCAACTCGACCGTGAGCTCCAGCACCTCGCCGGGCAGAACCTGGCGGCGGAAGCGGACGCCGTCGATGCCCCCGAAGAGGGGGAGCTTGCCGGCCAGCAGCGGCGACGAGAGCAGGGCGCAGGCTCCGACCTGGGCCAGCGCCTCGACCATGAGCACACCGGGCAGCGTCGGCCGACCAGGGAAGTGACCGGCGAAGAAGGCCTCGTCGCCCCGCAGCCGCCAGCGGCCCGCGGCCGACACGCCGGGGTCGAGGGCGCTGAGCTCGTCGACCAGGAGGAACGGCGGTCGGTGGGCGATCAGGTCGGTGGGCCGAGGCAGGCCCCCGCCACGGTCGGCGTGGCCGCCGCCGACCTCAGACACCCAGGGCCTGGCGCAGCTTGGTCGGGGTGTCCTTCGGCGAGATCTTGTACCAGGCCTGCTCGATCCGGCCGGCCGCGTCGACGAGGAAGGCGGAGCGGATGATGCCCATGTACTTGCGCCCGTACATCGAGCGCTCGCCCCACACCCCGAAGGCCTCGGCCACCGAGTGGTCGGGGTCGGACAGCAGCGGGAAGCCGAGGCCGTACTTGGCGTCGAACTTCGCCTGCTTGTCGGGCAGGTCGGGGCTGATGCCGAGCACCACCGTGTCGCCGATGGCCTCGAGGGAGTCCCGCAGGCCGCACGCCTGGGTCGTGCACCCCGGCGTGTCGGCCTTCGGGTAGAAGTAGACGAGGACCTTGTGGCCAGCCTGGGCCCCCAACGAGACCGGGTTCCCTCCCTGGTCGAGAAGGGTGAAGTCGGGCGCGTTGTCCCCTGGATCGAGCGGCATGCCTGGACGATAGGCCGCGCCATGGTGGGGGGGACGCGACTCGAGCGGGTCAAGGGGGCGCGGGCACCCGAGCGGTCGGGCCATCGAGCTTCCGAGCATGTCCCCAGGTCCGGGACAGTGGCCGCACGGACTTCGTGCGTTCCTCGTCGCAGAAACGAGAGCGTCAGGCGGTTGTCCCAGACCGGAGGGTGGGGCGGCCGTAGCGTCCTGGCACTCGGGACCGGGGCTACGGCGGGGGTGGCGTTGAACCGGGGGGACGGGACGGGATCGGTGACGTCGCCCGCTGGCGCACGACGACGAGCGCACGCTGGCGCTCGAGCAGCCCCCGTTCGGCACCGTTGGTGGTTCGGGCCAGGGCGTCGTCGTAGGCGGCCAGAGACTCCTCGATTCGACCGAGACGCTGCAGCAGGTCGGCCCGAGCCGCATGGAACAGGTGGTAGCCGTCGAGCGCGTCGATCTCGTCCAGCGCGGCGAGCGCCAGGCCAGGACCGTCCCGCTCGGCCAGGGCGATGGCTCGGTTGAGGGCCACCACCGGCGACGGCATCCGGGCCACCAGCTGGTCGTAGAGGGCGACGATCTGGAACCAATCGGTGTCCTCGGCTCGCCGGGCGTCGCTGTGGACCGCGGCGATGGCCGCCTGGAGCTGGTACGGGCCCGGCTGGTTGCGCCGGAGACAGGAACGCACGATGGCGTGGCCCTCGGCGATCATCTCCTCGTCCCATGTGGTTCGGTCCTGGTCGGCGAGGCGCACCAGCCGGCCCTCGGGGTCGGTGCGCGCCCCCCGCCGCGCCTCGGTCAGCAGCAGCAAGGCCAGCAGCCCATGGGTCTCCGCCTCGTCGGGCATCAGCTCGACCAGGAGGCGGGCCAGGCGCACCCCCTCGGCGCACAACTCGCCCCGGATCAGCTCGTCGCCCCCCGAGGCCAGATACCCCTCGTTGAACACCAGGTAGACGACGGCCAGGACCGGGCGGAGCCGGTCGGGCAGTTCGGCATCCGACGGGATCCGGTAGGCGATGTTGGCCGCCCGGATCTTGTGCTTGGCCCGGACCAGGCGCTGGGCCATGGTCGACTCGGGGACGAGGAAGGCCCGGGCGATCTCGGGCGTCTGCAGCCCGGCGATGAGCCGCAGGGTCAGCGCCACCTGGGCCTGGGGAGAGAGCGCCGGGTGGCAGCACGTGAAGATGAGGCGGAGCTGGTCGTCGCGCACGGGGCCGGTCTCGGTGGGCTCGTCGGGGGCGTGCAGGCGGGTGGCCTCGGCCTGGCGATGGCCGCGGGTGGACTCTCGGCGGATCCGGTCGATCCCTCGGTTGCGAGCGGTGGTGATGATCCAGCCGGCGGGGCTGGGTGGCAGGCCGCTCGTCGGCCACCGCTCCAGCGCCACCACGAAGGCGTCCTGGACCGCCTCCTCGGCCCGATCGATGTCGCCGAGGACGCGGACCAGGCTCGCCACCGCTCGCCCCGACTCGGCCCGGAAGACCCGCTCGATGTCGGGACGGTCCACGTCGGGCACGTTGCCGCTCAGGCGGCCGGCTCGTCCTGGAAGGGGCGCACCTCGACGGGGTTGCCGCAGGCCGCGCTGCCCTCGGCGGCCAACGTGAGGGCGGCATCGAGATCAGGGGCCTCGATGATCCAGAAGCCGCCGAGCTGCTCCTTGGCCTCGGCAAAGGGGCCGTCGGTGACGACGACATCGGCGCGGGTGGCGTCGACCACGGTGGCCGTGTCGGCCGGCTGGAGCCCCCCACCGAACACCCAGATGCCCAGCTCCATGAGCTTGGTGTTGAACCGGTCGACAGCCGCGAACGCCTGCTGCATCTCCTCGTCGGAGGCATAGGGGTTCTCGCCGGCGACGTCGTGGACGGCGAGCAGGTACTGGGTCATGGCAGTCCTCCTTGTGGCGGGCCCGGCATCGGTGCCGGGCGCACCTCCCAAACGAACGGGGCGACCCCCAATCGACAACTCTGGTCGAGATCTTCGCGAACGGCGGCCGGCACCCCGCTGCCTAACCTGTGCCGCCCCATGGCCATCGTTCTCGGACTGTTGGTGTCGATCGGCTACGGGTCGGCCGACTTCGTGGGCGGACTGGCGGCCCGCCGCAACGACGTCCTCGGGATCGTGATCCGAGCGCAATTGGTCGGCGCGGTCGCCGTGCCGGTGCTGGCCCTGGCCGTGGGACGGTCCAGCCCGAGCGCGGTCGACCTCCTCCATGGCGCGGGCGCCGGCCTGGCCGGACTCGTCGGGCTGACCTTCCTGTTCCAGGGGTTGGCCTCGGGGACGATGGGCGTGGTGGCCCCCGTCACCGGTGTCGGGACGGCCACCGTGCCGGTGGTGGTCGGGCTGCTCGGCGGCGAACGGCCCAGCGGGCTCACCCTGCTCGGGGTGGCAGTTGCCCTGGTGGCCATCGTCCTGGTGGCCCTCGAGCCCTCCGCACCGGGGTCCCCGGGCGTGACCGTCGGCCAGGTGGCCCGGGCGCTGGTGGCCGGCGGGGGCTTCGGGGTGGCCTACGCCCTCATCGGCACCATCAGCCACGAGGCCGGGATGTGGCCCCTGGTGGCCCAACGGCTCACCACCCTGGTACTGGCCGTGAGCCTGTCGCTCGCCACGCTGGGTCTCGGCGGCACTCGCCGCCGGGTCGCGATGGCTCCGGGCACCGGGTGGATGCCGACGGCCAACGGGACCTTGGAGGTGGCCACCCTGTCGACCTACGTGGTGGCCACCGACCTCGGGTTGCTGTCGGTGGTCGGCCCCCTCGCCTCGCTCTACCCTGGCGCCACGGTGGTGCTGGCCCGCCTGGTCCTCGACGAGCGCCTGTCCCGGACCCAGGTGGTCGGCCTCGCCGTCACCGCGGTGGGCGTGGCTCTGATCGCCGCCGGCTGACCCGCCGTCCCCGATCAGGCGTCGTCGAGCGCGGCCCGGATCGACGACACGAAGTCGGTCGCCTCGTCGGGTCCGCCGCCGTCGAGCAGCCGGCGCATGAGCGCCGAGCCGATGATCACCCCGTCGGCCGCCCTCGAGGCCTCGACCGCCTGCTCGGGCGTGGAGATGCCGATCCCGAGCAGCACCGGGGTGTCGGTCATCGCCTTGATGCGGCCCGCGATGCCGGCCGCGCTGGCCGCCAGCGACGTCCGCTCGCCGGTCGTCCCCATCAGCGACACCCCGTAGACGAAGCCCCGCGACCGCTCGACGATGCGGGCCAGCCGGTCGTCGGGGGTCACCGGAGCGGCCAGCAGTACCGTCTCGATCCCGGCCGCGGCGGCCTCCGACTCCCAGCGCTCCGACTCCTCCAGCGGGAGGTCGGGGACGATCGCCCCCGCGATCCCGGCGGCGGCCAGGGACTGGGCGAATCGCCGCTCACCGGCCCGGACGACCAGGTTGCAGTAGGTCATGGCCACCAGCGGGACCCCGACGTCGGCCCGCCCGAGGTCGTCGAGCAGCGACGTCGGGGTGACCCCCCGGTCCAGGGCAATGGCCGACGCCTCCTGGATGGTCGGGCCGTCCATCACCGGATCCGAGAACGGGATCCCCACCTCGACCGCGTCGGCCCCAGCGTGGGCCACGGCGTTCAGCACGTCGACCCACTCCTCGCAGAACCCACCGGTCACATAGGGCACCAGCAGCGTGCGGCCGGCGTCGCGGGCTGCCCGCAGGGCCGACTCGAGGGGGCCGAAGGTCCGGGAGTGGGTCATGCCAAGAGGGCCCGGACCTGGGCCACGTCCTTGTCGCCCCGGCCCGACAGGTTGATCACCACGACCGAACCGGCAGGCAGCTGGGAGCCTCCGGCCTCCCGAGCCACCCAGGCGAGGGCGTGGGCGGGTTCGAGAGCGGGGATGATCCCCTCGGTTCGGGCCAGCAGCTGGAAGGCGTCGAGCACTTCGGCGTCGGTGACCGTCGGGTACTCGGCCCGTCCGACCGAGGCCAGGTAGGCGTGCTCCGGGCCGACCCCGGGGTAGTCGAGCCCGGCGGAGATCGATTCGGCTTCGAGCACCTGTCCGGCCTCGTCCTGGAGCAGCATGCTGTGCTGGCCGTGGACGACGCCAGGCAGGCCCCGGCCGATCGCCGCCCCGCCCTCGGGCTGGACCCCTACCAGGCGCACAGCCGCGTCGTCGACGAACCCGGCGAAGATGCCCATGGCGTTCGACCCGCCACCGACGCACGCCACCACCACGTCGGGGAGGCCGCCCTCGAGCAGCGACGTCGACTGCCGACGGGCCTCCTCGCCGATGACCTTCTGGAACTCGCGCACCATCCACGGATAGGGATGCGGTCCCATGACCGAGCCGATGCAGTAATGGGTGTCGCCGACCGTGCCGACCCAGTCCCGCAGCGCCTCGTTGATGGCGTCCTTCAAGGTCCGGCTGCCCGAGCGGACGGGTCGGACCTCGGCCCCCAGCAGGTTCATGCGAAAGACGTTGAGCTCCTGGCGGACGGTGTCGACCTCGCCCATGTAGACCACGCACTCCATGCCGAAGTAGGCGGCCGCGGTGGCGGTGGCCACGCCGTGCTGGCCGGCGCCGGTCTCGGCGATGAGGCGGGTCTTTCCCATGCGCTGGGTCAGCAGGGCCTGGCCCAGCACGTTGTTGATCTTGTGGGAGCCGGTGTGGTTCAGCTCCTCGCGCTTGAGGAGCACCCGCACCCCGAGCCGGGCGGTCAGGTTGTGCGCCTCCATCAACGGCGAGGGACGGCCGCCGTACTCCCGCAGGAGCCGGTCGTAGGTGGCGTGGAACTCGGGGTCGGCCCAGGCCTGGGTGAAGGCGGTCTCGAGCTCGAGGCAGGCCGGCATGAGCGACTCGGGAACGAAGCGTCCGCCGAAGTCGCCGAAGCGCCCGGTGCTGTCGGGATCGATCACCCTGGCGCCCCGACGGGCCGGCCCGAGACCCCGGCACCGTCGTCGACACGGGTGGCTCGGATCACGACCCCGAACGATACGAGGGCGGTGGCCACCAGCACCGAGTTGCGGACGGCGATGACCTCCATGAAGGTCGACCACCCGCCGGCATGAGCCAGCACGGTCAGCACCACCATCGCCAGGTGGGCGACGAACCACCGTCCGCCCAAGACTGCGGCCAATGGGGCGCCGAGGACCATGAACTGCGGGCTCAGCACCTTCGATCCGCACAGGACCAGGAGGAGGACGCTGTAGGCACAGAGCCACGGCAGCCGGGCACCGACCCCCCGGCGGCGGGCGCACCAGCACACGGCGGCGACCAGCACGGCGAACGTCGCCACGGTGACGCTCGCCCATGGGCCGGCGCCGTCGAGCTCGGTCGCCCGGAAGCGGTAGGTGTAAGAGGAGGGTTCGCCGGTGACCCCGTTGGCCACCCAGCCCAACGTTGCCGGGACCGACTCGAACTGCACCCCCCGCTCGAGGTGGTAGCCGATCCAGGTGTCCTCGGCCGGGGCCAGCGCCAGAGGCACAGCCAGGACGACCAGCGTCACCACCAGCGCCCCGGCCTGGACCGGGCGTCCGACGTCGGCCCACCCCCACGCCACCCCTGGGAAGAGCTTGAGCGCCGATCCCGCGGCGGCCAGCCACCAGCCCCGGGCTCGACCGGCGGCCAAAGCGGCAGTCGAGCCGGCGATGGCGGCCATGGCGAAGACGTCGAAGCCGCCCGAGAGGAGCGGGAAGAGGACGACCGAAGCCAGCACGTAGCGCCAGAACGCGCCCTCCCGATCCACCCGCCACAGGAGCCAGAGCACGACCGCCTCCACTGCCACCGCCTGCAGGGCGAGCACCGAGTTGGCCCAGCCCTGCGGCACCGCCCCCGGGAGCAGGAACGCGACCAAGGCGCCGGGCGGGTACTCGAAGGCCAGGTCGCGGTAGGGGACGACGCCCTGCCAGAGGGCGCGGCCCACCGCCCACGGATCGACCGGGTCGAGCACGTCGAATGGGCGAGCCACGAACACCACGTGGACCACCACGAAGAGCACCACCAGCACCCGCCGACGCCGGGTCTGCGCGGCCCGGTCCTCTTCGGCCGAGGTCACCCTCGGCCGCTCCGGGCGGCGGTGAGGAAGGCCCGGAGCTTGCGGGGGTCTTTGTGGCCGGGCGAGGCCTCGACGCCCGTCGACACGTCGACCCCCCAGGGGTGCACGGCGGCGATGGCATCGGCCACGTTGGTGGGGTCGAGCCCTCCGGCGAGCACCAAGTGCAGGCCGAGGGGCACGTCCTCGGCGCGCGACCAGTCGAACACCTTCCCCGAGCCGGGCTGCACGTTGTCGAGCAGTACCGCGTCGGCCTTGTGGTCGGCGGCATGGGCCACCGCCGGGTCGCCGGCGGCGAAGGCCTTGAACACCGTCCCCACCCGCTCCCGTACCCAGACGGTGTCCTCGGGTGGCTCGTGGCCGTGGAGCTGGGCGGCCCCGAGGCCCGCGGTGTGGACCAGCTCGACGACCCGCTCGGGGGCCTCGTCGCGGAAGACGCCGACGGTGAGCACCCCGGCCGGAAGTTGGCGGACGATGTCCCGCACGTGCAGCGGCGCCACCTGACGGGTCGAGGGGGCGAACACGAAGCCGACGGCGTCGGCCCCCAAGGCGACCGCCAGCAGGGCATCCTCCTCGGAGGTGATGCCGCAGATCTTCACGAACACGTCAGCCACCGGCGCCCGAGGCCCGCAGCTCTCCGACCGCCCCCGACGGGTCGTCGCTGGTCACCAGGGTCTCCCCCACCAGCAGGGCGTGGTAGCCGGCTCGGGCCAGCAGCTCGGCGTCGTGGGCGTCACGGATGCCCGACTCGGCCACCCACACCGCGCCCGCCGGCAACCGGGTGGCGAGCGCCAGGGCCCGATCGCGGTGGACCTCGAAGGTGCTCAGGTCTCGCTGGTTCACCCCGATCAGTCCGGCCCCGATGGCGTCGGCCCGCTCCAGCTCGTCCTCGTCGTGGACCTCGACCAGCGCCGCGAGCTGCAACTCGGCCGCCAACGCGGCGAAGTCGGTGAGCTCGGCGTCGTCGAGCGCGGCGACGATGAGCAGCACCGCGTCGGCACCCATGAGCCGCGCATCGGCCACGTCGCGGGCATCGACGGTGAAGTCCTTACGCAACACCGGGAGGTGACAGGCCCCCCGAGCGGCCTGGAGGTCGGCCACCGAACCGCCGAAGTGGTCGACGTCGGTCAGCACCGACAGGCACGACGCCCCGCCGGCCTGGTACGAGCGGGCCAGGGCGGCCGGATCGAGACCCAGGGCCAGGGGCCCTCGCGACGGCGAGCGCCGCTTGACCTCGGCGATGACCGCGATCCCCTCGTCCCGGGCGCCGGCCCGCAGCGCCGCCGCGAAGTCGCGGGGCGGGGGCATCGCCGACGCCTCGGCCACCAGGGCGTCGAGCGATCGGGAGTCGTCGGCGGCGGCCATCCGGTGATCGTCGACGATCCCGTCGAGGTAGGTCGCCATCGCCGGATGCTACCGGCGTGGCTAGGGCCCTCCCGGGCTTCAGCCCTCGTCGCGACGGGCGTCGCCGAGGGCCACCAGCGCGGTGGCGGCCACGCCGAAAGCGGCCACGAACAGGGCCAGGAGACCGGCGGACACCAGGCCGCGGGACGACAGGGCCAGCCCCATCAGCCACGCGGCCAGGCCCACCCCGGCCACCCCGAGGGGAACGAAGGATCCGAGCCGGAAGCGGGCCACTTGGCCCGCCGGTCGCGTCCGGTAGGGCAGGTCGGGGAACTGCTCGCGGGGATCGTCGTCTTCCCCGCTGTCGTCGAAGGCCTGGAAGGGCCGGGGCGGGGCGGGCGCGAGCTGGTCGTCGTAGCGGGCCCGACGATCGGCGTCGCCGAGCACTCGCCACGCCTCGTTCACCGCCCGCATGGCGTCCTCGTGCGCCTGCATGTCCCGGTCCGATCCACCCACCGCGTCGGGGTGGTGACGACGGGCCAGCTCGAGGTAGGCCCGTCGGATCTCCGCCGTCGAGGCGCTGCGGTCCGTGCCCAGCACCTCGTAGTGGGTCATCCCTGGAGCCTAGGAGCGACCTCCGGGGCGGGCCGCCGTGGTGGTGCCACCATGGGCGGATGAGCGATGCCGGCACCATCGTCGTCGTCGAGGACGATCCCGACATCGCCGGCCTGCTCGACCTGTACCTCCGTCAGGCCGGGTTCCGGGTCCTGCAGACCGCCGATGGCGAGCGGGCGCTCGAGCTGGTGGCCGAGCACCGCCCGCGCCTGGTGGTGCTCGACCTCGGCCTTCCCGGCCCGCTCGACGGCCTCGATGTCTGCAAGCGGCTGCGGGCCTCGGGCCCCTCGGCTGCCACCCCTGTCCTGGTGGTGACCGCTCGGGGCGACGAGATCGACCGTGTCCTCGGCTTCGAGCTGGGGGCCGACGACTACGTCACCAAGCCCTTCTCGCCCCGGGAGGTGGTGGCCCGGATCAAGGCGATCCTTCGCCGGGCCGACGGACGGTCGGGCGAGGCCGCGGTGCGCCAGGTCGGGACCGTCACGATCGACCTCGGCCGCCGCGAGGTCCGGGTCGACGAGCGGGCGGTCGAGCTGACCACCCGGGAGTTCGACCTGCTGTCGCACCTGGCCGAGCACGAGGGCTTGGTGCTCTCCCGCCGCCAGCTCCTCGACGGCGCCTGGGGCACGGGGTGGGTGGGTGACGAGCGGACAGTCGACGTCCACGTGGGCCAGCTCCGCAAGAAGCTCGGCGAGGCGCTGCCGCTGGCCACCGTGTGGGGCGTCGGCTACCGCCTCGGCTGAGCCACTCCGCCATGACCCGACGCCTCACCGTCGCCCTGGTCGCCACCGCCGCGCTCGCCCTCCTGCTGGCCGGGGTGGGGACGTTGGTGCTCGCCGGGATCGGGGCCCGCCAGGCCACCGAGGCCGATCTCCGCAGTCAGGCCGGGCAGCTCCGGGACGAGGTGGTCGAGGTGGCGGATGACCAGGGGCGGGTGTCCGACAGCCGGCTCGACCGCCTCCGCCGCCTGGCCGACCTCGAGGGCCTGGGTCTGCAGGTCCGCGGACCGGCGGGGGCGATCGTGGTCGACGGCCTGCCCGAGGTCGTCCCACTCGCGGCGCTCGATCTCGAGCGCCTGCAGGCGGGCGAGGTCGTTTCCGGCTGGGACGGCCGCACCGCCTGGGCGGCCAGCGGCACCACCTTCGAGTGCGGACGATCGAGCAGCGCGGCGGGCCCCTGCGTCGCCGTTGTGGGCGTGACCGACTCGCTCGACCTGTTCCTCGGTCAGGGTGTGCGGTGGTTCCTCCTGGCGTCGGTGGCCGTGCTGGCGCTGGCGGTACTGGTCGGCCGCCGTCTCGCCCGGCGCTTGACCGCTCCTCTCCAAGCGACCGAGCGGGCCACCCGGCGCCTGGCGGCCGGCGACCTGGCCGCTCGGGTGACGAGCACCGACGGCGACGACGAGGTGTCGTCGCTGGCTCGCTCGGTCAACGCCCTGGCCGAGGCCCTCGAGCAGGCGCGATCCGCCGAGCGCCAGTTCCTGCTGTCGGTGTCCCACGACTTGCGCACGCCCCTGACCTCCATCCGGGGGTACGCCGAGGCCCTGGTCGACGGCACCGAACCCGACGGGGCCTCGGCCGGACGGGTGATCGGCGGTCAGGCGGCCCGACTCGAGCGCCTGGTCACCGATCTCCTCGACCTCGGGAGCCTGGACGCCGGCGGGTTCGCCCTGGCCACCGAGAGGACCGACGTGGTGGTCGTCGTGGCCGAGGTCGTAGAGGCGCTGGGCCCGGCCGCGGCCGGTGCGGAGGTGCGGGTGCGGCTCGAGTCGGCGGGCCCGGCCGTCGCCCTGGCCGACCCCCAGCGGCTCGCTCAGGTCGTCGCCAACCTGACCGACAACGCCCTCAAGCACGCTCGGGCCACGGTCGTGGTCTCGGTCGGCGTCGACGGATCGGGGGTGCGCATCGACGTCGACGACGACGGTGCCGGCATCGACCCAGCCGACCGGGATCGGGTCTTCGATCGGCTCTGGACCTCCGACCGGCGCCAGGCCCGACCCGGGGCCGGGACTGGCCTCGGACTGGCCATCGCCCGGGAGCTGGTCGTTGCCATGGGTGGTTCGGTGGCGGTGACGGCGTCGCCGGCCGGCGGGGCCCGCCTCAGCGTCACCCTGCCCGGCGCACCGACGGCTCGCTGAGCGGCCGCGGTCCGCGTGCCGTGCGTCACCTTCGGGTGGCGCTGGGCCCACGCTGGATATCGTCGGCTCGCTCCGGCGTGGGCGGGATCCAGACCCGCCACCCTCGAGGCACGCTCGCCTTCCACCGCACGGGGACCCGATGCCGGATTCGTTCCAGCCGCTCTACGCCGATCCCCGGGTCCACTCCCGTCGCTGGGCGATCCTGGCGGTGCTCTGCACCAGCTTGCTCATCGTCATCGTCGGCAACAGCGCCCTCAACGTCGCCCTCCCGACGCTGTCGGCCGACCTCGGGGCATCCACCAGCGAGCTCCAATGGATCGTCGACGCCTACTCCCTGGTGTTCGCCGGCCTCCTGCTCAGCGCCGGGGCCATCGGTGACCGCTTCGGCCGCAAGGGAGCGTTGCAGGCCGGCCTGGTCCTCTTCCTGGTGGCGTCGACCACCGCCTCGTTCGCCACCTCGGCGACCTGGGTGATCGCCTGCCGGGCCACCATGGGCCTGGCCGCGGCCTTCATCATGCCGTCGACGCTGTCCCTGCTGACCAACGTGTTCCCGCCCCACGAACGGGCCCGGGCGATCGCCCTGTGGGCCGGTATCTCGGGCGCCGGCGCGGCCGTCGGCCCGGTCTCGAGCGGGCTGCTGCTCGAGCACTTCGGATGGTCGTCGGTCTTCCTGGTCAACGTGCCCATCCTGGTGGTGGCGCTGGTGGTCGGACGGGTTCTGCTGCCGACGTCGACCGACCCCTCCCACGCCCCACTCGACCCGCCCGGGGCCCTTCTCTCCATCGTCGGGATCGTCGCCCTGGTCTACGGGATCATCGAAGCCCCGTCCCACGGCTGGACCAGCCCCGAGACGCTGGCGGCCTTCACGGTGGCGGTGGTCGTCCTCGCTGGGTTCGCCCGGTGGGAGCTCCGGACACCGACCCCCATGCTCGACCTCCGCTTCTTCCGGGACCGCCGGCTCAGCGTCGCCAGCGGGGGCATGACCCTCGTCTACTTCGCCATGTTCGGGATGTTCTTCCTCTTCAGCCAGATCATGCAGTTGGTGTTCGGGTACGACGCCCTGGCCGCCGGCCTGCGTCAGGCGCCCATGGCCGTCGTCCTGATGGCCATCGCCCCGAACACCCCGAAGCTGGCCACCCGCTTCGGCCGCCAGAACGTGGTCGCCACCGGCATGGCCATCGCCGCGGTGGGCATGCTGATCTTCGGGCAGATCGATGTCGACACGCCCTATCTGCACATCCTGGTGGCGATGGTGGTCATGGCCACCGGCATCGCCCTGACCATGTCACCGCTCACTGCGTCGATCCTCTCCGGGGTGCCCGACGGCAAGGCCGGGGTCGGCTCCGCCATCAACGACACCACTCGCGAGTTCGGCGGTGCGCTCGGGGTGGCCGCCATCGGCAGCCTCGTGGCCTCTCGCTACGACGCGGTGCTGGCCCCCGCCCTGGGGTCGTTGTCGGGCGCCGATCGGATGACCGCCGAAACCTCGCTGAGCGGCGCCCTGGCGGTCGCCGGCCGGCTGGGCGGCGACGCCGGTGCTGCGCTGTCTCTGGCGGCCCGGGGCGCCTACGTGGATGGCGCCCAGGTCGCGCTCACGGTCGGTGCGCTGGTGGTGGCCGGTGCCGCCCTCATGACCTGGCGGCTCCTGCCCGACGCCACCCACCTCGGTACCCGCGAGCCCGAGCTCGACGACGAGAGCAGCGGGCCCGACCTCGGCGACGAACTCGGTTCGGTCGGCTCCGAGCGCTAGCCGGTCGCCAGCACGCCGACCTCGGCGTCGGCCCGGCCGCCGTCCCACCAGACCGATACCGGGCCGGGCACCGCGGCCGAGCGCGCCACCGAGGCCAGCGCCACCGTCGTGCCGTCGGCCCGGACGGCGACGCTGGTCAGCTCGCCCACCTCGGTTCCGTCACGCTCGAGGCGCGCACCCACCGGAGGCTGGGAACCGCCGGTCACGGTGACCGGGCGGATCTGTCGAGGGACGTTGCCCCCCCGGCTGTCGATCCGAGCCACCAGCTCCTGGCCGGTGTAGCACCCCTTGGTGAAGCTCACCGACCGCGCCAGCACGCCGGCCCCGGCCTCCGCGGGAATGGTCGACTCGTCGAGCTCGCGACCCATGCGGGGCACACCGGCCTCGATCCGGATCACCTCGTAGGCCCCGGCATCGCCGTCCACCGCTGGCAGGGCATCGACCGGACCCACCAGGTCGACCCCGGGCCCCCGCTCGGCGACGACCGCCCAGGGTCCGTCGGGCGCGACCTCGTCGACGAGGGCCACGACACCCCACGGCACCGGTGCGAGTTCGACCCTGGTCCGCAGCTTGAAGCGGTTCAGCCGCTCGATCACGGCCGGGCCCCAGCCAGCGTCGACATCGAGCGCCACCGCCTCGTCGGCCACCCGGGTGACCCGCACCAGGGCCACGACCTTGCCCGTCGGGTGTAGGAGGAACGAGAAAGCGGCGTCGCCGAGCGCCAACCCGGCGACGTCCTGGCTGAGCTGGCCCTGGAGGAACGACAGGGTGTCGGGCCCCTCGGCCAAGACGACATCACGGTCGATGCGGTAAGCGGTCACTGCCCTCCATCATGGCGACGGCGAGCCGTCATGCGGTGCCGTCCTGCGCCCGACGGCGAGCCGTCATGCGGCGGGCCGCGGGGACCGCGGCCAGCAGCGCCGCCGCCTTGTTGGCGCACTCGCGGTCCTCAGCGTCGGGATCGGAGTCGGCCACCACCCCGGCGCCGGCCTCGACCCAGGCGTCGTTGCCCCGGATGATCATGGTCCGGATGGCGATGGCGGTGTCGAGGTTGCCGGCGAAGTCGAGATAGCCGACCACCCCGGCATACGGGCCCCGCTTGACCGGCTCGAGGGCGTCGATGATCTCCATCGCCCGGACCTTCGGCGCCCCCGACACCGTCCCGGCCGGCAGCGTCGCCCGCAACACGTCGATCGGGCCCTTGCCCTCGGCCAGCGCCCCCGACACCTGCGAGGTCAGGTGCATCACGTGGCTGTAGCGCTCGAGGGTGAACAGCTCGTCGACCTGCTCGGTGCCGAACCGGCTGACCCGGCCGACGTCGTTGCGGGCCAGGTCGACCAACATCACGTGCTCGGCCCGCTCCTTCGGGTGCTCGATCAGCTCGGCCGCCAGGCGCCGGTCGTCCTCGGGGGTGCGCCCCCGCCGGCGGGTGCCGGCGATGGGCCGGGAGATCACCCGGCCGTCGAGCAGCTGCACCATGGGCTCGGGTGAGCTGCCCACCAGGGTCACCTCGGGGTGGCGCACGAAGTACATGTAGGGGCTGGGGTTGACCTGGCGCAGCACCCGGTAGACGTCGAGCGGCTCGGCATCGAGGGTGAGGGCGAAGCGCTGGGCCAGGACCACCTGGAAGATGTCACCGGCCAGGATGTGCTCCTTGGCCACCGCCACCGCCGCCTGGTACCCGCCCTCGCCCAGGGTGGAGGTCACCTCGGGGAGGGCCTCGTCGGCATCGGGCGGGTCGAACACCGGCTCGGGCACCGTGCGGGTGCCGTCGGCCGCCAGCCGCTCCACCCGGGCCACCGCGTCGTCGTAGATCTGGTCGACGTCGGCATCGGTCACCCCCGGGCCCACGAAGGCGTTGGCCACCAGGGTCACCCGCTGGCGCCAATGGTCGAAGGCCACCAGCTCACCCACGATCGACAGCACGGCATCGGGCAGGCCGAGGTCGTCGGTGGGCACGTCGGGCAGCCGCTCGACCTCCCGGACGACGTCGTAGCCGAGGAAGCCGACCACCCCGCTGTGGAGCGGCGGCAGCTCGTCGAGCACCGGCGAGCGATAGCGGGCCAGGACGTCGTCGAGGGTGGCCAAGATGCCCTGGTCGAGGCGGATGGCGGGGTCGACCTGGCCACCCTGCACCTCGATCGTGCGGCCCCGGGCCACGAACGTGACCGCCGGGCGCCGGCCCATGAAAGACCAGCGGCCCCAGCGCTCGCCGTGCTCGACCGACTCGAACAGGAAGCCCGGCTCGTCGCCGACCACCCGGGAGAAGGCGGCCACCGGGGTCACCAGGTCGGCGAGGATCTCCCGCCACACCGGGACCACCGTGTGGGCCCGGGCCAGGGCCCGGAACTCGTCCCTACTCGGCCGCAGCACGCGTGCGGTCGAACTCGGCGGTGTCGCCGGTGCCGAAGCGCCGGTAGAAGCAGGAGTGGGCGCCCGTGTGGCAGGCCCCCACCCCCTCCTGGTCGATGAGCACCAGGAGGGCGTCGCCGTCGCAGTCGTAGCGCACCTCTCGGATCCACTGCCGGTCCCCCGAGGTCTCGCCCTTGATCCAGACCTCCTGGCGCGACCGGCTCCAGAACGTCGCCCGGCCGGTCTCCAGCGTCTGGCGCAGGGTGGCCTCGGTCATCCAGGCCAGCATCAGCACGTCGCCGGTCGACTGCTCCTGCACGATGGCCGGCACCAGCCCATCGGCGTTGTAGACGACCATCCCCAGCTCCTCGGTCAGGACGGGGACGGTGGTGGGCTCGGGCACGCCGACATCGTACGGTCGCCCGCCAGGCCCGCCCCGGTTGGCAAACCGAGGCGTCCCGAGCGGGTCAGTCGACCGAGGGGACCCCGAAGCGAGCCAGCAGGTAGGCGGTGGTGGCCGGGTCCTGGGCCCGGGGCACCGGGGGAACGCCGAGCACCCGTCGGCCGAGATCGGCGTACGCGTTGGTCGAGGCACCGAGGTGGGTGGCCACGGTGTGGATGTCACGGAAGCAGCGCTCGATCTCGGCCCCGTGGCGGATGCCGGAGGTGCCGGACTGCTTCACCACGACGTCGACCACCCGCTCGGCGATGGCCACCGCGTGGGCGCTGATGGCCGGGATCGCGGCCCGGACCTCGGCCGACAGCGGGTGGCCGTGGACCCGGGCGGCCCATTGCTGTTCGACCAGGTCGTAGACCCAGGTCCGGGTGGCCATCAGCTCGGCCGCCACCCGACCGATCTGGTCCTGGACCAGCGGCAGCTCGCGCAGCTTGGGCGCCCCCTGGGCCCGGAACATGCCGTCGTGGCTCTTGCGAGCGGCCAGCTCGGCGTAGGCGTCGAGGGCGTGCTGGGCCACACCCAGGGCGATCGCCGCGAACGGGCTCGACGGCTGGGTGGTGGCGGTCAACCGGAGCGGGTCGTAGAACGAGAAGGCGAACCGCTCCGGGACGAAGACGTCGGTGGCCCGGAAGTTGCCGCTGGCCGTGCCCCGCAGGCCGAGGGTGTCCCAGGAGCCGGCCTCCAGCTCGACGTCGGACCGGGGCATGAAGAACACGATGATGCGCGGCAGCCCGGCGCCCGGCTCGTCGGCCGTCACCGTCTCGACCCCGGCCGCATCGTGGACCTCGGCCGCCGCCATGAACAGGGTGGCGTGGCCGCTCCCGCTGGCGAAGGTCCAGCGCCCGGTGACCCGCCACCCGCCGTCGACCCGCCGGGCCACCGCGTCGGTCGACGTCGGGCCGCCGGCCACGTTGGTCAAGGGATCGCCGTCGAAGAGCTCGCGGGCCGCCGCCAGATCGAGCCCAGCAGCCATGCTGCAGCCGGCGTTGGCCAGGCTGACGCACCAGGCGACCGCCGCGTCGACCCGGGCGAAGGTCTCCACCAGCTCCATCGTCGACACAGGATCGACGTCGTCTTCGCCCAGCTCGGCCGGCAGCATCATGCGGAAGAAGCCGGCCTCCCCCACCGAGGCCAGCAGGTGCTCGGGGAAACGCTGCTCCCGCTCGATCTGATCGGCGTGGGCTGCGAACCGGGGAGCCAGCTCCCGGGACAGCGCCACCAGGCGCTGGCCCTTGGCGCTGCGGGGCGCCCGCCGGGAGGCGGCCGCGTCGGGTTCCGAGTCAGTCACCGGGTCGACGTCGACGTGCTCGGTGGTCGTTGCCATCAGGTCCTCCCCCAAGGATCGGGCGCCGCCCCGCGATCGATCGCCGAGCGGGCGCACCATCGTAGGAGGCGAGACGGGATCTAGGTTGCCGCCGTGACCGACCCGGAAGCGATCGCCTCGGTACTGGCCCGCTACTGCCATGGCCTCGACGACCGCGACCTCGACACGTTGGCCGCGATCACCACCGACGATCTGGTGACCCGCCACGGCGACTGGTTCCGCACCGCCGGACGGGACCAGTGGCTGGCGGTGCTGGCCACCCCCAATCCCCGCCTGGTGGCGACCCAGCACGTGGTCTCCAACGTGCTGGTCGATGTCGATGTCGAAGGCGACGGGCTCACGGCCCGCGGTCGAGCGTCGATGCAGGCCCTGCACGTCGGGCGGGCCGAGGACGGCTCGACCTTCGCCGCGTCCGGCTGGGCCAGCTACCGCCTCGAGTTCCGGCGCGACCCAATCACCCCCGACGGCTGGCGCATCGCCGCCATCGACGTCGAGCACCTCTGGGACGACCCGGGCGTCGCCGTGATCTTCGATGTCTGACCCGCGAGCGCGAAGGCTGGCGCGATGACCAACGCTCGACGCATCCGTCTCGGCGCCATGGTCAGCGAGACCGGGCAATTCGACCCCTCCCCCGAGGTCACCCTCGGGCTGGCCACCGCGGTGGAGCGGGCCGGGTGGGACGCGGTCTACTTCGGTGGGCACGTGGTGGTGGGCGAGGCCGAGGGCGCCTACCTCCTCCCCCCCGCCGGGGAGCGCCAGCCCCACGGCATCGGCCGGGTCATCCTCGACTACCCGTTCCTCGAGCCCCTCACCACCCTGGCCGTGCTGGCCGGACACACCTCGAGGGTGGCGCTGGGTACCGGCATCCTGGCGGCCCCGCTCTACCCCCCGGTGCTGCTGGCCAAGATGGCCGCCACGGTGGACTACCTCTGCGGCGGTCGCCTCGAGCTCGGCCTGTCGACCGGGTGGCTCCAATCGGAGTACGAGGCGATGGGAGTCCCCTTCGCCGAACGGGGTGCGGTATTCGACGACGTGGTGGGTGCGCTGCGGACCCTGTGGCAAGACTCACCGGCGTCGTACTCGTCGCCCCACGCCCGCTTCGACGGCGTCTGGACCGAGCCTCGACCGGCCCGCCCCGGGGGCATCAAGCTCCTCTTCGGGGGCGAGTTGCACGCCCGGGCGCTGCGCCGGATCACCGAGCACGGCATGCACTGGTGGGCCCGGCGTCGACCCGACCTCGAGGTCGAGATCGCTCGCCTCCGAGTGGCGCTGGACGACGTCGGCCGCGACCCCGATGACCTCGACGTCGTGGTCATCCCCAGCCGCCAGGCATGGGACCCCCCGCTGCCCCCGGGCTGGTCGCGGATCGACGACGTGATCGACATGGCCGAGCGCTACCTAGCTAAGGGAGCGACCACCATCGTGGTCGGACCGGCCTTCCTGGCCGCCTCGTTGGACGAGATCCCCGACGCCGCGGCCGAACTCGCAACTCGCTTCCGCCAGCTGGCCGACTGAAGGGAGTTGGGGACGTTGGGTCCGTGCCGTCGTGACGCGACGTCCCCACGTTGGGTGGCGGCCCGGCGCGGCCCACCTCGCTCGGACGCCACCGCCCGGCTCAGCCGGCAGGCCGCACCGAGACGCCGGCCGCGGCCAGGGCGGCCTTGGCCTGGGCGACGGTGAACTCGCCGAAGTGGAAGATCGACGCCGCCAGGACGGCGTCGGCCCCGGCGTCGAGGGCGCCATCAACCAGGTGCTCGAGGGTGCCCACCCCCCCACTGGCCACCACCGGGATGCTGGTGGCATCGACCACCGCCCGGGTCAACGCCAGGTCGAAGCCGTCGCGGGTGCCGTCGCGGTCCATCGACGTGAGCAGGATCTCCCCTGCCCCTCGCCGTTCGGCCTCGGCGGCCCATTCCAGAGCATCGATGCCGGTCGGGGTGCGCCCCCCGTGCAGGAACACCTCGAACACCGGGCCGTCGGCGTCACCGGACACCCGCTGGCGGGCGTCGGCGTCACCGGACACCCGCTGGCGGGCGTCGATGGCCACCACCACGCACTGGGCGCCGAACTCGGCCGCGATCTCCTCCACCAGCTCGGGCCGCTGCACCGCGGCGGTGTTGACGCCCACCTTGTCGGCCCCGGCCCGCAGCAGGCGGCGGGCATCGTCGACCGACCGAACCCCACCCCCGACGGTGAGGGGGATGAACACCTGCTCGGCGGTGCGGGACACCACCTCGACCATGGTGGCCCGCCCGTCCGAGCTGGCGGTGATGTCGAGGAACACCACCTCGTCGGCGCCCTCGGCGTCGTAGCGAGCGGCCAGCTCGACCGGGTCGCCGGCATCCCGCAGGCCGACGAAGTTGACCCCCTTGACCACCCGTCCGGCATCGACGTCGAGACAGGGGATGACCCGGACCGTCCTCACCGCGGGCTCCCCGGCGCGTCGGCCAGCACGTGCAGGGCGGCAGCCACGTCGAGGCGCCCCTCGTAGAGGGCCTTGCCCACGATGACCCCGGCCACCGGCAGGGCCGAGAGGGCGACCACGTCCTCCAAGGTGCCCACGCCGCCACTGGCGACGACCGCCACGCGGGTGGCGGCGCACACCGCGGCCAGGCCATCGAGGTCGGGTCCGGCCAGGGTGCCGTCGCGGCCGATTTCGGTCACGATGAACGCCGCCACTCCCGACCCCTCGAAGCGGGCCACGGCGTCGAGCACCGACAGCCCCGAGCCCTCGGTCCACCCCTGGACCGCCACCTCGCCGCCCCGGGCGTCGAGGCCGACGGCCACCCCGCCGGCCACCAGCTCGGCCAGCTCGGCCACCAGGTCGGGGTGGCGGACGGCCGCGGTGCCCACCACCACTCGGGCCACCCCGGCCTCGAACAGCGCCTCGGCCGCGGCCCGGTCCCGCACCCCGCCGCCGGACTGCACCGACACGCCCCTCCCGGCCAGAGCCCGGGCCACCGCGGCGACCGCGGGCCGGTTGACGGGACCGTCGCCTCGGGCCGCGTCGAGGTCGACCACGTGGACCCAGCGGGCCCCGGCGTCGGCGAAGCCGACGGCCACCGCCACCGGGTCGTCGCCGTACACCGTCTCCTCGGCGTAGTCGCCCTGGTGCAGGCGCACGCAACGCCCGCCCCGTAGGTCGATGGCCGGGTAGAGGTCGATCACAGCGAACCCACCCAATTGGCCAGCAGCCCGAGACCCGCCCCGCCCGACTTCTCGGGGTGGAACTGGGTGGCCCAGAGCCGGTCGCGAGCCACCGCCGCCACCACCGGTCCCCCGTAGTCGCAGCGAGCCACCGTCCACGGCCCGTCCTCGGGGGCGTAGGAGTGCACGAAGTAGACCCACACCGGCCGCTCGAGGCCCTCGAACAGCGCCGGCTGGCCAACCAGGTCGAGGGTGTTCCACTGCATCTGGGGGTGCTTCACCCCCTCCGGGAGCCGGCGGACGGTTCCCGGAAGGACCCCGAGCCCGGCCACGCCCGGGTCCTCCTCGGACGCCTCGAAGAGGAGTTGCAGGCCGACGCAGATCCCGAGGAAGGGCGTGGCCCGCTCGACCGCGTCGAGCGCCACCCGGTCGAGCCCCGTCTCCCCCAGCGCGGCCATGCACCGCCCGAAGGCGCCGACCCCGGGCAGCACCACGCCATCGGCTGAGGCCGCCACCGCGGGGTCGGCCGTCAGTCGGGCGTCGGCCCCGACCCGCTCCAGCGCCTTCTGGGCCGATCGGAGGTTGCCGATCCCGTAGTCGAGTACGGCGACCACCGGGCGGGCCGAGCCGCTCACCGGCGTCGGGTCACAGCGTGCCCTTGGTCGAGGGGACGCCGACCCCCTCGATCCGCACCGCGTCGCGCAAGGCCCGGGCCACGCCCTTGAAGCTGGCTTCGAGCACGTGGTGGGTGTTGCGGCCCCGGACCATGCGCAGGTGGAGGGTGAGGGCGGCGTTGGCGACGAACGCCCGCCAGAACTCCTCGGCCAGCTGGGGGTCGAAGGGCGGGTCACCCAGGATCCGCTCGCCCGGAGGCTCGATCTCGTAGACCAGGAACGGCCGACCGGACAGGTCGACGGCCACCTCGACCAGGGCCTCGTCGAGGGGCACCGAGATCGACGAGAACCGCCGCACCCCGGCCTTGTCGCCCAGCGCCTCGGCGAAGGCATCGCCCAGTGCCAGGCCGGTGTCCTCGACCGTGTGGTGGGCATCGACGTCGAGATCACCGCTCGCCCGCAGGGTCAGGTCGAACCCGCCGTGCTTGCCGAGCTGGCTGACCATGTGATCGAAGAACGGCAAGCCGGTGGCGACCTCGACCTGACCCGAGCCGTCGAGATCGAGGCTCAGCTCGATCGTGGTCTCCTTGGTGCTGCGGTGCTGGTGGGCAGTTCGGCTCATGACAGGACCTCTCTCAGGGCGCGCAGGAAGGCGTCGTTCTCGTCGGGGGTGCCGATGGTGACCCGCAGGCAGCCGGCGAGGCCGGGCCAGGAGGCGGTGTTGCGGACCAGCACGGAGCGGGCCACCAGTTCCCCCCACACGTCATCGCCGGCCATCGACTCGGGGCGGAAGAGCACGAAGTTGGCATCGGACGGCCATACCGTGACCGCCAGGGTCGCCAACGCGTCGACCACCCGCCGGCGTTCGGCCACCACCAGGCCCACCCGGTCGGTCATCTCGGCCGCGAACCGCAGAGCCACCCGGCCGGCGATCTGGGTCACGGTGTCGAGGTGGTAGGGCAGAACGACCTTGTCGAGCTCGGCCACCAGCCAGGATGGCCCGACCAGGTAGCCGAGTCGGACCGCAGCCATCGACCAGGTCTTGGAGTACGTCCGGGAGACGACCACCGGGTGGTCCTCGGCCACCAGCTCGAGCGCCGACCAGGTGCCGAACTGGCCGTAGGCCTCGTCGACCACGACCAGCCCGGGCGCCCGTTGGACCACCTGGGCCACCGCCGCCGGGGCCTCGGTCATGCCCGTCGGGTTGTTGGGTGAGCACAGGAAGGTCAGCGCCGGCTGGACGGCGTCGAGCACCCGATCGACCTCGTCGAGGTCGAGGGAGAGGTCGGCGGCCCGACCCCCGGTGACGACGGTGGCGCCGATCACCGACGCGATGTGGCTGTGCAGCCGGTAGGTGGGTTCGAACACGGCCACCGATCGCCCTGGCCCGGCGTAGGCCAGGCACAGGGTCTGGAGTACCTCGTTCGACCCGTTGGCCGCGAACACCTGGGCTGGGTCGACCCCGTGGCTCTCGGCGATGGCCGCCCGCAGGTCGGTCGCGGCCCGATCGGGGTAGCGGTGCCACTCGACCGCCGCCAGCTCGGCCGTGAGCGCCTCGACGAAGCCCGGCGGCGGGGGGTAGGGCGACTCGTTGGTGTTGAGCCGCACGGCCACGTCGACCTGGGGCGAGTGGTAGCCCTCTAGGGCGGCAACCCCGTCGCGGACCATCGGCCGCCCCCGGGGCGCCGCGGTCGTGGTGGCCGCGCCCGCGACCCCGTCACCTGGTTCAGCGGCCACGGCGGCGTACCCGGATCGACTCGGCGTGGGTGGCGAGTCCCTCGACCTCGGCCAGGGCGACGACATGGTCACCGACCGAAGCCAGCGTGGCCTCGTCGAGCGAGACGACGTGGATGTGGGTCTGGAAGTCGTCGACCCGCAGCGCGCTGGCAAACCGAGCGGTGCCGTCGGTGGGCAGGACGTGGCTGGGACCGGCGATGTAGTCGCCCACCGAGGCGGGGGCCCACGGTCCGAGGAACACCGCCCCCGCGTGGCGGACCATCGCCAACAGCGCCTCGGGGTCCGCGGTCATCAGCTGGAGATGCTCGGGCGCGATCTCGTTGGCCACCGCCATGGCTTGGTCGGGGCCGTCGCAGAGCACCGCGTAGCCCGACGCGGCCAGCGTGGCCGCGATCTCGTCGCGGCGGGGCGACGCCTCGGTGATCGCCGCCACCTCGGCAGTGACCGCGTCGGCCACCGCCTCGTCCCAGGTCACCAGCCAGGCCAGCCCGTCGGGTCCGTGCTCGGCCTGCACGACCACGTCGACCGCGGCGAACGCCGGTGGTGTCGAGGCGTCGGCCACCACCACGACCTCCGAGGGTCCGGCGAAGCTGGAGGGCACGCCGACCACCCCGGCGACCTCCCGCTTGGCCAGCGACACGTAGAGGTTTCCGGGACCGACGATGACGTCGACCGGCCGCACCGACTCGGTGCCGAAGGCCATGGCTCCGATGGCCTGAGCCCCCCCGATGCGGAACACCTCGTCGACCCCGGCCAGGACCGACGCCGCCAGCACCTCGTCGGGCACCGTGCCGTCTCGCCGAGGTGGCACGCACAGCGCCAGCTCGGCCACACCGGCCACCCGGGCGATGACCGCGGTCATCAGTACCGTCGACGGGTAGTTCGCCCGACCTCCCGGCACGTACAGGCCCGCCCGATCGACCGGTCGGCGCAGCTCCCGGACCCGAATGCCGCCCTGCTGGTGGACGACCTCGGGGCCGACCGAGGCCCGGTGGTAGGCGGCGATGTTCTCGCTCGCCACCTCGAGTGCCGTCCGGACCTCGGGGGCGATGCGCTCGAGGGCCGCCTGGCGTTCGGCCTCGGGCACCAGCAACTCGTCGATCGCCACCCCGTCGAACCGCTCGGTCAGGCGCCGGACGGCCCCGTCGCCCTCGGCCCGCACTGCGGCCAGGATCTCCTGCACCGCCGCCAATGGGGCATCCACCGTGCGAGCCGGCCGGGGCAGGCGGGCCCGGAGGTCGCCGGTGAAGCCGCGGAGATCGAGGCGAGCCAGCATGGGAGCGCTCATCGTACCGACGGCCCTGCGGGGGCCTGGTCCTGCTACAACGGGCGCATGGCCCTCGGTCCCCAGCTGTCGGTGGTCACCGCGGCCGCGGTCGACCTGCGCGACCGGGTCCGCGGCCTGGCCGACGAGGTCGACAGCACCGGCGCGACCCGCGACGACCTGGTCGCCGCGCTGGCCGAGGCCGAACGCTCGCTCGACGTGGCCGTCCGCCGCCTCGAGCAGGTCGCGGTCCGCCTCCGCTGACCCGCCGGACGGCGCCGCGTCACTGCCTCGACGGGCAGAAGTCGGCCAGGACGCAGTCGTGGCAGCGGGGCCGGCGGGCCACGCACACCTGGCGGCCGTGCAGGATCAGGCGCAGGCTCAACGCTCCCCGCTCGGCCGCCGGCACCAGGGCGTTCAGCTCCCGCTCGACCTTCACCGGGTCGTCCTGGACGGTGAGCGCCAGTCGCCGCGCCAGGCGCCCGACGTGGGTGTCGACCGGCAGGCCCGGGAGCCCCAGGCCGACGCTGCGGACCACGTTGGCCGTCTTGCGCCCGACGCCGGGAAGGGTGACCAACTCCTCCATCCGACTCGGTACCTCGCCGCCGAAGCGATCGACCAGGGCCGACGCCATGCCGATGAGGCTCTTCGACTTCTGGCGGAAGAACCCGGTCGAGTGGATGATCCCCTCCACCTCGGCGGGGTCAGCGGCGGCCAGGTCGTCGGCCGCCGGGTAGCGGGCGAAGAGCCGGGGGGTGACCTCGTTGACCCGCTCGTCGGTCGTCTGGGCCGACAGGATCGTGGCCGCCAGGAGCTGGAAAGGTCCTTCATGGCGGAGGGCGCACAGCTCGGCAGCGGTGCCCGGGTACTCGCCGGCCAAGCGCCGGATCGTCTCCCGGGCCCGACCGGCGGGCGAGCGGGGACCGGCCATGGGCGCCGGAGCCTAACGGTGGGTCCGGGCGGGCTCGGCGGCCATCGCTACCCTGCGGCGATGCTCGAGGTCGAGGTCGTGGCCCCCATCGACGACCGGCTGGCGAGGGAGGCCGCGGCGCTGGCCGCGGCCAGCCCGAGAGCCGGCGAGCACGCTGGCATCGACGCCGGCCGAGCGGCGCTGGCTCGCCGCCACGACCCCCAGGTGGCCGGGGCAGTGGTGAGCCACTCCCCATCCGGCCAGCTCCGGGGCTTCCTGCAGGTGACCCGCCAAGGGCGGGCCTGGGCCCTCGACCTGGTGGTCGATCCCGCCCTCGACCCGGTCGCGGCCGAGCGCCTGGCCCTCGACCTGATGGCCCGGGCCCGACCGGTGGTGGCCGCTCGCGGCGGCGGCGAGGTCAGCCTGTGGATCCGCGACCCCGGGCCGGCCGACGACGCCCGAGCTCGCCACCTCGGGCTGACCCCGGGTCGCCAGCTGCTCGAGCTCCGCCGCCCGGTGACCGACGGACCGCCGCCCGCGGTCCGCGGGTCGGTGCCCGACGCCACCACCCGACCCTTCGTGGCCGGACTCGACGAGGCCAGCCTGCTGGAGGTGAACAACCGGGCCTTCGTCCGGCACCCCGAGCAAGGGGGCTGGACCCCCGAGACGTTGGCCGAGCGCATGGCCGAACCGTGGTTCGACCCCGCCGGACTTCTCCTGATAGAGGACGGAGCCGGTCACCTGCTGGGGTTCTGCTGGACCAAGGTCGACCCCGGAGCCGGCGAACCCGACGTCGGCGAGCTGTACGTCGTGGCGGTCGATCCCGACGTCCAGGGCCGGGGGCTGGGGACCGAGCTGGTCGCGGCCGGACTCCAGCGGCTGGCCTCCGCCGGCATGCGCACCGCCGCGCTGTACGTCGGGTCCGAGGAACCCGCGCTACGGCTCTACCGCCGCAGCGGGTTCGTCGACCACGCCGTCGAGCAGGCCTACACCACCGTCGTCGAGTCCGCCGCCCTGACCGGCGCTCAGGTGATCGAGGTGCCGGCGCCGACCAGCGAGCCGACGCCGTAGCCGATCGCCGAGGCCGCGGCCGAGATCACGACGTGGCGACCGGCGGTGCGCACCCGCGACCGACCGGTGAACCGGGTCAGGACCACGCCGACCACCGCCGCCCCCACCACCCCGAGCAGCACCGAGGCGACCGTGGCCGCCGTACCCGACCCGAAGAACCACGGCAGCAGCGGCACCAACGCCCCCACCACGAACGACACGAAGGAGGACACCGCGGCCTTGACCGGAGATCCGAAGGCGTCGGGGTCGATGCCGAGCTCCTCACGGGCGTGGGTCCGCAGCGCGAGCTCGGGGTCGCGCATCATCGTGGCCGCCAACCGGTGGGCGTCGTCGGTCGGCACGCCTCGCGATTGGTAGATCTGGGCCAACTCGAGCTGCTCGAAGTGAGTGTTCTCGGCCAACTCGGTGCGCTCGAGGTCGAGTTCCGCTTCGAACAGCTCGGTCTGGGCCCGCATCGAGTTGTACTCGCCGGCGGCCATGGAGACGGCACCGGCGATCAGCCCACCGATGCCGGCCAGCCGTACGACCGAGGAGCTGGGCCCGGCCCCGGCGAAGCCGAGGATCAGCCCGACGTTGGAGACCAGGCCGTCCATGACACCGAACACCGCGGCCCGGGCCGAGCCGGTGGTGAAGTCGCGGTGGTGGTCGTCGTGGATCTGGTGGCCCCCGGACTCGGTGCGGGTGGTCGCCACCTCGGACATGGCAACCACCCTATCGACGGGCGGTCCTAGCCTGAGCCGGTGCCCGCCCGCTACGACCTGGACCGCGACCAGCTCGCCGAGGTCCTTTCCGGCGAGCCCCGCTACCGGGTCGACCAGGTCTGGGACGGCCTGCATCGGACGGCCGATCTGGACGAGCTCACCTCGCTGCCCAAGGCGCTGCGCCACCACCTCGAGGAGGCCCTGCCGCCCTCTCTGTCCCTCGATGCCGAGTCGGTGAGCGACGGCGGCGAGACCCACAAGTGGGTGTGGCGGCTGGCCGACGGCGAGCTGGTCGAGACCGTCCTCATGGCCTACCCCGACCGGGTGACGGTATGCGTCTCGTCCCAGGCGGGCTGCGCCATGGGATGCTCGTTCTGTGCCACCGGTCAGGCCGGCTTCGTCCGCAGCCTGAGCGCCGGTGAGATCGTCGAGCAGGTCGTCCGGGCCGCCGCCTCGGCTCGTCCTCGGCGCCTCTCGAACGTGGTGTTCATGGGAATGGGCGAGCCCCTGGCCAACTACGACGCCACCTGGCAAGCGGTCGAGCGGCTGCACCACGGCCTCGGAATGTCGGCCCGACGGCTCACGGTGTCCACCGTCGGGGTCGTCCCCGGCATCCGGCGACTGGCCACCGAGTCGCTCCCGGTCAACCTGGCGGTGTCGCTCCACGCCGCCAACGACGAGTTGCGCGACCAACTGGTCCCCCTCAACCGGCGTTACCCGCTGGCCGTACTCACCGCCGCCTGCGCGGCCTATCTGGAGGCCAAGGGCCGCCGGCTCAGCTTCGAGTGGGCTCTGATCGCCGGGGTCAACGACCGGCCGACCGACGCCACCGAGCTGGCCGCCCTGGCCCGAGGCCTCGGCGCCCACGTGAACCTCATCCCCCTGAACCCGACGCCCGGCTACGCCACCCCGGGCACCCCGCCCGCCGCGGTGGCCGCGTTCCGCGACCGCCTCGGCTCGCTCGGTGCCAACGCCACCGTGCGACGGAACCGGGGGACCTCGATCGACGCTGCCTGCGGGCAGCTCCGGGCCACCCGCGCCGCGGTCGCGCTCCGGCCGCGCTGAGCGAGCGGGGCATACGGCCGGCCACCACCCGACGGGAGCCGTGCGGCACACTGTCGGGCATGGCCCAGCGGTGGACGAACCCCTCGCTGCCCCAAACCCTCCAGATCGCGGTCTTCCTGCTCTACGCCAACACCGTGATCGGCGTCTTGTTCGGCGCCTGGGCCTCCCCCGTCGGCCTGCTGGTCCTGGTCGGCTCGGGGGCGGCCGGCTTCGGCATCAGCAACGAGAAGCGCTGGGGTTACCTGCTGGGGGTGGGCTTCGCCGCGCTCGACGTCGCCTTCCTCGTCCTGGCCCGCCCCACGGGCTCGATCAACGTGATCTCACTCGCCTTCGCGGTGGCCCTGGTCGTGCTCCTGGTGCACCCCCAGAGCCGGGAGTACCAGCGCATCTGGTTCCGCTGACGGCTTCGCCGGCCGCTCGCTACCGGAAGGCCGGCATGACCAGTTCGGCGAAGAGCCGCACGCTGCGGTCGTCAGGAAAGTCGACGGGCCAGGCCACGATCCCGCCACAACCCAACGCCTGGTAGGCCTGGATCCGCTCGATCACCTGCTCGGGGGTGCCCACCAGGTTCCCCGCCCGCCAGGACTCGGCCGGCTCGCCCCGCAGCGAGAGGGAGCCCGCGGCCTCGATCTCGGCCTCCGTCTCGCGCACGTAGAGGTCGGGTGACCAGGTCTTGACGATCTCGTCGTAGTCACGACCCACCCGCCGACAGTGGCCCTTGAGCACGTCGCACTTGTGGGCGAACTCGTGGAGCTTGCCGCCGAAGTTCGAGCGATCGGCATGACGGGCGACCACCCCGAGGGTCAGCTGCTCTCCTCCGCCACCGATCCAGATGGGCGGATGAGGCAGCTGCAGGGGCTTGGGATCGCATTGGGCGCCGACCACGTCGAAGTGCTCTCCCCGGTAGGTGGTCTCGGGAAGCGACCACATCGACCGAACGATCTCGACCGTCTCGGCCAGCATCCGGATCCGCTCGGCGGCGGCGGGGAAGGGATAGCCGTACGCCCGGTACTCCTGCTCGTACCAGCCGGCGCCGATCCCCCAGTCCAGTCGGCCGCCGCTCATCACGTCGAGGTTGGAGGTCACCTTGGCCAGCAAGGTCGGCGACCGGTACGAGGCGCAGCCGACCATCTGGCCCAGGCGGGCCCGGGTCGTCACCTGACTGAGTGCGGCCAGGGTCGTCCAGCACTCGAAGACCGCTTCCTGGGTGGGTACGGGAATGTTGTGGAAGTGGTCGTAGACCCAGAGGGAGTCGTAGCCGAGCTCGTCGGCCAGCTGGGCGATGCGCACCGTCTGGGCCCACTTGGCCTCGGAGCCCTCGACCCCGACCAGTTCGGTCTTCCAGCCCTGGGGGACGAAGGTCCCGAAGATCATCTCTCTCGCCATCGCCGCACCCTATGCCGGTGAGTGACGACGAGCCGGAGGTCTGCCCACCCGGCGTCGGGGGTATCCCGCGGCTGCACTGCGGCCGGGTTCCGGTACTCGCACCCCGGGACCCGGCCGCGACCCCACCAGGGGCGGTGGGCAGAATGGCCCGGTGTCGGTCCTCGTCCGTGACGTGCTCGAGCTCGGCATCGTCGTCGGGGTGGGGGGGATGTTGGTGAGTGCGATCCGCCGGCTCCGGCGTGGCGACATCCGGGTGTACCGGTGCGCCGACTGCGCCCGCCCGACCTCGAGGGCCTACCCCCGGTGCAAGCACTGCGGCGCCCCCCAGCCGGACGCCCTGTGAGCCCACTGGCCGACGGGCCCCTCCCCGAGGGCGAGGCCAAGGCCGCTGCCGTGCGCTCGATGTTCGACGCCATCGCCCCCCGCTACGACCTGGTCAACCGGATCATGACCTTCCGACTCGACGTGAGCTGGCGGCGACGGGCCGTGCGCTCACTGCTGCTCCCCGCCGGCTCGACGGTGCTCGACCTCGCCGCCGGCACCGGCGACCTCTGCCGCGACCTCGAGGCTGCCGGCCACCGACCCGTGGGCATCGACCTCTCCTTCGGCATGCTGGCCCATGCCCGCACCCGGGCACCGCTGGTGCAGGGCGACGCCCTCCGACTGCCGATGCCCGACGAATCGGTGGACGGAGCCACCTGCGGCTTCGCCCTGCGCAACCTCGTCGACCTCGACGCGTTCGCGGCCGAGCTGGCCCGCGTCACCCGCGTCGGCGGGCGCATCGCCCTGCTGGAGGTGGCGATCCCGTCGCACCCGCTGCTGCGGGCCGGCCACGCCGCCTACTTCGGCACCGTGGTCCCCTGGGTCGGGGGCCTGCTGTCGGACCGCGATGCCTATCGGTACCTGCCCCGGTCGGTCGCCTACCTCCCGGATACCGCCGAGCTGGTGGCCACCTTCCGTCGGGCCGGGTTCGCCGACCTCGAACGCCGACCGCTCTCGGGCGGCATCGCCCAGCTCTTGGCCGGCACCCGGCAGCGGCCGTGACCGACGGCCTGGTCGCCCACAGCCGGGCCGACGATGGCGCGGGCACCCCCTCCCGTCCCCCCGACCTCGTCTTCCTCGGGCCCGATGTCGAGCTCCGGGGCTGGGGGATCGCCCGGCGCATCCCGGTCGGCGTCGGGCCCGACCGCCTGCTCGCCGCGGCCCGCGACGTCGAGGCTGCGTTGGCCGCCATCGACCACCGGGTCGACGGCGACCTGGTGGGTCCGGGCATCGGGCCGCTGGCCATCGGGGCACTGCCGTTCGCCGACGACCACCCCGGCGAGCTGGTGGTGCCCGAGGTCGTCGTCGGGCGCTCGGCCCGCGGGGCCCGATGGACGACCATCGTGGGCAACGCCGGCGAAGCGTCCGGCGCCGCCGCCCCATTGCCACCACCGGGCAGCCGAGCGACGGGGACCCCCTCCCGTCGGGTGCGGTCGGTGCGGACCACCGAGGCCTGGTGCGCGGCGGTGGCGGCGGCGGCCGCGGCGGTGGGCGACGGGGCCGCCACCAAGGTGGTGCTGGCCCGGGAGGTGCTGGTGGAGGGGCCACCCCTCGACCTCGCGGCGCTGCTCGATCGCCTGAGCGCCGCCTACCCCGGCGCCTACCGCTTCCTCGTGTCGGGTCCCGGCCCCGGACACGGGTTCCTGGGGGCCAGCCCGGAGTTGCTGGTGGCCCGGGCGGGAGAGGAGGTCCGGGCACAGCCCATGGCCGGCACCGTGCCCCGGCAGACCGACCGCCAGGCGGACGCCGCCGCACTGGATGCCCTGGCGTCATCAGCCGGACTCGCCCACGAGCACCGCATCACCATCGACGCCGTGCTCGACGGGCTGCTGGCGTACTGCTCCTATGTCGACGCCGACGCCGAGCCGATCGTGGTCGAGTTGGCCAACGTGGCCCACCTGGCGACGACCGTGCGAGGGAGGCTGTCGGACCCGCCGCCCTCGGCCCTACGTCTGGTGGCGGCCCTGCATCCGACGCCGGCCGTCGGCGGCTGGCCCCGCTCGGAGGCCTTGGCCCTGATCGACCAGCTCGAGGGCATGGACCGGCGGCGCTACGCGGGCCCGGTGGGCTGGGTCGACGCCGCCGGCAACGGCACCTTCGCGGTGGGGATCCGCAGTGCCGAGCTCGACGCCGACGGGCTCCACGTCTACGCCGGCAATGGGATCGTGGTCGGTGCCGACCCGGCGGCCGAGCTGGCCGAGAACCAGGCCAAGCTCCGCGCCCTGCTGGATGCCATCGCCGCCCGCCCCGACTGAGAGGGCGGACGCCGGCCGGGGATCAGCCGGCGGCGAGGGCGGCGGCGACGGCGGAGTCGATGTCCCGGTGGACCTCGACCGTCTCGGTCCGATCGGTGCGGACGTGCACGACATGGGGGCCTCGGGTCCGGCGGGCCACCTCGAGCGCGGGCCCGAGCCCGTCGGCCTCGTGGACCCCGATGGTGCCGAGACCGTGGGCCGCGGCCAGCAGAGCGATGTCGACGTCCTGGGGCGTGGCGAAGAGCCGCTCGAAGTCCTCGGCCTCGACCTCCCGGGCCTGGGGGAGGAACGAGAAGATCCCTCCACCGGCATTGTCGACGACCACCACCGTCAGGTCCACGCCGCTGGCCGCCAGGCCGAGCAGGGCGTTGGTGTCGTGGAGGAAGGCGAGGTCACCGACCAGCGCGGTGGTGGGGCGGCCGGTGGCCGAGGCCACCCCCACCGCGGTGGAGACGACGCCGTCGATCCCGTTGGCGCCCCGGTTGGCGAGCACCCGGATCCCGCCGCGGGCAGCGGCGTACCACTCGACGTGGCGGC
>JANNNX010000037.1:0-59968 GCA_031398745.1 Actinomycetes bacterium
CCCCCCCCCCCCCCCGGCCCCGCCCCCCAAAACCCCCCCCCCCGGGCCTACCCCCCCACGCGGAAGGGACGAGCGGGCAGTCATGTCACACCCCGCCGGCACGATGCCTGGCATGCGCAACACAGAAGCTGCGGTGGCTCGGGCGTCTCAGGAGCGCGACGGGGTGTTCTCGGTGCGCCAGGCGCGGGCGACGGGGCTGAGCCGCCGCCAGCTGGCGACCATCCGTCGCTCGGGGCTGGTCGCCACCCGACCAGCCCCGCGTCTACCGGCACGCGGCGGTGGCGCCCACTGCGGCCACGGCCCGGCGGGCGGCGCTCGAGGCCGCCGGCGACGGCGCCGCCCTCTCTCACCGCACCGCGGCCGAGCTCTGGGACCTCCGGGGCGTTCGCTCGACCTCGACCGAGCTGACGGTCACCCGCCGGGGCATCCCCCGGCTGCGAGGGGTCGTCGTCCACCGGACCAACCGGCTCGATCCGGTCGACGTCGCGTCCCTCGGCGGACTCGCCGTGACATCGCCGGCGCGCACCCTGATCGACCTGGGCGCCGTGCTCCCGAGCCGATCGGTCCTCCTGGCCGGTGAAGACGCCCTGGTCCGGGATCTGGTCGACCTCGACGCACTGGCCGACGTGCTCGACCGACTCGGGGGCAAGGGTCGGCCCGGGGTGAGGGCACTGCGACGCGTTCTCGAGCTCCACGTCCCCGGGGCCGCAGTCGAGAGCCGGCTCGAAGCGGCGACCTGGGCCCTGATCCGCCGCCCGGTGTGCCGCTGCCCACCCGCCAGCACGAGCTTCGACTGAGCTCGGGCCGGCTCATCCGACTCGATTTCGCCTGGGTACCCCATCGGGTGACGCTGGAGTCGGAGGGTCGGCGGTGGCACGCCACCCGGGGCGACTTCGAGCGGGACATCGCCCGGACCAACGAGCTCCAGGCTGACGGCTGGCAGGTCCTCCGGGCCGGTTGGACCGACGTCCACCACCGGCCCGGCCAGATCGAAGCCCTGCTCCGTCAGGTGCTCGGCCGGGCGTGACCCTCACCCCCGTTCCGCTTCGCGAAAAGCACCCTGGTGGTGCTTTTCGCGACGCGGAAGGAGAGGCGGGACGAGAGGGCGGGACGAGAGGGCGGGAAGAGCCGCGGGCTCAGGTGGGCTTGCGGGCGAGGTAGGCCAGGAAGTAGCAGTCGTCGATCTCGTGGAAGACGCCGGTGCTGCGCTCGAGCTCGCGATGGTCGAACACCCCGGTGGCCACCGCCTGGGGCAGATAGCTCAGACCCTTGGCCTCGACCAGGTCGAAACCGGCAGCCACCACCTTGGCCGAGAGCTCCTCGTGGTCGTACTCGATGTCGTGGTCGGGGTTCGTGACCGTCAGCCCGGTACCGGCCAGCTGGATGCGGCAGAGGCGCCCGTTGGGGGTGTCGAGTGCGAACCAGCCGCCCGGACGCAGCACCCGGAAGACCTCGGCCAGGGTCTGGTCGGCGACGTCGGTGGGCACGTGCTCGATCGACTGCCCGCTGTAGACAAGGTCGAAAGTGCCGTCGTCGAAGATCGACAGGTCGGCCATCGAGCGGTAGACGTACTCGACCCGACCCTGGTCGGTCTCGACCACACCGTGCTCTCCCCCCGGTTGGTACAGCTCGTGGCGGTCGTCGGCCGGCAGGTCGAGGATCACCAGCCGCTCGAAGGGATACGGGTAGCCCAGCCGGACCAGCGCCCCCTCCTCCGAGGACTGGTGGGTACCGCCGATGTCGAGGATCTGGGCGGCTCGGGGCAGGGACTCGACGAACAGGCACCGGCTGCGGTGCAGGGCGATGATCGAGTCCTCGTAGGCGTGAGCGAACCCGAACCAGAACTCGTCCGACCCTCGGAGCTCGGCCAGCATGCTCGAGCGGGTCCGGGTCCCCTCTCGCAGGTGGGTGCGGTACACCTCCAGGCCGCCCGGATCGGGCTCCCGCTGGAGGACGAAGCGGTAGGCACCCCGGATGAACCGGTCATCGGAGAGGCGGCGGAGCGCGGCTGACCGCCAGCGCCGGGTTCGCCTGGCGGCGGCCCCCAGCAAGCCACTGAGGATGCCGGGCGGGCGGTGGGTGGTGACGGCCATGACGGCCGCACGCTAGGCGCGGGCTGAGCGCTTCCTGGGAAGGCGGCACCGGTGCCGGCGCCGGTGCCGGGGATCAGCCGGGCAGTGCGCCCCCGAATGCGCCCAAGCCACCAGCGGCTCCCCCGCCACCGGGGAAGCCGGTGCCGGTGCTGATGGAGGTGGCCGCCACTGTGCCGTCGTCGTTGGTCTCACCCTGGGCGATCACGGTGTCACCCGGTGCCAGGTCGGCGGTGGTGCCATCGGAGGACACCGAGATGGTGGTGTCGGCGTCGGTGGTCAACTTCACGGTGTTGCCCGACGAGTCCGTCACGTACACGTTGGCCCCGTCGACCAGCTTGACCGTGCCGATAGTGGTGCCGCTGGCCGCGGCCGTGGCGTCCGTCTCGCCTTCGGTGGTGTCGCCGGTGGCACCGGGCACGGCCCCCCCGGCCTGAGCCGCGAGCGCGGCGAAGTCGAAGCCACCGGCCGCCGCGTCGTCGGCCTGGCTCTTCTCCAGCCGGATCCCGCCGTAGAACGCACCGACGGCCAGCAGCACCGCCAGCAAACCCCAGGTCACCGGGGTCATGATCCGGCGCCGGTTCATGGGGATGTCGGGCGTCTCGTCCTCGTACTCGGCCTCGTCGACCTCCTCGAGATCGTCGTCGGCGCCGTGGGCGATGGTGCTCATGGTGTGCTCCTGTCCCGACTCACTCGTGGCGAAGTGCATCGATGGGCGCCATGGCGGCCGCCCGGTTGGCGGGGTAGATACCGAAGAAGAGACCGGTGAGCATGGCCACACCGAAGGCCAGGGCGATCGAGTACGGCTCGACCACGGGCTGGATGTCGACGATCTCGAAGCGACTCCCGATGATGCCCACGGCGATGCCGAGCACACCGCCCAGCGACGACAGCAGCACCGCTTCGGTCAGGAACTGGCCGAGGATGTCGCCCCGCTGGGCGCCGATGGCCTTTCGGATCCCGATCTCGCGGGTCCGCTCGGTGACCGTCACCAACATGATGTTCATGACCCCGATCCCGCCGACCAGCAGAGAGATGGCGGCCACCGCCCCGAGCAGGACGGTGAAGGTCCGGTTGCTGGCGTCCTGAGACTCCTGGACCGACGTCGAGTTGAGGACGGTGAAGTCGCTGGTGGTGGTGCCATCGTGGCGGGAGGACAGGATCGACTGGACCTGGTTCTGGGCCGCGGTGGTGGCCTCGCGGGAGTCGGCCTGGACCGTCAACTGGTCGACCGTGCCGCTGTTGCCCGTGAGGGTGTCGCGGATGGTGGTCAGGGGCATGACGACGGTCGAGTCCTGGTCCTGGAAGCCGCTCGATCCCTTGGCGTCGAAGACCCCGATGACCTGGAACTTGGTGGAGCCGACCTTGACCGTCTGGCCGACGATGGCCGACAGGTCGGCCGTCTCGCCGAGCAGGTTCTTCACCACCGTCGGTCCCAGCACCACCACCTTGCGGTGGTTGTCCAGCTCGTCCTGGGTGAAGAAGCGACCGAACTCCACCGGGAAGCTGCGGGCCTCGGAGTAGTTGGCGGTGGTGCCCGACACCGAGTCGGGGTCGGTGGTGGCACCGTCGTAGCTGACCGACGCCCCCTGGGCCGACACGGTCGGGATCACGGCCTTGACGTCGGGGGCCGAGTTCTCGTCCTGCAGGGCCTCGACGTCACCGTCGGTGATCTCGATGCTCTGGGTCTGGGTGCCGTCGGTCGGGCCGAAGCCCCCGGCCAGCACGGTCAGGGTGTTGCTCCCCAACGCCTCGAGCTGCTCGCGGTTGGCCGCCGCCGAGCCCGATCCCACGGCCACCAGGATGATGACCGAGGAGACACCGATCAGGATCCCGAGCATGGTCAGCGCCGAGCGCATCCGGTTGGCGAACACCCCGCGGATGGCGATGCGGACGCTCTCGATGCTCACGTCGCCGACCCTCGGGCCCGGGCCGCCGCGACCTGGGGGGGCAGGCCGTCGACCGGTGCCTGGCGGGTGTCCTCGACGATGCTGCCGTCGCGGAACCGCACCACCCGCTTGGCGTGGCGGGCGACCTCTTCCTCGTGGGTGATGACCACCACGGTGCGCCCCTCCATGTTCAGCTGGTCGAAGATCCCGAGGACCTCACTGGTCGACACGCTGTCGAGGGCACCGGTGGGCTCGTCGGCCAGGATCATGGCCGGGTCGGTGACGATGGCCCGGGCGACCGCCACCCGCTGCTGCTGACCACCCGACAGCTCGGAAGGCAGGTGGTCCATCCGGTCGGCGAGGCCGACCGCAGCCATGGCCCGCTCGGCCCGGGCCCGGCGCTCGGCTCGCTTGACCCCGGCATAGACCAGCGGGAGCTCGACGTTGGCCACGGCCGAGGTGCGGGGGATGAGGTTGAAGCTCTGGAAGATGAAGCCGATCTTGCGGTTGCGGATCTCGGCCAGCTGCCACTCTTCGAGGTCGCGGACGTCGACGCCGTCGATGGCGAAGCGACCGCTGGACGCCCGGTCGAGGCAGCCGATGATGTTCATCAGGGTGCTCTTGCCGCTTCCCGAGGGACCCATGATGGCTACCGAGTCACCCCGCTCGATGACCAGCGACACACCCCGCAGGGCATGGACGGTGGTCTCCCCCGCCCCGTAGACCTTGGTCACCTCGTCGACCAGGATCACCGGGCGGGACCGGCGCCGACGACCGGGCGTGGTCGCCGGGTCGGCGCGGGTGGGGGTCGGCGCGCTCATCCGCCGAACCCACCGCCGAGCCCGGCACCGCCGGCACCGCCGCCGCCCGCGGGTACCGCCGGCAGCCCACCGGTGCCGCCGGCGGCGCCGGTCGAGGTGACGACGACCTTCTCCCCGGCCTCCAGGCCATCGGTGATCTCGACCGCCTCGTCGCCCTGGAGACCGACGGTGATGGTCCGGGTCTCGGTGTCCTCGGCGCTCTCACCGATCTGGACCTCGACCGTGGTGGTGTCGCTGTTGCCCTGGAGGGTCACGGCCGAGCTGGGCAGGTAGACCACGTCGATCGCCTCGTCCACGATGACCTCGACCGAGGCCGTCATCCCGCTGACCACGCTCGACGGAGGGTCCTGGAGCGACACCGTGGCCTGGTAAGTGACGATGTTGTCGACCGTCTCGGCCGTGGTGTCGATCGCCAGGAGGGTGCCGTTGAGGCTCACGTCGGACAGGGCGTCGAAGGTGATGGCCACTGCCTGGCCGCCGACCAGGCGGGTGGCGTCGCTCTCGCTGAAGCCGACCGACACCTGGAGGCCGCCGCCCACCAGGGTGAGGAAGTCGGTGGACGACGAGGACGACGACGACCCGGTCGAAGACGATGACGAACTCGACGAGGACCCCGTCGAGCTCGACTGCGACCCGACTTTGCCGTTCACCGCCGAGACGGTGCCGTCGACCGGGGCCCGCAGCTGGGTGTCCTCGACGTTCTGCTGGGCCGACACCAGCTGCTCGCGGGCGCTGGCCAGGCTCGACTCCTGCTGGGCGATCTCGGCCGTGGTGGCCGGCTCCTGCTGCACCCGGTTGCTCGCCACCTGAGAGTCGTAGGACGCCTGGGAGGAGGCCAGCGAGTCCTCGGCCTTCTCGATCGCCTGGCGGTCCGAGCGCTCGCCCGAGGCCAGCGCCTCCTCGGCGCTCTCCAGGCTCGACTCGAGGTCGTCACAGGACGGGGTGGCACCCGAGCCGAGGGTGGTGGTGGTCGTGGTCGCGCTCGGGCAACCGGCCTCGTCGTAGGCAGCCCGGGCCTCGTCGACCTTGCGCTGGTTCGAGGCCCGGTTGGCCTCGGCGTTCTCCTTGGCCTGATCGAGCGAGGTCTGAGCACTGCGCACCGATTGCTGGGACTGGGCCTCGCTCTTGGCGTACTGGTCGTCCTCGGCGGCCGTGGTCCCGGCCCGGAGGTCACGGAGCTGGGCTTCGGCGGAGCGCAGCGACGCCTCCGCCGAGCGGAGCGCGGCCTGCTGGGTGGTGTCCTCCACCCGGGCCAGCACCTGCCCGGCGGTCACGGTGTCTCCCACCTTCACGTCGATCGCCGTCACCTCGCCGGACTGCTGGAAGCTGAGGCCGTAGGACACCCCGGACTCGACGGTCCCACTGGAGGAGACGGTCGAGACGACCGTGCCCTGCTCGGCTTCGACCACGTTCGACGTCGAGGTGGTCGAGTCTTCGGCTCCCACCTGGCTGTAGCTGGCGCCCACCCCGATCAGGATGGCCACCCCCAGGGAGGCGTTGACCGCTCGTCGCTTGGTGAACCGGAGCAGGGGCATGGTCAGCTCGCTGTCGTGGTCGTCGAGGTGGTGCTGGGAGTGGGGAGGAGCGCCTGGCAGATCTCGTTGGCGGCCTCGAAGTCGGGGTCGGCCTGGTCGATCGAGGGCGCCGTGGTCTCGTCGCCGTCGTCGTCGGTCACGGTCACCCCGTTGTCGGTCAGGCAGCTGATGTAGGACTCGAGGGCCGAGCTGTCACCACCGACCCCACCCCCGCCGGCGCCCGCGCCACCCTCCGGAGCCAGGTCCTGGCAGGCGGTGATGGCAGCCTGCTGCTCCTCGGTGAGCTGGGGCATCGTGGCCCCGTCACCACCGGTCGGGGGCTGGCCGCCACCGGCGCCGCCCTCGGGCAGCTCGAGCCCGTTCTCGGCCAGGCAGTCGGTGAAGGCGCTGGTGTCGCCCAGGCCGGCATCCGGCTCGGTCGTCTCGGTGTCCTCGGTGGTCTCGGTCGTCTCGGTGGTGCTCGACGTGCTGGTCGCGCTCGAGCTGTCGCCGCCACCGCAGCCGACCAACCCCAACGCGCACAACACCGTGACCACCAGGACCAGTGCTCGTCTCCCCATGTGAGGAACTGTCACGCACCGTTGTAAACGCCGTCACCGAATCACGTGAACCGTCAGTAAGGAATAGGAGAGAAGGTCAGGTCACCAGGGCAAGGCCCGGCGAGCACGGCCCCCGACCCGTCGGACCAGCCTCTCGGCCCGTGGGCGGTTCTCCTCCCACCGGGTCCGCCCCGCCGCCGCCATGTCCTCGAGCGCCACCCTGGCCTTGGCCCGCGCCCGGTGGGCCACTCGGACGGCGTCCTGGTCGAGGTCGTCGTGGTCAGGCCGAGCGAAGCGGTTGCGCTCGATGACGAAGGCGAAGGACGTGGTGACGAAGCCGTGCAAGCGGACCCGCAGGTGCGTGGTCGTGTAGGGCGTGACGTCGACGTGATGGTCGTCGGGGGCGTCGCCGGGCTCGAGGTCGACCTCGATGCGGTGGCCAGCCCGGTGCAGTCGTCGAGCCACCCACTCCACGTCCCGGGCTCGAAACAGAACCGTCTGGCCGACCTCGACGGTGCGGACGTTGGACGAGAGGTTGTACTCGGTGGTGTGCACACCCACGCCGCCGGGGCGGAGACACGCCGTCTGAGCGAGCAGGAACTCCTGGCTGTGGCCGAGCGAGCCGATGTGCTCGATCGCGCACGACGACCAGGTGAAGTCGAAGCCCCGGAGGTCGTCGGGGATCTGGTTCATGTCGACCGTCCGGAACGTCACCAGGTCGGTGAATCGCTCGCGATCGCACAGGTCCGGGTGCTGCAGCGCCTCCAGCTCACCCGCGTGCTGGCCAGTGCCGACCCAGCCGCCCCGCTCGGCCACATCGGCGGCGACGTCGGTGGCCACGATCTCGCAGCCGAAGCTGGCGAACAGCGCGGCCAGCGGCTCGGTGCCCACGCCGAAGCCGAGCCCCCGGCGCCCCTCCCGGAGCATGTCCCGCTCCTCGAGCACCCGGGCGATGTAGAACCACTCCCAGAGCTTGCGGTTGTGCGACGTCGGCGCGCCGGTGCCGAGCAGGTCCCAGGCCGGGCGCAGACGATCGGCCCAGGCCAGGAGTTCAGGCGAGTCGATGCTGGCGGTGGTGCAGAGGGCCGAGCGGAGCACGGGGCGATAAAGCAGCCGGTCGACGGTCTCAGCTGCGGGTCGAGAACCACTCGAGGACCGCCGCGGTGCCGTCCTCGAGGCTCGTGGCCGGCGCCCAGCCGAGCTCGGCCCGGGCACGGGTGTTGTCGAGGGCCGAGCGAGCGAGCTCACCCGGTCGGGCCGGCGCCATGGTCGGCTCCTCACCCGGGCGTCCGGCCTGGATGGCCATGGTGTCGAGCAGATGGCGGATCGAGGTCTCGACACCGGTGCCGACGTTGCAGACCAGCCCGGCCGCAGCCCCCGGGGCCGATGCCCGGACGAAGGCGTCGACCACGTCATCGACGTAGACGAAGTCGCGGGTCTGGGCGCCAGTGCCGTAGATGGTGCACGGCTCGCCGGCCAGCAATCGGCCCGCCCAGATGGCCACCACCCCGGCTTCGCCATGGGGGTCCTGGCGCGGGCCGTAGACGTTGGCCAGGGCCAGCGCCGTGTACTCGAGGCCGTGGAGGGCCTGGAAGGCGGCGAGGTAGTCGCCGACCACCTTCTTGGCCACCCCGTAGGGCGACAACGGCCGCTGGGGGACGGTCTCTGCGATCGGGATCTCGCGGGGGTCGGGGTCGCCGTAGATGGTGCCCCCGGACGAGGCGAACACCACCTTGCGGGATCCGGCCCGGAGGGCACCGTCGATCGCGTTGAGGCTGCCCAACACGTTGATCTCGGCGTCGTAGGTCGGTCGGGCCACCGACACCCGGACGTCGGCCTGGGCCGCCAGGTGGAAGACCACCTCGGGGGCCAACCGCTCGATGGTGGTCGCCAGTTCGGCCGAGCGGATGTCGAGTTGGTGGAGGGCTAGGTCGCTCCCGTAGGCGGCAGTGGCGGCCTCGAGGTTGCCCAGCGACCCGGTCGACAGGTCATCGACCACGTCGACCTGGTGACCCTCGGCCAGCAGCCGGTCGACCAGGGTCGAACCGATGAAGCCGGCGCCGCCGGTGATCAGTGCTCTCACGAAGCCTCCTCCGGCAGGCGCCGACCCGACACCTGCGCACCCTCGTCGACGACGGACCCGTCGCCGATCACGGACAGATCCTCGACCCGGGCCCCGGCCCCCACCGTCGCCGACACGCCCAGCATTGACCGCACCACCACGGCCCGCTCGCCGAGGGAGGCCCCGGCCAGCACTACCGAGTCCTCGACGGTGGCCCCCGGACCCACGACCACGCCCGGGCCCAGGGCCGACCGGCGCACCACCGCGCCCGCGCCGACGCTCACGTCGGCGCCGATCCAACTTCGGTCGACCTGGCTCCCGGGCCCGGTGGTGGGGTCGCTCCCACTCGGCTCGATGGCCGATCGACGCCCGTCGAGCAGGTCGAGCGACGCCTGTAGGTAACGCTCGGGGGTGCCGACGTCGAGCCAGTAGGCATCGTCGGCCCGAGCGAAGAGGGCGCCGCGGGCGGCCAACGCCGGAAAGGTCTCGCGCTCGATGTTGACCCGACGCCCGGGAGCGATGTGCTCGAGGACCGACGCCTCGAGCACGTAGAAGCCGCCGTTGATGAGGTTGGTCGGGGCTTCGCCGGCCGGCGGCTTCTCGATGAAGTCGAGCACCCGCCCACGGTCGTCGGTAGGGACTACGCCGTAGTGCGAGGGATCCTCGACCGGGGTCAGGTAGAGCGTGCCTTCGGCCCCGGCCTGGTCATGGAAGGCGATCAGGGCAGACAGATCGACGTCGGTGAGCACGTCGCCGTTGACGGCCAGGAACCGCTCGGTGATGCCGGCCTCGGCCGCCGCGAACCGGATGGCGCCGGCCGTGTCGAGCGGCTCGCTCTCGACCGCGTAGACGACCTCGACGCCGGCCACCCGGCCCTCGGGGTAGTGCTCCATGAAGGCATCGGGGCGGTACCCGAGGGCCAGGACGGCCTCGGTGATGCCGTAGGTGGCCAGGTGAGAGAGGACGCGCTCGATCATGGGCCGGCCGACGACCGGCAGCATCTGCTTGGGCCGGGTGAGGGTGAGGGGACGAAGCCGGGTCCCGAACCCCCCCACCAGCACGACGGCCCGCACCGCGCCTACCCCACCCCGACGGTGGTGGTGGTGGCCGGGACCGGACCGACCGGCGGCGTGGTCGTGGTGGTCGTGGCCTCGGTAGTGGTGGTCGTGTCGGCGGGCTCGACGCCGGCCGACGGGGGTTGGCCGATGGTGGCGTCGACCGGGGCGAAGGCGATGGTGACCAGCGAGCCGTTGGCCGGGGCGAAGTCCGCCAGGTCCGACGTCTCGGTCGCGCCGTCGGCATCGCCCAGCCCGGTCCACGTCCGCACCTGGACCTCGCCCGGCGTGCCACCGCAATCGTCGCCGTTCTCGTAGCGGGTGCCATCGGGCAGGGTCAGGGCGTCGTCGGAGAGCACCATGCCGACCGAGTCGGCGAAAGCCCCGAGGTTGGCCCCGTCGCCGATGTAGCGCTCGTTGAGCGGCTGCATGTGGATGAGACCGTCGCCGGTGGCATTGACGCCGTCGCCCTTGGCGTTGATGCCGTTGCCGTCCCCGGCGTTGGCGTTGGCGTCGGTGGAGGTCGTCGTCGTCGTCGACTCGTCGCCGGCCTCGGTGGTAGTGGTCGACTCGTCACCGGCCAGGGTCGTCGTCGTCGACTCGTCGCCGGCCTCGGCGGTCGTCGTGGTCGACTCGTCGGCCACGTCGAGCGTCGAATCGGGGAACGCCTCGATGTACTGGTCGCAGGTGTAGACGCCGTAGGCCGCGTGCCAGTGGTCGCCGTAGTAGGGCCGCTGGTCGGCGAGGGGATCGTCCGACGAGTTGTCGGCGTCGCGGGACACGACGACCAGGGTCACCCCGACGGCCACCACCACCAGCAACGCGGCCGGGTACCAGAGATTGCGGCCACGGCGGGCTCGCCCGGCCATCTTCGAGGCGCGGGCCACGCGTTTGGAGGAGGAGGCCTTACCCATGGCGGGCGCAGACCCTACTCGGCGGGTCGCCAGCGCCCCGCGGTGGGCCCGCCCTGCACCGCCGAGCGTTCACCGGGCGGCGTGGGGCACGCCACGCAGCGCCCGGTCGACCCAGGCCACCAGGAGCCGGACGCCCAGCCCGACGGCCACCACCGGGAGCAGCAGCCGGCCCGGCCCCTGCAGGGTCCGCCGGGCATAGCGCAGGAGCGAGCGGTGGTGGGCGGCGATCATCCGGTAGGGCGCCTGGTCGGTCGACCGACCGACGGCATGGACGACGGTGGCCGCCGGCTCGTAGCCGACGGCCCGGCCGGCCTGACGCAGCCGCCAGCACAGGTCGACGTCCTCCAGGTACATGAAGTAGCCGGGGTCGAACCCGCCCACCGCCACCCAATCGGTCCGCCGCACGACGACGCAGGTGCCGGCCACCCAGTCGACGGTGCCGGCCACCGCGTGGTCCCAGGCGTCCATCTGGTAGCGCCGGGTGAAGGGGTTGCCGCGCCACACGAAGCGGCCGAACCCGTGGCCGATGGCATCGATCAGGCTGGGGAACGTCCGCGCCGACGGGTAGAGGCGGCCGTCGGGGGTCTCGATGCGCGGGCCGACCAGGCCTAGGGTGGCATCGGCCTCGAGCGCGGCCACCAGGGCATCGATGGCTCCCGGCGCCAGCGTCAGATCCGGGTTGAGCACGGCCAGGTACGGGGTGCCCGCTCGGGCCGCGCCCCGGTTGGCGGCCCCGCCGTAGCCCAGGTTGCGGTCCAGCGCGAGCACCTCGACGTCGGGGGCGGAGGCCTGGAGGGCGGCGACGGTGCCGTCCGACGAGGCGTTGTCGACCACCACGATGCGCCCCACCCCTTGGGCTCGCAGGCTCTCGACGCAGCCCAGGGTCAGGTCGGCCACTTGGTAGCTGACCACCACCGCAGTGACGTCGGCGGCAGTGCAACCCATAGGCCGACCATCTTGGCCGACGACACCGGGAACGGTCAGTCGAGCTCGGTGGAGAGCCAGGCCGCGGTGCGCTCCAGACCTTCGCGGAGCTGGATCTTCGGTTCCCAGCCCAACCGCTCGCGGGCCAACGTGATGTCGGGCCGGCGCTGGGTGGGGTCATCGACCGGCAGCGGCTCGTGCACGATGGCCGACTTCGAGCCGGTCACCTCGACCACCAGATCGGCCAGCTCCCGGATGGTGAACTCGTTGGGGTTGCCGATGTTGACCGGGCCGACCTCGTCGGAGTCGAGCAGGGCCAGGAACCCGCGCACCTCGTCCTCCACGAAGCAGAAGCTCCGGGTCTGGTCGCCCTCGCCGTAGATCGTGAGGGGCTGACCCGACAGGGCCTGGACGAGGAAGTTCGACACCACCCGGCCGTCGGCGGGGGCCAGCCGGGGCCCGTAGGTGTTGAAGATCCGCACGATCCGCACCGGGAGGCCGTGGAAGGTGTGGTACGCCATCGTGATCGCCTCGGCGAAGCGCTTGGCCTCGTCGTAGACCCCTCGGGGGCCCACCGAGTTGACGTTGCCCCAGTACGACTCGGTCTGGGGATGCACCAGCGGGTCGCCGTAGACCTCGCTGGTCGACGCCAGCATGAACCGGGCGCCCTTGGCCTTGGCCAGGCCGAGCGCGTTGTGGGTGCCCAGGCTGCCGACCTTCAGGGTCTCGATGGGCATGGCCAGGTAGGCCGGCGGCGAGGCCGGGCTGGCGAAGTGCAGCACCGCGTCCACCGCGCCGGGCACCCAGATGTGGGTGCTGACGTCGTGGCGGACGAACTGGAAGCGCTCGTGCCCGAAGAGGTGCTCGATGTTCGACGGCCGGCCGGTCACCAGGTTGTCGAGGACGACGACCTCGTCACCTCGGGCCAGCAGGGCGTCGCACAGGTGGGAGCCGAGGAAGCCGGCACCTCCGGTGACGACGACCCTCACGCCCGACCGAGCCCGTCGTACTCGAAGCCCCGGCGCCGCACCGCGGCCGGCTCCAGCAGGTTGCGGGTGTCGACCACGCAGGGGGTATGCATCAGGCCGGCGACCTTGGCGAAGTCGAGCCAGCGGAACTCGTCCCACTCGGTGAGGACGACCACGACATCGGCGTTCTCGCACACCGCGTACGGGTCGTCGAGCACCTCGATGCCCTCGAGTAGTGGGTTGGTGGCCGACTTGATGCCCGGGTCGTAGGCCCGCACGTACGCCCCCCGGCGCTCCATGCGCCGGATGATCTCGATGGCCGGAGACTCCCGCAGGTCATCGGTCCGGGCCTTGAAGGTGAGGCCCCAGGCCGCCACCGTCTTGCCCGACAAGTCGCCGCCCACGGTCCGCTCGACCTTGGCCACCATGCGCTCGTACTGCTCGTCGTTGACGTTGATGACGCCCTTGAGCAGATCGAAGTCGTAGCCGTGGTCCTCGGCGATGCGGACCATGGCCCGGGTGTCCTTGGGGAAGCACGAGCCGCCCCAGCCCGGCCCGGGCTTGAGGAACTCGAAGCCGATCCGGCGGTCGTAACCCATGCCGAGCACGACCTCGCGGACATCGGCACCCACGGCCTCGCACACATTGGCCAGGGCGTTGACGAAGCTGACCTTGGTGGCCAGGAAGGCGTTGGAGGCGTACTTGATGGTCTCGGCCGACGCCGGGTCGGTGACCACCAGCGGGGCCTTGAGGCTCTCGAACAGGGCCGCCACCCGCATGCCGGCGGCCTGGTCGTCGGAACCGATGACGATGCGGTCGGGGTTCAGGCAGTCGTGGACGGCCGACCCCTCGCGCAGGAACTCGGGGTTCGACACCACGAACACGTCGTCGCGGCCGAGGGCCTGCTCGACCACCCGGGTCGAGCCCACCGGCACGGTCGACTTGTTGATCACGATCGTCTCGGGCGACAGCTGGGGGCCGATCTCCTCGGCCGCGTTGCGGATGTAGGTGAGATCGGCCGAGCCGTCCTCGCCCTGGGGGGTCTGCACGCACAGGAAAACGAACTCGGGATCGGACTCGGCGACCGCGGTGGCGGCCCCCAGCACGAACCCGAGTCGCCCGCCGTCGAGACCCTCCTGGACGAGCTCGTCGAGCCCGGCCTCGAGGATGGGCACGTCGCCCTTGTTGAGGCGCTCGACCTTGGCCGCCACCACGTCCGCGCACGTGACGGTATGGCCGAGGTGGGCGAGGTAGGCGCCCGTGGTCAGACCGACGTAGCCGGTGCCGATGATCGCGATCCTGCTCATGGCTCGATGATCTCCTTGACGAGCCGGGCCAACGGCTCACGGTGGTCGGGGGGAAGGGTGATGCCCGAGGCCCGGAGGGCCAGGTCGTCGAGCACCGAGTTTGCGGGGCGGGGCGCCGGACGCGGGGGGTCGAGCTCGGCGGTGGTGATCGGCTCGACCCGCTCGGGGTCGAGACCGGCCAGGTCGAGCACGTCCCGGGCGAAGGCGAACCAGGTGGTGTCGCCGGCGTTGGTCACGTGGAACGTGCCCGGCAACCGGCCGAGGGTGAGGTCGCGGGTGACGGCCGCCAGGTCGTCGGCAGCCGTCGGGCGCCCTCGTTGATCGTCCACGAACCTCAGCACCCGATGAGTGTCGGCCGCTCGTAGGACCGTCTTGACCATGTTCGACCCGTGACGGCCGAAGACCCACGAGGTGCGGATCAGCGTCGATCCCGGGTCGAGCTCGCGCTCGCCGCCGAGCTTGGACCGCCCGTAGACCGAGAGCGGGTTCGGCTGGTCCCACTCCGTGTAGGGCCGCTCGAGGGTCCCGTCGAACACGTAGTCGGTCGACAGGTAGGTCACGTGCGCCCCCACCCGCCGGGCACCCTCGGCCACGTGGCGGGTCCCGAGGGCGTTGACCCGCAGGGCGCGCTCCGGGTCTCCCTCGCAGGCGTCGACCGCGGTCCAGGCCCCGGCGTGGATGACCGCGTCGGGCCGCCAGGTGGTGAGGGCGGCCAGCACGGCATCGCGGTCGGACACGTCGAGGCGAGCACGGTCGAGGGCCAGCACCTCGTGGTGGGGGGCGCCGAAGGCATCGACCAGCTCCCGGCCGACCTGACCCGCGGCTCCCGTGACCAGGACCCTCACCGGGCCGACGAGACCTTGAGCGGGCGCCACCAGGCCTCGTGGGAGCGATACCACTCGACCGTGTCGGCCAGGGCCTCGTCGAAGCCCCACGCCGGCTTCCAGCCCAGCGCCCGCACCTTGGCCGTGTCGACCGAGTAGCGCCGGTCATGTCCCAGGCGATCGGCCACCGGCTGAACCATCTCCGGACCGGCCCCCACCAGCTCGAGCAGGCGCTCGGTGATCTCGGCGTTGGTCACCTCGTTGCCGGCTCCGATGTTGTAGATCTCGCCCAGCTCGCCCTCGACCAACACGGTGGCGATGGCGTCGCAGTTGTCCTCCACCCGGCACCAGTCGCGCACGTTCTGGCCGTCGCCGTAGAGCGGCACCCGCTCCCCCACCAGGAGGTTGGTCACGAACAGCGGGATCAGCTTCTCCGGGTGCTGGTAGGGGCCGAAGTTGTTCGACGAGCGGGTCACCACCACCGGCAGCCCGTGGGTGTGGTGGTAGGCGAGGGCGATCAGGTCGGAGCCGGCCTTGGACGCCGAATAGGGCGAGGCCGGGGCCAGGCGGTCGGACTCGACGAAGCTTCCCTGCTCGATCGAGCCGTAGACCTCGTCGGTGGACACGTGCAGCACGCGCTCGACCCCCACCTGGCGAGCCACGTCCATCACTACGTTCGTGCCGTCGCAGTTGGTGTGGACGAAGGTGTCGGGCCCCTCGATCGATCGGTCGACGTGGCTCTCGGCGGCGAAGTGGACGACCACGTCGTGACCGTCGAGGGCATGGCGGAAGGCCGAGCGGTCGCAGATGTCGCCCTGCACGAACCCGAAGCGGGGGTCGCCCTCGAGATCGGCCAGGTTCTCCCGGTGGCCGGCGTAGGTGAGGGCGTCGTAGACGGTCACCGAGTCGTCGCTGCCCGAGAGCACCGAGCGCACGTAATTGGAACCGATGAAGCCGGCACCGCCGGTCACGAGCTGGCGCATGGGAGCCGAAGGGTATCGGCGCGAGATGTGCCGGACGTTGTGCGCCGCTGACGACCGGCTGAACGTCAGGGGGCGGTGGGGAGCTCGACCCGAGAGTGGTCGCCCAGCATGAGCCGGGTGGCGCGGGGCCGCCCGACGGCGCCCGTCACCTCGACCTCCCGGCCGACCAGGGAGTCGACCACTCGCCCGGCGCCCACGATGGTGCTGCCGGCGAGCACGATCGAGTGCTCGATCTCCGAACGCTCGATCACGCAGCCCCGGTCGATCGACGTGAACGACCCCACGAAGCTGTCGGCAACCCGGGTCCCGGCACCGATCACAGCCGGGCCCCGCACCGTCGAGCGCACGATCTCGGCGCCGGCCTCGACCACGACCCGTCCCTCGATCCGCGAATCGGCGTCGACCCGACCCTCGACCCGGCGCTCGACCGTCTCGAGCACCAGCCGGTTCGACTCGAGCATGGCGTCGAGGGTGCCGGTGTCCTTCCACCACCCGTCGACCACCTCCGAGCGCACGGTGAGGCCCTGGTCGATCAGCCACTGGATGGCGTCGGTGATCTCGAGTTCGCCCCGGGGCGAGGGCTCGATGGCGGCCACCGCGTCGTGGACCCGGGCGTCGAAGAGATAGACGCCGACCAGGGCCAGGTCCGACGGCGGGACCTCGGGCTTCTCGACCAGCCGCACCACGTTGCCGGCCACGTCGAGCTCGGCCACCCCGAAGCGCTGGGGGTCGGGCACCTTGGCCAGCAGGATCTGGGCCGCGGGCACGTCGGGGGTGAAGAGGCCCGGGGTCCGACCTTCCTCGAAGGCGGCCACGAACGGGGTCACGCCGTCGCGGAGCAGGTTGTCACCCAGGTACATCACGAAGTCGTCGTCGCCCAGGAAGTCGCGGGCGATGAGCACGCAGTGAGCCAGCCCGAGGGGGGCCGCCTGGGGTAGGTAGGTCACCTCGAGGCCCCAGCTCGACCCGTCGCCGACGGCCGCCATGACCTCCTCGGCGGTGTCGCCGACGATGATCCCGGTCTCCACGATGCCGGCCTCGGCCATGGCCTCCAGGCCGTAGAACAGGATCGGCTTGTTGGCCACCGGAACCAGCTGCTTGGCGCCGGTGTGGGTGATCGGCCGGAGCCGGGTGCCGGCACCGCCGGCCAGGATGAGCGCCTTCACCGGGTGATCGCCACCCGGTCGACGTGCACGCGGTCGCAGGTCACAGGAGCGCCATCGTCGCGCGCCTCAGCACTGGTCGGAGGGCTCGGTGGCGGCCGGGGTGGTGGTCGAGGGGGTCGCCGGCGCGGCCGTGGTTGCGGTGGTGTCGGCCGGTGCCGGGTCCTCCGCGGTGGCCGGCACCGCGACCGCGGTGAAGTCGGTGCCGGTGGTCAGGACCACGTCGACCCCCTCCAGCGTCGGGTCGGCGACCAGGTCGGCCCCTTGCTCGAGGTACGAGGCCAGCAGGCGGGCCTTGTCCTCCTGGCCCTCGCCGTAGCGGACGGTGGTGCGGGCGCTCCGGGTGCCGTCGCCCACCGTCGCCACCGAGAAGCCGATCTGGCTGAGGGCGGCCGAGGCGGTGCCGGCCTCCCCCGAGCGGCCGCTGCCATTGAGCACCCGCACGGTGACTGCCGACGGCTCGACCGTCGGCGGCTCGTCGGTCACCCCTCGGAACACGTCGAAGATCGACTCGGTCTCGAGCCGCTTGGAGGAATCGAGATAGAGGACCGAGGCCCGCTGGCCACCCAGGTATTCGGTGCCGTTGACCACTGGGAGGCTGTAGCTGGTCAGGGCCTCCGGACTGAGCGAGCGGAACTGCTTGGCCAGGGCGAGGATCTCGTCCTTGCCGAGCGCGCTGTCGACGGTGATGTTGTCGACGGCCACGTTCACCAGGCGGTTGATGTTGGTGAGGCTCAGCAGGTTCGACCCGGCCACCTGGTGGAGCACGGTCCGGACGAAATCCTGCTGGCGCTGGATGCGGCCGAGGTCGCCGGTGGGGTCGGCCTGCCAGCGGCCGTTCACGTACTGCTGGAAGTTGCGGGACCGCACGTAGGCCAGGGCGGTGTCGCCGTCGAGCTCGACGCAACCGGTCTCCTGGATGTCGAGGCCGGTGGGGTTCGTCCGCCCGTCCCCATCACGGACCGGCGAGGCCAGGTAGATCGTCACTCCTCCGATGGCGTCGACGAGATCCCGGAAGGCCTTGAAGTCGATGGCCAGGTAGTGATCGATCGAGATGCCGAACTGGTCCTTGATGGTGTCGATGAGCCGGCCCTCACCCCCCTGGATGGCGGTGTTGAGGCGCTGGCTGCCGTCGGTGCCAGAGATCGGCACCCACAGGTCCCGAGGGAGGCTCAACATCGACGCGGTGTTCGTGTTCGGGTCGACCCGAACGATGATCATCGTGTCGGTGCGGTCGGGACCCTGGTCACCACCGAAGGCATCGGCGTCGGCCTCGTCGTCGGCGGCGAACTCACGCGAGTCGTTGCCCACGATGAGGAAGTTGAGGGGCCGATCGGTGGCCTGGTCGTCGCCCTGGCCGAGGTGCTCGCTCAGGTCGATGGTGGGGATCTCGCCCAGTCGGGTGAAGAAGTAGCCACCGACGCCGGCGAGCAGGACGCAGCTGGCGACGACCACGCTGTTGACGGCCAGCAGCACCCGTTGCGGGCCCGAGCGGCGCAGCCGACGGGTCTCGACCGGGGCAGCCATCTCCGGCGAGGGTAGTCGGCTCCTCGCGGGCGTCATCGCCGGCCCGCTCCCTGGCCCAGGGCCCGCGGGACTGCCCCCTCCTAGGCTGGCCGCGGTGGAAGACCTGCCTGCGGTCGCAGCCGTGGGCGGACAGCTGGCCACCGGCCTGGTCGATGTCACCTCCGACCTGTCGGCCCTCGATGGCGCCGGCTTCTGGGTGGTCGTCCTGCCCTACACCGGGCCGCCGGTGTGCGCCCGCTTCTCGTCGGTGCGCCCGGCGGTGGGCCAGCCAGCCCGGCGCTGGCCGGGCATCGAGGCGTCGTCGTGGCGCACGAGTCTCGACCGCGACGCCTTCCGCGGGCGGGTGACGAGCATCCGCGAGGCCATCGGGGCCGGCGACGTGTACCAGGTCAACCTCACCCGCCAGCTCCGGGCGCCCCTTCCGGCCGAGGCCGACGTCCTGGCCCTGGCCTCCGCCCTGGCCGCCGGCAACCCGGCCCCCCACGCGGCCGCGGTGCGACTGCCGGCCCAGGGCATCCACCTGGCCTCGGCGTCGCCCGAGCGGTTCCTGCGGCGGCAGGGTCGGACGGTCGACTCGCAGCCCATCAAGGGGACGACCCCGACGGGGGGTGCCTTCCTGGACAAGGACCGGGCCGAGAACGTGATGATCGTCGACCTGGTCCGCAACGACCTCGGGCGGGTCTGCGAGTGGGGCTCGGTCACCGTGCCCGCGCTGTGCGCGGTCGAACACCACCCCGGCCTCGATCACCTGGTGAGCACCGTGCGGGGCGAGCTGCGGGCCGGCGTCGGGTGGGCCGAACTGCTCGACGCCACCTTCCCTCCGGGGTCGGTGACCGGGGCACCCAAGCTGGCCGCCATGGCCCTCATCGACCAGCTCGAGCCGGTCGGCCGGGGCCCCTACTGCGGCGCCGTCGGCTGGGTCGATGCCGATCGGAACCGGGGCGACCTCAACGTCGCCATCCGCACCTTCTGGTTCGACGACGGCGACCTGTGTCTGGGCACCGGCGGCGGCATCACCTGGGGCTCCGACCCCGACGGCGAGTGGGCCGAGACCGAGCTCAAGGCCCGCCGCCTACTGGCGGTGGCGGCCGTCCCGGCCCGCGCCGGTCGCCGCCGCCGCCCGCCCCGGGACGTAGGCGCCTTCCTCGGCCGGTCGGGGGGTGGGGGTTAGCGTGCAGCGGTGCGCGACAAGGTCTGGGTCTGGGTCGGCGGCTCGGTGGTGGAGGCCGACCAGGCCACCGTGTCGGCCGTCGATCACGGGGTCACGGTGGGCGACGGTGTGTTCGAGACGATCAAGGTGCTGGCGGCCACGCCCTTCGCGCTGCGCCGACACCTCGACCGACTCGAGCGCTCGGCAGTGGGTCTCGGCCTGCCCCGACCCGACCGCTCCCTGGTCACCAAGGCCGTGCAGGAGGTGGTCACCGCCTCGGGGTTGACCGAGGCGCGGCTCCGGATCACGGTGACAGCCGGGGCCGGGCCCCTGGGATCGGGTCGCGACGACGGGCCCGAGACCCTGGTGGTGGCAGTGTCGGGCCTCGATCCGGTGGCGCCCACCGCGGCGGTGGCGGTGGTGCCCTGGGTGCGCAACGAGCGCAGCGCGGTCGTCGGCCTGAAGACCACCAGCTACGCCGAGAACGTGGTGGCCCTGGCCTTTGCCCAGCAACAGGGGGCCAGCGAGGCGGTGTTCGCCAACACTCGGGGCGAGCTGTGCGAGGGCACCGGGTCGAACGTGTTCGTGGTGGTCGACGGCGAGCTGTGCACCCCCCCACTGTCCTCGGGCTGCCTCGACGGCATCACCCGCCAACTGGTGCTCGAGACGAGCTCGGTGACGGTGCGCGACCTCCCACTCGAGGCCCTGGCCGCGGCCGACGAGGCCTTCCTGACCTCGACCCTGCGCGACGTGCAGCCGCTCGCCGTGGTCGACGGCCGCCCGCTGGCGGCCGCCCCCGGGCCGCGGACCAGAGCGGCGGCGGAGGCGTTCGCCGCTCTGGTCACCCGCCACCTCGACCCCTGAACTGAACCCCGCCGCTCAGGGGAGTACGGCGACGTCCACGACCGGGTACGGGGGCGGGTTCGAGCCCAGGGAGCCGTAGAACTCGGCGTCGCCGAAGGCGAAGATCCCGCCGTCGGCCGCCACCAGGAGGTAGCCATCACCCTCGGCCGACGGCACCATGCCGACCACCGGAGCATTCAGGTGCTGGCCGCCCATGGAGCCGTAGAACTTGGCGTCGCCGAAGGCGAAGATCCCGCCGTCGGTCGCCACCAGCCAGTAGCCCTGGCCGGTCGGGGTCGGGGCGATGCCGATGATGGGCTCGTTGAGGGGCCGGCCGCCCATCGAGCCGTAGAAGGCGGCGTCGCCGAAGCTGAAGACGCCCCCGTCGAGGGCCAGCTCGTAGTAGCCGAGCCCGCTCGGGGTGGCCGCCGAGTCGATCATCGGCTGGTTGAGGTCGAAGCTGCTGGCCGAGCCGAAGTCGCCGGCATCGCCGAAGGTGAAGACCTCACCGGCGGCGTCGAAGAGCCAGTACCCGGCGCCACTCGGAGTGGCGGTCATCCCGATGATGTACTCCGGAAGGATGATGTCTTCGAGGTCCTGGTACCCGACGGCGTCACCGATAGGTGTGACCCGTCCCGCGCCGTTGACGATCCAGTACCCGTTGCCGGTGGGAGTGGGCTCGATGTCCGCGGCGTCGTAGCAGAACTCCCCGGATCCGTAGAGAGGGCTGTCCTCGAACCGGCAGTAGGCGGCGCCGGCGTCACCGCCGCGGTCCACGGCATTGCCGAAGGCGTAGACGTCGCCACTGGTGTCGAGCATCCAGTAGCCGGTGCCGGCATTGGCCGTGGCCCCCGCCGGGGTGCTGAGCCCCGTCCCGATCAGGGCGACGGAGAGGGCGAGCAGAGCGAGCAACTTCCGTGGGATTCGCATGGCGCTCAGGATAAGGATACGAATGGTGTCGGCAATAGGCCGTTTGGCCTATTCATCATCCGTTGTCGCCGTCCCCCCGGAGATGGACCACATCGCCCACCCGGACGACCCGGCGGGCCCCGCCGACGACCTCGACCACCAACGCCCCGCTGGCGTCGACGGTCTCCGCCCGGCCCCGCCAGGTGACCTCGGCCGTGGTCACCGAGACCGCCCGGCCGATGGTGGCGCACCGACTCCGGTACCGGTCGAGCAGGACGTCGGCCGCCCACGCGGTGGTGGCCTCGACTCCGGCCAGCCAGGCGTGGAGCAGCTCGTCGCGCCCCACCGGTTCTCGACCGGGAGCTACCAGCTCGTCGAGTGCCACCGCCCCCTCGGGGGCCCAGCGCAGGTTGAGGCCGAGGCCGACGACCACCGCCGCCACCCGTCCGCCCTCGACCAGGGACTCGGCCAGGACGCCGGCCAGCTTGCGGTCATCGACCACTAAGTCGTTCGGCCACTTGATCCCGGGTCGCAAGCCCCCCACCTCCCAGCAGGCGTCGACCGCGGCCACCGACGTGGCCATGACGGCCAGCGCTGCGGCGTCGGGGCCGCCCTCGGGCCGTAGGACGACCGAGGCCAGCAACGAGGCGCCCGGCTCGTCGAGCCACACCCGGTCGAGCCGCCCCCGCCCCGCGGTCTGGTGGTCGGCCACCACCGCCGTACCGGCCTCGGCTCCGGCCCGAGCCAGGGCCAGGGCCTGGGTGTTGGTCGAGTCGGTGACCCCCAGCCACCGGATCTCGGGCACGGTCTGGAACGATAGGCAGCCATGCCCAGGACCCCGTCACCCCTCACCAAGGTGCTCGTCGCCAACCGGGGGGAGATCGCCGTGCGGGTCCTTCGGACCTGTCGTGAGCTGGGCATCGGCACCGTGGCCGTCTACAGCGAAGCGGACGCCCACGCCCTCCACGTCCGCCTGGCCGACGAGGCCTTCGCCCTCGGCGGCACCGCCCCCGCGGACAGCTACCTCAACGTCGACGCCATCCTCCTGGCCATCGAGGCCACCGGGGCCGACGCCGTCCACCCCGGCTATGGGTTCTTCTCGGAGAACGCCGCCTTTGCCCGGGCCGTGGTCGCCGCTGGGGCCACCTGGATCGGTCCGCCGCCCGAAGCCATCGAGATCATGGGCGACAAGATCAGCTCCCGCCTGGCGGCGGCCGAGGCCGGCGTCGACGGGGTCCCCGGCATCAGCGAGCCCATCACCGACCCGGCCGTGGTCATCGCCTTCGGTGAGGAGCACGGCTGGCCGGTGGCGGTCAAGGCGGCCTACGGCGGCGGGGGGCGGGGCATGAAGGTCGTCCACCGCCCCGCCGACGCGGCCGACGCCATGGCCTCGGCGGCCCGGGAGGCGGCCGGCGCCTTCGGCCGCGACGAGCTCTACGTCGAGCGCTACCTCACCCATCCCCGCCACCTCGAGGTCCAGGTCTTCGCCGACACCCACGGCCACGCGGTGTGGCTCGGCGAGCGCGACTGCTCGGTCCAGCGGCGCCACCAGAAGCTGATCGAGGAGTCGCCGGCCCCGGGGCTCGACCCCGACACCCGGCGGCGGATGGGTGAGGCCGCGGTGGCGGTAGCCCAGGCCTGCGGTTACGTCAACGCCGGCACCGTCGAGTTCCTCTACGAGGACGGCGACTTCTTCTTCCTGGAGATGAACACCCGCCTCCAAGTGGAGCACCCGGTCACCGAGGCGGTCACCGGGCTCGACCTGGTCGCACTCCAGCTGTCGGTGGCCGCCGGTGCGCCCCTCCCCTTCGCCCAGGGCGACCTCGCTCCCCGGGGCCATGCCTTTGAGTGCCGGATCAACGCTGAGGATGCCACCGGCGGGCGCTTCCTCCCTGCCCCGGGGCGGATCACCCGACTGGTGCCACCCGGGGGGCCCTTCGTCCGCTTCGATGGCGGCTACGAGAGCGGCGACGAGGTCTCGGCCGCCTACGACTCCCTGATCGGCAAGCTCGTGGTGTGGGGGGCCGACCGCGAGGAAGCTCGCCGGCGCATGGTCCGGGCCCTCGACGAGCTGGTGGTGGAGGGGATCCCGACCACCGCGCCGGCCGAGCTGGCGATCCTGGCCCACCCCGACTTCGTGGCCTCGACCCACTCGACCCGCTGGCTGGAGGAGACCGTCGACCTCTCGACCCTCGACGGGCGGCCGGCCACCGGACCTGGCTCGGCCTCCGGGCGGGCGGACGAGCTGACCCTCGACGTCGCTGGCGACGAGCCCTCGGTCCGGAGGGAGGTCGACGTGGAAGTCGACGGCCGCCGCTACCGGGTGGCGGCCTGGGTCCCGGTGGGTTCCGGACCCGGGCGCCCGGCGGCGACCGCCCCGGGCCGAGAGGGCCGCGGCGCGGCCGACACCGGCGAGGTGGCGGTGGCCATGCAGGGCACCGTGGTCCGGGTTCTGGTGGCGGTCGGCGACCAGGTCGAGGCCGGCCAGGCCGTGCTCGTACTCGAGGCAATGAAGATGGAGAACCACATCGCGGCCGAGGTCTCGGGCACCGTCACCGAGGTCAAGGTGGCGGAAGGCGACTCGATCGGCAGCGGTGACATCGTCGTGGTGATCGACCCGGCCTGACCTCGGCTGCTACTCGGCGGCCTCGGCCAAGGCCTCGACTGCTACTCGGCGGCCTCGGCCAAGGCCTCGGCGAGGGCCGGGTGGACGAGGAGGCTCTCCACGATGTCGGTGACCTTCAGCCCGGCGGTGACGGCGAGGGCGATGACCGAGATCAGCTCGGCGGCGTGGCGCCCGACGATCGAGCCGCCCAGCACGACGCCGGTGGCCGGGTCGGAGATGATCTTCACGAACCCCCGGGAGTCGCCCTCGATGAGGGCCTTGGCAGACACCGAGAAGGGCACCTTGGTCACCCGGATCTTGCGGCCCTCGGCGAAGGCATCGGCCTCGGCCAGGCCCACATCGGCGATCTCGGGGTCGGTGAAGATGGCCGATGCCGCCTTGTCGTAGTCGAGGTGGCGATGGGCCCGGGTGTGCCCGCCCATCACGTGCTCGGCCACCTTGCGGCCCTGCATCGACGCCACCGACGACAGCGGCAACTTCCCCGACACGTCGCCGGCGGCGTAGATGTGGGGCACGCTCGACTGGCAGTGCTGGTTGATGACCACGTAGCCGCCCCCGTCGACGTCGACCCCGGCGGCGTCGAGGCCGAGCGAGTCGGTGTTGGGGATCGAGCCGATGGCCAGCAGGGCGTGGGAGCCCCGCACCACCCGGCCGTCGTCGCAGCGGACGGTGACGCCGTCGGCGTCGCGGTCGATGCCGACGGCCCGTGCGCCCTTGAGCAGCTTCACTCCCCGCCGCAGGAAGTCGTCCTCCAGGGCCGCGGCCACCTCGGCGTCCTTCTGGGGCAGGACCTGCTGGCGGCTCACGATCAGGGTCACCTGGCACCCAAAGGAAGCGAACATGTGCACGAACTCGACGCCAGTGACGCCCGAACCGACGACCACCAGGTGCTCGGGCATCTCCGTCGGCGGGTAGGCGTCGCGGGTCGAGAGGATGCGCTCGCCGTCGAGCTCGACCCACTCGGGGATGCGGGGGCGGCTACCGGTCGAGAGCAGGACGGCATCGGCCGCCAGTTCGTCGACGCCGGTGGCGGTCTCGACCACCACCTGGTTGGGGCCCTTCATCCGGCCGGTGCCCTCGATCAGGCGCACGCCCTGACTCTCGAGCAGCGTCCGGGTCGAGCGGTTGAGGCGCTCCTGGATGCCGTGGATGCGGGCCCGGATGGCGTCGAGGTCGAGCTCGGCGGTGAGCTCGGTCAGGCCCATGGCCTCGGACTGCTCGACCCGGGTGAGGGCGCCGCCGGTGGCGATCATGGCCTTGGATGGGATGCAGTCCCACAGGTGGGCGGCCCCGCCCACGATGTCGCGCTCGATGAGGGCCACGTCGGCCCCCAGGCGAGCGGCATGGGTGGCGGCCTGGTTGCCGCCGGGTCCCCCGCCGATGATGACGAACCGGGTTGCCATGGCAGGAGGCTACCGAGCGGCAGATATCGTCCCGTCTCGCTCGGTCCGAGCCGCACACCCGGGAGCCTCGATGGCGAGAGCGATCATCCTCACCGTTGACGATGATCCCGCGGTGTCCCAGGCCATCACCCGAGATCTCCGCGCCCGCTACGGCCAGCGCTACCGCCTGGTCCGGGTGACCTCGGGGGCCGAGGCCATGACCGTGCTGGAGGAGTTCGCCCGGCGCGACCAACCGGTCGCACTCATCGTCTCCGATCACCGGATGCCAGAGATGACCGGCATCGAGCTCCTCGAGCGCGCCAAGGGGCCCGCGCCCGGAGCCAAGGTCGTATTGCTCACCGCCTACGCCGACACCGACGTGGCCATCAAGGCCATCAACGACATCGGGCTCGACCACTACCTGATGAAGCCGTGGGCACCCCCCGAGGACCGGCTCTACCCGATCATCGACGACCTCCTCGAGGAGTGGGACCAGGAGAACGAGCACCGCTTCGACGGCGTGCGGGTGGTGGGCAACCGCTGGTCGCAGCGAAGCTACGAAACGAGGATGTTCCTCGCCCGCAACCACGTCCCCTACCAGTGGCTCGAGCTCGAACGAGACCCCGAGGCCGCCCGCCTGCACGAGCTGTTCGGGAGCGCCGGCGCCGAACTCCCGATCGTCGTGCTCCCCGACGGCGTCGTCCTCTCCGGTGCTGGCCAGCGCGAGATCGCCGATGCGCTCGGGTTGCACACCGCGGCGGCGTCGGTCCTCTATGACCTGGTGGTCGTCGGCGCCGGCCCCGCCGGGTTGGCGGCGGCGGTGTACGGCGCATCGGAGGGGCTGCGGACGGCCATCATCGAGCGTGAAGCCCCCGGGGGCCAGGCCGCCCAAAGCGCCCGCATCGAGAACTACCTCGGCTTCCCCAACGGCCTCAGCGGGGCCGACCTCTCGCACCGGGCGGTGACCCAGGCTCGACGACTCGGAGCCGAGATGGTGCTGACCCGTGGCGTCGCCGGCCTCGAGGCCCGTGGCCCGGTCCACGCCGTGTGCTTCGAGGACGGGACCGAGATCGAGGCCAGGGCGGTGCTGGTGGCGACCGGGGTGTCCTACCGCTTGCTCGAGGCGCCGGGGCTGGCCGAGCTCACGGGCCGGGGGGTGTTCTACGGGGCGTCGGCCAGCGACGCCCCGGCGACCGCCGGTGACGACGTGTACGTGGTCGGGGCAGCCAACTCCGCCGGGCAGGCCGCACTGCACCTGGCCAGCCACGCTCGCCGGGTCGTGCTCGTCGTGCGGGGAGACTCCCTCGAGAGATCGATGTCGCAGTACCTCGTCGAGAGGGTGCAGGCGGCCGAGAACATCGAGGTCCGTCTCCACACGGAGGTCGTCGGCGGGAGCGGCGGTGACCACCTCGAGGCACTCACCCTCCGCGACCGAGTGTCGGGCGCCGAGGAGGAGGTCAAGGCCAACTGGCTGTTCGCCTTCATCGGAGCCGAGCCGCGCACCGACTGGCTCGGTGACTCGATCGCCCGCGACGAGCGGGGCTTCATCCTCACGGGCGCCGACGTCATCGCCGCGGCCGACGGCACCCGGCGCTGGCCCCTGCGGCGAGCTCCGTTCCTGCTCGAGACCAGTCGACCCGGCGTGTTCGCGGCGGGTGACGTCCGGCTGGCCTCGATGAAGCGGGTCGCCTCGGCGGTCGGCGAGGGGTCGAGTGCAGTGAGCCTGGTCCACCTCTACCTGGAGACGATCTGATGCTCATCGACGAGCTACGAGCCGCGTTCCTCACCGGTGGCCTGAGCGACGAGCAGCTCGAAGAGTTGCTGGCGGTAGGAGCCGAAGTCGCCTTTGAGCCCGGCGACGAGCCCTTCCACGAGGGTGCGCCCGCCGACTTCCTGTGGATGCTGCTCGAAGGGCGCCTCGAGCTGTGGCGCCAGAGCGGCCCGGAGCGGATCGTGCTCGCCACCATGGACACGCCGGGGCAATGGGCTGGGGGGCTCAACGCGTGGGGCGACGCCAGTGGCGGCGCCGGCTACCGGGCCACCGGGTTGGCCGCGAGCCGGGGTCGCATGTTCCGGGTCCCCTCCGACGAGCTCGGCCGCCTGGTCGGCGCCTGGTTCCCCTTCGGCAAGCACATGATCGTCGGGATCTACCAGACCATCCGGGGCATCGAAGCCACCGTCCGCCAACGCGAGTCGCTCATCGCCCTCGGCACGCTGGCCGCCGGCCTGGCGCACGAGATCAACAACCCGGCGGCCGCGTCGCTGCGGGCCGTCGAGGCGCTGCGCGAGACGTGCGACACCATGCTCACCGCGCTCACCGACCTGGCCGGCAAGACGATCACCGCCGAGCAGTACGTCGCCCTCGACGGCGTCCGCCGCGAGTTGGCCGAACGCCCGAACGCCGAGCCGGATGCGGTGGCCCGCATGGAACGGGAAGACGCCATCGGCGAATGGCTCGAGCAGCGAGGCGTCCCGGAATCGTGGTTCATCGCTCCGCTCCTGGCCTCGGCGGGGGCCGACCAGCCCTGGCTCGAGGCCGTCGAATCCGCCGTCGGGACCGAGCCATTGGCCCCGGCCCTGCGCTGGACGTCGACCACCTTCAGTGCATCGACGCTGCTGGGCGAGCTCACCGACACGACCAAGCGCATCGCCCATCTCGTCGAGGCGGTGAAGTCGTACTCCCAGATGGACCGGGCGTCGCTCCAGCGGATCGACATCCACGAGGGGATCGAGAGCACCCTGGTGATGCTGGCCATGAAGCTCGAGGGTGTGGCCGTCGAGCGCTCGTTCGGGGCCGGCGTGCCCTTGATCGACGCCTACCCGGGCGAACTCAACCAGGTGTGGACGAACCTCATCGACAACGCAGTCGACGCCATGGAGGGGGCGGGAACCCTGCGGGTGAGCACCCGTGTGGAGGGGGACCACGTCGTCGTCGACATCACCGACTCCGGGCCGGGCCTGCCGCCGGAGGTCGAGGCCCGGGTGTTCGAGGCGTTCTTCACGACCAAGGACGTCGGCAAGGGCACCGGTCTCGGCCTCGACATCTCCCGGCGCATCGTCGTCGACCGCCACGGCGGGCAGATCGGCTTCGACTCGGCACCCGGCGCCACCACCGTCCGAGTCCGCCTCCCCCTCACCCGCTGAGGGCACCGACGCCGCCACCGTGGCGGCTTGCCCGTAAGAGACCGATGCTCGATGTCTCGGTCGGGCACGGGACGTCCCAACCAACCCATGACACCTTGGCGGCCTCGCCCGGATCCACTGAACACTCGTTCCGGCAACATGCTTTGGCAATGCTGCCGCAACAGTGCGTTCTCACAGAGTTGTCTATGCCGACGGCGACCGGTCATCTAGCCGCAATGACACGTCCATAACAAACTCGTACCGTGCTGGCGCGAACGCTCAGCCGCTCGAGAACGACCAAACGGGAAGGCGATGATCCGGTAGGTGACTTGGTCGCCTATTTCCTACCGGGGAGCAAGTGGCGAAACCGGTCCCTGTTACTACAACAAGGAGACCGTAGTTGTTTCGTCCCACCCTGGTTACTGGCCGCCTCGGATTCCTCGACCGCGACCGGCACGGTGTCGATGTCTCCGCTACTCGGCTGGGTCTCCCTCTTCGCTGGCGCGCTCGAGCAGAGAGTGCACTAGGTCGTCCACGGTCCGACCGGCCTACCCGGTGGAGCTGCTGGCAATGAGCGCCACTGACTCCACACTTGATGAACTCAATCCGTACAAGTGGTCGCCCCAGGACCGTGAGGGCACGGTCCTGGAACACACCATTGACCTCCGGGACTCATCCTCGCCCGGGGCCACACCAATCGCCCCCAGGCCGCAAGGCGAGGGCCAGCGTCACCCATCCTCCCGGGTGATGACCCCGGGACAGCGCGTCCAGTTTGGTGCCTTCGCCGCCGTCTGGATATTCACGAATATACGGCTCTGGACGTGGTGGGTAAGCCCCGGCCATGTCGGGAATCCCATGCTCTATACACTCGTGACTGCGGCGCTCTTCTACACAATTTTCTGCCTTCCGTGCTTCTACCTGCTTTGTCTCGGGTACATGCGACGGCCAGTACACGTGAGCATCGAGAACGCTGAATCTGCCGGTGTACTTGGCCGAATCGCTGTGGTGACGCTGACCGTGCCCGGCTCCGAGTCGATCAACATCGTGGCTCGGCAGCTCATCGCGATGGCCTCGATCGAGTACCCGCACGACAGCTGGATCCTGGTCGACAAGGTCCATTCGCCCGAGATTAAGGCGCTCGCCGAGGCACTCGGCGTGCACTACTTCTGTCGGCACGATACGGCCACCTGGGGGGTTGACCGCGTCGCCGGTTGGAACGCTCCCGGACCACCGTTCCAGGCCAAGACAAAGGCTGGCAACGTGAATGCATGGCTGGACGCCTACGGAGGTACATATTCGCACTTCACGCAGTTGGACATCGACCACATCCCGCAACCTCGCTATCTCCACCGCGTCCTCGGCTACTTCAAGGACCGTCGGGTCGCTTGGGTCCAGGCTCCCAGCGTGTACGGCAATCTTGACCGCTGGACCGCACGGGGCTCCGCCGAGCAGGACCTCGTCCTGCAGGGCCCCATGCAAATGGGGTTCTATGGATTTAGCCGGACCCCCTTCATCATTGGTAGTCACTGCACCTACGACATGGCTGCAATCGAGTCGATCGGAGGATTCCAACCGACTCGCGCGGAAGACCACCTGGACACTGTCTTTCTCGCCGCCGCTGGCAAGGAGGGTGTCTTCGTCCCCGAGGTGATCGCGATCGGCGATGGGCCCGAGACCTTTGAGACCTATCTCGCGCAGCAGTTCGCCTGGGCATACTCGATGATGCAGGTACTCTTCGGGTACAGCACCCGGGTGCTGCGCCTCACCACGTTCCGCCAGGCATTCCAGTTCTTCTTCGTACAGAGCTGGTACACGTTCTGGTCCGTGTCGATGCTGGTGCTTTTCATGACCCCGGTCATCGCCCTGGTGTTCGACGTCCCTGTGTCCCGTGTCAGTCTCGGTGAGTTCTGGTATCACAGCGTTCCGGTCGGGCTGACCGCGACGGGCATCTGGCTCTGGAGCAGGCGCTGGCACCAGCCGACGACGACGACGTTGACCTGGCGAGGCGTCTGCCTCCATGTGGCCAGGTGGGTGACCGTGTTGAGCGCCCTCGTGCAGGTGGTGTTCAAGGTGCAAAAGCCGTACATGATCACCAGGAAAGGTCTCGGACGGGGCGGTGGGGAACCGTTCCCGCTTGCCGCTCTGGCCCCGTACATCGCGTTGGTCTGGTGTCCCTGGCGAGCTGCTGGATCTACTTGACGCGCTACGGCCATGGAGCGGTACAGGGCTACCTGCTCTTTCCGATCGAGGGTGCCGGGCTCTTCGTCATCCTCATGCTGATTGTTCTGCGCCAGGACTTCGTCGACCTCCGAGTCGGCGGCGCGTCCACCCTCGAGACGATCAGACTTCGTCGCCGGGTCTACCTTCTCATCGGGGGCCTGATCGTGCTCCTGCTCGCCACCTCGTGGGCGTCCGCTGGTCGTATCTTCCAGGCTGTCGCCACCTGACCCCTCGGCGTGTCGAGGCGACGACGTGGAGGGCAGCGATCCTCCTGACCGACGGTCGATGACGTCGGGAACTCTGACAAGTCTGGGGCCGAAGGTGACGATCACAGACCGATGAGCTGGCTGATGAGCTTCGTCGCCCTCATCCTGTCCGCCCTCGTCGGCGCGGCGGTCGTCGGTGGTCTCCCCGACGTAACGACGACCTCGGAGCCGCCCCGGCTCGAACCGGAGGGGCCGACCACCATCCAAGCTGAGTCCAGCCCGGGCACGCTGTGGCGGGGAGCCGGGCTGGTACAGCTCCCCCAAGCGTGCAGCGACGTCGCCGCCTTGGGCCTCTCTTGGTACTACAACTGGCAGGTCAGCTCTCCCTGCTCGACGAGCGTGCCCTTCGTGCCCATGGCGTGGGGCGACTGTGGGCACGACTGCGGTGAGCTCGGGCAACGCCTCGCGGCGTCGGGTGCGGACACGTTGCTCACGTTCAATGAGCCCGACGAACCGACGCAGTCCAACATGACGGTCGAGCGGGCCCTCGATCTGTGGCCGGCGCTGCAGGCGTCCGGGCTCCGCATGGGCAGCCCCGCCGTGACGACCGATGGTGAGGCATGGCTGGATGCCTTCATGTCCGGCATCGAGCAACGGGGTCTGCGGGTCGACTTCGTGGCTCTGCACTGGTACGGGGACTGCTCCCGTCCAGGGGACCTGGTCGACTATGTCACCGAGAAGGCCGCCCGGTACGGACGGCCGGTCTGGCTGACGGAGTTCTCCTGCTGGAAGCAGTCCCTCGATGCCAACCTGGCCTTGGTGGAGACCGTCAGCTCGCTGGCCGACGTGAAGCAGCTGGAGCGCGTGGCATGGTTCAGCAACCGCAACACCCCGGACGGGCATCAGTATCCCTACGGATACGAGAACGCCGCTCTCATCGGAGAGGATGGGGGGCGCACCCCCGTTGGCGAGCGCTACGCGTCGTTCTCTTCCACCCGCTGAACGACCGCCTCCCCCGCACCCGCTGAGGGCGTCGTCCTCCCCGCGGCTCCCGGTCAGGCGGAGGCGCCCACCGGGGTCGGCGCCGCCGCGGTCGACGAGGCCGAGGGTGGGGCCACGGCGTGGGGCATGCAGAGGTCGTCGTACTCGGCGATGATCACGTCGGCCGGCGTCTGGCCGTCGCCGCAGGCCGGGCAGTGGGGGTCGCGTCGCACCTTGTAGGTGCGGAAGGTCGCCTCCAGGGCGTCGTACTGCAGCAGGCGCCCGGCCAGGGTGTCGCCCAGCCCCAGCAGCACCTTGATGGCCTCCATGGCCTCGAGCGACCCGATGATGCCGGGCAGCACGCCGAGCACCCCGGCCTCGGCGCACGACGGCGCCAGCTCGGGCGGCGGGGGCTCGGGGACCATGCATCGGTAGCACGGCCCGCTCCACGGCTCGAAGACGGTGACCGTGCCCTCGAAGCGGAAGATCGACCCGTGCACCACCGCCACGCTGGTCTTGAGCGAGGCGTCGTTGACCAGGTAGCGGGTCGGGAAGTTGTCGGTGCCGTCGACGATCACGTCGTACTGCGAGAAGAGGTCGACCACATTGCTGGCGTCGAGACGGGCGTCGTAGGTCACGACCTTGACGTCGGGGTTGAGCAGCTCGAGGGTCTTGCGGGCGGAGTCGACCTTGCGGTCGCCGATCCGATCGAGGTTGTGGAGGATCTGGCGCTGGAGGTTGGAGGCGTCGACCACGTCCATGTCGATGATGCCGATGGTGCCGACCCCGGCGGCGGCCAGGTACAGCGCAGCCGGTGAGCCGAGGCCGCCGGCGCCGATGCAGAGGACCTTGGCGTCGAGCAGCTTCAGCTGGCCCTCGTCGCCGACCTCGGGCAGCAGGGTGTGGCGCTGGTAGCGGTTGCGCTGGTCGGGGGTGAGGGTGCGGGGGGCCCGCCAGGCCCGGCCCTCGTCCTTCCACTTGTTGAAGCCGCCGGCCACCGAGGTCACGTCGGTGTAGCCGAGTTGGGCCAAGGTGTCGGCCGCGAAGGCGGAGCGGGTGCCGCCGGCGCAGTAGACGAGGAGCTTGGCGTCGTGGTTCGGAACCCGGCCCTCGATGTTGGTCTCGAGCTGGCCCCGGGGAATGTGCAGGGCGCCGGGCAGCGCCCCCTGCTCGTGCTCGTCGGGCTCGCGCACGTCGAGGACGACCACGTCCGGCTCGGCGGCGATGATCGCCTCGGCGCCGGCGGTGTCGACCTCGCGGATGCGGGCCTTGGTGGCGTTCAGGAGATCGCGGAAGCTCGCCATAGGAGCGAAAGCCTACCGTCCGGGTCAGGATTCTCGGGCCTACACGACCAGGGCCGGCAGCACCTCGGAGATCGGGCCCCGCACGACCGCGGTGGCCAGGTGGTCCATGGCCGTGGGCTCGCCGTTGACGATCACCAGCCGGGCATCGGTCTGCACGGCCAGGGGCACGATCCCGGCGACCGGGTACACCTGCAGGCTCGACCCGACGGCGAGCAGCAGGTCACACTCGGCGGCCGCCGTCTGAGCTCGCTGCAGGTCGGCGTCGACCAACGACTGGCCGAACGAGATGGTGGCCGCCTTGAGGATCCCACCGCAGTGGAGGCACGCCGGGTCGTCCTCGCCGGCCCGGACCCGGTCGAGGGCGTCGGGCATGGGGCCGCCCCGGCCGCAGCTCAGGCAGGTGTAGCGACGCATGGTCCCGTGGACCTCGACCACCCGCGCCGGGTCGCTGCCCGCCTCCTGGTGGAGGCCATCGATGTTCTGGGTCACGAGTGTGTGTAATCGGCCCTGCGCTTCGAGGCTGACCAGGGCCCGGTGGCCGTCGTTGGGTCGAGCGGTCCACGCCGGTGCGGTCAGGCGGCCCTGCCACGCCCGCCGACGAACCGCGGGGTCGCCGACGTAGCGGTCGATGGTGGCGTCACGCTCGGCGTCGGGGTCGCGGGTCCACACCCCCTGGGGGCCCCGGAAGTCGGGGATGCCCGAGTCGGTCGAGATCCCGGCCCCGGTGAGCACGACGATGCGAATCGCCTCGGCGAGCAGCAACCGCACCGGCGCCAGATCGGCGGACTCGGAGGGGAGGGCCACCCGGCAATGCTCGCAGGTCAGGTCAGGGCCCGGTCCCGATGCCGATGATCCGCCACGACTCCTCGAACGGGGGATGGCCCACGTACACGAACATCCCGGCAGGCCCGGAGAAGGCCTCGTACTGGCCGGTGTACTCCGCGTCGTACTCGACGTAGAGCTGCTGGACGTCGGTGTAGCCGTCCTGGCTGCCCCACGCTGCGGGCGACGGCCCGCTGGCGACCGTGAACCCAGTGAGCGACACGAGGTCGTCGATTCCGTCGATGGTGCCCTGGGCCTGCTCGACGGCCAGGCGTTCGGGTGACCGGCAGGCCTCGGCTCCCGCCCGGTCGTGGGCCGCCAGCCGCTCGTAATAGGTGGTCACGACTTCGACGGCGTCACCTTCGCAATAGCGCACCACCCGGTGGCTGCCGTCGGGCTCGACCACCTCGATGGGGCGGTCGCCCAGCTCCTCCTGGACCCCAAGCTGCAGGGGTCCGATCGTGGCAGTACACGCCGCCCGCGGATCAGTCAGCTGGAACGCCGACACGAGCACGCGGTCGGCGTAGACCACGACGCGACCGACGTCGTCGGAGGCGCACAAACTCAACCTGAGTCGAACCTGCACGGTCGCACGCCCGTCCTGATCCGCCGAGTTCAGGTCGACGACCGCCGCCAAGGTCCAGGTCTCCTCGGCGATCGGCTGGGCCAGGTAGGCGTCCACGATCTCCGCCTCGCCGACCGGATGGCGCAGCTGGGCGGTGACGGCCCTGAAACGGAGCACGTCGAGAGGGCACCGCCATTCCGGATGCTCCTCGACCCATGCGCCGACCTCAAGGGTCGTGCCATCACGCTCGACGGTGACCCCGGTGACCACCTCGCAGCCGCCGCCGGTGGTCACCTCGATGTCGAGGCGATCGCCGCTCGCCGACACCACCACCGACGACCATGCCGATGGGGCGCCGGCAAAGCCGCACGTCGTCGCCTCCCCGGCGCCGACCTCGCACACCGGCACGTTCGAGGCAGCGCCGTCAGTCGCCGTCTCCGGCTCGCCGGCCCGCACGGAGGGGTTAGGAACATCCTGCCCGGCCACCACGGCGCCGGCCATGACCGCGAGCGCCACAACGGCAACCCCCGCGACCAAGCGAGCCCGCTGCCGACGACGGCCGCGACGGCGTCGACCGTCGACCGCGGCGACGGGATCGGCAGTGCCAAGCGGCACCGTCGCTTCTCCGAGTCCTCGACGCCACTGCTCATCGAGTGGATCTGACATTGCCCACCTCCTCGGATGTATCGCCGACCGTCGCCAGCTCCTTCCGCAAGGACTCACGAGCTCGGAACAACGAGGTCTTGACCGTCCCCTCCGTCACCCCGACGCTCGCCGCCACGTCCGCCACCGAGAGGTCGAGGAAGTAGTGCAGCACCACCATCTGACGTTGCCGCCAGGGCAGGCGACGAAGGGCGGTGGCGACCAAGGGATCGACGTTGCCCAGCGAGGAGTGGTCGACGGTGTGCGGGTCGGCCGATGCGAGAGCCCCGAGTCGCTGCTGGGCCCGACGCTCGGCCGCCAGGCGGCGAAACCCCGAGCGCAGGTGGTTCATAGCCGCCACCGTCACCCACGCCGCGATCGAGCTGGGAACGATCTTGCGCTCCCAGGCCACGACCAGTGCGTGCTGCACGGCGTCCTCGGCCCGCGCTGCGTCGCCACAGGAGAGCGCCGTGGCCGTGACCACCCGCCGGTACTCGGTCCGGACGAAGTCGGTGAGGGCCTGCTCATCCACGCCGCCTCGACCTGCTCCCCCGCCCTGTCGTCATCACCCCTCGACGCACGTCGGCCGACGCCAGGTTGACAGACCGGCCACATTGCGGCCCTGCGGGGTGGACATCGAGGCGTGAAGTTGCAGGAGAGTTCACTCGGTGCTTCGATGACAGTCCCGCTTCCCCGGCGCTCGATGCCCCATCCCGATCCCGGAGGAACCGCCATGTCGGCCGCCGTACCCGTCCCTGCGCCTGCGCCTATCTCTGCGCCTGGCGCTGTCGCCGCCAGCATTCCGTCGACCTCGACCACCACGGTCCTGCGCATCGTCCCCTGGCCCGACCCGGTCATCGACCGCCTCGGCCACGACCCCCGCTCGACCTACGTCGAGCGGTTCTGGCTGGGCATCCTGGGGCCGTCGACCACCTGGTTCCTCCGCCGGGTGGCCGACGGCCTCGATCGGGAGCCCGACGGCTTCGATCTGCGGCTCGCCGACACGGCCAAGGCGCTCGGGCTCGGCGGGGAGGGCCGCAACTCGCCCTTCGTGCGCACGCTCGGTCGGTGCTGCCAGTTCGACATGGCCCAGGCCCAGGGCGACGGCATCCTCGCCGTGCGCCGGAAAGTCCCGCCACTGAGCCTCCGCCACCTCAACCGCCTCCCCGAGACCTTGCAGGAGGAGCACCGGCGCTGGCAGGCAGCCGAGACCGGTCGGGTCCGACCCGACGCCGAGGCCGAGGTGCTCCACCGACGAGCCCGGCAGCTGGCCCTCACCCTGGCCGAGCTGGGTGAGGACCTGCCGGCGATCGAGCGCCAGCTCGTCCACTGGCGTTTCCACCCGTCCCTCGCCGGCGAGGTGGCCGCCTGGTCGTGGGGCGAGCACCAGCGCCGCCAGGGCGCCGTGCTCCCCGGCCAGCCCCCCTCCCCGCCCGCGGCCGCCTGAGCGGTCGGCTCCGGTCAGCGGCGTCGGCGCTCGCGCCTCCCGATTCCTCGTTCTCGGCGCGCCACGTCCGGTATCCCGCACCGAGCGCGCCCAGAACGGGGGGTGGGGAGGCTGGATGCAACCTCCCGGCCGGGCGGCGGCGTCTGACACGGTGTGGGGACGATGACGACGATCGACGGGCAGGCCTTCGTCGACTTCTACCGGCGTGCGTACCCGGACGCCGCTCGCCTGGCTCTTCTGCTGACCGGGTCGACCGCGGCGAGCGACGATCTCGCTCAGGAGGCGCTCCTCCGGGTCGGCGAGCGGTTCGCCTCTATCGCCTCTCCGGACGCCTACCTGCGCTCGACGCTGGCCAACCTCGCCCACTCGTGGCACCGGTCGACGACCCGCCGACGCGCGCGGGAGGAACGGGTCGCCCGGCCCGAGGGTCTGTCCGACTCGGCCGACGAGCTGCTCGATGTGCTGGCACGGCTCCCGTTCCGCCAACGGGCGGTGCTGGTCATGCGCTACTGGGCCGACTGGTCCGAGGCCGACATCGCCGCCGCTCTGGGGTGCCGGCCCGGAACGGTCAAGGCCGCCGCCAGTCGAGGACTGGCCCGTCTGCGCCGGGAACTGGAGGAGGGAGCATGAGCCCCACCACCGAGTTGCTCGAGGAGCGCCTGCGTCGCGACCTGGCCGAGATCGCCGGGGCGACGCGGCTGGTCCCGCCGGCCGAGCCGCCACTGTCCCCGACGTCGTATGGCGTCTCGCTCGGCCACCACCGCCGCTGGCTGCGACTGGGTGTGGGTATCGCCGCTGCGGTGGTGGTCGTGGCCGCGGGCGTGCTGGCCCTGGTGCGGGAGACGACCGACACCAGCACGCCGCCGGCCGGACCGGTCCTCGAGAACATCACCCCGGGCATCGACTGGGTGTGGCCCTCCGACGACGAGGAGGGCATCGACCGTTCGACCCCCGAGGCCGTGGTGCGCGAGTTCGCCCGGGTGGTGCTGGGTGAGCGGGACGTCGACGTGGTGGTCGGTGCGGATCAGTCGGCGGACACCCCCGACAGCATGGGGACGAACGTCGATCTGACCCTCGACAACGGGACCACCGCCCGGGCCGTCACCGGCCGGAACATGCAGGGCTGGGCGATCGGGTCGGTGCAGACCCGCCTCGACGGGGCCGGGAGCTACGAGCCCCCGCCGGGAACTGCCGCCACGCTGGTGGCGTATCGACGGGTGGGGGGCGTCGAACGGGAGCGCCACGGTCCGGTGGTACCACAGCTCACCGGCGAGCTGTGGAGCGGACTGGGCGTCCACCTCGATGACGACGGCCGCGCCGTCGGGGTCGATGGGTTCGTCGACGAGACCGTCCTGGGTCTCTCCCCGATGGTCGGCAACCGGGGTTCCACCTTGGGGCAGTTCGTCGACGACGCCGGCGACACGGTCCGCTTCAGCTCGACCGGCCTGGCGGTGTGTCTCACGCGCACGTCGAACGTCGGCACCAGGTCAACCGGCACCATCTACTCCACCAGCTGCGAGGACGCCTTCTCCCAGCGGCCGGTGTTCGTCGACCCCGAGCCCGGTCGGGGGGCGACGTCGTATGCGTTCCTTCCGACCAGTCGGCTCTCCTCGGCGCAAGCCGAGGCGATCACCGAGGTGTGGTACGAGACCGAGGTACTCACCCGCCGCACGGCCGAGATCGTGGCCCGCGACGACCGGGTGGGCATCGTCGTCGCCTACCCCTCCGACCTGCACGGGTTCATGCTTTGGCCGGTCGACGACACCGGCATGGGCACCCTCGGCTTCGAGGTCAGCTGAGCCGTCGCCGCCTCCGGGTCGTCCAGCACTCGTTCTCGGCGCGCCACATCCGGTATCCCGCACTGGGCGCGCCGAGAACGGGGGTCGGGTACCGATCCGATCAGGTGCTCTAACTCCAGGTGGTGAGGAGCTCGAGGAGGGTGCGGACGCCGAAGCCGGTGCCGCCCTTGGTCACCGGGCCGTCGTCGTCGTCGGAGCGGGCCGGGCCGGCGATGTCGAGGTGGGCCCAGGGGATGTCGCCCACGAACTCCTTCAGGAACAGCCCGGCGGTGAGCGTGCCGGCGCCCCGACCCTGGGAGATGTTCTTGAGGTCGGCCACGTCGGAGTCGATCAGCTTGCGGTACTCGACCGGCAGCGGCAGGGGCCATACCGACTCGCCGGCTCCGGCCGCCGCCGCCTGCACCCGGGCGATCAGGGCGTCGTCGTTGCCCATGAGTCCGGCCACCTTGGTCCCGAGGGCGATGACACACGCCCCGGTGAGGGTGGCCAGGTCGACGATGGCGTCGGGCTCGTCCTCGGCCGCCAGCGACAGCCCGTCGGCCAGCACCAGCCGCCCCTCGGCGTCGGTGTTGAGCACTTCGACGGTGGTGCCGTTGCGGATCTTGAGCACGTCGCCGGGCTTGGTGGCGTGGCCGCCGGGCATGTTCTCGGTCATCGGCACGTAGGCCACGACCTTCACCGCCGGGGCCAGAGCCGGCAGCGCCGAGAGGGCGCCGATCACCGCTGCCCCGCCCGACATGTCGGTCTTCATGGTCATCATCCCGTCGGCGGTCTTGAGCGACAATCCGCCCGAGTCGAAGGTGATGCCCTTGCCGACCAACGCCACCGTGGCCCTCGGCTCGACACCGGCGGCTGGGGTGTAGGTCATCTTCACCAGCCGGGGCGGCTCGTCGGAGCCGGCGGCCACGCCCAGCAGCCCACCCAGGCCGAGGTTGGCCGCCTCGATCTCGTCGATCACCTCGACGTCGATGCCGACGGCTGTCAGCGCCTCGTCAGCCAGCGCGGCCAGCGCCCGGGGCGACTTGCCCCCCGCCGGCTCGTTCACGAGGTCGCGGGCCAAGTGCACGGCCGCGGCCACCACTTCGGCTCGGGCCACCGCGGCAGCGTCACCGCCGACGAAGGTGGCCGAGGCGATCTTCGGCGCCTTGGCGTCGGCCAGGTACTTGTCGAACCGGTAGGCGGCGAGGGCTAGGCCCTCGGCGACGGGACCAGCGTCGAGGCCTTCGGTCACCACCGCGATGCGAGGGCGCTTCCAGGCTTGGCGAGCGATGGCCGCCCCGGCCCGGCGCAGCGCGTCGGCCGACGGGTCGGCGCTGCCCACGCCAACCACCACCACCACGCCGCCCTCGGGGCGGGGGATGGTGGTGGCCGAGCCGGCGGTGCCGTCGAAGTCGAGATTCGCGAGTACCGCGGTGAGATCCGGGTCGTCCCGACCGAGCAGGACCGGGCCCGATGCCACCAGGAAGGCGATGACCTCGATGTCGTCCGGGATCGAGTCGGCGACCGAGAGCAACACAGCCATGGCGGGGACCTCCGGGGAGCGACGGGAGGCCGAGGCTACCGACGCCCCGCCAACCCTCCGGCCGACGATCCCCTGCACGGCACGGCCCGCCGGCCGGATGTGGGGACGCACCGTCACGCTCCGACGGACGTCACGTCCCCACGTCGGGTCGCCGCGGGTGCCCGGCCGGATGTGGGGACGCACCGTCACGCTCCGGCGGACCTCACGTCCCCACACGGCTCCCGCATCGTTTACCCTGCGACACGTGGTCAGCGCCACCGCCCCCGCCGATCGACGCCGCCGGCTCCTTCCCGTCGGCCTGGACCGCGAGACCATCGCCGCCGGAGTGGTGATCCTCGCCCTGGTGGTGGGCGGGCTGTGGTGGGTGGATCACCTCCGCAGCCGCGACCAGGTGAGCACCGCCGGCCTGACCTGGCCGGTGTCGACCGGCCCCGACTGGCCGCTCGACGTCCAGCGCCAGGCCGATTCGGTCGTGCTCCCGACGAGTGTCGACGCGACCGACGCCGATGTCGCCGACATCGCCACCGCGGTCGAGCTGGCCAGCATCCTCGACCTCTCCCTCAGCCAGCTTCCCCCCGAGCTCCAGACACTCACCGCCGAGGAGGTCCAGGCCCGCGAGAGCCAACTGGCCGCCGTGCAGCGCGACCGCTTCGGACCCCTGGTCGACGCCGTCTTCACCGGCTCGGCCCACGCCTCCCGTCGAGAGGCGCTGGCCGGCGACCCGGTCAGCCTCGCCGACTACTCCGTACACGTTGGCACCGTCGGCGTCTCGACCCTCGAGATCGACGGCGAACAGGCTCAGGTGACCGGCACCGTCAGCACTACCTCGAGCGCCACCGTCGGCGTCGAATCGGCGTTGAGCCCCGACGGGGTCTTCACCAACAGCACCTTCACACCCTTCACCGCCGACCTCCACCGCGACGGTGCCGGCCACTGGCGGGTTGACGGCTGGACCGTCCGACCCGGCTGACCCGCCACCTGGGGACGCAACGTCACGGTGGCGAGGACCCCGCGTCCCCAGGTGACGCGTGCGTCCGGGCCTCGCCCGACTTGGGGACGCAACGTCACGGTGGCGAGGACCCCGCGTCCCCACGTCGACCCCGCGTTCCCACGTAGGCCCGGCACGTCGGCCGGGTCCGGCGCCCGCATGCCGCCCAGCCCGGTCGACAGGCGACGGTGATCGGTAGCCTGCCTGGTCCATGTCGGAGCCCCTGCACCCCTACCTCGCCGCCGCCCGAGAGAGGGTCGTGATCTTCGACGGGGCCACTGGCACCAACCTGCAGCTGCGCGACCTGGGCCCCGACGACTTCGGTGGCCCCCAGTTCGAGGGCTGCACCGACATCCTGGTGGCCACCCGGCCCGACGTGATCCGCGACCTTCACGCCAGCTTCCTCGACGTCGGCGTCGACGCCATCGAGACCGACACCTTCGGCACCCTGTCCTTCACGCTGGGCGAGTACGGCATCGCCGAGCAGTCCTACGACCTCTCCCGCACCGGCGCCGAGCTGGCCCGCTCGGTGGCGAACGACTACGCCACCCCCGACCGGCCCCGCTTCGTGGCCGGCTCGGTCGGCCCCGGCACCAAGTTCCCGAGTCTGGGCAACATCGGCTTCGCCGAGATGCGCGACGGCTACCAGACCCAGGTCCACGGCCTGCTCGACGGGGGCGTCGACCTGATCCTGATCGAGACCGTGTTCGACCTCCTGCAGGCCAAGGCCGCCATCGTCGGCGCCCGCCGGGCCATGGCCGCCGCGGGTCGCCAGGTGCCCATCCAGGTGCAGGTCACCATCGAGCTCACCGGCCGGATGCTGCCGGGCACCGAGATCGGCGCCGCCATCACCGCCCTCGACGCCCTGCGCCCCGACGTCCTCGGCATCAACTGCGCCACCGGCCCAGCGGAGATGTTCGAGCACCTGCGGGTCCTCTCCCAGCAGTCCCGGGTGCCCATCTCGTGCCTCCCCAACGCCGGCCTGCCGTCGGTGGTCGAGGGGAAGATGCATTACGACCTCACCGCCGAGGAGCTGGTCGAGCACCACCGCCGGTTCGTGACCGAGCTGGGCGTCAGCGTCATCGGCGGCTGCTGCGGCACCACCCCCGAGATGCTCCGCCAGGTGGTCGACGCCTGCGCCGGCCTCACCCCCGCGGCCCGTCACCCCGAGCTCGAGCCCGGCGCCGCCTCGATCTACACCGCGGTCCCCTTCCACCAGGAGAGCTCGGTGCTGCTGGTCGGCGAGCGCACCAACGCCAACGGGTCGAAGCGCTTCCGCGAGGCGATGCTGGCCGACGACTGGGACACCGCCGTGGCCATGGCCAAGGACCAGGTCAAGGAGGGCGCCCACGTCCTCGACGTCTGCGTCGACTACACCGGCGAGGACGGCGTGGCCGACATGGCCGCCGTCGCCAGCCGTTTCGCCACCCAGTCGAGCCTGCCCCTCATGCTCGACTCGACCGAGCCCCCGGTGATCGAGACCGGCCTGCAGTGGATCGGCGGCAAGGCCATCCTCAACTCGGTCAACCTGGAGGACGGCGACGCCCCCGGGACCCGCCTCGACCGGTTCCTCAGCCTGGCCCGGGAGTACGGGGCGGCGGTGGTGTGCACGTGCATCGACGAGGTCGGCCAGGCCCGCACCGCCGAGCGCAAGGTCGAGGCGGCCCGGGCCATCCACGACATCGCCGTCGGTCGCTACGGCCTCGAGCCCACCGACCTCATCTTCGACCCCCTGGCCCTCACCCTCGGCACCGGCCTGGAGGAGAGCCGGGGCGACGGGGCCGAGACCATCGAGGGCATCCGGCGGATCAAGGCCGAGCTCCCCGGCGTCTCCACCATCCTCGGGCTGTCGAACATCAGCTTCGGGCTGCACCCCCCGATCCGGCACGTCCTCAACTCGGTGTACCTGCACGAGTGCCAGCAGGCCGGCCTCGACGCGGCCATCGTGCACGCGGCCCGGATCATGCCGCTGTCGAAGATCGATCCGGCCCATGTCGAGCTCTGCCTCGATCTCATCTACGACCGCCGCCGGGAGGGCTACGACCCGCTCCAGGAGCTGATCGGCGCCTTCGAGGGCGTCAGCTCCTCGTCGGTGGAGGCCGAGGACCGCTCGGGGTGGCCGGTGGGCGACCGCCTCCAAGCCCGGATCATCGACGGCGACCGCGACGGCCTCGAGGCCGACCTCGACGAAGCCATGACCTCGGGTCTGGCCCCCCTCGACATCGTCAACGAGCACCTGCTGGCCGGCATGAAGGTGGTCGGCGAGCTGTTCGGCTCGGGGCAGATGCAGCTGCCGTTCGTGTTGCAGTCGGCCGAGACCATGAAGACCGCGGTGGCCTACCTCGAGCCCCACATGGAGAAGGCCGACGAGGGCGGCAAGGGCCGCCTGGTGCTGGCCACGGTCAAGGGCGACGTCCACGACATCGGCAAGAACCTGGTCGACATCATCCTCACCAACAACGGCTACGAGGTGTTCAACCTCGGCATCAAGGTCTCGATGGCCGAGATGCTGGACAAGGCCCTCGAGGTCAAGGCCGACGCCATCGTCATGAGCGGGCTGCTGGTCAAGAGCACGCTGATCATGCGGGAGAACCTCGAGGAGCTGAACAGCCGGGGCCTGGCCGCCGACATCCCGGTGCTCCTGGGCGGGGCCGCCCTGACCCGCACCTACGTCGAGCGCGACCTGCGCGACGTCTACGAGGGCCGGGTCTTCTACGGCAAGGACGCCTTCGAGGGCCTCCACGTCATGGACCGGCTGTCCGAGCTCAAGCGCACGGGTGAGGACGACCCGACCTGGGGCCGCGAGCCGGGCGGCCGCGACCTGCCGGCCCGACGCTCGGTCCGCGACGCCGATCTGCCGGTGCCCGACCTGTCGCGGTCGCCCACGGTCGACAGCGACAACCCGGTGTTCGTACCCCCGTTCCTCGGGTCTCGGATCGTCAAGGGCGTCGCCCTCGACGACATCGTCGGCTACCTCAACGAGACCGCTCTGTTCCGCAACCAGTGGGGCTATCGGCCCGAGGGCGGCGAGTCCGACACCGAGTTCAAGGACCGGACCCGGGCGATCCTGCGCCAACAGCTCGACGTGGCCAAGGCCGACGACCTGCTGGTGCCGTCGGTCGCCTACGGATGGTTCCCGGTCAACAGCGACGGCCACGCGGTGATCGTGTGGACCGACGAGACCCGAACCGCCGAGCGGGCCCGCTTCGGGTTCCCCCGCCAGCGCAAGGAGCCCTGGCTGTCGATCACCGACTTCTTCCGGCCAGTCGACTCCGGGGAGGTCGACTACGCCGCCTTCCACGTGGCCACCATGGGCGCCCGGGTCTCGGAGCGGACGGCCGAGCTGTTCGCCGCCGACCGCTACACCGACTACCTCCTGCTCCACGGGCTCGGCGTCGAGATGGCCGAGGCCCTGGCCGAGCTGTGGCACCGCCGCATCCGGGAGGAGTGGGGCTTCGCCGACGAGGACGGCCCGACCCTTACCGGTTTGTTTCGCCAGCAGTACCGGGGCGGCCGTTACTCATGGGGCTACCCGGCCTGCCCCGACCTCGAAGACAACGTGACGGTGGGCGAGCTGCTCGGCATCGACCGCCTGGGCATCGAGGTGTCGGAGGAGACGGGCTACCAGTACCACCCCGAACAGACCACCTCGGCCATCATCTGCCACCACCCCCAGGCCAAGTACTTCGTGGTCTGAGTCAATCCGACTAAGTCCTCGACTAAGCTTGGCTTATGGCCGAGGTCGGAGTCCACGAAGCCAAGACCCAGCTCTCTCGCCTGCTGGTCCGGGTGTCCTCCGGCGAGGAGATCACCATCACCCGCGGCGGTGAACCGGTGGCTCGGCTGGTTCCAGCCACCCCCCGTCGCCATCGGCGGCTCGGCGCCGACGCCGGCCAGGTCGTCATCGCGGAGGACTTCGATGCCTCCCTCGACGACGAGATCGCGGCCACTTTCGAGTGAGGGTGCTGCTCGACACCCAGGCCTGGCTGTGGATGTTGGCCGCGCCTGATCGCCTGGCCGCCCCGGCCCGCGCCCTGGTCGAGGACACCCGCACCACGCTGGTCCTGTCGGCCGCCAGCTCGTGGGAGATCGCCATCAAACACGGCCTCGGCAAGCTCGACCTGCCCGAGCCGCCGGCGAGCTACGTCCCCAGCCGGATCCGCAGCAGCGGGGTAACCCCACTCGCGGTCGAGCATGCTCACGCCCTCGCGGTGGCCGACCTCCCACCTCATCACCGAGACCCCTTCGATCGACTCCTCGTGGCCCAGGCCCAGATGGAGTCCCTCCCCCTCCTCAGCGCCGACCCGGCCTTCGACCCCTACGACATCGAGGTGATCGCGGCCCGCTGATCCAGACCGGCTCGCGGCCGGGCCGGGACCGGTACCCTGCGGTGCCGAATGGCTGCGGCAGTGGGGGACGGCGAGGCAACGTGAGCGACGACGACATCCTGCGGGTGGTGTGGCTGGTCGCCGCGGTGGGGTTCCTGGGGATGGAGATCGTCGTCCCGGGCCTGGTCATGCTGCCCTTCGGAATCGGCGCCGGAGTGGCCACCATCCTCGCCTTCGCCGGCGTCGGCTTCGCCGGGCAGCTCGCCGGCTTCCTCGCGGGTTCGGCGGCCGCCTTCCTCGCCCTGCGGCCGCTGGCCCGCCGCCTCGACCAGTCCGACGCCGCCGAGCCGGTCGGCGCCCTGCGGCTGCTCCGAGCCCACGGGGTGGTCGTCGAGCAGGTCGTCGGCGACCAGCCGGGGCTGGTCCGGGTCGATCGCGAGGAGTGGCGGGCCGAGACCCTCGGCGACGCGGTGCTCCCCCCCGGCACCCGGGTCGAGGTGGCCGAGGTCCGGGGCGCCCGCCTGGTGGTCACCGCCCTGATCGCGACCCCGGCACCGCCGACCGACAACGATCTCGACCATCCCGAGGAGGGAGTCCGATGACCATCGGCATCGCGGTGCTGCTCGTGCTCGTGCTCTTCCTGTTCGTGGTGGTGGCCACCGGGGTGCGGATCGTGCGCCCCTTCCAGCGGGGGATCCTCGAGCAGCTGGGCAAGTACAAGGCCACCCGGGATCCGGGACTGCACGTGATCATCCCGTTCATCCAGTCGCTGCGGCTGGTGGACATGCGAGAGCAGGTCATCGACGTCCCGCCGCAGGAGGTCATCACCTCCGACAACGTGGTGGTGTCGGTCGACGCGGTCGTGTTCTACGAGCCCACCGACCCCCAGCGCCTGGTCTACAACGTCGCCAACTTCATCCTGGCCATCACCAAGTTGGCCCAGACCAACCTCCGCAACGTGATCGGCGACCTGAGCCTCGACGAGGCACTGACCAGCCGGGACAAGTTGAACCAGGACTTGCGGCTCATCCTCGACGACGCCACCGACAAGTGGGGGGTCCGGGTGGTCAGGGTCGAGATCCAGCGCATCGACCCGCCGCCCGACGTGATGAGCGCCATGCACGAGCAGATGAAGGCCGAGCGCAACCGTCGGGCCCAGGTGCTGACCGCCGACGGCATCCGGGAGGCCGCCATCATGCGGGCGGAGGGCGAGAAGCAGAGCGCCATCCTCGAGGCCGAGGGCGTCCGCCAGCGCCAGATCCTCGAGGCCGAGGGCCACGCCTTGGCGGCCCACGAGCTGGCCGACGCCGAGCGCTACCGCCAGGAGACCATCGCCGCCGGCGAGGCGGCCGCCATCCGGGCCGTCTACGGCGCCATCCACGACGGCGATCCGACCGACGACCTCATCGCCATCAAGTACCTGGAAGCCCTCCAGAAGGTGGCCGACGGCCGGGCCACCAAGATCTTCCTGCCCCTCGACACCGCCGCCATCACCGGCGCCCTCGGTGGTCTGGCCGAGCTGTTCAAGGGTGACGGCCCGTCCGGCGACGGTCGAGGGCTGCCCGTCGGCGACGGCCCCGACGGCACCGGCGAGGTGGCGACGCCGGCTCCCACCGCGGCCCCGGCGGCCACCACTCCGGCGACCATCGGTGGGGCGGCGCGCCGGAGCGACCGCCCGCTCTCGGTGTCAGCGGCGGCGGCCGAGGCCCTGGCCGCACAAGGCGTCCCCGAGGGCTGGACCCCCGAGCGCTGGGCCCGCCACCAGGTCGAGCAGGCCAGCCCCCGACGCTGATCCCGGCGACGGTCGAGGGCGCCTAGGTCGAAGGTCGACGGGCGAGTTCCTCGGCAGGGAAGAACAGCGCCTCGATGCGGTCGTCGAAGACCTCGGCGATCTTGAACGCCAGCGGGAGGCTCGGGTCGTAGCGGCCGGTCTCGATGGCGTTGACCGTCTGGCGGGACACATCGAGACGGTCGGCCAGGTCGGCCTGGCTCCAACGCCGAGCCGCCCGCAGCTCGCGGAGCCGGTTCTTCATCGGGCGAGCCAGGCCTTGACCGCTCCGACTGCCAGCCAGCTCAGGACACCGACCGCGAAGGTCACCTGCAGCGACTGACGGGGGTCGCCGAGGCCGGCGCCGTCGAGCAGCCCACCGGCCAGAGCCACCAGCACCATCGCCCCGAACCCGACGGCCATGGCCTCGAGCTGGCCGATCCGCTGGTACTCGTCGGCCCGGCGCAGGCTCCGTAACTGGGCCCACACCAACCACCCGGCGGGCGCCAGCGGCGCCAGCGCCCACAACAGGTTCGGGAGGCTGGCTCCGCCGTCCGGGTCGAGGACCAGCAAGCTTGCCTGGGTCACCACCAGGAGGGCGACGCCCGGGAGTACATCCCGCATCGATGCCCGGTCCCGGGCCGCGTCACTGCTGCTCTTGCGGGATGCGCTGGGCGTGGTCATGCCGAGAAGGTAAAGTACCCTTTCCATTCTGTCAACTTTCTTTGACAAGCGGGGTCCGGCCGACCGCCACCCTGCCCACCACCTGGTCGAGGTCGGTGGTGGGCACGAAGCCACACCAGGCCCGGCACCGCTCGGTGGCGGCCAACGTCTGGTCGGGCTCGGGCCCCGGCGGGCCGGCGACCACCTCGACCCCCGCTGCGCCCGACCGTCCGGGCCACCGCCTCGACCAGCTCCCCCAGGCGGCGCGACCGGCCGGTGCCCAGGTTGACCACACCCACCGGTGCCCGCTCGGCCAGTACCCGCAGGGCTCGGGCGACGTCGACCACGTCGGTCAGGTCGCGCCGCCGATCGAGGGAGCCGAACACTCGTAGCGGGGCGCCGGCTCGGGCCGCCGCCACCCACAGGGCCAACGCCATGTCCGGGCGCTGGCCCTCGCCGACCACGGTGAAGGGACGGGCCACGGTCACCAGCCCGCCGGCCGCCGCCCTCCGGGAGCAGGCTCGCTCGACCTCGACCTTCGATCGGGCATAGCCGCCGAGCGGGCGCAATCGATCGCCCTCCGCGCTCGGGCGCCCTCCGACACTGCCGCCATAGACCGACGACGACGAGGTCACCACCAGCGGGGTGCCGGGGTCGACGGCGGCCAGCACCTGCTGGGTGGCCATCACGTTGTCGCGGTGGCGGGCCTCCTCGACCCCCGGCCCGACCGCCCGCACCCCCGGGCGAGCCGCCAGGTGCAGCACCGCGTCGGCCGATCGCAGTGCGTCGAGCGCCTCGTCGCTCGGGGCCGACAGATCGGCCGTCATGTGGGTCCAACCCCAAGGCTCGCCCTCTGACGGCATCCGCCGATCGATGCCGACGACGCGGTGGCCGGCAGCCAGCAGACCGGCGACTACGTGGCCGCCCACGAACCCGCTCGACCCGGTGACGACAACGGTCATGGTTGGATCCGATGCCGAGCGGCCGTTCCCGCCCCTCCGGCGACCACCACCAATGACACGGCCCACGCCGCGACCCGAGCGTCGGTGGCCCAACCATCGGCCCGGAGGTCGGGCAGAAGGGGATCGAGCACCCACTGGGGAAGCCAATGGATGGCGCCCAGCTGGGTGACCAAGGAGTGGTCACCGGTCGACGCCCCCACCACCACCGTCACCCAGGCCCACAGCCCGAGGGCGCCGGCGGCGGCCACCCCGATCCGCACCTTGGCCGGGGCGCGGTCGAGCCAGGCCGCGCCGGCCACCGCCACCAGCGGCAGCACCACCACCACCTGGCGGCCCGGCCACCACCAGCCGTGCATGGTCAGGGCCACGAAGGTGGCGGTCAGCCACCCGGCGGTGACCACTGCCACCAGCACCTCGCCGTTCGTCGGTCGGCGGATGGCGAGGGTGCGTTCGGAGACCGATGAGCGGTGGCGCAGCACGTGGACCAACCCCACCGGCGCCAGCAGCCAGGCGGGCTGCCAGGCCCCGAGGCCGAAGTGCCGGTCGATCAACAGCCCGACCAGGCGCACCGAGCGCCCGAGCAGGTCGGGGTCGCGCCCGGCCACGGTCAGCTCCCCGGCCTCGAAGTGCGAGCCGGCGGCATAGACCGTCCACCCGCCATAGAGCACCTGGTGACCCGCGAGGTAGGTCATCGCGGCCAGCACCAAGCCGCCAAGGGCCGGGACCAGCAGGCGACGTCGATCACCGAACCAGAGCTGGGCGACGAGCAGGGCGGCCAGCACCGCCGCCACCGGGACGTACTTCACCGACAGCCATGGCAGCGCCACCACCGCGACGACCGACAGCAAGGTCGTGCGGCCCGAGGGCCGCGCCGCGGTCACCGCCAGGAAGCCGACCAGGCAGGCCAGGGCGGCGACGATCTCGGGGTAGATCTGGGTGCCGTAGACAGCGAGGGGTGGGCTGCACCCGGCCGCCACCGCCACCGCCACCGCCGTTCTCCGCCCTACGCCGAAGCGACGACGGGCAGCCCACACGGTCGCCGCCGCCACCCCGCCAGCGACCGCGGCCATCGCCAGCTTGGCCGCCAGCCAGCCCCCGAGGGCCATCGGGAGAGCCAGCAGCGCCGGCAGCAGCGGATCGTGGGGCTCGACTTGGCGGCCGTCGGCCTGGATGTCGGCCTGGAGGGAGAGGGCCACATCGTGGAAGGGGAGGTAGGCCAGTCGAGCCCGCTCGTCGCTGACATCCAGATCTCCGTCCTCGGCCAGCGACAGGGCGGTCAGCAGGTAGTGGGGCTCGTCTCCGGTGGTCCGGGTCTGGCGAGCCGACTGCGCCCCGGCGCCGAGGGCCACCACCCCCGCCACCACCACCCCCACGACCAGCGCGGTGCGCCGGTCGGACCAGGTCCTCACCGCCCGAGGTGCTCCATGCGCCGGATGACGAGCAACCAGGTCAGCACCCCGGACAGGGCGATGAGCACGAGCGACGCCACCGCCGCGTCGTAGAGGTAAGCCTGCTCGGCCGTCTGCCAGACCCGGGTCGACAGGGCCTGGTGGCCGAGCGGCGAGAGGAGCAGGGTGATCGGCAGCTCCTTCATGGTGTTGAGCAGCACCAACCCCCCGCCGGCGACCAGAGCAGGTCGCATGAGCGGCAGCTCGACACTCAACAGCCGTCGCACCCGGCCGGCGCCGAGGAGCTGCGCCGCCTCTTCCATCCGACTCGGCACCGCGGCCACCGCGGCCTGACTCGAGCGCAGGGCCTGTCCGCCGAAGTGCACCACGTAGGCGATCACCAGCAGGCTGTAGGTGCCGTACAGCGGGGTGGGAACGAAGAGGCGGACCAGGGCCAGAGCCACGACCAGGCCGGGCAAGGCGAAGCCGGCCACCACCAGCGTGGCGGCCAGGCCGCCGCTGGCCCGGCGGTGCCGCACCGTCAGCCGGGCGATGGGGAACACCACGGCCACCGCCACCACCGCGGTCACGACGCTGACCATGGCCGTGGAGACGGTGGGGCCGACGACCGAGCCGAAGGGGCCACGTGCGTCCGGGTTGCGGATGCCCTCGAATGTCCACCAGCCGAGTACGGCCACCGGCGCGGCCAGGGCGAATCCCACCACCGTGGCCACCGCGGCCAGGGCCGGCGCCCGCCAGCGTCCGAGCGGCTGCGGGCGGGCCCCCCGCAGGGCCAGGGACACTCCCGGGGGGTTCCGGCGGGCAGCCGCCCGCTCGATCCCGGTGACGGCCAGGGCGACCGCGGCCAGCAGCAACCCGGCGCCGGTGGCCACCGTCGGGTCGAGCGTGCGGCTGGCGTAGATCCGCCGGGTCAGGGTGTCGAAGCCCACGAACTGGACGGCACCGAAGTCGCTGATCACGTAGAGGAGCACCAGCAGGGCACCCCCACCGATGGCCAGGGCGGCCTGGGGGAGAACCACGGTGCGGAACACCGCCCACGGACGCCGGCCCAGCATCCGCGCGCTCTCCTCCAGCGCCGGCGAGAGCCCGGCGAGCCGGGCCGCCACCGGGAGGTAGACGTAGGGGTAGCTCAGCGCGGTGAGGACCAGGAAGGCCGCCGGCAGGCCCCGCACGTCGCGGGAGGCGTCGATGCCCAGCGGCCCGAGGAGCTCCTCGAGCAGGCCGCCGGGGGCGAAGGCGGCCACGAACGCATTGGCCCCCACGAAGCTCGGGATGACCAGCGGGAGCACCACCACCGCCCGCCACACCCGCCGCCCCGGGAGGTCGGTACGGATCACGAGCCACGCCAACCCGGTGCCGAGCACGGTCGACGCCGCCGTCACCAGGACACCCAGCTGGAGCGTCCGCCACAGCGGCGCGGTGGTCCGCTGCGAGGTGACCACGGCCCAGACCCCGGTCGGGTCGTCGAGCGCCCGGGCCAGCAGGTAGGCGAAGGGCGTGGCGAACAGGGCGCCCGCGGCCAGGGCACCGACGACCAGGAGCGGCGACCGGGTCGGGGTCGGCAAGGCGTCGGCGGTGCCGGGCGGGGGCGGCCCCGGCGCCGGTCCGAGCGACGGGGCGGTGCCGGGCGGGGGCGGGGCGGCGTCCACCACGGTCAGCCGGCGATGCCGCTCTGGTCGATGAGCTCCTGGGTCCGCCGGAGGTCGCCACCGAGCTCGGAGAGGTCCTCGACCGGTGCCGGGAGCGAGTCGAGGGCCGGCTGGTCGCCGACCGCCTCGACCCCCGCCACCAGCGGGTACTCGAAGGTCTCCTCGGCGAAGTAGCGCTGCGACTCCTCCGACAGCAGGAAGCGGACGAAGCGCTGGGCGGCGGCGGCGTCGTCCGCGGTGTCGACCACCGACGCCGCGGTCACCAGGATCAGCCCGCCCAGGTCGCCATCGGCGAAGAAGTGGTTCTCCGAGGCCACCGCCGGGTCGTCGGCCTTGGCTCGGAGGTTGTAGTAGTGGTTGACCAGCCCGTAGTCGATCTCCCCCCGGCCCACGGCCTCGACGATGGCCCGGTTGTTCGAGTACGTGCGGACGTCGTTGGCCGCCAGTCCCTCGAGCCACGCCAGGGTGCGGTCGTCACCCACCGACTCCCGCATGGCCGACACGAAGTCCTGGAAGGACCCGTTGGACGGGGAGACGCCGATCTGGCCCCGGAACCGCTCGTCGGTCAGGTCGAACACCGACGCCGGCAACTGGTCGGAGTCGACGTCGTCGGTGTTGTAGACCAGGGTGCGGACCCGGCCCGACAGCCCGACCCACTGCCCGGCGTCACTGCGGTAGCGGGCATCGACCAGCTCCAGGACATCGTCCGGGAGTACCTCGAGCCGGTCGGCCTCGGCCAGGTAGCCGGTGGCCCCCGGCGACTGAGAGACGAACACGTCGGCCGGCGAACGGTCGCCCTCCTCGTCGATGAGCAGGGCCAGGTCGGCCGAGTCGCCGTAGCGGACGTCGATCTCGATCCCCGTCTCGTCGGCGAAGCGCTCGAGCAACGGCCCGAGCAGGTCGGAGGTCCGCCCCGAGTAGATGGTGAGGCGTGGGCCGTCGTCTCCCCCGCAGGCGCTGAGCGTGGCCGCCAAGATCAGGGCCGCGCCGAGAACGGCGATGGCTCGCCGGGATAGGCGACGACGACGGACTGGTGCCGCCGCTCGGGGCTGGATCGTCGTGTGCATCGCTGACGACGGTATCCACCCCGCGGCCGAGTTGTGAAGTCCACCTAACAACTGCGACCATGCGGCCGTGTCGAGGCACCGCCCGCTGGCCTGGATCGTCGGCCTCGGGGTCGCCGCGGTGGCGCTGGTAGTGGTGGGAGGGACGGTCGACACCGCCGCACTCCGGGTGGCGCTGCGGGCCGCCGCCGCCGACCCCCTCGGGGTGCTGACCGCGCTGGGCGCGCTGGCCAGCGCCTTCGGCCTGCGAGCGGTGGCCTGGCACCGGGTCGTCCCGGCCCTGAGTGTCCGGGCCGCCTGGTCGGCAATGCACCTCTCCTTCGCCGCCAACCACCTGCTCCCCTTCCGCCTGGGCGAGGCCGTGCGGCCGCTGGCCGCCCAGCGCCGCACGGGGCTGCCGCTGGCCGAGCTCACGGCCTCGACCATCACCCTGCGGGCGACCGACGTCCTGGCCATGGCCGCCTTGGGCCTGGCGCTCGGTCCCCGACTGCTGACCGAGACCATCGGACTGCTCGGCTGGTTGCTGCTGGCGGGAGTGGCGGTGGTCGGGGCCCTCGGCCTGCGCTGGCTCCTCGGGCTGCGAGCCGCCGGTGCTGGCCTGCGCCGGCCGGGCCTCGGCGTCGCCGGGCTCTCGGTGGGAGCCTGGGCCCTGGAGGCGGTGGTCGTCCACCAGGTCGCGGGCTGGGCCGGGTACCCGCTGTCGCCGGCCGAGGCGGTGCTGGTCACCGTCGGGGCAGTGGCGGCCCAGGTGGCGGCCGTCGCCCCGGGCGGGCTCGGCACCTACGAGGCAGCCGCCACCGGCGGGCTGGTGGCCACCGGCATCGATGCCCCCAGTGCCCTGGCCATCGCGGTGGTCACCCATGGCCTCAAGACCGCGTACTCCTTCGCCGGCGGTGCGGTCGCCCTGTGGTGGCCGGCCCCGGCCGTCGTCCCCCTCCGACTCCCCCGGCCCCGGCCCGTCCGGCCCCTCGAGCCGGTCGGCGACGGCCCGGTGGTGCTGGTGCTCCCGGCCCGCAACGAGGCCGGCCGGGTGGCCGAGGTGGTGCGACGCCTCCCGACCCGCGTCGCCGGGCGCCCGACCCGCTGCATCGTGGTCGACGACGGCTCGACCGATGCCACCGCGGCCGAGGCCCGCCAGGCCGGCGCCACCGTGGTGGCCCACCAACCCGGCCGCGGCCTGGGGGCCGCGGTGCGCACCGGCCTGGCCGCCGGGGTCGACGCCGGCGCCTCGGTGGTGGCGTTCTGCGACGCCGACGGCGAGTACGCCCCCGAGGAGCTCGACCGAGTGGTGGGGCCGATCGTGGCCGGCCGGGCCGACTATGTCGTCGGCTCCCGCTTCACCGGCCGCATCGATCACATGCGCCCGCACCGCCGGATCGGGAACCTGGCGCTGACCCGCTGGCTGGCCCTCACCGCCCGCCAGCGCCTGACCGATGGCCAGAGTGGCTACCGGGCCCTGTCGGCGGCGGCCGCGTCCGAGGCCGAGATCGCCCATGACTACAACTACGCCCAGGTGCTCACCCTCGACCTCCTGGCCCGAGGCTTCCGCTACGACGAGGTGCCGATCAGTTACCGGTTCCGATCCTCGGGACGTTCCTTCGTCCGTCCCGGGCCCTACCTCCGGGCGGTGGTCCCGACCGTCTACCGGGTGCTGCGCCGAGCCAGTGCGTCGGCGCCGACTCCACCCGGGGCCGATCAGCCGACGGTGACCTCCAGCGCCATGCCCTCGGCCAAGTGGCTCTCGACCACCCCGTCCTCGGTCTCGACCAGGGTGCACAAGAGCACGTAGCTGCCGGGCTCGAGGTCGAACACGCCCGAGCAGGTGTCGCCGGCCGGGAACGACTCGATCTCGCCGATCAGGGCGCCGTCGGCCAGGCTCTCTTCGTCGAGCGCGCCGTCGTCGTCGAGAGGCAGCGACTCGATGCTGTCGGCCGCCACCACGACCAGTTCGTGGGGCTCCTCACCGGTGTTCTTGGCCACGAACCCGACGGCCCCGGCGTCGATCTCCCCGGGGGCGACCACGAACCACTCGTCGAGCTCGACGTCGACCGAGTGGTCGGCGGTGTCGATGTCACCCACCGGCTCACAGGCCCCGTCGGCGCTGCCCGACCCCGAGCCCGACCCCGAGCCACTGCCGGTGCCGCTGGCCTCGGCGGTGCCGCTGCCCGACCCCGACGACGACCCGCCGAGGTCGCGGACCGATTCGCCGTCGTCGTCGGAGCACCCGGCGGCCAGGGCCAGGAGAGCGACGGCGGCGACGGCGACGGCCCGGCGGGCGAAGCGGCGGCGGGGGTCGAGAGCAGCGGACATTGGTGGCCTCCGGAGGGATCGGCTGTTCGGCTTACCTAACAACGTGTCTACCGCGGTCTCCCGCGGCCAGGCAAGACGGGCCGATCAGTCCTCCACCACGTGGTCCCGGAAGCCCTCCCGGGCTCGGGTCCAAGCCGGGCCATCGAGGGTCCCATCGGGCTGCAAGCACGCCCCCGCGGCCCACCCCATGGCCAGGGCGTGGTGGGTGTTGTCGTGGGCGAAGAGGCCCTGGCGCCCGACCAGGACCAGCCCCGGGATCGATGCCGCCCAGGCCTCGACCACGGCCTGGTCCGCTTCGTGGCCGAGCTCGTAGACCGGGTAGACCCGGGGCACCCGCACCACCCGCGACTCGACCGCGGCCAGCGGCCCGAAACCCGAGCGAGCGAGGTCGTCGAGCACTCCGTCGACCACCGCGGCGTCGTCGGCCCGCCAGCGCTCGTCCCCCACCCAGGCCGGCACCTCGGCACACAGCACGGTCCGGTCGGACGGGTCCGGGCCATCCCGGAAGCGGGTCGGCTCCGACACCCTCGACGTCGCCACCGCCGGGTCGACCAGGTAGTGGGCGTCGAACGGGCTGAACTGCGGACCCTCGAGCACGAGGTAGACGAGGACCATCCCCCGGTGTCGCAGTCGAGCCACCGAGGCCACCACCGCGGGGGGAGGTGAGGGTTCGGACAGCGCCACCACCACCGAGGTCGGGAGGGTCGACACCACCGTCGGGGCCTCGATCGACACCCCGGGACCCAGACCCACGGCCAGGCCCTCGCCACCGGCGCCGGTCGTCCGGAGGGACGTCACCGGGCTCGACAGGCGGAGGTCGACCCCCGCGGCCACCAGGTCGTTGGCCAGTCGCTCGCTCAGCTGCCCGAACCCCCGCCGGGGATAGAGGAAGGTCCCCCGAGTGGTGCCGGACCCCGAGGGTCGGGTGAGGGCCCGGCGCACCAGGCCGGCCGCACTCCCCCCGCTCACCCGGCGCCGGTAGAGCTCCCCCGACAGCCGCGACCCATCGGTGTCCCACAGCTTGCGGGCGTAGGGCAGGTAGAAGCGCTGGGCCACGGTCGGGCCCATGTGGGCCTCCACCAGCGAGGCGAAGTCGTCGCCGTCGGGCCGCCGCCACGGGGCCAAGGCCAGGTCTCGAGCCACCCCGACCAGGAACGACGGCGAAGCCCGGCGCAGCAGGTCGCCGGGCCGGAGGGGGAAGGCCAGCCACCGGCCGTCGAGGCGGATCCGGCCCCGGCGCCGGCGGACCTGGAGGTCGTCGCCGAGGATCCGGTCGATCTCCGCCCTGACCTCGGCCGGCATCGACGGGTGCAGGCGGTGGCTGCCGAGATCGACCCGGATCCCGCCCACCTCGGTGCTGGCGGCCAGCCCCCCGACCCGATCGGCCTGCTCGCAGACGACGACCTGGAGGCCCGTGCGCCGGGCGGCCATGGCCGCGGCCAGACCGGTGGGCCCGGCCCCGAGGACGACGACGTCAGCCGACGGCAACGGGTGGGTCCGACGCCGCGAAGGCCACCGTGGGTGTCCCCCCATAGCGGACGGTCACCTGGTCGCCCCGGCGCACGTGGGCGTCCAGCACCCGGGCCCGGATCACCTCGCCCCCCGCCAGCCGCACCTGGACCAGGGTGTCGTGGCCGTAGTACTCGACCAGGTCCACCGCCGCCGGCGAGCCGATGAAGGTGCGCCCGTCGGCCGGCTCGATCACCACCTGCTCGGGACGGACCAGCACCTCCACCGCGCCGGTGCGGGACTCGGTCAGCGCCACCGGACCCAGCGCGGTCAGTGCCTGGGGCCCCTCGGCGGTCCCGGCGACCAGGTTGGCGTCGCCCACGAAGCGGGCCAGCCACGGGTCGACCGGGTGCCGGTAGAGCTCGGCCGGCGTCGCCCGCTGCACGATGCGGCCGTCGCGCACGACCGCCACTTCGTCGCCCAGCACGAACGCCTCCTCCTGGTCATGCGTCACGAACACCGCCGTCACCCCGCTGTCGGCCAGCAGGCGATGCACGTCGGAACGGACCCGCACCCGCAGGGCGGCGTCGAGGTTCGAGAACGGCTCGTCGAGCAGGAGCACCGACGGTCTCGGGGCCAACGCCCGGGCCAGCGCGACCCGCTGCTGCTGGCCGCCCGAGAGGGTGCCCGGGAACCGGTCGGCATGGCTCTCGAGGCCGACCAGAGCCAGTGCCTCGGCCACCCGCGGTCCCTTGCGCTCGCCCCGGGGCAGTCCGTAACCGACGTTGCCGGCGACGCTCAGGTGGGGGAAGAGGGCGCCGTCCTGGAACACGACGCCGATCCGGCGGCGCTCCGGGGCCACGAAGCGGTCGGGCCCGCTGAGCACCTCGCCCCCGAGGGTGACCGTGCCGGTGTCGGGGCGCTCGAGCCCGGCGATGATGCGCAGCAGGGTGGTCTTGCCCGATCCGCTGGGTCCGAGCAGGGCGCAGATCGAGCCGGCGCCGACCTCGAGATCGGCGTCCACCAGCACTTCGGTGGACCCGAAGCGCTTGCCGACATCGGCGACCCGGAGGTCGGCGCCCTCGATGTTCGGCATGCCTCACACGGTACCAACGGGCCCTGCCGGCCCCGCCCTCGCGGTCAGACCCCGGCGAGCACGGCCCGGGCCACCAGGTCGGTCCCGAACGCGGTGAGGATGGCCAGGTAGAGCAGCCCGGTGGCCGCCATCACCGCGGAGTAGTAGCGCTCCTTGAGCGCGGCGCGGGTCACCAGAACGAGGGCGATGGTCCCACCCGCACAGGCCACCCAGAACCAGCCCAACGTGCCGCTGTAGCCGTCGTCGATCGCGCCGGTGAGCACCGACACCATGCCGGTGGGCAGCAGCAGGGCGACGACCTCGATCGGCCAGGTGCGCCCCACCCAGGTCACCAGGTCGTTGAGCGGAGCCCGGCTCAGGCCGGGCTGCACCAGGTACCAGTGCCCGAGCAGCATGGCGTCGGAGACCGCCCCGAGGAAGGCGGCGCCGGCCAGGGTGCGCAGGAGCACCACCAGCGGGGTGCCTCCGGCGTCGAGCGCGCCGGCCACCAATCCGAGCACCCCGAGGGCGGGCGCCACCAGGTCGAGGCGGGGGTCGAACTCGGCCCCGCCCGAGTGCTCGGGGTGCTCGCCGACGTCGGGAGAGCCCTCGTCGGCGAGCATGGCCGCCACCCGCGCCTGGCGCCGGGCCTGCAGAGCTCGCTGCCCGCGCACCCCAGCCCGGCGGCGCTGCACCGAGACCCCGAGGGCACCGGCCGCGGCCAGCGCCACCCCGGCCGAGGCCGCCTCGCGGACGGGCACCGGGTGGAAGGCGACGCCGACCACCACCGAGCCGATGGCCAACGAGCCGTAGACGATCCGCAGCAGCCAGCCGTAGCCCAGGCCGACCTCCCGGCGGCGGGTGGTCACCCAACAGAACAGCAGGCCGCCCGTCGCCCACTGGAGCAGCACGGTGGCGGCGTCGAGTCGGGGCATCAGGCGTCGAGGACGACCAGCCCGTGGTCGACCATGTTGAGCGGCTCGGGGCCCTCGGCCGTGGCCACCACGATGTCCTCGATCCGGGCCCCGAAGCGCCCCTCGAGGTAGATGCCCGGTTCGACCGAGAAGGCGTGGCCGGCGACCAGGGCGTCGCAGTTGCCGCCCACCAGGTAGGGGTCCTCGTGCTCCTCGAGCCCGATGCCGTGCCCGGTGCGGTGCACGAACCAGGGCCCGTAGCCGCCGTCGGTGATGAGTCGCCGAGCCACGCCGTCGACGTCCTCGGCCGGCGTCCCGACGGTGGCCGAGGCGACGGCCTGGGCCTGGGCGTCCTGGAGCACCCGGTACAGGTCGCGGAACTGCGGGTCGGGCTCGCGGCCCCCGGTCCACACGCAGCGGGTGATGTCCGAGCAGTAGCCGTCGGGCATCGTCCCGCCGAAGTCGCACAGCACCACCTCGCCGGCCTCGATGATCCGCTCACCGGGGTCGTGGTGGGGGCTGGCGGCGTTGGGGCCGGCGGCGACGATGGCGAAGTTGACGTGCGCATGGCCCTCGGCCACCAGCCGGCGCCCGATCTCGGCCGACACGTCGCGCTCGGTGCGCCCGACCAGGGCGATGTCGCCTCCCTGAAGCTGGGCCGCGACCCGGTCGGCGGCCTGGGCAGCCCGGCGGAGGCTCTCGATCTCGGTCTCGTCCTTGACCGCCCGCAGCGGGCCGGTGACGTCGTTGGCCCGGAGCCAGGTGGTGGTCGGATCCGAGCCGAGGCGGGCCTGGAGCTCCACCACGAACCGAGCCCAGGTCCGGTCGCCGATGGCGATGCGGGCCGGGTGCCCGGCCAGGCCGGCGACCATCTCAACCGGATCGTCGGTCTCGTCCCAGGCGACCAGCGTGAAGACGTCGGGCTGCTCCTGCACCCGGGGCGCCTCCAGCCGGGGGACGACCAGGGTGGCCTCGCCCTCGGCCGGCAGGACCAGCATGGTCAGGCGCTCCAGGGGCATGGCGGTGTAGCCCGTGAGATAGGGCAGGTCGGCCCCCACCGAGAGCAGGAGCACATCCACCCCGACCTCGGACATCCGCCCCCGGACCCGCTCCACCCGGGTCGCGAACGGAGGGGCGGATACGCGCTTCAATCTGGGGTTCCTGCGCTGACATGGAGCGAAAAAGGCGCCGGTGGCTCGCTCCTCGAGGGAATCGAGGTCAACGAGCTACCGGCGCTGGTTTTTTTA
>JANNNX010000059.1:0-2587 GCA_031398745.1 Actinomycetes bacterium
GCTGGCTGAGGTGGCCGAGCGCTACGCCGACCAGGAGCCCTGGTTCGGCATCGAGCAGGAGTACACCTTCCTCAAGGACGGGCGTCCGTTGGGCTGGCCCCAGGGCGGCTTCCCCGGACCGCAGGGCCCGTACTACTGCGGCGTGGGCGCCGACGAGATCTGGGGCCGCGACGTCGTGGAGGCTCACTCCGACGCCTGCATCGAGGCGGGCCTCGCCATCTCGGGCACCAACGCCGAGGTGATGATGGGTCAATGGGAGTTCCAGATCGGACCGGTGGGCCCGCTCGAGGTCGCCGACCACCTCTGGGTCGCTCGTTGGCTGCTGTACCGCATCGCCGAGGAGTTCGACGTCGCCGCCACGATCGACGCCAAGCCGATCAAGGGCGACTGGAACGGCGCCGGGGCCCACACCAACTTTTCGACCAAGGCCATGCGTGAGGGCTACGACCCGATCATCACCGCCTGCGAGGCCCTCGGGAAGAAGGCAGAGGAGCACGTCAAGGCCTACGGCTACGGGATCGAGGACCGGCTGACCGGTCTCCACGAGACCGCCCCCTGGAACGAGTTCTCCTACGGGGTGTCGGACCGGGCCGCCTCGGTGCGCATCCCCTGGCAGGTCGGGCTCGAGAAGAAGGGCTACATCGAGGACCGCCGACCGAACGCCAACTGCGACCCGTACCTGGTCACCCGGATGATCACCGAGACCTGCTGCAGCGCCCTGGCCGAGTAGTCCTCCGCGCTCAAGACCCTCCCGACGAAGGGGCTGGCCGCAGGGTCGGCCCCTTCGTCGCGTCGGTACGCCGGCGCGCTGGATTGTGCGGCGCCCGCCTCGAGGATCCACAAGCGGTGTGAGGGCTACCTCACCTGCCCGCCGGCTGCGCGCCAGCCGGCATCGTCGACCGTGACGACGTCAGCGACCAGGGCGACGAGCTCATCGCTCGACAGCTCGTAGCTCAGAAGTTCCAGCGTGCCGTCACCGAAAGGCACAGCGACGACCACAGGGCGAGATCCCTGCTCGGCGGTAGTACCGGTCAGGCCCCTTCCAAGCGACGCTTCGACCGCTTCGAACGACATCCCGAGCGGCTCCATTGCGGAGCGGTAGGCGTCGAGTCCGACCGTGAACCCAGTGAGCTTCAGGGCTTGGCCCTCGGTCCCCCTGGATGACGACTCGAATCGCTCGTACTCCGCCCACCAATCCGATGCCACCGGCTCCCTGCCTGCAAGAACGTTGTCCGGCAGCCAGTCAACGGCCTCTTGGAGGGTCCAACCCGGACCCTCCAGCAGCGCGTACGGCACGGACTCCTCAGCTGACGCCACATCGGAGGTTTCGGTCGAGACCGGTGACGCGCTGGAGTCGGGAGCCTTCGCGCCCGTGGCGTCTCCGCACCCGACGGCAACCCAGGCGAGTCCCCCAACGAGAGCGGGCACCAAGCACCACCGGTGACGTCGAGTCATGGCCGTCAGCCTTCCACGGACTGCACTGAGGGTCTTCGAAGGCTTGAGGCGCTATCTGGTCATGTCGCAGGACGATCCCGCTTCACGGCGGATGCGATGGTCAAGTGAGGTCGTGCGCGGCAAGTCGGTCTTCGAGATCGTCGACCCAGGAAGTGGGAGTTCCACCACCGGGCAAAGGCACGCGGGCTTCGGTTCGCCACAGGGCGTCGCCGAGGTGGGTGAGGACGTTCAAGGCCATCGCTCGAGAGACGTTCAAGCGCTTTCCCGTAAGTGACGCGTAGACGTCGATCACTTTCAGGAGGAGCTGTGGGCCTCGGGCGTTACCGGGCAGGTAGCGCAGATCGAAGTGTGGGTCGGCGATCCCGCTCTCCTCGAAGTCAACGACGGCGCGTAGCTCCCGGGCCGTTCGGTCCCACACCTGGTTGTAACCGTGGAAGTCACCGTGGACGAGGACCTCGTTGTGGCCGTCGCCCTGGGGTTTGTCCAAGATGTCATCGACCCAGTCGCACCATCCCAGCACCACCGCAGCGCGGTGCTCGTCCACCAGACGGGGTATCCGTTGCGTAGCCGGTCGGTGTCCGCCTGGGCTGTGGGCAGAACCACGGGAAGCTCGGTCAGCACTTCGGTGGCGTCAGCGGCGTGCAGATGGGCCAGGAATCGGGCGATGTGATCGGCAACCCCTTCGGTGTCGGGTTGTGTCAGGGCACTGGCCCAATCCCAGCTGAGCGGCTCTCCATCGACGAGAGCGGTCACCAGGAGCACTGGGTCCCGACTGAGGGCGACCAGTTCAGGAAGAGCTGGTGGAATGTCGCGCCCCCGCAACCGTCGTAGCAGCTCGCCCTCCCTCCACACCCGGGTCGCTCGAACCTCGGACCAGGCGTACTTCGCGACGAACCTGTCATCGATGACGGCGCTGGCCGACCAGTACAGCGGGTTCGACTGGCGGTACCCCGGGTTGACCTTGATCGGCAATCCCGCCAGCTCGGGAGCGACGGTGCCCAGGGCGGCCCGAAGAGCGCCCTCACTCGAGTCTCTGAGCCATCCGACCGACGTCACCGGCCCTGAGTCTGGCTTCCCTGGACACCGCAACGCCGAGATCGATCGCCCGGGTCCGCACCAGCTACTCCGGGCA
>JANNNX010000063.1:0-3047 GCA_031398745.1 Actinomycetes bacterium
CCGCCTTCGGCACCGCCTACGGGATGGCCTTCCAGACGGTCGACGACATCTTGGATGTCGTCGCCACCGACGAGCAGCTGGGAAAGCCCTCGGGCAAGGACCTGGCCGACGGCGTCTACACCCTGCCCACCATCCTGGCCCTGGGCTCGGTCGAGGGGGGCGAGCTGCACACCGTCCTCGGCCGGCCGCTCGAGGGACCCGAGGTCGAGGCGGCCAAGTTGCTGGTGAAGCGGTCGGGAGCGGTCGACCAGTCGGTCGAGGTCGCCCGCGGGTACGCGGAGGAGGCGGTGACCGCGCTCCAGGGCGTGCCGTCGAGTCCCGGGGTCGAAGGGCTGCGAGCCGCGGCCATCGGCCTGATCGCCACCGTCGACCAAGGCTGACGCCGTGAGCGCGCGCCCGGTCGTTCCCGTGTCTGACGACGACCGCAACGCTGCATGGGCCGCCCTCGAGGCGCTCGAACCCCTTCCACCGCCCGACCTCGACGCACTCCTCGGCGAACTCGATTCCGTCCGAGACCGGCACCGCGCCCGGGTGCTCGGGATCGACTGAGCCTGCAGAATTCAGCCGGTGACCGCGCTGTTGCTCGGAGAGACGATCGACCCCGCCAGCCACCAGCGGTCGGGTTCGGCATCGTGCTCCTCGAGGAGGCGCTGTCGGTCGACATCCCCGTCATCGCCCTCGATCCCACGGGCGACCTGGCCGACCCGACCCTCGCCTTCCCCTCGCTGTCGGCGCCGGAGCCCGGGCCGTGGGTCGACGAGGCGATCGCCGAGCGCCGGGGGATGACCCCCGACGCCACCGCCGGGTTGTTCCTCGACCGGGCCGACGTGCGCGTCGAAAGGCTGGCGCGGTGCTGGGTGGTGGTGGCGTGACCGTCCCCTCCGAGGCTGCGGCCGGCGACTGGGACGGCTGGGACTTCACCACCCTCGACCCCCTGCGCCGCTACAAACTGCTCACCGGCCTCGTGGTCCCCCGACCCATCGCCTGGGTCACCACCATGGGGCCGACCGGGGTGGTGAACGCCGCGCCGTTCTCGTTCTTCAATGCGGTGAGTGACGACCCGCCGCTGCTGATGGTGAGCATCGATGGAGCGGTCGGCGGGGGGCTGAAGGACACCAGCCGCAATGCCGAGGCCAGCGGCGAGCTGGTGGTCAACATCGTCGATGAGGCCGGGGCCGAAGCCATGAACGCCACGTCGGCGTCGTACCCGTCAGACGTGGGCGAGGCCGAGGCGCTGGGCCTGGCCCTCGCCCCCTCTCGGATGGTGGCGCCGCCCCGGCTGGCTGCCTCCCCAGCGGCCTACGAGTGCCGGGTGCACACCATGTTGGCCTTCGGCGACCGGCGGGTGGTGCTCGCCGAGGTGCTGTGGGCGTGGACTGCGGCCGGCATGGTCGACCCCCGACACGGCGAGGGTCGACCTAGCGCGCTACCACCCGGTCGGTCGACTCTTCGGCAGCCTCTACACCAGGGTCAACGACCTGTTCCACATGCCCCGCCCGGGCTGAGCCGCAGCTCCACACGACATGTCGCTACCGCGGGCGGGCGACTAGGAGCTAGTCCATTGACAACCCCAAGAGACGAGCGGACGCTACAACGATGATGAATACCCCGGTAGCAGTTATGAACACCGTATTGGCCAGGCGGCCAAATTTCCCAGGTCCCCACTGGAGCCAAGACTGATATCGAGGATAGTACACCCACCACAGTGCCGCCCATAGGAGAGTCGCTTGGCCCGCGAATAGCGTTAGTAGGGGCCGCTCTACCACAATCCCGTTGGCCTTACTTGCGATCGTACTCTTCATGGGATTCAATCCCATCGAGTGAATCGACCATATGCTGTCTCCGCGGTCCTGACCCACTGTGGCACCGAAGTCCTCCCCGTCCCTGACTCCTTACACAAATCCCAGCCACCGGTATCCTTTAGACCAATCTCTTCCGTACGGCCCCGCTAGACCGCCAGGTCACGGTCCCTGCTCGGGGCGCAGGGTCGGGAACAGGAGCACATCGCGGATGCTGGTGGCTCCGGTGACCAGCATGACCAGGCGGTCGACGCCGATGCCGAGGCCGCCGGTGGGCGGGAGGCCGAGTTCGAGGGCCCGCAGGTAGGCCTCGTCGAGCACCATGGCCTCGTCGTCGCCGTCGGCCCGCTGGGCCACCTGGGCCTCGAAGCGGCGGCGCTGCTCGTCGGGGTCGACCAGCTCGGAGAAGGCGTTGGCCAGCTCCCGGCCGGCCACGATGGCCTCGAAGCGCTCGACGTAGCCGGGCCGGTGGCGGTGATCACGGGCCAGGGGCGAGACCTCGACCGGGTAGTCGGTCACGAAGGTCGGCGCCCACAGCGCACCCTCGGTGGTCTTCTCGTAGAGCTCGAGGAGGAGCTTGCCCGGGCCCCACGACGCCTTGGTAGCCACGTCGTGCTCGGCGCAGAGCCGGCGCAACTCGTCGATCGGGGTGTCGAGGTCGACCTCGACCCCGGCGTGCTCGGCCACCAGCTCGGTCAGGGTCGCCCGCCGCCACGGGGGGGTCAGGTCAAGGGGCCGGCCGTCGTAGGTGAGGGCTGGGCTGCCGGTGACCGCGGTAGCGACGGCCGCCACCAGCTCCTCGGTGAGGCGCATCATGTCGGTGTGGTCGGCGTAGGCCTCGTACAGCTCGAGCATCGTGAACTCAGGGTTGTGACGAGGCGAGAGGCCCTCGTTGCGGAACACCCGGCCGATCTCGAAGACCTTCTCGAAGCCGCCCACCACCAGTCGCTTGAGGAATAGCTCCGGCGCGATGCGCAGATAGAGGTCGGCGTCGAGGGCGTTGTGGTGGGTGACGAAGGGCCGGGCCAGGGCACCCCCGGGGATGGCGTGGAACAGCGGCGTCTCGACCTCGAGGTAGCCCCGGTCCTCCAGCCAGTGCCGGATCGTCGCCACCGCCCGGCTGCGCGCCCGCAGGGTGGCGGCCGCCTCCTCGCTGACCCACAGGTCGAGCTCGCGCTGGCGGTAGCGGATGTCGGGGTCGGACAGGCCGTGCCACTTGTCGGGGAACGGGCGGCGGGTGGGGGCCAG